>NZ_CP020469.1:2401843-3002303 GCF_003031405.1 Halomonas sp. 'Soap Lake #6'
CTATCTCGCTGGCGTAGCGTGGTTGAACGCATGCAATCACAAGGCTTCATTTAAGAGGATCTGGGCACCATGTCGCTTATTAAACAGCTTTGGCTGGCCATTATTGCGCTACTGTTGCTTTCGTTTGTCGGTAGCCTTGCTATCAGCATCGCATCAAGTCGCGACTATATTGAGCAGGAAGTGCGCATCAAAAACGAAGATAATGCTACCGCGCTTGCGCTCTCAATGAGCCAGCTCGATAAAGATATTGTTATCCTTGAGCTGCTCATTGCAGCGCAGTTTGATACCGGCTACTACCGCAGTATTATTCTACGGGACACCGAAAATAATGTGCTCATTGAACGCTCTGCCAGCGAATATAGCGGTGACGTGCCTGCATGGTTTCGCAGCTTAATTAAATTTAACGTACCCACCGGCATCGCCACCGTGCAAGATGGCTGGCGGCAATTTGGCACCCTAGAGCTTGAAAGCCAACACAGTTTTGCTTATGCCTCGTTATGGCGCAGCATGCTCGAATTGGCGGGCTGGTTTTTACTAGCCGGATCGATCAGCTTGGCCATTGCCACGGTACTTGTACGTGGTATTAAACACCCATTGGTGCGCGTGGTTGCTCAAGCAAAAGATATTAGCGCCCGCCGCTTCACAACCATCAAAGAGCCACGCACACTAGAGTTACGCGAAGTTGCCCAAGCCATGAACATTCTCTCTGCTAACGTACACCATATGCTTAGCCAAGAGAGCCAGAAATTAGACGAGCTGCGCCGCGACCTTCAACATGACCGAGTAACCGGCGCACTGAACCGTGATGTCTTTATGGGAAGGCTAGCATCCCTGCTGGGCAGCGATGATGCTCGCGCCACAGGTCTAACGCTGATGGTGCGAGTTCAAACTCTAGAGCAACTAAACGAGCAGCTAGGCCATCAAGCAACTGATAACCTACTCCGTGCTCTTGTCCAACAGCTTTCGCAGTTGGATGGCAGCTCAGAAGAAGCCTTAATTGGCCGCCTGAATGGCAGTGACTTTCTACTGTTATTGCCGTTACAAGAGAGTGCCAGCAAGCTCGCTCCGCTTGTCCGCCATGCACTCGACCAAGTACTTGAGCCAGTACTTGAAATAGTAGCTGTAGACGTTCCCCGTGAGATGGTGCGTATACCAGCTGCCATTGTAGCCTACACCCCCCACGATGAGCGCGGCACCCTGCTAGCCACTTTAGATGATGCACTAGCAGAAGCAGAAAGTGACAGCGCGCACAATCGTATTGTCATCCGTGAAGGCCAGCAAGGCTCGTTGTTTAACAACCATGCCGAATGGCGTACTGCACTCAATAACGCTATTAGCCAAGGGCCACAGCTGGCCTACTTCCCAGTAACTGACGCCCATAATAATGTACTTCACTACGAGTGCCCTGCCCGCTTAGAACTTGCAAACGAATGGCAAACAGCAGGCGTGTTTATTCCCTGGGTGTCACGCTTCAACTTAGAACCAGCACTTGATCTTGCTGTAGTCAAAAAATCCTTTGCGCAGCTAGCGATGGATCCCGAGCACAAGCTGGGGATCAATCTTTCTATAGCCTCTATTACCAATGCGCAATTTGTTACTGAACTAAGAGCACTACTGGAGAAGCAGCCCCAGCTCGCCAAGCAGCTTTGCTTTGAAGTGCCCGCTGTATTGAACGCCCATGCGATAGGCAGTTTACGTGGTTTGTGCACGGCCCTAAGACCACTTGGCTGCCAGTTCGGAATTGAGCACGTAGGCGCTGAGTTTACGAAACTTGCCGACCTTCATGATGTAGGACTTACTTACCTAAAAGTGGACAGCAGCTTGATTCGTGGAATTCATACCTCTAATGAACAACAGACCATTGTTCGAGGTATGGCTACGCTTTGCCACTCACTAGGCATTCAAGTGATCGCAGAGGGAGTTATAGAGCAGGCAGAACTTGATAGCCTCTTCCGTGCAGGTCTAGATGGTGCAACAGGTCCTGGGGTACGCTCTGTTTAATCAGTACCGAAGATCAAGGCTTACGCGGCATTATTCACCATGTCGCGCTAGATGACTCCACCATCATCACTAATCAAGTTGATATCATTCTTAGCACGCAGCGATTTGCGCTCCATCACCTTGCTTTGCGCCGCTGGTGGCAAATCGGTAAAGCTAAGCACGCCCTTTGCCAGCAGAACTTCCAGCAGATCCTCAACTACGCGCACGAAAGCTAAATCAGAAGCAATAAACTGCGAAGCCCCCCCCGCTTGTCCAGCAAGAAAGGCGAATACTTCTGGCGAGTCTCCCGCGACGGTATCATTGCACTCTAGCGATGGCTCCTTGCTGAGCATCACGATTTCTCCCTGTGCATTGCGTTTGACATAGAACATAGCGGCTTCCCCATGGAAGTAAAAGCGCTTAAGCATATGATTAACAAGGCCGCCCATTGGGCGGCCTTATAAAATCGCCTAGAGGTTATTGATCAATCTCGAGCTTACCGTGTTGGATCATAAAGTCGATCACTTGTTGAGAAGTACTCCCTCCACCAAAGTCAGCAAAGGTCTTGCCCTCTAGCCGTATGACTTGATCAGCATTCTCTTTATCACCAGCCAAGCCACCTTGAGAGTTTAAGTAAAGTACTGTGTCGTTGCCCTCTTGCTCTGCAACAATATAGGTGCTCAGATCAACCGCATCCTCTTCACCTTGGAGCAGGTCGGCAATATCCAAGATATTATTACCGTTACCAAAATCCCTCACAACGTCAACCGCCGGGGCGCCCGCTGTGCCTTGGTCACCATCCTGCCACAGGAAAATATCGTCACCTGAACCACCAATGAGAATGTCATTGCCCTCGCCCCCGATCAAGGTGTCATTTCCGGCACCACCGATGAGCACATCATCACCCTCGCCACCATCCAAGGTATTGTTACCACCTTGTGTGCGTGCGGAATCGACTAAAGACTCCCAGTTGCCTCGAATGTAGTCAATAATCTGGCCCTCTTCAGGTGCTGCGCCGTTATTAACTTCCCACCTTAAGTAGTCACGAAGTCCTTGGTAACCCAAACCATCATGGCTACCAGCGCCATAGAAGACGCCAGTATCTCCATTAGTCCACTCAAGGTGATCGGTATTAATGGTGTCACCAAAGATAATATCATTGCCACCGCCACCCAACAGGACGTCATCTCCTAGATCTTCTAGATCATCAAATTCCGAACTTCCCTCTAGAGCTGCGGCTAGGTCGCTGGCGTTATTAACTATATCAACTTCACCAACTGGACCAGAGACAGAGCGAACAACATCTTCCCATCTGCCAAATGGCCAGCGACCAACATACTGCTGCCCGACAACAAAGCTCTCAGACCCGATCCCTTCAATCTCAGTGTTATCAAAGAACCGCAGATAGTTTTCTGACACATCATTTCCAATACCTATGGCATTGACTGAAGATGTACTTGATAACCCTTCAAATGCTTTTACTGATGCTTCAAAGGTGTCGAAGTCAGTCCTGTGTCCCGGGCCCCTCAAGTTACCAGACTGATCATAGTAGAATGTAGGATCACCATCAGTCAGGAAATAGGTCAGGTTTTCAAATTCATCCGGTATCTGCTGCCCATTCTGAGCATTAAACCAAGCCACCGACTGCTCGAAGGCAGCCTGGTAGTTTGTGCCACCATCCGCTGAAAGCGTATCAATTGATGCAATCAACTGGTGAACATTCGTTTCATCAAGCCCCTGAATAGTTAACACACTGGAGGCATGGGTAGAGAAAGGCACTAGCTGAACATTGATCGTACCTTCATGATCTTTCAATTGGTTCGCCAAGTTAACCAACGACTGCTTGGTCAACTCCATAAGGTTCAAGCCAGGCGTTCCCGAAGCAGCATTCATACTTCCCGAGACATCGACAATTAGGGAGATATTATAGTTAGTAGCCGGGTCAATAATGGTGACTTTTCCTCCACGATCACCAAGGATGACATCATCCCCCCCGCCACTTTCAATTACATCATCTCCATTGCCCCCTACATTGAGCGAAGCAGGTGGTTGTACCTCAAATGAACGATCAGCCTCTGCCTCGTAGACATTACCGAACTGGTCATTGCCTACAACGCTAGCAGTCACATCTCCGGAAACTAGCCCAACCACTTTATTACTGGGCACATTAACTTCCCAGGAACTACCATCTTGGTTGACCTCCGTGAGATAAGTCTGCCCACCAATCGTAACCTCAACCGTATCGCCAGCTTTAGCATCACCACCAACGGAACCGGTGATTGATTGCCCTTCTTGAGCCTCACTGTTGCTAAGGAAATCATCACCACCAAAAAGTGCATCTATGGTGATGGTGGCTTCTGGCGCAACGTTAGCTACGCCTTTAATGTCATCATCGCTAGCACTGTTGCCAGCCGGATCAGTGACCGTTGCGCTAACACTAACGTTAGTCGCACCTTGACTAACTGCTACCCAGACAACGACACCGTTATCAATGTCTTGCTGCTCCAACACCACAGTAGTCAGCGTGTTACCACCTCCATCTTTAACAACCAGCGTATCGCCAACCTCAGTACCCTCTTGGAACGTAACTAAAGCCTCTACACTATCCGGCTCGCCAGCAGCAATCTCATCGATGTTGTAGATATCATCTTCACCCGCGCCTAGTAGCGAAACAACTACAGACGGTGGAGTAACATCAACGCCGTAGTCACGGTCCGCTTCGGCGCGGTAGTCGTTACCCGCCTCGTCGGTACCGGTGACTTCTGCGTTGACGCTGTCGTTGTCCGCCAGCAGTGAGCCGGGGACATCGATGGCGTAGATCAGGTTGCCAGCGCTGTCGGTGGTGACTTGGCCAGTGAAGGTCTCGTCGCCCACGGTCAGGGTGACAGTGTCACCTTCGCGGGCGTCGCCGCCGACGGTACCGGTCACGGTGATGGTCTGGGTGGCTTCTTCACCGTTGATCACGTCGTCACCGGCGATGGTGTCGATGGTGATGGTGGCGGTGGCCTCCAGGTTGACGCCGTAGTCACGGTCCGCGTCGGCGCGGTAGTCGTTACCCGCCTCGTCGGTACCGGTGACTTCTGCGGTAACGCTGTCGTTGTCCGCCAGCAGTGAGCCGGGGACATCGATGGCGTAGATCAGGTTGCCAGCGCTGTCGGTGGTGACTTGGCCAGTGAAGGTCTCGTCGCCCACGGTCAGGGTGACAGTGTCACCTTCGCGGGCGTCGCCGCCGACGGTACCGGTCACGGTGATGGTCTGGGTGGCTTCTTCACCGTTGATCACGTCGTCACCGGCGATGGTGTCGATGGTGATGGTGGCGGTGGCCTCCAGGTTGACGCCGTAGTCACGGTCCGCGTCGGCGCGGTAGTCGTTACCCGCCTCGTCGGTACCGGTGACTTCTGCGTTGACGCTGTCGTTGTCCGCCAGCAGTGAGCCGGGGACATCGATGGCGTAGATCAGGTTGCCAGCGCTGTCGGTGGTGACTTGGCCAGTGAAGGTCTCGTCGCCCACGGTCAGGGTGACAGTGTCACCTTCGCGGGCGTCGCCGCCGACGGTACCGGTCACGGTGATGGTCTGGGTGGCTTCTTCACCGTTGATCACGTCGTCACCGGCGATGGTGTCGATGGTGATGGTGGCGGTGGCCTCCAGGTTGACGCCGTAGTCACGGTCCGCGTCGGCGCGGTAGTCGTTACCCGCCTCGTCGGTACCGGTGACTTCTGCGGTAACGCTGTCGTTGTCCGCCAGCAGTGAGCCGGGGACATCGATGGCGTAGATCAGGTTGCCAGCGCTGTCGGTGGTGACTTGGCCAGTGAAGGTCTCGTCGCCCACGGTCAGGGTGACAGTGTCACCTTCGCGGGCGTCGCCGCCGACGGTACCGGTCACGGTGATGGTCTGGGTGGCTTCTTCACCGTTGATCACGTCGTCACCGGCGATGGTGTCGATGGTGATGGTGGCGGTGGCCTCCAGGTTGACGCCGTAGTCACGGTCGGCTTCGGCGCGGTAGTCGTTGCCCGCCTCGTCGGTACCGGTGACTTCTGCGGTAACGCTGTCGTTGTCCGCCAGCAGTGAGCCGGGGACATCGATGGCGTAGATCAGGTTGCCAGCGCTGTCGGTGGTGACTTGGCCAGTGAAGGTCTCGTCGCCCACGGTCAGGGTGACAGTGTCACCTTCGCGGGCGTCGCCGCCGACGGTACCGGTCACGGTGATGGTCTGGGTGGCTTCTTCACCGTTGATCACGTCGTCACCGGCGATGGTGTCGATGGTGATGGTGGCGGTGGCCTCCAGGTTGACGCCGTAGTCACGGTCCGCGTCGGCGCGGTAGTCGTTGCCCGCCTCGTCGGTACCGGTGACTTCTGCGGTAACGCTGTCGTTGTCCGCCAGCAGTGAGCCGGGGACATCGATGGCGTAGATCAGGTTGCCAGCGCTGTCGGTGGTGACTTGGCCAGTGAAGGTCTCGTCGCCCACGGTCAGGGTGACAGTGTCACCTTCGCGGGCGTCGCCGCCGACGGTACCGGTCACGGTGATGGTCTGGGTGGCTTCTTCACCGTTGATCACGTCGTCACCGGCGATGGTGTCGATGGTGATGGTGGCGGTGGCCTCCAGGTTGACGCCGTAGTCACGGTCCGCGTCGGCGCGGTAGTCGTTACCCGCCTCGTCGGTACCGGTGACTTCTGCGGTAACGCTGTCGTTGTCCGCCAGCAGTGAGCCGGGGACATCGATGGCGTAGATCAGGTTGCCAGCGCTGTCGGTGGTGACTTGGCCAGTGAAGGTCTCGTCGCCCACGGTCAGGGTGACAGTGTCACCTTCGCGGGCGTCGCCGCCGACGGTACCGGTCACGGTGATGGTCTGGGTGGCTTCTTCACCGTTGATCACGTCGTCACCGGCGATGGTGTCGATGGTGATGGTGGCGGTGGCCTCCAGGTTGACGCCGTAGTCACGGTCCGCGTCGGCGCGGTAGTCGTTACCCGCCTCGTCGGTACCGGTGACTTCTGCGGTAACGCTGTCGTTGTCCGCCAGCAGTGAGCCGGGGACATCGATGGCGTAGATCAGGTTGCCAGCGCTGTCGGTGGTGACTTGGCCAGTGAAGGTCTCGTCGCCCACGGTCAGGGTGACAGTGTCACCTTCGCGGGCGTCGCCGCCGACGGTACCGGTCACGGTGATGGTCTGGGTGGCTTCTTCACCGTTGATCACGTCGTCACCGGCGATGGTGTCGATGGTGATGGTGGCGGTGGCCTCCAGGTTGACGCCGTAGTCACGGTCCGCTTCGGCGCGGTAGTCGTTGCCCGCCTCGTCGGTACCGGTGACTTCTGCGGTAACGCTGTCGTTGTCCGCCAGCAGTGAGCCGGGGACATCGATGGCGTAGATCAGGTTGCCAGCGCTGTCGGTGGTGACTTGGCCAGTGAAGGTCTCGTCGCCCACGGTCAGGGTGACAGTGTCACCTTCGCGGGCGTCGCCGCCGACGGTACCGGTCACGGTGATGGTCTGGGTGGCTTCTTCACCGTTGATCACGTCGTCACCGGCGATGGTGTCGATGGTGATGGTGGCGGTGGCCTCCAGGTTGACGCCGTAGTCACGGTCCGCGTCGGCGCGGTAGTCGTTGCCCGCCTCGTCGGTACCGGTGACTTCTGCGGTAACGCTGTCGTTGTCCGCCAGCAGTGAGCCGGGGACATCGATGGCGTAGATCAGGTTGCCAGCGCTGTCGGTGGTGACTTGGCCAGTGAAGGTCTCGTCGCCCACGGTCAGGGTGACAGTGTCACCTTCGCGGGCGTCGCCGCCGACGGTACCGGTCACGGTGATGGTCTGGGTGGCTTCTTCACCGTTGATCACGTCGTCACCGGCGATGGTGTCGATGGTGATGGTGGCGGTGGCCTCCAGGTTGACGCCGTAGTCACGGTCCGCGTCGGCGCGGTAGTCGTTACCCGCCTCGTCGGTACCGGTGACTTCTGCGGTAACGCTGTCGTTGTCCGCCAGCAGTGAGCCGGGGACATCGATGGCGTAGATCAGGTTGCCAGCGCTGTCGGTGGTGACTTGGCCAGTGAAGGTCTCGTCGCCCACGGTCAGGGTGACAGTGTCACCTTCGCGGGCGTCGCCGCCGACGGTACCGGTCACGGTGATGGTCTGGGTGGCTTCTTCACCGTTGATCACGTCGTCACCGGCGATGGTGTCGATGGTGATGGTGGCGGTGGCCTCCAGGTTGACGCCGTAGTCACGGTCCGCGTCGGCGCGGTAGTCGTTACCCGCCTCGTCGGTACCGGTGACTTCTGCGGTAACGCTGTCGTTGTCCGCCAGCAGTGAGCCGGGGACATCGATGGCGTAGATCAGGTTGCCAGCGCTGTCGGTGGTGACTTGGCCAGTGAAGGTCTCGTCGCCCACGGTCAGGGTGACAGTGTCACCTTCGCGGGCGTCGCCGCCGACGGTACCGGTCACGGTGATGGTCTGGGTGGCTTCTTCACCGTTGATCACGTCGTCACCGGCGATGGTGTCGATGGTGATGGTGGCGGTGGCCTCCAGGTTGACGCCGTAGTCACGGTCCGCGTCGGCGCGGTAGTCGTTACCCGCCTCGTCGGTACCGGTGACTTCTGCGGTAACGCTGTCGTTGTCCGCCAGCAGTGAGCCGGGGACATCGATGGCGTAGATCAGGTTGCCAGCGCTGTCGGTGGTGACTTGGCCAGTGAAGGTCTCGTCGCCCACGGTCAGGGTGACAGTGTCACCTTCGCGGGCGTCGCCGCCGACGGTACCGGTCACGGTGATGGTCTGGGTGGCTTCTTCACCGTTGATCACGTCGTCACCGGCGATGGTGTCGATGGTGATGGTGGCGGTGGCCTCCAGGTTGACGCCGTAGTCACGGTCCGCGTCGGCGCGGTAGTCGTTGCCCGCCTCGTCGGTACCGGTGACTTCTGCGGTAACGCTGTCGTTGTCCGCCAGCAGTGAGCCGGGGACATCGATGGCGTAGATCAGGTTGCCAGCGCTGTCGGTGGTGACTTGGCCAGTGAAGGTCTCGTCGCCCACGGTCAGGGTGACAGTGTCACCTTCGCGGGCGTCGCCGCCGACGGTACCGGTCACGGTGATGGTCTGGGTGGCTTCTTCACCGTTGATCACGTCGTCACCGGCGATGGTGTCGATGGTGATGGTGGCGGTGGCCTCCAGGTTGACGCCGTAGTCACGGTCCGCGTCGGCGCGGTAGTCGTTACCCGCCTCGTCGGTACCGGTGACTTCTGCGGTAACGCTGTCGTTGTCCGCCAGCAGTGAGCCGGGGACATCGATGGCGTAGATCAGGTTGCCAGCGCTGTCGGTGGTGACTTGGCCAGTGAAGGTCTCGTCGCCCACGGTCAGGGTGACAGTGTCACCTTCGCGGGCGTCGCCGCCGACGGTACCGGTCACGGTGATGGTCTGGGTGGCTTCTTCACCGTTGATCACGTCGTCACCGGCGATGGTGTCGATGGTGATGGTGGCGGTGGCCTCCAGGTTGACGCCGTAGTCACGGTCGGCTTCGGCGCGGTAGTCGTTGCCCGCCTCGTCGGTACCGGTGACTTCTGCGGTAACGCTGTCGTTGTCCGCCAGCAGTGAGCCGGGGACATCGATGGCGTAGATCAGGTTGCCAGCGCTGTCGGTGGTGACTTGGCCAGTGAAGGTCTCGTCGCCCACGGTCAGGGTGACAGTGTCACCTTCGCGGGCGTCGCCGCCGACGGTACCGGTCACGGTGATGGTCTGGGTGGCTTCTTCACCGTTGATCACGTCGTCACCGGCGATGGTGTCGATGGTGATGGTGGCGGTGGCCTCCAGGTTGACGCCGTAGTCACGGTCCGCGTCGGCGCGGTAGTCGTTGCCCGCCTCGTCGGTACCGGTGACTTCTGCGGTAACGCTGTCGTTGTCCGCCAGCAGTGAGCCGGGGACATCGATGGCGTAGATCAGGTTGCCAGCGCTGTCGGTGGTGACTTGGCCAGTGAAGGTCTCGTCGCCCACGGTCAGGGTGACAGTGTCACCTTCGCGGGCGTCGCCGCCGACGGTACCGGTCACGGTGATGGTCTGGGTGGCTTCTTCACCGTTGATCACGTCGTCACCGGCGATGGTGTCGATGGTGATGGTGGCGGTGGCCTCCAGGTTGACGCCGTAGTCACGGTCCGCGTCGGCGCGGTAGTCGTTACCCGCCTCGTCGGTACCGGTGACTTCTGCGGTAACGCTGTCGTTGTCCGCCAGCAGTGAGCCGGGGACATCGATGGCGTAGATCAGGTTGCCAGCGCTGTCGGTGGTGACTTGGCCAGTGAAGGTCTCGTCGCCCACGGTCAGGGTGACAGTGTCACCTTCGCGGGCGTCGCCGCCGACGGTACCGGTCACGGTGATGGTCTGGGTGGCTTCTTCACCGTTGATCACGTCGTCACCGGCGATGGTGTCGATGGTGATGGTGGCGGTGGCCTCCAGGTTGACGCCGTAGTCACGGTCCGCGTCGGCGCGGTAGTCGTTACCCGCCTCGTCGGTACCGGTGACTTCTGCGGTAACGCTGTCGTTGTCCGCCAGCAGTGAGCCGGGGACATCGATGGCGTAGATCAGGTTGCCAGCGCTGTCGGTGGTGACTTGGCCAGTGAAGGTCTCGTCGCCCACGGTCAGGGTGACAGTGTCACCTTCGCGGGCGTCGCCGCCGACGGTACCGGTCACGGTGATGGTCTGGGTGGCTTCTTCACCGTTGATCACGTCGTCACCGGCGATGGTGTCGATGGTGATGGTGGCGGTGGCCTCCAGGTTGACGCCGTAGTCACGGTCCGCGTCGGCGCGGTAGTCGTTGCCCGCCTCGTCGGTACCGGTGACTTCTGCGTTGACGCTGTCGTTGTCCGCCAGCAGTGAGCCGGGGACATCGATGGCGTAGATCAGGTTGCCAGCGCTGTCGGTGGTGACTTGGCCAGTGAAGGTCTCGTCGCCCACGGTCAGGGTGACAGTGTCACCTTCGCGGGCGTCGCCGCCGACGGTACCGGTCACGGTGATGGTCTGGGTGGCTTCTTCACCGTTGATCACGTCGTCACCGGCGATGGTGTCGATGGTGATGGTGGCGGTGGCCTCCAGGTTGACGCCGTAGTCACGGTCCGCGTCGGCGCGGTAGTCGTTACCCGCCTCGTCGGTACCGGTGACTTCTGCGGTAACGCTGTCGTTGTCCGCCAGCAGTGAGCCGGGGACATCGATGGCGTAGATCAGGTTGCCAGCGCTGTCGGTGGTGACTTGGCCAGTGAAGGTCTCGTCGCCCACGGTCAGGGTGACAGTGTCACCTTCGCGGGCGTCGCCGCCGACGGTACCGGTCACGGTGATGGTCTGGGTGGCTTCTTCACCGTTGATCACGTCGTCACCGGCGATGGTGTCGATGGTGATGGTGGCGGTGGCCTCCAGGTTGACGCCGTAGTCACGGTCCGCGTCGGCGCGGTAGTCGTTACCCGCCTCGTCGGTACCGGTGACTTCTGCGGTAACGCTGTCGTTGTCCGCCAGCAGTGAGCCGGGGACATCGATGGCGTAGATCAGGTTGCCAGCGCTGTCGGTGGTGACTTGGCCAGTGAAGGTCTCGTCGCCCACGGTCAGGGTGACAGTGTCACCTTCGCGGGCGTCGCCGCCGACGGTACCGGTCACGGTGATGGTCTGGGTGGCTTCTTCACCGTTGATCACGTCGTCACCGGCGATGGTGTCGATGGTGATGGTGGCGGTGGCCTCCAGGTTGACGCCGTAGTCACGGTCCGCGTCGGCGCGGTAGTCGTTACCCGCCTCGTCGGTACCGGTGACTTCTGCGGTAACGCTGTCGTTGTCCGCCAGCAGTGAGCCGGGGACATCGATGGCGTAGATCAGGTTGCCAGCGCTGTCGGTGGTGACTTGGCCAGTGAAGGTCTCGTCGCCCACGGTCAGGGTGACAGTGTCACCTTCGCGGGCGTCGCCGCCGACGGTACCGGTCACGGTGATGGTCTGGGTGGCTTCTTCACCGTTGATCACGTCGTCACCGGCGATGGTGTCGATGGTGATGGTGGCGGTGGCCTCCAGGTTGACGCCGTAGTCACGGTCCGCGTCGGCGCGGTAGTCGTTACCCGCCTCGTCGGTACCGGTGACTTCTGCGGTAACGCTGTCGTTGTCCGCCAGCAGTGAGCCGGGGACATCGATGGCGTAGATCAGGTTGCCAGCGCTGTCGGTGGTGACTTGGCCAGTGAAGGTCTCGTCGCCCACGGTCAGGGTGACAGTGTCACCTTCGCGGGCGTCGCCGCCGACGGTACCGGTCACGGTGATGGTCTGGGTGGCTTCTTCACCGTTGATCACGTCGTCACCGGCGATGGTGTCGATGGTGATGGTGGCGGTGGCCTCCAGGTTGACGCCGTAGTCACGGTCCGCGTCGGCGCGGTAGTCGTTACCCGCCTCGTCGGTACCGGTGACTTCTGCGGTAACGCTGTCGTTGTCCGCCAGCAGTGAGCCGGGGACATCGATGGCGTAGATCAGGTTGCCAGCGCTGTCGGTGGTGACTTGGCCAGTGAAGGTCTCGTCGCCCACGGTCAGGGTGACAGTGTCACCTTCGCGGGCGTCGCCGCCGACGGTACCGGTCACGGTGATGGTCTGGGTGGCTTCTTCACCGTTGATCACGTCGTCACCGGCGATGGTGTCGATGGTGATGGTGGCGGTGGCCTCCAGGTTGACGCCGTAGTCACGGTCCGCTTCGGCGCGGTAGTCGTTGCCCGCCTCGTCGGTACCGGTGACTTCTGCGGTAACGCTGTCGTTGTCCGCCAGCAGTGAGCCGGGGACATCGATGGCGTAGATCAGGTTGCCAGCGCTGTCGGTGGTGACTTGGCCAGTGAAGGTCTCGTCGCCCACGGTCAGGGTGACAGTGTCACCTTCGCGGGCGTCGCCGCCGACGGTACCGGTCACGGTGATGGTCTGGGTGGCTTCTTCACCGTTGATCACGTCGTCACCGGCGATGGTGTCGATGGTGATGGTGGCGGTGGCCTCCAGGTTGACGCCGTAGTCACGGTCCGCGTCGGCGCGGTAGTCGTTACCCGCCTCGTCGGTACCGGTGACTTCTGCGGTAACGCTGTCGTTGTCCGCCAGCAGTGAGCCGGGGACATCGATGGCGTAGATCAGGTTGCCAGCGCTGTCGGTGGTGACTTGGCCAGTGAAGGTCTCGTCGCCCACGGTCAGGGTGACAGTGTCACCTTCGCGGGCGTCGCCGCCGACGGTACCGGTCACGGTGATGGTCTGGGTGGCTTCTTCACCGTTGATCACGTCGTCACCGGCGATGGTGTCGATGGTGATGGTGGCGGTGGCCTCCAGGTTGACGCCGTAGTCACGGTCCGCGTCGGCGCGGTAGTCGTTACCCGCCTCGTCGGTACCGGTGACTTCTGCGGTAACGCTGTCGTTGTCCGCCAGCAGTGAGCCGGGGACATCGATGGCGTAGATCAGGTTGCCAGCGCTGTCGGTGGTGACTTGGCCAGTGAAGGTCTCGTCGCCCACGGTCAGGGTGACAGTGTCACCTTCGCGGGCGTCGCCGCCGACGGTACCGGTCACGGTGATGGTCTGGGTGGCTTCTTCACCGTTGATCACGTCGTCACCGGCGATGGTGTCGATGGTGATGGTGGCGGTGGCCTCCAGGTTGACGCCGTAGTCACGGTCCGCTTCGGCGCGGTAGTCGTTGCCCGCCTCGTCGGTACCGGTGACTTCTGCGGTAACGCTGTCGTTGTCCGCCAGCAGTGAGCCGGGGACATCGATGGCGTAGATCAGGTTGCCAGCGCTGTCGGTGGTGACTTGGCCAGTGAAGGTCTCGTCGCCCACGGTCAGGGTGACAGTGTCACCTTCGCGGGCGTCGCCGCCGACGGTACCGGTCACGGTGATGGTCTGGGTGGCTTCTTCACCGTTGATCACGTCGTCACCGGCGATGGTGTCGATGGTGATGGTGGCGGTGGCCTCCAGGTTGACGCCGTAGTCACGGTCCGCGTCGGCGCGGTAGTCGTTACCCGCCTCGTCGGTACCGGTGACTTCTGCGGTAACGCTGTCGTTGTCCGCCAGCAGTGAGCCGGGGACATCGATGGCGTAGATCAGGTTGCCAGCGCTGTCGGTGGTGACTTGGCCAGTGAAGGTCTCGTCGCCCACGGTCAGGGTGACAGTGTCACCTTCGCGGGCGTCGCCGCCGACGGTACCGGTCACGGTGATGGTCTGGGTGGCTTCTTCACCGTTGATCACGTCGTCACCGGCGATGGTGTCGATGGTGATGGTGGCGGTGGCCTCCAGGTTGACGCCGTAGTCACGGTCCGCGTCGGCGCGGTAGTCGTTACCCGCCTCGTCGGTACCGGTGACTTCTGCGGTAACGCTGTCGTTGTCCGCCAGCAGTGAGCCGGGGACATCGATGGCGTAGATCAGGTTGCCAGCGCTGTCGGTGGTGACTTGGCCAGTGAAGGTCTCGTCGCCCACGGTCAGGGTGACAGTGTCACCTTCGCGGGCGTCGCCGCCGACGGTACCGGTCACGGTGATGGTCTGGGTGGCTTCTTCACCGTTGATCACGTCGTCACCGGCGATGGTGTCGATGGTGATGGTGGCGGTGGCCTCCAGGTTGACGCCGTAGTCACGGTCCGCGTCGGCGCGGTAGTCGTTGCCCGCCTCGTCGGTACCGGTGACTTCTGCGGTAACGCTGTCGTTGTCCGCCAGCAGTGAGCCGGGGACATCGATGGCGTAGATCAGGTTGCCAGCGCTGTCGGTGGTGACTTGGCCAGTGAAGGTCTCGTCGCCCACGGTCAGGGTGACAGTGTCACCTTCGCGGGCGTCGCCGCCGACGGTACCGGTCACGGTGATGGTCTGGGTGGCTTCTTCACCGTTGATCACGTCGTCACCGGCGATGGTGTCGATGGTGATGGTGGCGGTGGCCTCCAGGTTGACGCCGTAGTCACGGTCCGCGTCGGCGCGGTAGTCGTTGCCCGCCTCGTCGGTACCGGTGACTTCTGCGGTAACGCTGTCGTTGTCCGCCAGCAGTGAGCCGGGGACATCGATGGCGTAGATCAGGTTGCCAGCGCTGTCGGTGGTGACTTGGCCAGTGAAGGTCTCGTCGCCCACGGTCAGGGTGACAGTGTCACCTTCGCGGGCGTCGCCGCCGACGGTACCGGTCACGGTGATGGTCTGGGTGGCTTCTTCACCGTTGATCACGTCGTCACCGGCGATGGTGTCGATGGTGATGGTGGCGGTGGCCTCCAGGTTGACGCCGTAGTCACGGTCCGCGTCGGCGCGGTAGTCGTTACCCGCCTCGTCGGTACCGGTGACTTCTGCGGTAACGCTGTCGTTGTCCGCCAGCAGTGAGCCGGGGACATCGATGGCGTAGATCAGGTTGCCAGCGCTGTCGGTGGTGACTTGGCCAGTGAAGGTCTCGTCGCCCACGGTCAGGGTGACAGTGTCACCTTCGCGGGCGTCGCCGCCGACGGTACCGGTCACGGTGATGGTCTGGGTGGCTTCTTCACCGTTGATCACGTCGTCACCGGCGATGGTGTCGATGGTGATGGTGGCGGTGGCCTCCAGGTTGACGCCGTAGTCACGGTCCGCGTCGGCGCGGTAGTCGTTACCCGCCTCGTCGGTACCGGTGACTTCTGCGTTGACGCTGTCGTTGTCCGCCAGCAGTGAGCCGGGGACATCGATGGCGTAGATCAGGTTGCCAGCGCTGTCGGTGGTGACTTGGCCAGTGAAGGTCTCGTCGCCCACGGTCAGGGTGACAGTGTCACCTTCGCGGGCGTCGCCGCCGACGGTACCGGTCACGGTGATGGTCTGGGTGGCTTCTTCACCGTTGATCACGTCGTCACCGGCGATGGTGTCGATGGTGATGGTGGCGGTGGCCTCCAGGTTGACGCCGTAGTCACGGTCCGCGTCGGCGCGGTAGTCGTTACCCGCCTCGTCGGTACCGGTGACTTCTGCGGTAACGCTGTCGTTGTCCGCCAGCAGTGAGCCGGGGACATCGATGGCGTAGATCAGGTTGCCAGCGCTGTCGGTGGTGACTTGGCCAGTGAAGGTCTCGTCGCCCACGGTCAGGGTGACAGTGTCACCTTCGCGGGCGTCGCCGCCGACGGTACCGGTCACGGTGATGGTCTGGGTGGCTTCTTCACCGTTGATCACGTCGTCACCGGCGATGGTGTCGATGGTGATGGTGGCGGTGGCCTCCAGGTTGACGCCGTAGTCACGGTCCGCGTCGGCGCGGTAGTCGTTACCCGCCTCGTCGGTACCGGTGACTTCTGCGTTGACGCTGTCGTTGTCCGCCAGCAGTGAGCCGGGGACATCGATGGCGTAGATCAGGTTGCCAGCGCTGTCGGTGGTGACTTGGCCAGTGAAGGTCTCGTCGCCCACGGTCAGGGTGACAGTGTCACCTTCGCGGGCGTCGCCGCCGACGGTACCGGTCACGGTGATGGTCTGGGTGGCTTCTTCACCGTTGATCACGTCGTCACCGGCGATGGTGTCGATGGTGATGGTGGCGGTGGCCTCCAGGTTGACGCCGTAGTCACGGTCCGCGTCGGCGCGGTAGTCGTTACCCGCCTCGTCGGTACCGGTGACTTCTGCGGTAACGCTGTCGTTGTCCGCCAGCAGTGAGCCGGGGACATCGATGGCGTAGATCAGGTTGCCAGCGCTGTCGGTGGTGACTTGGCCAGTGAAGGTCTCGTCGCCCACGGTCAGGGTGACAGTGTCACCTTCGCGGGCGTCGCCGCCGACGGTACCGGTCACGGTGATGGTCTGGGTGGCTTCTTCACCGTTGATCACGTCGTCACCGGCGATGGTGTCGATGGTGATGGTGGCGGTGGCCTCCAGGTTGACGCCGTAGTCACGGTCGGCTTCGGCGCGGTAGTCGTTGCCCGCCTCGTCGGTACCGGTGACTTCTGCGGTAACGCTGTCGTTGTCCGCCAGCAGTGAGCCGGGGACATCGATGGCGTAGATCAGGTTGCCAGCGCTGTCGGTGGTGACTTGGCCAGTGAAGGTCTCGTCGCCCACGGTCAGGGTGACAGTGTCACCTTCGCGGGCGTCGCCGCCGACGGTACCGGTCACGGTGATGGTCTGGGTGGCTTCTTCACCGTTGATCACGTCGTCACCGGCGATGGTGTCGATGGTGATGGTGGCGGTGGCCTCCAGGTTGACGCCGTAGTCACGGTCCGCGTCGGCGCGGTAGTCGTTGCCCGCCTCGTCGGTACCGGTGACTTCTGCGGTAACGCTGTCGTTGTCCGCCAGCAGTGAGCCGGGGACATCGATGGCGTAAGTCAGATCTTCTGCCACGGTACCAGTAAAGGTCTCGTCACCCACGGTCAGGGTAACGGTGTCGCCTTCGCGGGCGTCGCCGCCGACGGTACCGGTCACGGTGATGGTCTGGGTGGCTTCTTCACCGTTGATCACGTCGTCACCGGCGATGGTGTCGATGGTGATGGTGGCCGTGGCGTCCAGGTTGACGCCGTAGTCACGATCGGCCTCAGCGCGGTAGTCGTTACCCGCCTCGTCGGTACCGGTGACTTCTGCGCTGACGCTGTCGTTGTCCGCCAGCAGTGAGCCGGGGACTTCGATGGCGTAAGTCAGATCTTCTGCCACGGTACCAGTAAAGGTCTCGTCACCCACGGTCAGGGTAACGGTGTCGCCTTCGCGGGCGTCGCCGCCGACGGTACCGGTCACGGTGATGGTCTGGGTGGCTTCTTCACCGTTGATCACGTCGTCACCGGCGATGGTGTCGATGGTGATGGTGGCGGTGGCCTCCAGGTTGACGCCGTAGTCACGGTCCGCTTCGGCGCGGTAGTCGTTGCCCGCCTCGTCGGTACCGGTGACTTCTGCGGTAACGCTGTCGTTGTCCGCCAGCAGTGAGCCGGGGACATCGATGGCGTAGATCAGGTTGCCAGCGCTGTCGGTGGTGACTTGGCCAGTGAAGGTCTCGTCGCCCACGGTCAGGGTGACAGTGTCACCTTCGCGGGCGTCGCCGCCGACGGTACCGGTCACGGTGATGGTCTGGGTGGCTTCTTCACCGTTGATCACGTCGTCACCGGCGATGGTGTCGATGGTGATGGTGGCGGTGGCCTCCAGGTTGACGCCGTAGTCACGGTCCGCGTCGGCGCGGTAGTCGTTGCCCGCCTCGTCGGTACCGGTGACTTCTGCGGTAACGCTGTCGTTGTCCGCCAGCAGTGAGCCGGGGACATCGATGGCGTAGATCAGGTTGCCAGCGCTGTCGGTGGTGACTTGGCCAGTGAAGGTCTCGTCGCCCACGGTCAGGGTGACAGTGTCACCTTCGCGGGCGTCGCCGCCGACGGTACCGGTCACGGTGATGGTCTGGGTGGCTTCTTCACCGTTGATCACGTCGTCACCGGCGATGGTGTCGATGGTGATGGTGGCGGTGGCCTCCAGGTTGACGCCGTAGTCACGGTCCGCGTCGGCGCGGTAGTCGTTACCCGCCTCGTCGGTACCGGTGACTTCTGCGGTAACGCTGTCGTTGTCCGCCAGCAGTGAGCCGGGGACATCGATGGCGTAGATCAGGTTGCCAGCGCTGTCGGTGGTGACTTGGCCAGTGAAGGTCTCGTCGCCCACGGTCAGGGTGACAGTGTCACCTTCGCGGGCGTCGCCGCCGACGGTACCGGTCACGGTGATGGTCTGGGTGGCTTCTTCACCGTTGATCACGTCGTCACCGGCGATGGTGTCGATGGTGATGGTGGCGGTGGCCTCCAGGTTGACGCCGTAGTCACGGTCCGCGTCGGCGCGGTAGTCGTTACCCGCCTCGTCGGTACCGGTGACTTCTGCGGTAACGCTGTCGTTGTCCGCCAGCAGTGAGCCGGGGACATCGATGGCGTAGATCAGGTTGCCAGCGCTGTCGGTGGTGACTTGGCCAGTGAAGGTCTCGTCGCCCACGGTCAGGGTGACAGTGTCACCTTCGCGGGCGTCGCCGCCGACGGTACCGGTCACGGTGATGGTCTGGGTGGCTTCTTCACCGTTGATCACGTCGTCACCGGCGATGGTGTCGATGGTGATGGTGGCGGTGGCCTCCAGGTTGACGCCGTAGTCACGGTCCGCGTCGGCGCGGTAGTCGTTACCCGCCTCGTCGGTACCGGTGACTTCTGCGGTAACGCTGTCGTTGTCCGCCAGCAGTGAGCCGGGGACATCGATGGCGTAGATCAGGTTGCCAGCGCTGTCGGTGGTGACTTGGCCAGTGAAGGTCTCGTCGCCCACGGTCAGGGTGACAGTGTCACCTTCGCGGGCGTCGCCGCCGACGGTACCGGTCACGGTGATGGTCTGGGTGGCTTCTTCACCGTTGATCACGTCGTCACCGGCGATGGTGTCGATGGTGATGGTGGCGGTGGCCTCCAGGTTGACGCCGTAGTCACGGTCCGCTTCGGCGCGGTAGTCGTTGCCCGCCTCGTCGGTACCGGTGACTTCTGCGGTAACGCTGTCGTTGTCCGCCAGCAGTGAGCCGGGGACATCGATGGCGTAGATCAGGTTGCCAGCGCTGTCGGTGGTGACTTGGCCAGTGAAGGTCTCGTCGCCCACGGTCAGGGTGACAGTGTCACCTTCGCGGGCGTCGCCGCCGACGGTACCGGTCACGGTGATGGTCTGGGTGGCTTCTTCACCGTTGATCACGTCGTCACCGGCGATGGTGTCGATGGTGATGGTGGCGGTGGCCTCCAGGTTGACGCCGTAGTCACGGTCCGCGTCGGCGCGGTAGTCGTTACCCGCCTCGTCGGTACCGGTGACTTCTGCGGTAACGCTGTCGTTGTCCGCCAGCAGTGAGCCGGGGACATCGATGGCGTAGATCAGGTTGCCAGCGCTGTCGGTGGTGACTTGGCCAGTGAAGGTCTCGTCGCCCACGGTCAGGGTGACAGTGTCACCTTCGCGGGCGTCGCCGCCTACCGTACCCGTGACAGTAATGGTCTGGGTGGCTTCTTCACCGTTGATCACATCGTCACCGGCGATGGTGTCGATAGTGATCGTCGCAGTGGCATCCAGGTTGACGCCGTAGTCACGGTCAGCCTCGGCGCGGTAATCGTTACCTGCCTCGTCAGTACCTGTGACTTCCGCCGTGACGCTGTCGTTATCAGCCAGCAGCGATCCTGGGACATCGATGGCGTAGACCAGGTTAC
Organism: Halomonas sp. 'Soap Lake #6'; assembly: GCF_003031405.1. Lineage (NCBI taxonomy): Bacteria > Pseudomonadati > Pseudomonadota > Gammaproteobacteria > Oceanospirillales > Halomonadaceae > Halomonas > Halomonas sp. 'Soap Lake #6'. Next base: position 2,421,892 of record NZ_CP020469.1, read on the forward strand.
CGGCGCTGTCGGTGGTGACTTGGCCAGTAAAGGTCTCTTCGCCCACGGTCAGAGTGACGGTGTCACCTTCGCGAGCATCGCCACCTACCGTACCCGTGACGGTGATGGTCTGGGTGGCTTCTTCACCGTTGATCACGTCGTCACCGGCGATGGTGTCGATGGTGATGGTGGCTTCCAAATCGACATCGGCGTCAGCATCTGCATCTGCGTCCGCATCGGCATCTGCATCGGCGTCAGCATCGGCATCGGCATCGGCATCGGCATCGGCATCAGCATCGGCATCGGCATCGGCATCGGCATCGGCATCCGCATCGGCGTCTGCGTCTGCGTCGGCATCCGCATCAGCGTCAGCATCAGCATCCGCATCCGCGTCGGCATCAGCATCCGCGTCGGCGTCGGCGTCGGCATCGGCATCGGCATCGGCATCGGCATCGGCGTCTGCATCCGCATCGGCATCCGCATCTGCATCCGCGTCAGCATCCGCATCAGCATCTGCATCGGCGTCAGCATCCGCATCTGCATCCGCATCTGCATCAGCGTCGGCATCGGCGTCGGCATCTGCATCTGCATCTGCATCTGCATCAGCGTCGGCGTCGGCGTCGGCATCCGCATCCGCATCCGCATCCGCATCCGCATCAGCATCAGCATCAGCATCAGCATCAGCATCCGCATCAGCATCAGCATCAGCATCAGCATCAGCATCTGCATCTGCGTCCGCATCTGCGTCTGCGTCCGCATCAGCGTCGGCGTCGGCGTCGGCGTCGGCGTCCGCATCGGCATCTGCATCAGCATCAGCGTCCGCATCAGCGTCGGCATCCGCATCAGCATCAGCATCAGCATCCGCATCCGCATCCGCATCAGCATCAGCATCAGCATCAGCATCCGCATCAGCATCCGCATCCGCATCAGCATCAGCATCAGCATCAGCATCTGCGTCTGCGTCTGCATCAGCGTCGGCATCTGCATCCGCGTCAGCATCTGCATCAGCATCAGCGTCAGCGTCCGCATCAGCGTCCGCATCTGCGTCCGCATCTGCGTCGGCATCTGCGTCGGCATCAGCATCAGCGTCCGCATCTGCATCTGCATCAGCATCCGAATCGGCATCTGCATCTGCATCAGCATCAGCATCAGCATCAGCATCAGCATCAGCATCAGCATCAGCATCAGCATCAGCATCAGCATCAGCATCAGCATCAGCATCAGCATCAGCATCAGCATCAGCATCAGCATCAGCATCAGCGTCGGCATCTGCATCTGCATCGGCATCTGCATCTGCATCGGCGTCCGCATCTGCATCCGCATCGGCATCAGCATCAGCATCAGCATCAGCATCTGCATCTGCATCTGCATCTGCATCTGCATCTGCATCAGCGTCAGCATCCGCGTCGGCATCCGCGTCCGCATCCGCATCGGCGTCGGCATCTGCATCCGCATCAGCGTCGGCATCCGCATCCGCATCCGCATCCGCATCCGCATCCGCGTCGGCGTCGGCGTCGGCGTCGGCGTCCGCATCCGCATCCGCATCAGCATCAGCATCAGCATCAGCATCCGCATCTGCATCTGCGTCCGCATCTGCGTCTGCGTCCGCATCAGCGTCGGCGTCGGCGTCCGCATCGGCATCTGCATCAGCATCAGCGTCCGCATCAGCGTCGGCATCCGCATCAGCATCAGCATCAGCATCAGCATCCGCATCCGCATCCGCATCAGCATCAGCATCCGCATCAGCATCCGCATCCGCATCCGCATCCGCATCCGCATCAGCATCAGCATCAGCATCAGCATCAGCATCTGCGTCTGCGTCTGCATCAGCATCTGCATCAGCATCAGCATCAGCGTCAGCGTCCGCATCAGCGTCCGCATCAGCGTCCGCATCTGCGTCCGCATCTGCGTCGGCATCTGCGTCGGCATCAGCATCAGCGTCCGCATCTGCATCTGCATCAGCATCCGAATCGGCATCTGCATCTGCATCTGCATCAGCATCAGCATCAGCATCAGCATCAGCATCAGCATCAGCATCAGCATCAGCATCAGCGTCGGCATCTGCATCTGCATCGGCATCTGCATCTGCATCTGCATCTGCATCGGCGTCCGCATCTGCATCCGCATCTGCATCCGCATCGGCATCAGCATCAGCATCAGCATCAGCATCAGCATCAGCATCTGCATCTGCATCTGCATCTGCATCAGCATCAGCATCAGCGTCAGCATCCGCGTCGGCATCCGCGTCCGCATCCGCATCGGCGTCGGCATCTGCATCCGCATCAGCGTCGGCATCCGCATCCGCATCCGCATCCGCATCCGCGTCGGCGTCGGCGTCGGCGTCCGCATCCGCATCCGCATCCGCATCCGCATCCGCATCCGCATCAGCATCAGCATCAGCATCAGCATCAGCATCAGCATCAGCATCTGCATCTGCGTCGGCATCAGCGTCGGCGTCTGCATCGGCGTCTGCATCGGCATCGGCATCGGCATCGGCATCGGCATCGGCATCGGCATCGGCGTCTGCATCTGCATCCGCATCCGCATCAGCATCTGCGTCTGCGTCTGCATCGGCATCTGCATCCGCGTCAGCATCTGCATCTGCATCTGCATCAGCATCAGCGTCAGCGTCCGCATCTGCATCTGCATCTGCATCTGCATCAGCGTCGGCGTCGGCGTCGGCATCCGCATCAGCATCTGCATCCGCATCTGCGTCCGCATCTGCGTCTGCGTCCGCATCAGCGTCGGCGTCGGCGTCGGCGTCCGCATCGGCATCTGCATCAGCATCTGCATCAGCATCTGCATCAGCATCAGCATCAGCGTCCGCATCAGCGTCGGCATCCGCATCAGCATCAGCATCCGCATCAGCATCCGCATCCGCATCCGCATCCGCATCCGCATCCGCATCAGCATCAGCATCTGCGTCTGCATCAGCGTCGGCATCTGCATCCGCGTCAGCATCTGCATCAGCATCAGCGTCAGCGTCCGCATCAGCGTCCGCATCAGCGTCCGCATCTGCGTCCGCATCTGCGTCGGCATCAGCATCAGCGTCCGCATCTGCATCTGCATCAGCATCCGAATCGGCATCTGCATCTGCATCTGCATCTGCATCAGCATCAGCATCAGCATCAGCATCAGCATCAGCATCAGCATCAGCATCAGCGTCGGCATCTGCATCGGCATCTGCATCTGCATCTGCATCTGCATCGGCGTCCGCATCTGCATCCGCATCGGCATCAGCATCAGCATCAGCATCAGCATCAGCATCAGCATCAGCATCAGCATCAGCATCAGCATCTGCATCTGCATCTGCATCTGCATCTGCATCTGCATCAGCATCAGCGTCAGCATCCGCGTCGGCATCCGCGTCCGCGTCCGCATCCGCATCGGCGTCGGCATCTGCATCCGCATCAGCGTCGGCATCCGCATCCGCATCCGCGTCGGCGTCGGCGTCCGCATCCGCATCCGCATCCGCATCCGCATCCGCATCAGCATCAGCATCTGCGTCGGCATCAGCGTCGGCGTCTGCATCAGCGTCGGCATCTGCATCCGCGTCAGCATCTGCATCTGCATCTGCATCAGCATCAGCATCAGCGTCAGCGTCAGCGTCAGCGTCAGCGTCCGCATCTGCGTCCGCATCTGCGTCGGCATCTGCATCGGCGTCAGCATCGGCATCAGCATCAGCGTCCGCATCTGCATCGGCGTCCGCATCTGCATCAGCATCCGAATCGGCATCTGCATCAGCATCTGCATCTGCATCAGCATCTGCATCAGCATCTGCATCTGCATCTGCATCAGCATCTGCATCTGCATCAGCATCAGCATCAGCATCAGCATCAGCATCAGCATCAGCATCAGCGTCGGCATCTGCATCTGCATCTGCATCTGCATCTGCATCTGCATCGGCATCGGCATCGGCATCAGCATCGGCATCTGCATCTGCATCGGCATCTGCATCGGCGTCCGCATCTGCATCCGCATCGGCATCGGCATCCGCATCAGCATCTGCATCTGCATCTGCATCTGCATCTGCATCAGCATCTGCATCTGCATCCGCGTCGGCATCGGCATCTGCATCCGCATCAGCGTCGGCGTCGGCGTCGGCGTCGGCGTCCGCATCAGCATCAGCATCAGCATCAGCATCAGCATCTGCGTCGGCATCAGCGTCGGCGTCTGCATCGGCGTCTGCATCGGCGTCTGCATCGGCATCGGCATCGGCGTCTGCATCTGCATCCGCATCCGCATCTGCATCCGCATCGGCATCCGCATCTGCATCCGCGTCAGCATCCGCGTCGGCATCTGCATCGGCGTCAGCATCCGCATCTGCATCCGCATCTGCATCTGCATCAGCGTCCGCATCCGCATCCGCATCAGCATCAGCATCAGCATCAGCATCAGCATCAGCATCGGCGTCGGCGTCTGCGTCGGCGTCTGCGTCTGCATCCGCATCTGCATCAGCGTCCGCATCAGCATCGGCATCGGCGTCAGCATCGGCATCTGCATCGGCATCTGCGTCCGCATCGGCGTCCCCATCAGCATCAGCATCAGCATCAGCGTCGGCATCGGCATCGGCATCGGCGTCAGCATCTGCATCGGCGTCGGCATCTGCATCTGCATCTGCATCTGCGTCAGCGTCGGCGTCGGCGTCGGCATCAGCATCAGCATCAGCATCAGCATCAGCGTCTGCATCGGCGTCAGCATCCGCATCGGCATCGGCGTCGGCGTCGGCGTCGGCATCAGCGTCTGCATCGGCGTCAGCATCCGCATCGGCGTCAGCGTCAGCATCAGCATCTGCATCGGCGTCCGCATCTGCATCTGCATCGGCGTCAGCATCCGCATCGGCGTCCGCATCCGCATCCGCGTCCGCATCCGCATCGGCGTCCGCATCTGCATCCGCATCTGCATCCGCATCTGCATCAGCGTCAGCGTCAGCATCTGCATCTGCATCGGCGTCGGCGTCGGCATCAGCATCGGCATCGGCATCGGCATCGGCATCGGCATCGGCATCGGCATCGGCATCGGCATCAGCATCCGCGTCGGCATCTGCATCTGCATCGGCGTCAGCATCCGCATCTGCATCCGCATCTGCATCTGCATCTGCATCGGCATCTGCATCCGCATCCGCATCGGCGTCGGCGTCGGCGTCGGCGTCGGCATCAGCATCAGCGTCCGCATCCGCGTCCGCATCCGCGTCGGCATCAGCATCCGCATCCGCGTCCGCGTCCGCGTCGGCATCCGCATCCGCATCCGCATCCGCATCCGCATCCGCATCGGCGTCGGCGTCGGCGTCGGCGTCTGCGTCGGCGTCTGCATCAGCATCCGCATCTGCATCAGCGTCCGCATCAGCATCAGCATCAGCATCAGCATCGGCATCGGCATCGGCATCGGCATCGGCGTCAGCATCCGCGTCCGCATCTGCATCTGCATCTGCATCTGCATCTGCATCTGCATCTGCGTCAGCGTCAGCGTCAGCGTCAGCGTCAGCATCCGCATCAGCGTCGGCATCCGCATCGGCGTCCGCATCGGCATCTGCGTCCGCATCTGCATCAGCGTCGGCGTCAGCATCCGCATCAGCGTCTGCATCTGCATCGGCGTCAGCATCTGCGTCGGCATCCGCATCAGCGTCGGCGTCGGCGTCGGCGTCAGCATCCGCATCCGCATCCGCATCCGCATCCGCATCCGCATCTGCGTCAGCATCCGCGTCTGCATCATCTATGTCTACTGCAGCTGCTACACCGCCCCCACCAAATTCAATAAACTCGCCTGATTCAAGGCCACCTTCGGTACTAAAAATTAGCGGGTCAGTTTCTTCAGCAATACGCGCCACTCGAACGAAACTGTGCCCATCACCGCCGCCGCCACCTGCCCCCCCGGCAGCTGTAGCGTCTAGCAGTTCTAGAAGATCACCCTCTTCATTTTCCAAAGCCGCCAGAAGAGCCTCAAGATCACCATCTCGTACACTGGCGTCTTCCGTAGCTACGATGAGATCGCTATCTAGTTCAGGTGTCACAACAACTGATTGGCCACCTTCAATAACATTGGCACCGCTACTGTCAGCAAAATCTAGCTCTACCCGACCATTATTTGAGGTAATGAGCGTCTCACCCTCTTGTAAGACATCCCCAATGCGGAGCTCGCGTAAATTACCACTTTCGTCGCGCGCCCAAGCTTGGCCTGTAATGGATATGACGGTAGCCGCTGCCATGAAATTGTTCCTCGATAACAAAAAGGGGGCCGCTTGCTAGCACACTGCTGGCACCTGATATGGGTACCTGGGCTAGTTTAAAGTACGGCTTATGGGCAGAGGATAGGGGAAATAGCTAGCGATAAATATTGTACCGTTGGACATGAAATAGAGGCGTAAAAAAAGGGCTTCACCCTCACGGCGAAACCCTTGTTGAAAAAAGAAGCGAGTTATTGAGTTAGAGCGGAGAGCTTTAACATTAGCTGCAGACGATCACGCACTACTAGCTTTCTGAAAATAGCGCTCAAATGAGCCTTCACCGTTCGTTCAGTAATATTCAACTGACGAGCCACCTCTTTGTTAGTAGCTCCCTGCGCAACTGCTCGTGCTACAACCCGCTCCCGTTCGGTCAATAGCTCCAAACTCTCACTGGAATGATTAGCACCTCTTTCACTTCGCTGCTGTAGCGCTTTGAATGACCCGCCTATAACTTTTGCAAGCAACGCTTGTCCAACCCAGACCCCCTGATTCGCTACCACAAGTGCGACTTGCTTTAGCACCTCAGGGGCAGCCAGCGTATGCACATAACCCCTTGCCCCAAGGTCAAGCGCTTTCAAGGCTTCGCGATCATCAGGCGCGTAACTCATCACTACCGTGATTGCTCCTAGCTTGGTAGCCACATCAATGAGAGAGCTCCACTCCTCAACTGTTGTTAGCAACCAAACTATATCGTTGGGCTGAACCTGGCCAACCAATGAATCAGGCGTGGATGCAGCAGTGTTCGGAAACGCTTTTTTCCAGCGAGCTTTTAGGCTGCCATCTGCTGTTATAAACCAGTGCTTCATTAGCGCTCCCCCATGGAATCTCGCCATGCTCTTAAAACCGGTTTTAGCAAGAACTGCATCACCGTTCGCTTACCTGTCACAATATCTACCTGTGCCGTCATCCCCGGAATTACCTGAAGTCGCTCAGCGATATTTTTATCTTCCGAGCTGCGCACGCGTACCAAGTAGAAAGTATTGCCATCATCATCAGTGATGGTGTCTGCACTGATGTGATCAAGCTCGGCTTGCAGCCCCCCATAAATGGCATAGTCGTAAGCAGTCAGCTTGATAGTTGCTGGCTGGCCAGGGTGCAAAAATGCAATATCTTGGGGGGCGATCCGCGCTTCTACCAGTAACTGCTCATCACTGGGAACAATTTCGACGACTTCTTGGCCCGGCTGAGCAACTCCCCCAATGGTGTTGATATGAAGCCTCTGGACAATACCGTCAACCGGAGAGCGGATTTCAGTCAGCCGCACTCGATCTTGCAAGCCCGTCCCCGATTGTTGCAACGCATTGAGATCACCTAGAACTTGGGCCAAGTCATGACGCCACTCGCTCCTTCGCTCTGCCCCCAACTCACGTAGCTGTGTTTGTGCTTCCTCTACAGCAGCTTGCAAGCGTGATACAGCCGCATCGGCTTGGCTTCGCTCGCCGGTGGCTCTGGAAACCTCACGCTGCAGGCGAAGCACTTCCACTTCTGATACAGCGCCTGAGGTAAGTAGGGGGCGAGTTAAGTTCAGTTCTTGACTCGCCATATTCGCTTCACGCTGTGCAGTATCTCGACGCGCCTGAGCCTCTCTTAGCTCTTCTCTGCGCTGTCTAATACGATCATTCAGCACGGTTTCCTGCTCTCTAAGCTCCTCGCGCCTACTTTCGTACACTTCGCGCTCTTGCATCACAATATTGGGTACTTCCTGACGCAACTCATCACCCGGCTCAAAGGCCGAATCCGTAGCCAAAGCGCGCAAACGCTCTGCACGCGCCTCAAGCGCAAAACCTTGCGCCCGATTTTCTCGAAAGTCAGAAACAAAGCGAGTAGGGTCAATCTGCATAAGTACTTCGCCTGCACTTACCACCTGCCCCTCTCTTACCATAATCTGCTGAACCACCCCGCCATCAAACGACTGGATACGCTGCAGCTGGCTAGCGGGAATCACCCGCCCGGTTCCACGGGTAACTTCATCAATCGGAGCAAAATATGCCCATAAGAGCAGCGCAATAAAGGTAAGCAAAACGGTATAGAGAAATAGACGAGCACGAATAGGTTCTTGCTGCATCCGCGCCCAATCAGTATCACTTGCCCAGTCACGATTTAAGTGCGCAGAGGTAACACGCCGTGCAAATAGACGGTCAATAAAAGGACGAAACGGTTTTTGACCTTTTTCTGAAAAACGCCCTATTGCTTCGAAGCCTTTCTGCTCCGGGGTTGAGGAGGTTTTTTTAGCCATTACGATGCCCTCCCAATCTGCCCTTTGCGCAATGCTTCAACCACGGTGTCACGGGGGCCATCAGCTACCACTTTACCGGCATCCATGACAATGATGCGATCCACAAGAGAAAGTAATGAGGTGCGATGAGTCACCACCAATATCGTTTTTCCTGCGGATACATTGGTGAGGTTGGCTTTAAACGCCTCTTCACTGGCGTTGTCCATCGAGCTAGTTGGCTCATCTAATAATAAGATGGGCGGATCTTGCACAAGCGCCCTGGCAATGGCGACCGCCTGCTTCTGCCCACCAGAAAGTGCTTGCCCGCGTTCGCCTACCTGAAGATCGGCCCCATTAGGGTGACTATTAACTAGCGGCTCCAACCCAGCGATTGCGATGGCTCTAAGCAGAGCCTCATCATCAACGCGATCGCTCCCCCCGCCTGCCACAATATTGTCGCGTAATGAGCCAGCAAAAAGGCTAACATCTTGAGGTACATAGCCAATGTGGCGACGCAATTGGAGCGGATCCAGCTGACGAATATCAACGTTATCAACCAATACAGCACCTGAAGTGGGTTGGTAAAAACCCAATACAAGCTTATTGAGAGAAGATTTACCGCAGCCAATTCGGCCAAGTAAGGCAACTTTTTCGCCCGCCTTTATTGAAATCGAAACGTCTCGCAGCGCCTCCCTCTCTTCATTTGGATAACGTAATGTCACTTTTTCTAGACGAATGCTACCAGCGACACTGGGTTTCTCTACGTAGGCTTTACCTTCACGGCGCTCAACCTGCTTATCCATCACTTTATTCAACGACTCTAGTGCTGTCGAAGATTGATGATACTGAGCCAACAAAGCAGCCGCTTGACTAATCGGTGCCATGGCGCGAGAGGACAGCATATAGGCAGCAATTAACCCACCCTGAGTCAGGTTTCCATCGATGATCTGGTAGACCCCAACAATTATTACGCACACCGCTACGCTATGCTGCGCCCACTGGGCGACATTAGATACTGATGTACTCACCAAGCGGAGCTGCGCTGCCGTTCTGGATAGAAAAGCAGAAGCTTTTTCCCAATGGCGCTGAATACGGCTTTCCGCCCTTAATGCTTTCACATTTTCAAGCTGCGAAACCGACTCAACCAGTAGCGCATTACGCTGTGCCCCCACTTCCCATGTGGTTTGTGAAAGCTCATGTAGCTTACTCTGCGCTGCCAGGGCGTAGAGCAGCACAAATACAATCCCTGCTAGCACAGGCAGCACTAACCATGGGTTAATTAACGCGATAATGGCCGCAAAAAGCAGCACAAAAGGTAAATCCACAATGCCGACAACCGTTGCGGAGCCAATAAACGCTCTCACTGATTCAAACGATTGCAGCGTGGCAGTGAACGACCCTGTAGAGGCAGGCCGTTCTTCTAAACGCATCCCCAACACTTTGGCCATGATGGAAGAGGAAAGCTTCACATCGGCTCGGCTAGCAGCTAAATCAACAAAACTACTGCGCATTAAGCGCAGTACTAAGTCAAAACACAGCACAATAAAGATACCCCAAGCGAGTACCCACAATGTTTCGGTCGCTTGGTTTGGCACTACCCGGTCATAGACGTTGAGCACAAATAGTGGCATTGCTATTGCAAACAAATTGATCGCGATAGAGCCAAACAAAATATCGCGGTATAGCCGCCTATTTTCACTAATAACACCCCAGAACCAGTGCTGGTTCCGGTTCTTTTTAACTCCAGGCTCAGAGCTGCTGTCTACGCGAAACTTAGGGCGTACATAAATTGCCTCTCCACTATACGCGGAATAAAGCTCTTCCAAAGACACCTCAATATCGGCCTCTGAAAGTTCCGGGAAGATAACTCGGGCCTTTTGCTGCTTGAGGTCCAGCCCTAAAAGCACACAAGCACGGCCAGGCTCCAGCAACAGGATCATCGGAAACAGGGCAGGGTTTAGTGCCGATAAATTGCTTTTCACAATTCTGGCGGTTAACCCCGCCCGCGAAGCCGCCCGTGCAAATACCGATGGAATAAGCTTACCTTCTTCCAAAGGTAAGCCAGCCTTTAAGGCTTCATGTGACACCTCATGCTGATGATAAGAAGCAACTGTTTTTAAACACTCCAGCAACTCATCGGTGGATGATTGCTCTTTAATAGAAGTGGCCCCAGATACTGTCAGCTTACTTTGCGTCACAGAAACCTCAAACTATAGTCTTCATATCATAACGAAGACATATTGATTAACGGGCCTCACCAGGAAGCGCAGAGATTCCACGAGTGAAATCATCCAGTGTAAAACCACGCGGACCATCCACAGCGCACGCCATTCTTATATTTTCTGCCATACCCTCGTAACCAAGCTCGCTAAGGGTCGGGATATCATCCCGTGTTACTTGCAGCGTTTGCATTAATTTACCCATCGCCGCAAGGGTGCGTGCCTGCGCCAAGGTCAAATCGAACTGTGCATTGGAGTAGGCACGACTGGCCTCAAAAAACTCATTCTCACTGTCTAGAACATCCAACAAAGTGCGTTGCCCAATATCAAACTGCTGCTGATAGGCCCCCCGCACTCGGTCAATCGATTGGCGGTGCTCATTAAGATAATTCAACTGCTCACTTAGACGTTGAGTATCATTGTAAGCAATTTGCGTGGTCTGCCTAACATTTGTACAAGCTGTTTCACGCTGGTTTTCAGCCTGCTCAATACGCGTAGTCGCTGCATTAAATGCAGCTTGATCGGAACCGCCACGGTACAGGTTCATGCTGGCTACCAGCTGGATGCTATGCTCATCCCGTCGGCCCGAAACCGAATCGCTTTGATTATTGGTTCCAGTGCGACCTTGGATGTCCAAACGCGGCATATAGGCTGACCGCGCGCCCTCTAGCTCAGCCCGCTTCACAGCGATATTCTCAATGGCTGCATGGAACTCAGGATTACCCTGAAAAGCCATTTCTATCGCCTGGCTTACATCTCCCGGTAAGTCATTAGCCAGCGAAGGGGCTGGCAGCATATTTTGTGCTGGCAGCGTTCCAACGATGCGCTGAAAACGAGCCGTCACATCGTGAAGGTTTGAGGCCTCAGACATCAGGTTGGATTCAGCAAGCGCCAGCCGACCGCTTATCTGTTCTAAATCAACACCCCGACCAGCACCGGAGAGAGTTCGCTCTTCAATTTGCCGAAAAACACGCTGGTGTTCCCGATAGTTATCTTGAGCTAAGCGAACTAATTCTCGATGGCGGAGCACATCGACATACGCCCGAAAAGCTTCAAGAGTGATCTCTTCACTGGCACCAAGTAACTCAAAGTATGCAATCAATCTAGTGCGGCTTAAGCGCTCAACTTCGCTACGTGTAGCAAAGCCATCAAATACCATCTGGTTGAGCGTTAATTCTGCAAAGTCTGAGCTGTAGCTACCGCGCCCATCATTTTGCTGATCTTGCCGACCAACACCTGCAGTCACATCAACAGTAGGTAGGTAGTTACCTCTGGCACCTCTAACATCGCTACCTGAAGCGCTAAAATTCGACCAGGCAGCATTGACTTGAGGATTTGTAATGATGGTTTGTTGAATGGTGCTTGATAGATCCGTAGTACCTGGAGCGTACAAACTTGCCGGCAGCGACTGTGCCATCGCAGACAGAGGGAACAGGGCCAATGTAGTGACCGCCAAAGGCCGGAAAGCGCGATGTAAAAATAAGTTTTTCAATTTCATTGTAACGTTGCCTTTCATAGCCATGATCCCCAGTGAACGTTTCCTGCTCTTAACGAGAAACAGCATGCTTTTTCAGCACCCAACAAAAGCACCTCAGAAATAAGCATCAGCGTCGTTAAACCAACTTAATTTAATTGCATTAGCGTTATCATGGGCGCCATGAAACCAAAAGTCGCAAAAATTTACAATAAAATGCCTAAAAAAACATTTTCATTCGATTTTGACTAGTCGGCGAGCAGGCAGCTGCTGCAGCGCAAGCCCGAATAAAATCAACACTAAACCTACAAGCGTTGACACTAGCAGTGGCTCACCCACCACAAAATAAAGCAGCAGCAATGAAACAGGGGGAGATAGGAAAATAAGGTTAGACACTTTGGCTGTACGGGAGACTTGTTGCACCGCCATTTGCCAAAGTATGAAAGCAACGCCCATTTCAAAGAGACCAACGTATACACCCGCTCCAATGGCAGGCCACCCATGCCACCTAAAGCCAGGTCCTAACAGCAGTAAGATGGTTAGCACGGGCAACCCAACACTAAAATTTTGCCACTGCGCGATTAATGGCTGGCGCGCATCCTTTACATTGAGTAACCAGTAGAGAGCCCAAAGTAGTGTCGACGCTAGCGCCAACGCTACACCTAAAGGGTCTTCAAAAGCGACGTTTACGACATGGCCGCGCGTCGCAATCACCCAAACGCCAGAATAAGCAACCAGACCCGCAAGCACATCTAGGCGCTTTAAGCGCTGACCTAATATAGGTACAGCCAAGAATGCCATCGCCAGCGCCCACGTATAGTTCAGCGCCATTGCCTCTTGCCCAGGTAACCGATCATAAGCAGCAAAAAGCACTAGATAATAGGCAACCGGGTTCATTAACCCCGCCCAAGCAGCAGTCTTCCAGCCACTGCGTAGCGCCCACGTTAGATTGCCTTGCTTTATCACTAATGCTCCCATCAGCATCCAAGATACCAGCGCGGCCAACCACATTAGCTCTAATGGGCTCATCCAGGTAAGGGCAACTTTGAAGGCAGTGGCAACAGTAGACCACAATGCAACGGCTCCTAGTCCGTATAAAACTGCTTGGCGATCCTGACTCATCGGTCAAGATGCCCTAAATTGAGGCTTGGTTCGATATGGTCTCGGACCTGCTGCTTAAGGGATTTGATATCTGGAAACCCACCGTCGCGTTTACGCTCCCATAGCAACTCACCATCACACCATATTTCAAATGTCCCCCCATGGGAGGGTGCAAGCGCCACTTCAGACAAGCGTTCACCAAACGTTGAGAGTAATTCTTGAGCGTACCAAGCACTACGTAGCAGCCACTGACATTGCGTACAATAACGAATTTGAATGCGAGACATCCCCGTCCCCTCTGTGCATGTTATTAAGGCTTTCTAGCAGTAATTCTGTCACCTTATATTAGCAACTGCCAAGGAACCACCATGGCCCAACATCGCGCATCTCAATCTTGCTGGCATGAGCAGCTGACAGGAGAAGAACACAGCCACATGTGCGACGGTATACAAGACGAGACCTACGCCCCCCATAACTACCCTACGCCTCCCTCACTGGTTATAGCTGGGTCCAGAAGGCTACTAGCAAATAGCTTTTATGGTCAGCCCTCATGAACAGCCTTCAAAGAGATCCCTAACAAACAGCCCTATGAGCAAAGTACTAATGAGCAAAGTACTAATGAGCAAAGTACTAATGAATAAAGTACTAATGAACAAAGCCCTAGAGATAGGACCATGAGATAGTCCTAATTGATAGCAATAGCGGATTGCAATGCATGGCAACGGTCGCCATGATGGTGAGATAGGCAGCGGTAGTTAGCCGTTTGCTACTCTACCTTTATTTTGTGGTCTGAAATTGTTTGGTGATTGGAAATGCTACATAGGCCTGCATAACCATAAATAGGCCTACGTTGGTAGACAGCGCCATGGCTAGGGAAGAATGAGAGCAGAAACAGGAAACCATTGATGAAACGATCTCCCTTAATTAGCCCGGAGCTACTCGAACGCATTGTTGACGCTTCAGAAGATGGCATTGTCGTTGCAGAGCAAGAAGGCGACGAGCATATACTTATCTATGTTAACAAAGGGTTTGAGCGGCTGACCGGCTATAGTGCCGATGAAATTCTTTATCGCGACTGCCGTTTTTTACAAAATGAAGACCGCGATCAAGACGCCCTTGTATCTATCAGGGAAGCAATGAAAGATGGCCGCCCTTCGCGGGAAGTGCTGCGCAACTACCGTAAAGACGGCACGATGTTTTGGAATGAGCTATCGATCACTCCCGTCTACGATGAAGCCGATAATTTGATGTATTACATTGGCGTTCAAAAAGACGTGACAGAACGCGTTGAAGCCCAACTGGCACTTGCCGATCTACAGCAACAGAGGCAAGCTGAGTAGATAAAACTTACAAAAATCAAAAATATTAACTTGCATTTCAACCCGAGCGACGCTATATAGCGGCTAAGCACTCATGAAACACTGACGTGCTGGGAGCTTCTTGACCAATCGCCGTGCTAGTAATGTGTTGGCTAGCAAGGTATTAGACAGGAAGCCACTGTGATGCCGGCGTGCCGGCTTGGGTTGGAGGGCATACCATGAGCCGTGACCCCTTAAATCGTGAAACCTACACCGCCGATGCGCTTGATACTGATGAGTTTGATAACTTGGATGCTGTCAACGATGACCATTATGGCAAAAGCAAACCCAGCAAAGCAGATACGCTACGTGCTCGCCGCCAGGTAGAAGCATGGCTTGAAGAGCGTAGATTACAGCGTGCTATTGAAGATGATTGGGATGAAGAAGAGTAGTTAGTCGACACGACACTCAAAATTTTAACAAGCTCTCGCTTTGGGTTTAATTTCCCCAACCTACTGCTAGTTAAACGTTGTTTAAATCTGAGGAAGCTCGCTTCCTGGATTGTTTCATTAGCTCGGCAGCTTCTTTAATCGACAGCTTCCTTAATCAATAGCTTCTTTAAAAGTACTGCTGCACCCAGAATCCAGAATAGCGCCTTTTACGCTGCTATTCTGGTCTTTGTTTGCGCTGAGCACTATCATCTACGTCTTAAGCCAGCACGCAGCTGAGCCTCTTTTTTCCATCAACCAAACGGACTTCCATGGCGCAATACGTATTCACCATGAACCGGGTTGGCAAAGTTGTGCCGCCCAAAAAGCAAATTCTCAAGGACATTTCACTGTCGTTTTTCCCAGGCGCCAAAATTGGTGTTCTCGGCTTGAACGGTTCAGGTAAGTCCACACTGCTACGCATCATGGCCGGTGTCGATAAAGAGTTTGAAGGTGAAGCTCGTCCGATGCCAGGCATCAATGTAGGCTACCTCCCCCAGGAGCCACAGCTTGACGACGAAAAGAGTGTTCGCGATACCGTCGAAGAGGCTTTAGGCGCGATTAAAGAAGCCCAAGAGAAGCTGGACGCAGTGTACGCTGCCTACGCCGAGCCTGATGCCGATTTCGATGCCCTAGCAAGCGAGCAAGCACGCCTTGAGAACATCATCGAAGCTGCTGATGCCCACAACCTGGAGCGTAAGCTTGAAGTCGCTGCCGAAGCGCTACGTCTCCCCCCCTGGGATGCCAAGGTAGGCAACTTATCGGGCGGTGAACGTCGCCGCGTAGCCCTCTGCCGCTTACTACTTTCCAGCCCTGACATGCTGCTGCTCGACGAGCCTACCAACCACTTGGATGCAGAGTCGGTAGCATGGCTCGAACGCTTCCTGCATGACTACAACGGCACCGTCGTCGCCATTACCCATGACCGTTATTTCCTTGATAATGTCGCGGGCTGGATTTTAGAGCTGGATCGTGGCCAAGGCATCCCCTTCGAAGGCAACTATTCTCAGTGGCTTGAGCAGAAAGATCAGCGCCTCTCCCAGGAAGCCAAGCAGGAAGCCACTCGCCAAAAAGCGATTAAGCACGAGCTTGAGTGGGTACGCAGTAACGCTAAAGGACGCCAGGCGAAGAGCAAGGCTCGCCTTAACCGTTTTGAAGAAATGCAGTCGGGCGACTTTCAGAAACGTAATGAAACCAATGAAATCTACATTCCGCCTGGCCCACGCCTTGGCGACAAGGTCGTTGAGTTTCATAACGTGGCCAAACGTTTTGATGAAAAACTGCTCTACCAAGACCTTTCGTTTACCATTCCTCAAGGGGCCATTGTTGGCATCGTTGGCGGCAACGGGGCAGGTAAGTCAACGCTGTTCAAGCTAATCACTGGCAAAGAGCAGCCCGACGAAGGCGAAGTCATTATCGGCGAAACAGTCAATATCGCTTACGTGGAGCAGCTTCGCGATGCGTTAGATGACAAGCAGACCGTTTGGGAAGCAGTATCAGATGGTCAAGATATTCTCAATATTAATGGCTATGAAGTCTCTTCTCGTGCTTACGTTGGCCGCTTCAACTTCAAGGGTAACGACCAGCAGAAACGCTTAGATGAGCTCTCGGGCGGCGAACGCGGTCGCCTTCAGCTTGCACAAACGTTAAAGCAAGGCGCTAACGTATTGCTGCTGGATGAGCCTTCTAATGACCTGGACATTGAGACCCTACGCGCTCTTGAAGAAGCCCTACTGGCCTTCCCTGGCTGTGCAATGGTGATTTCGCATGACCGCTGGTTCCTGGATCGTATTGCCACGCATATTCTGGCATTTGAAGGGGATTCAGAGGTGGTATTCTTCGATGGCAACTACACAGAGTATGAAGAAGATCATAAAAAGCGGGTTGGCAACGACACTCCCAAGCGCATGAAGTACAAGCGGATTGACGCTTAAAGCGTCCCCTCCTCGCCTGTAGCAGACAAAGTGCCTAAGCAGCAAAAAAGCCCCTAATCAGGGGCTTTTCATTAATCTTTGGTTACTTCAGCGGCGACGACCGGTGAACAACGACACCAAAAACAGAATGAGAAAGATCGCGAACAAGACTTGCGCAATGGTTGAAGCTACCCCGGCAATACCTGAGAAGCCTAACACCCCCGCAATAATGGCGATAATCAAAAATAGCATTGCATTACCTAGCATCGTCTTACTCCTTTTCCATGGTGACGTTTGTGCTATAGCCTACGTTGATCCTCTCAACCAAGCTGTTGTAGAAGCAATAACTAGAAGCGCTGGCCTTTGGCCTTTGCAGGTACCTAGCTCTTAGAAGCATCTCGCTAGCACTGCTGAGGCCCCTACCTGCCTACCTCGCCGACGTCTTTCTTTTATTGCCGCCTTGACTCTATTGATGGTTGGCTATATTCCGCCATCCGTCAAGGAGCAGCGCAAACCAAAAAGCTAAGTGTAGTAAGCCACTTTCAAGATACCACCTGTACAAATGCGAATTCCCCACTTGATCGGTGCAGGAAAGCGAGTACCACTGGCTTCCACGGCAAGTTGCGCATGATGCCGATTGTCCGCGGCCATCTGCCGAAAAAGGGTCCGAGAGCGCTGATCACCTTCAGGTAACTGAGTCGATTGCTCATTTAACTGTTGGCTAATGAGCTCTTTTGTAACAGCAACCACTCCCAAGCCAAAACGATCGCTTATAGCACCAGCTGTTAACCCCAAGCCCAGCGATACGCCATAACAGGCAGGCATAAAATAGCTAGTGCGGCTATTGAGTTGGACAAGCCGCTGGTTACACCAGGCAAGATGGTCGATTGTTTCCTGTTGCGAAGGCTCAACTTGTCGCCGCGATGCAGGTAATTTGATAAGCGCCATTTGCCCTTGACAGAACCCCTGCACGCTTACTGTAGCAAGGTGTGCCGCTCGTACGACACCAGCCACATGACGTCTTTCAACATCGTCAAGCGCCATTTCTGCCACTGCGGCAGAAGGATCAACTCGTCGCGCAATAACTGCATTAGGCACCAACGTGCGTAAGGCATTATCCATATGAGTAATTAGACGATCTGAACGACTCATCTGACGATCCATCATAGCGCTTACTCCGTTAAGCAGTGTGCAGGCGTGCGTATACAATTTTAGCCAGCTGGCCAGGTAAACTGACGCCCACCCATTAAATGCATATGAATATGGTAAACCGTTTGGCCACCCATTTCGTTGCAGTTCATGACAACACGATAGCCATCATCCGCGAACCCCTGCTGCTTAGCTAAATACGCCGCGGTATATTGCAAGCGACCAATGATAGCCAAATCCTCGGGCTGAATATCGTTTAGCGTAGCTATATGCTTTTTAGGGATAATCAGCTGGTGGGTAGGTGCTTGAGGGTTTATGTCGTTAAAGGCGAGGACGTACTCATCCTCAAAGACGATATCCGCGGGAATTTCGCGGTTAATAATTTTACAGAACAGGCACTCCATAGCGGCCTCCTTCATTGTTGTAAGAGAGTGTAGAGAGCAAAATAGTCGTATGATCGAAGAATAGTATCAGGCTAACGAAAACGTCGCTGGGCCAGCAAATGGCGTACCAGTGGCGCTAATATTAACTCCATCGCAAGTGACATACGCGCACCTGGAACTACTAACGTGTGTGGGCGAGTCATAAAGGCGTCTTTAATCATCGCTAATAACCAGGGGAAGTCTACTGTTGATGGGTCTCTGAACCGAATCACAACAAACGATTCGGCGTCAGTAGGAATGTCCTGCACTTCGAAAGGGTTCGAGGTATCCACCGTAGGTACACGCTGAAAATTAATATGCGTACGGGAAAATTGAGGCTGGATATAGCGCACGTAGTCATCCATACGGCCCAAAATAGTATCAATGACCGCTTCTTGAGAGTATCCACGCAGCTTAGTGTCGCGGTCAATTTTCTGGATCCACTCCAGATTCATTGTAGGCGCGACTCCTACCAACAGATCAACATGGCGAGCAATATCATACTCATGGGTCACTAACCCACCATGTAGTCCCTCATAAAAAAGCAGGTCAGTGCCACAGGGTAACGACTGCCACTCGGTAAAGGTGCCAATACGGTAGCCTGCTTCAATTTTCTGCTTATCTTCTGCGTGAATATAGTGACGAAAAGTCCCCGTTCCGTGTTCACCATATTCAATAAACAGCCCTTCCAACCGATCCAGCAGATTGGCCTCTACAGCAAAGTGAGAAAGCTCATCTTTACGCTCAGGCTCTTCACGAAACATGCGCTGCAAATCATCACGGGTATAACGGTGGAAAGCATCACCATCCACCATCGCAGCATGCACATCTTCACGAAGGAACATACGCTCAAAACTACGCCTAACCGTCGTGGTGCCAGCGCCTGAAGAGCCAGTAATCCCAATGATTGGGTACTCCCGAGACATTAGACACCCCTCGCTTGCGCTAGGGCCTGTCTGACCTTCTCAGGCACATCAACCGGCCGTCCAGTAGACAGGTCCAGTAGCAACTGGTTGACCCTGGCGGTTGCCACCACTTTATTTGCCTCTGGGTTGCGAATGCGCTGGTATATCGTAAGCGCTTTACCGTCTGGTTCAGGCACAGCAGTTTCAATTACCAGCGCATCTGGCCAGCGAGCCTCATGCTGGTACTGTACCGCGAGATCTACTACTACACTTGAGTAGCCTTGCATATCCCATTCGGGTAAGCCAAGCGCTGCAAAAGCGTGAACCCTAGCCTCATGAAGCAGCGACACCAGGGCGTCGTGCCCTAGATGCCGACTATAGTTCATATCAGTTACTCGCACCGTTAAGGGATGACAATGAATAACCGCTGCCGCAGGAAAATCCAGCGTAACACGCTCCATACATGGCTCCTTATAGGTGAGAAGATGCAGTGACAAAGGGGTTGTGGTTTTTACTCTTCCCGGGCAATCGCACGAAATGCGATATCGCGACGGTACTCAACGCCCTCCCAGCGAATTGCATCGACCCCTTGGTAGGCTTGCCGCTGTGCTTCTGAAACACTTTCACCTAATGCAGTTACACACAGCACCCGCCCCCCTGCTGTAGCGATATCGCCTTGAGCTGTTTGTGTAGTTCCCGCATGGAAAACTTTACATTGCGCTTCTTCAGCATCCGCTAAGCCATGAATAACATCGCCTTTACGGTAGCTACCGGGGTAACCACCCGCCGCCATCACAACGCCTACCGCTGCTCGGCTATCCCACTCGCACTGTTTACCAGCCAGTTCTCCATTCGCACCAGCTAAGCAAAGCGCCGCAAAATCGGAGGTCAAGCGTAGCATGATGGGCTGAGTTTCAGGGTCACCAAAACGGCAGTTGTACTCAATCACTTTAGGATTGCCTGCAGAATCAATCATAAGGCCGGCATACAGAAAGCCCGTATATGCATTCCCTTCTTCCGCCATGCCTCGTACTGTGGGCAGAATAACTTGCTCCATAATACGTGCATCTACCTCGGGGGTAACCACTGGCGCTGGGGAGTAGGCTCCCATGCCTCCGGTATTCGGACCGGTATCGCCATCATAGGCGCGTTTGTGATCTTGGCTGGTGGCCATGGGAACCACATTCTCCCCATCCACCATGACGATAAAGCTTGCCTCTTCGCCCTCAAGAAACTCCTCAATGACGACCCGAGCACCAGCATCACCAAAGGCGTTAGCCTCAAGCATATCTCGAATTGCTATTTCTGCTTCAGCCTCGCTCATCGCAACAATCACGCCTTTACCGGCGGCCAGGCCATCCGCTTTTATCACGATTGGCGCACCAACTTCCGCCAGGTAGGCTAACGCTGGTTCTACTGCGGTAAAGGTTTGATAATCGGCCGTGGGAATCTTATGACGGGCCAAGAAATCCTTAGTGAACGATTTTGAACCTTCCAACTGGGCAGCTTTTTGAGTCGGCCCAAAAATTGTCAAGCCCGCAGCTTTAAAGCGGTCAACAACCCCCTCAACCAAAGGGGCTTCAGGTCCCACAACGGTTAGGCCAACTTGTTCGCGCTGGGCAAACGCGACTAAACCGGCCAAATCAGTAGCGGCAATATCAATATTAGTAAGTGCGGGCTCTGTTGCCGTTCCCGCATTACCAGGAGCAACAAACACCTGCTCAACATCGTTTGATTGTGCCAATTTCCATGCCAGTGCATGTTCACGGCCACCGCCACCTATCATCAAAACTTTCATGTTCATCCTTCTTAAACGGGAGAGCGCTTATGGCGCACATTATGCCACAACGCTGCCCCAAGTGGATTGATGAGTAATTAGAAGCCTGATATCTAGGCGGTATCGACAAGTAGCGGCTTAGTGGCCGACAACATCAGCTTTTTTTATCTTCACTCTCATCATCTTCCGCGTGGGGCGATTGATTTAGCGCATTCTGCCAAAAACGCATATTTTCTTCTGCCAGTTCGCGCATAAACTCTATAGGAGAGTGACGCATGGCCTGCTTCCACTGGGTTTGCATACGCTTCTGTTGCTCTAGCATTAGCTGAGTACCTTGCTCAAGGTACCTCGCTAAAGGTAGAGGCGATGACATATCATAGACACGGATTAACTGAGCCAGTAGGTCATTGGAAAACACCTCTGCCTCGTTATCTGCTTGTTCTTGCTCGATGATGATCGACAACAGAATCGTGCGCGTTAAGTCTTCGCCGCTTTTAGCATCCTCGACGCGGAAAGGCTCTTCTTCGATAATTAAACGTCGTAAATCCTCAAGCGTTACATAACGGCTTTGTTGAGTATCGTATAATCTGCGGTTGGCATACTTGCGAATTACGCGCACTGCGTATCTCCTTAAACGCGATAGAGGCTTTTGTCGCCGTTGCTGATATTGTGCCTGCAACACACGCTCATGCAAGCCAGCTTAACTGATTCGCAGCGTTAAGCGAGCCTCTCTTTTGACCAATAGACGACCACATGAACCTGATTCTAATTGCCCCTGATGACATAGGGGCCAACCGCTACGCCCGCATTACCGACGCACGACGCCTCAAACACTTAATCGAAGTGCACCGTGCCAGTGCGGGCGAAAACTTTAGTATCGGTATCCAAGGTGGCAACATGGGTAAAGCTAAACTGGTTGAGCTAAGCAGTGAACAGGCTGTTTTCTCGTTAGAAAGCCTAGAGGAGCTGCCGCCACCTCCGCTGCCTGTACATCTGGTGCTAGCCCTGCCTCGCCCCAGGATGCTGGCTCGTACGTTAGAGCACGTAACCGCACTTGGGGTAAAAGAGATCACCCTGCTGCATACCAAGCGAGTTGAAAAAAGCTACTGGCAATCACCAGAGCTACGCCCAGAAAAAATCCACCAACACCTTATCTTAGGCTTGGAGCAGGCAAAAGACACCCTGTTACCTACGATTCACCTACGTAAAGGATTTAGACCGTTTATCGAAGAGCAGCTATCAGCTTTACTTGCCAAGCGACGTGGCTTGCTGGCCCACCCAGGCATGCCTAATGCATGCCCCAGGGGGATTAGTGACAAAACACTGCTGCTAGTCGGCCCTGAAGGAGGGTTTATCGACTGGGAAGTAGAGCAGCTGCTAGCCGCAGGCTGCGAGGGCATGCATCTTGGCCCTCGCATTTTACGGGTAGAAACCGCTGTTACAGCACTTTTGTCGCGGCTATTTTGATACTGCTATGCAATTAATACATATCCAACAGATCAGGACTGATCGTCCTCTGGATCGTGGGCCACGTACTCCGCATTTTCCCCGCACTCTGGGCGCTGCATAAATGTACTACGTACATCCAACAGGCCTAAGTGGCTAATAGTACGCCGCCCCAGGAGCAGCGGGTAAATCATCTCGTCACGGTCACGCAGGCCGAACTGCTCCTCATAAATCGTGTCACCTAGGCAAACATCCATCAGCACGACTGGGCGCTCATCGCGCCCACCAGCACCACGCACTGCCAACTCTCGGTAGAGCGGCCGCTCGATTTGATCACTAAAGGTTTCACCACTTCCTTGATCCTCGAGCTTGAGGCGGAAACGTACCCACTCCTCGCCCTCTTTCTCAAAGAGCTCAATGTCTCGGGCATCCAGCGACGAGGTAAGCGCCCCACTATCTAATTTAGCTTTAACAGCAATCCCCCATGGCTCAATAGTGGCATTTTCAACCCAGCCAAAAACTACAGGCTCTTCAGCCGCCGCATTAACACTAACAGCTAACGTGGTGGCTAAAGCGCCCGCCCCTACCAGGCCTAAAAACGTTTTACCCATTGCATCTCATCCTTGGTGATAAATTAACAAATTAGCGAAGCAAATCCAGCAACGCTTGGGTCGCAAAACCGTCCGGTATCAGGCCTTGATCACGCTGAAAAGCACGCACACCTGCTCGTGTGTTAGGCCCCATAATACCGTCAGCACCACCGACCGAGTAGCCAGCATTGTTCAAACGTTGCTGCAGCATCTTGACATCATTACGAGTTAAAGGTGCCTGATCTCTTGGCCAAGGCTGAGTAATACCAGCACGTCCTGCAATTGCATCAGCTAGAGTTGCAACAGCTAAAGCGTAACTAGTGGCATTGTTGTAACGCAAAATAGCTCGGAAATTAGCCCCCACTATGAATGCAGGCCCTTCTGCCCCAGCAGGCACTATCACAGCGGCGCTATCGAATGCAGGCAACTGCCCACTTACAGCACGCACGCCCTGTGAAGCCCATTCAGCGCTGCTACGGCGCTCGGTTTGCGCGTAATCAAAGGAGTCCGGCAACACAACCTCGGTCCCCCAAGGCTGGCCTGCTTGCCATCCAGCCCGGGCCAAATAGTTGGCTGTTGATGCCATTACATCTGGAATACTCCCCCAAATGTCACGGCGACCATCGTTGTCACCATCTACCGCATAGGCCTCAAAGCTACTCGGTATAAACTGGGTGTGCCCCATTGCACCAGCCCAAGAGCCTTTCATCTGCTCAGCGGCAATGTCACCTTGGTCAATAATCCGCAGCGCGGCTAAAAGCTCCCCTCGTGCAAAATCACGTCGACGGCCGTCGTAAGCTAATGTGGCTAAAGACTCTAAGGTTGAAAAATCGCCAAAGTTACTGCCATAGTTACTTTCAATGCCCCAGATCGCCACAATGATTTCTGCAGGCACACCATAGCGTTGCTGCATCTCTAGTGCAGTCGTGCGGTGCTGTTCAAGCTTCTCCCGACCATTATTGATACGCGTGCTGGAAACCGCTGTATCCAGGTAGCCCCAAATAGGGCGAACGAATTCAGGCTGATGGCGATCAAGCTCAATAACACGCTCACGATAACGTAGACCATCAAACGCAGACGCAAGCGTTGCTTCACTAATCCCCTGCGTAGCGGCGTAGCGGCGAAACTCGCTTAACCACTGATTGAAGTTCGCATAACGAAACTCTTCAGCAGCTCGCGAATCCACTTCAGTCATTAGCCGCTGACTCGCCTGAGCAGCATCACTTGATAGCGAAGCTGCCCCTGTAGCAAGCACTAATGATAAACAAAGCGCTGTACCCGACCCAAATGAACCTTTATTTTTCAAAGACATAGCAACAATCTCTCAGCAATCCTTAGCGTGAGTCTGATAATGACGTAGAAAGCCTATAGATACTAGGGCCTATTGATGCTTCCGCGCTAGCCGCGCAAGTGGAACAGCAGTAGTCGTGAAGGTGAAGGTCTATGAGAATGAGCCTCCCCCCAAAGCAAAATGTACATGATAAATCACCACCATTTTGCTCTACTTACTAGCTCTAGGCATAAAAAAGCCACCTCATCGGGTGGCTTGTGTCTAGACAAATGGCTGTGACAATTTTTCTCGTTAGTTAACTAGGGTCTGTATTACGCGGTTGCCGTTTGGCATTTTCGTGGGTTTCAAGACCGCTTTTCAGCTCATGGGTTAACGGGTCATAGTTAGGACGCAACTCATCCTTAACTGTTCCACTCCATAGCCGTGAGCCAACAAAGTAGGCTGCCCGGCCAATTACGTGAGCGGCTACCGGTGCTGTCATCAAAATAAAGACAATGATGGCAAATGAGCGAGCAACCACTCCCACCTCGGCAAAGTGCATGGCCGCCGCCAACATAATCAAAATCACCCCAAGTGCCGCGGCCTTGGTGGTGGCATGCATACGGGTCAATAGGTCCGGCAAACGTAGCAGACCAATAGCCGCTAACAGCATGAAGAGCGACCCCGCTATAAGCAGCGTACCTTTAACAAACTCAATCATCCCTTGGCCCTCCGCGTTCCAAAAAGCGTGCAAAGCCAATAGCCGCCAGAAAGCCCATTAATGCAATCACAATCGCTGCATCAAGAAAGCTCGCCACACCAGACTGAATGGCGTATACCCCAACCAAGCCAACAACGGTTGTTGAGAATAACTCTAGCGCTACAACGCGGTCTGGAAGGCTAGGGCCTCGCACAACCCGTACAAACGTTAGCACTAGTGCCAAGCCCATAATGACTTGGCTAATTAAAATAACGGTATCCATTAACGAAATAACTCCAGTGCTCGGCGCTCCATATCCTTCAGGTTGCGCCGTAATTCATCTTCGTCATCCAAGAACATCGCATGGATATAGAGCACTTTGCGGTCATCGGAAACATCAAGGCTTAGCGTTCCTGGCGTTAGCGAGATCAGATTGGCCACCATGGTAATTTCCATCTCAGTGCGAGCAGAAAGCGGCAGCGCAATGACGCCGGGCTGCATGTGCCAGGGAGGCGTTAACACGTCGAATGCAACACGTAGATTGGCTTGTATCAGCTCTTTGATAAAAAAACATAGGAAGCCAATAATGCGTGGCACTCTTACAGGATAGCCTTTAAGAGAAGCGACCTGAGGCTCAATAAGCACTAACGCAATGTACCCAAAGATCATGCCTACTAATAGGTTTAGCCCCGAAAAATCACCGCTCAGCAGCACCCAGGCTAAGCCCAGCAGAAGGTTCCAAATCGCACCGGTCATGGTGTCTCCTCCACGCTCTCGCCCACCAAATTATCCTGAGCATCAGGCGTTATTAATGCCGACTCAGCGCTAGCAGAAGCCCCCAAAACCGCTTCAATATAGTCAGTCGGCGTCATCAACTGATCACCGATAAGGTTCATTACCAGCATAATGGGTTCCGCAAACACGCCTATCAGCAACGACATTACAGCCAGCACTATCACAGGCAGGTACATCATCCACAGGCTGGGTTTTAAAAGCCTTCCATCATCGCCTACCGGCGTTTGTGACGGCGGCACATGGTTATCTTCTGGTAGTGCCTTCCAAAATACTTCGTTCCAGATTTTCACCATTGAGTAGAGCGTCATAAAGCCTACTGCTAGCGCAATGCCGGTCGCCACATAAGCCTCTGCCTCCAAACCAGCGCGCACCAGTACAAACTTGGCAAAGAAGCCGGAAAGCGGAGGAATGCCTGCCAGCGAGAATGCGGAAATAAAGAAAGCAATGGCCAACCAGGGACGCTCACGATATAGCCCACCCATCTTTTTAAGCTGATAGGTTCCCTGCAGACGGTGTGTAATACCGCTAATCAAGAATAGGTTCGTCTTCACGACAATGTTATGCACGATGGCAAACACACCACCAGCTATCGCCAATGGGGTGTAAAGTGCAAGCCCAAGGATCATGTAGCCGATCTGGCTAACAATGTGAAAGGAGAGGATGCGCCTAAACTCATACTGCGCGGCGGCACCGAGTACTCCCGTGACCATGGTGAGCACAGCCCCCCAGAGCATAATGTCTTGAAGGTAACCCATGGTTTGATCAAACATCAGCGTAAACACACGGAACAGTGAGTAAACACCTACTTTTGTTAACAAACCAGCAAATAAAGCCGACACTGCTACTGGCGGTGTGTGATAAGAAGCTGGCAACCAGAAAAACAGCGGGAAAGCGGCGGCTTTAATACCAAAAGCCACCATAAACATCACGGCCAGCACTTCCACCATGCCGCTGTGCTCAGCTTCGTTCAGGCGCAGCGCGATATCAGCCATATTGAGCGTGCCTACCGTGCCGTATAGCAAACCGATGGCGGTTAGAAAAATAACCGATGCCAAAAGGTTTAGGGTCACGTACTTAATGGCACCTTCCATCTGCGCTCGTTCGCCACCCAAAATCAGCAGCGCAAACGAGGCAACGAGCATCACTTCAAACCAAACGTAGAGGTTAAAGATATCGCCTGTTAAGAATGCGCCAGCCACCCCTGCCAGTAAAAGATGCATCAGAGGATAGTAGCCAAACTTTTCATGCCCGCGACCGGTCGAAGCCAGCGAATAAATCCCCATCGCCAAGCCAATAATGCCGGTCATCAGGATCATGACTGCACTCAGCATATCCGCGATCAGCGTGATGCCAAAGGGCGCAGGCCAACTCCCCATTTGCATGGTGACGTAGCCATCAGACAGCACCGCGAAAAATAGCCATAAGCTAACCAGCAGCAGCGCTACGTTACCAGCCACTGCAATAAAGCGCTGCATGGGGCGTGAGCGCCAAAAAAGCAGTGAAATTGCTCCAGACAGCAGTGGCAACAGAACGGGAAGTGCAACTTCAGGCCTCACGTGTCAGTATCCTTCATCTTGTCCAAATCATCTGCCTTAACAATTTCATAAGCGCGGCGAATCAACACCACAGCAAAAGCGAGCACCCCAAAGGCGATAACAATTGCTGTCAGTACAACAGCCTGGGGCAGCGGGTCAGCCACCTCACCCACAGGCTGCAGCATGCCCTCAGGTATTAGGGGTGGCGCACCCCGAGTCATTCCTGCGGTTGTAAAAATAAGCAAATTGGCCGCGTTAGAGAGTAACAATAAGCCAATCACCAACTTTACAATTGAGCGACGAAGCATCATAAAAATGGCGGCGGCATACAGTAGCCCAATCGCCAATGCCATTAGCGGTTCCATACTAGGCCTCCTGTTAACTTAAGGTTCATCCTTATCCACCTCCATCAAGGCCATGACCATGCCCATTACCGAGCCAAGCACCGCCAGGTACACGCCTACGTCAAAAATAAGCGGGGTGGAGGCTTTAAAATCGATAACGGGGATAGTCCACCACTGAGCGGTTAGAAATGGCTGCCCCATAAACCACGCAGGCACAACCGATATCATGCCAAGCAGTAACCCCACACCAATCAAATCGCGAGGGTCCAGCATGCGTAGAACTTCTTTAGTAGCACTTACGCCAAATGCAAACAGATAAAGCGTGAACGCACCTGCGGCCACTAGCCCTGCAATAAAGCCCCCACCGGGCTCATCGTGCCCACGCAGCAATAAAAAGACCGAAAACATCAGCTGCAACGGCATTAAAAAACGTGCTGCCGTATTGAGAATAATGGTGCCTGACTTAACCATCGTACGGCTCCTTAACACTATTTTTTTCGCCATCATTGGTCTTGCTGTCACCGCCATTGTCATGGCGTAGTTTCAGCATGGCGATTACCCCAATGGCTGCCAGGGCGAGTACAAACATTTCACCCAGCGTATCGAGCGCACGGTAATCCACCAGAATGACATTTACGATGTTGCGGCCGTGTGCAAGCGGTGCACTGTTTTCCACCATGTAAGCTGAAATAGTTTCAAACTGATCAATACTCCATGCCGTCATGATTAATAGGAAAACCAACACCCCCATCATGGCCGCTACGACGCCATCTCGAATGCGTTCAAGACTGGTTGAAAGACTAGAGAAACGCGGTAAACGGAAGAGCACCAACACCAACAGGATAACGGTAAGCGTTTCTACTAACAGCTGGGTAATCCCCAGGTCAGGAGCGCTAAAGAGGATAAATATCAGTGCGATAGAGAAACCCATAATGCCGACGGAAACCACCGCACCTAGCCGCGAGCGAGAAATCGTGGCAAATAGTGCCCCCATCACCATAGTGCCCACGACAATGATTTCGTGAAAGCGAATATCTAATACAAACGCTATCTGAGGCGAATGACGAAGTAGAATTGAGTTACTGATTAACGCAATAAGCACCAGCAGCATAACGAGAATATAGTTGCGCATGTAGCCGTTTTGCAGCAAATGTGTTTGCCACTCAGAGAAACGTACAACTCCATTCATTAAGCCTTCGTAACCAGCCTCAGGCCCATGGCGCATCACCGGTGCCAATACTGAAAGTTTTGCGCGAACGCTATCCCAGCGCTTAAACAGTAAAAAGCCCAACCCAAGACTCACCACCGACGTGATTAACGCGGCATTAATGCCATGCCAGAGCGAAAGTGAAACCGCAAGCGGCTGCCCAGACACCGCAGTGGCGGCGGCAGTTAATAGAGCATCCCCCCCCAACATCGCAGGGAGCAGGCCCAAAGATAGCGAGCCAACCACCAGCAAGCCGGGCCCTAACAACATGCTAAAGGGCGCCTCATGGGGAGTCTTTGGTGTTTCATGGCGGTGACCATAAAATGGCCTGAGAGCAATAATTGCCGCTACTGCAATAGTCAGGATGGCAGATACAAATGCAAACAGTATCAATAGGGCTCTGAAGCCATCAGCACCGAACACTGCCTCAAGCATCAACTCTTTACCGATAAACCCAAAGAGCGGCGGCACGCCAGCCAGTGAAAGCGCCGCTATCAGGGCAATAGCCGCAGTCACCGGCATCTGCTGGCGTAACCCACCCATAGCCGTTACATCTTTGGTGCCTGTCTCATGATCCAAAATACCGGCCACCATAAAGAGCGCACCTTTATACATGGAGTGACCAAGTAAGAAAGTGACGAAGGCTGTCATTGCATAGTCAGTGCCAATCCCCACCAGCATGGTTAAGGTGCCCAACGCCATAATGGTAGAGTAAGCCAATAATTTCTTGATATTGGTGTGTTGGATCGCTAAAAAAGCGCCCGTCAACATAGTGGTTGCGCCAACGACAGAGAGAATACCCACCCATAACGCCGTACCGCCTAACTCAGGTTGCAAACGCGCCAGCAGGTAGATGCCTGCTTTAACCATGGTGGCAGAGTGTAGATAGGCCGAAACGGGGGTGGGGGCTGCCATAGCGTTGGGCAACCAGAAATGAAATGGAAATTGGGCTGACTTAGTAAATGCGCCAAGCAGTAAGCAAATCAACATCGGTGTATAGAGAGCATGTTCACGTAGGTCACTCTCCATCTGGCCAATCTCTGCAAGCGACCAACTGCCACTAGCCACACCAAGCAACACTAAACCTGCCATAAGGGCAAGCCCACCCGCTACCGTGACAAACAGTCCCTGACGGGCGGATTTACGCGCCTCAATATCGGTGTGGTTAAAACCGATCAGCAGGTAGGAAGTAATACTGGTGAGCTCCCAAAACACAAACAGTGTGAGCAGCCCATCGGCCAGTACCAGACCCAGCATTGAAACCATGAAGGCCAACAACGCTATGTGGAAACGCGCAATATCCACATGCCCTTTTAAATAGCCCCCTGCGTAAATCAGCACACAGCTGCCAATGACGGTTATTAGTAGGCCAAAGAGCAGCGACAACCCATCTAGCATAAACGTCAGGCTAATGCCTAACGAGGGCACCCACTGCCATTCCAGTAGCAACGGGCCGTCATTAAGTACAGAAGGAGCCTGGCTGATTAGCCAAGCAGCCATCATGGCTGGGTATAGCGCCAGCACCGTGCTTGCCCGATGGCCAAACCAACGGTTAAGCAATGGTGACGACGCGGCCAGCACAAATCCCATTAATACGGCGAGTTGCATCTAGCGAAATCTCCTGAGTAACAAACTGCTTTCCCGTATGGAAAACCATTCGGCATGATACCTTCGTACTATTATCTAACGCTGCTGAAGGCCATTGGAGTGCACCTCCGGATCGATATAACACTAAAGTGCGTTAGGCGTTAGTCGCCTACCGCCTAAGCGGCAGCCTCTGTAGACTTGGCGTCGTTAGCAGACAAGACCGTGTTAGATAACAGAATTCTTCAAGCCGTAAACCTTATATCAGGCATCGGCGGCTTACCAGCCATGTATCTTAACGCGCCTTTTTTGCTATCACTAACCCCTAATCCCTTATCAGCAGCGCAGACTATTTTACATAGCCTCCCGCTGCCGCCCAGAGTGTGGAACGCTAGCAATGCCGCTGCTATGGATACCACTGTTAACCCTGGTTGGCACATTAGTGCCTTTACTCACTGCCTCCCGCGGACGCCTCATCTGCACTATCGCAACGACGGCTGTTCCTGTTACTGCACTCGCCCTACTACTAAGCCACCTACCAACGCTGCTTAGCGGCGGCACTGTATCACAGCAGTTGAGCTGGATACCGCTACTAGGGCTAGATCTGGCATTAAGAGTTGACGGCCTAACCTTACTGTTCGCGCTGCTCATCTTGGGCATTGGAAGCCTGATTATTATTTACGCAGGCTACTATCTGGCCAGCAGCGAGAATGATGCACGCTTTTTTTCCTACATGATGCTGTTCATGACTGCCATGCTTGGCATCGTCATGGCCGACAACTTACTGCTGCTGTGGCTATTTTGGGAACTCACTAGCATCGCCTCCTTTTTGCTGATTGGTTTTTGGGGGCATCGCAGCGACGCACGACGCGGGGCGCGCATGGCGCTAACCGTCACCGGCGCCGGTGGTTTAGCACTACTCGCAGGCATTCTGCTAATTGGCCACGAAGTCGGCAGTTTCGCGCTGCCTGATGTGCTAGCCGCAGGCGACCAGTTGCGTCAGGCATCAACTTATCCGGTCATCATGATATTGGTGTTACTGGGCGCCTTTACGAAGTCGGCCCAATTCCCCTTTCACTTTTGGTTGCCCCACGCGATGGCGGCACCGACCCCCGTATCGGCCTACTTGCACTCAGCCACCATGGTAAAAGCGGGTATTTTTCTACTCGCTCGACTGCACCCTGCGTTAGGTGACACATCCTTGTGGGCGGTCAGTCTAACACTAGTGGGCTTGGCAACTCTCGTTTACGGGGCCTGGTTTGCCTTATTAGAACGTGATTTAAAAGGTATTTTAGCCTTTTCAACAATTAGCCATCTGGGCTTGGTTGTACTGCTGCTTGGCTTAGATACACCCCTAGCTATTGTTGCGGCCCTGTTCCACATTCTTAATCACGCCCTGTTCAAAGCGACTCTGTTTATGAGTGCTGGCATCATTGACCATGAAACGGGTACCCGAGACATACGACGACTGGGGGGATTATGGTCGCTCATGCCTATTACCGGCACATTAACCCTAATGGCTGGTGCCGCTATGGCAGGGTTCCCACCATTCAATGGTTTCTTGTCCAAAGAGATGCTGCTTACCAAAGCACTAGCAAGTGAATTATTTGGTGGCCTGGGAAGCGTTATTCCGTTGTTGGTATTGGCCGGTGCGACACTATCCGTAGCTTACTCGCTACGCTTGGTTTACTGCGTATTTTTTGCCGCAGCGCCACAAGCTAGTTCGCCCGAACCCCATCCCCCCCACGACCCACCGAAAGGCATGTACTTACCGGGCTTAACACTAGCGTGCCTATGCCTGCTTGTGGGCCTTTTCCCAATGACGTTAGCAGCTCCACTAGTGAGCGCGGCAAGCATAGCGGTACAAGGGGATAATGCCCCTCTTTTCGTTTTTGCACTCTGGCATGGCATTAACTTACCACTGCTAATGAGCTTGGTCGCCATTCTTGGCGGTATCATTTTATTATGGCGGCATAAAAACATCAGTAGCTTAGCCGCGCTACTACCCGCCTTTCATGCACCAGTTATGTTTGAAAAAGCCATTACACGTCTTATTAAAGCAGCACTGTGGGTGACACTACGTTTAGAAAATGGCTCTCTCCAGCGCTACCAGGCATTGCTGTTATTAGCCGCACTAGGCATGACTGCCCTTGGCTTAAGTCAGTTGGATACATTGACGGGTAGCGCTGGCATGCAGCCAATTGATGGGCTGACCCTACTAGGCGCTGGCGTCATTATGCTAGGCGCTATTGGCAGCGCATTGGCCCACCGCTGGCGGTTAGTCTCTCTACTTATGCTATCGATGGTAGGCCTGACCGTATCACTTACCTTTATTCGCTTTTCAGCACCCGATCTGGCGATGACGCAACTGTCCGTGGAAGTTGCCTCAATGATTTTGCTGATACTTGCCCTATTTTTCCTTCCCCAACGGCCGCCACGCTGGGTCTCATCACGGCGCATTTTACGTGATGTGCTATTAGCAGGCTCTCTGGGGCTGGTTATCGCGGGCTTAAACTACGCCCTGCTAACCCGTGAGGCATTAAGCATTTCAGACTATTTCCTTGCCAATAGCGTACCAGGAGGCGGTGGTACCAACGTCGTTAACGTCATACTGGTAGATTTCCGCGGATTTGATACGTTAGGTGAAATCACTGTACTTACCCTGGCAGGGCTAGCCACCTATAAACTGCTTAACCGCTTAAGGCTGTTTAAACCTTCCGGCAACCTGGAGGGTATACGCTGGTCGCGTCATCGCTACCCAATGATCCTTGAGGTGGTAGCCCAAATAATTCTGCCTCTGGCACTGCTTGTGTCGGTCTATATTTTCTTACGTGGTCACAACCAACCCGGTGGGGGCTTCATTGCAGGGCTAATTACCGCTATAGCACTGCTGCTACAGTACATCGCTCGTGGCTACGAGTGGACCAGCCTCCGCCTTCCTATCTCTTATCCAGTGATTTCAGTGTTAGGGCTTGTGGTTGCAGTCTTCACTGGCCTAGGCAGCTGGCTATTTGGCTACCCCTTCTTAACGTCGTCGTTTGGTTACTTTGATATTCCGCTAATAGGCAAAACCGAATTGGCTACCGCGCTATTGTTCGATTTAGGTGTATATCTTGCAGTGGTAGGCGCCACGCTGATGATTTTAGTAAATCTGGGTAGCGTTACAACGGCACACCGCCCCACGCTAAAAACAACAGAGCAAACGGCATCAAAAGAGGGCAATAAATAATGGAGCTGCTTTTTTCTCTGGTGACAGGTGTATTAAGTGCTAGCGGTATTTATTTACTGCTCAGGGGGCGCACGTTCTCAATCATTGTGGGCCTTGCGTTGCTATCTTACGCCGTCAACCTATTTTTATTTTCAACAGGTGGCCTTCATACCCACTCAGCGGCGGTTATTGGTGAATCAGCTGCGCCTGCCGACCCTCTTCCCCAGGCACTGGTATTAACGGCAATCGTTATTGGCTTTGCCATGACCGCTTTTATGGTCATTCTAGCGATTCGGGCACGTGCCGAGCTGGGTAATGACCATGTTGATGGCAAGCAAGGCGAAGAAGGAAGTACCCGCTAATGAGTCAACATCTATTAGTTTTTCCTATTCTTTTGCCTATGCTAACAGCACTGGCTCTATTACTGATGGGACAGGCTCCCAGCCAGTTACAGCGGCGCATTAGTATCGCCTCAACCTCTCTCTTAGTTGCCCTTTCAGGCGTGCTGCTGGTTCATGCTAATAGCGATGTTATCAGCGTTTACAACCTAGGTAATTGGCAGGCGCCGTACGGAATTGTATTGGTGTTAGATCGCCTGTCGGCTCTTATGGTGGCGTTAACCGCGGTACTGGCCTTGGGTTGTATTCTGTTTGCCAGCGCAGGAGATGATGCTCGCGGCAGCAACTTTCACGGTATTTTCCAGCTACAGCTACTTGGCTTAAATGGCGCTTTCTTAACAGGAGATTTATTTAATCTCTTTGTATTTTTTGAAATTTTATTACTAGCCTCCTATGCCCTACTCATGCACGGAGGTGGCAAAGCGCGCATTGGCGCAGGCCTACACTATGTTGTGCTTAATCTAGTGGGCTCTGCGCTGTTCTTAATCGCCCTCGGCGTATTGTATGGCGCGACGGGCACCCTCAACATGGCAGACATGGGGTATCGAATTACTCAGTTGGAAGAGGAAAATGCCGCGCTTGTCACTGCAGGGGCATTGCTACTTACCGTCGTTTTCAGTTTAAAGGCTGCCATTTTACCTCTCTATTTCTGGCTACCGAGCACATACGCGTCAGCCCCTGCGCCCGTTGCAGCACTCTTCGCTATTATGACAAAAGTGGGCTTATACGCCCTGCTACGCGTTCAAACGCTGATATTTTCGGACAGCCCAGCCATTGTTTACATCGATACATGGCTTTGGTGGGGCGGCTTAGCAACCCTGTTGTTGGCCGGGATAGGTGCATTGGCAGCCCGTGACCTACGCACCTTAGTTGCGTATTTAGTGCTCGTGTCAGTTGGCACCCTGATGAGCGGAGCTGGCATGGGTCATATCTCAGGCACTGGGGCTCTACTTTACTACTTGGTACACACCACGCTTATTGCAGGGGCACTATTTTTGTTAGCGGAGCTAATTGGCTTACAACGCGGCAAAGCAGGTACTCGTTTAGTACGCGCACGTAAGCTACAGCAATCAACATTACTAGGTAGCATGTTCCTAGTTGGAGCCGTTGCCATGGCCGGTTTACCCCCACTAGCAGGGGCTCTGGGAAAACTATTACTCATGCAGGCCGCCGACTCTTTCCAACGCTTTTGGCTGTGGCCACTATTACTACTGGCCGGGCTAGCGGCCATGATTGCCCTGTCTCGTGCTGGCTCGGTATTTTTCTGGGCAAGCTACAAAGGCGCTCCTAGCGGGCCGCGAGTAAACAGTTTACAGCTGTCCGGTGTCACATGGTTACTTGTCAGCGCGCCCTTGCTTGTGCTGTTTGCAGGGCCTGTCAGCCATTACACACAGGCTACTGCTGAACAGCTTGCTTCACCACAGCACACTATCCAGACCATACTGCCCGATGTGAACGCGACTGATTTCGCGTTACGCCTAGAGGGAGACCACTAATGCCTGCCCGCTATTTTCCAGCGCCCGTATTGTCATTAATCCTATTGATCACGTGGCTACTGATGGTACGCAGCTTAGCCGTTGGACAGCTACTGCTTGGCTTACTATTAGCGATAGGCATACCGCTACTTACCCGTGGTTTTTGGCTACCCTTTCCCCGAGTAAAACACCCCATCAAACTTGCACGTTTCGTTCTACGGGTGCTGGCCGATATTGTAGTGGCTAATATTCATGTTAGCTTATTGATTTTAAGCCCTAAACGTACACCCCACCCTGGATTTATTGAGTACCCCCTACAAGTACAGGATCGGCTGGCTATTACCCTGCTGGCGAATACGATCACCATGACACCAGGTACCGTCTCCACTAATGTCAGGCTAGACCACACATCTCTTCTTATTCATGTCTTGGATATGGAGGATGAACAAGCGCTCATCAAGGATATTTACGAGCGTTATGAACTCCCTCTGAAGGAGATCTTTGAATGTTAGCTACCGCTCTTTGGATTAGCTTGACGCTTATCGTGCTGGCACTGGCAATGAATGTTTACCGTCTAGCGAAAGGCCCCGATATCCCAGACCGCTTACTCGCTCTCGATACCATGTATGTCAATGCTATTGCTCTCATCGTTATTGCTGGGCTTTGGTTTAATACCAAAACCTACTTTGAAGCTGCAATGTTAATCGCCTTATTGGGCTTCATTAGCACGATGGCGATCTGTCGCTACTTGCTGCGCGGCGATATTATCGAGTAACGGAGGCGTATATGACACTGGCTCTTATGATTGAGGCTTTAGTATCACTACTGCTCATTTGTGGTGGTATGTTTGCTTTTACCGGCTCGCTCGGCATGCTGCAATTCAAAGACTTCTTTATGCGTCTACACGGCCCTACCAAAGGCACAACCCTTGGTATTGGCTGCGTGCTCATTGCATCGATGATTTACTTTACAGCAACGCAGCGTGAGCCCCACATGCAGGAACTGCTTATCACCCTATTCCTGTTTCTAACCGCGCCTGTCACTGGTCATATGCTGGCAAAGACTGGCCTACACATGCATTTACGCTTTACAACCAGCACACGTGGCTCTCTGCCTGAATTGCTGGATGAAGACGTAGGGCAAAGCCGTGTTGCAAAACCCGCTCGCCCTAAACGCCCCGGCAGTTCAAAAAACCGCCGTCGCCAACTGCTAAAAACCCGCGGCCGTTAAGCCGCTTTGGTAACTACTAACACAACCAACCTGACAGCTCGTTATTCACAACGGCCAACAGCGCCTCAATATGATCATCACGATCATTCAGGCAAGGTATATAACTAAAGGTCTCTCCACCTGCTTCCATAAAGCTGTCGTGGATTTCCTCTTTGATCTCCTCAAGGGTTTCTACACAATCCGATGAGAAGGCAGGCGACATAATGGCAATATGCTTGTGTCCCTGCCTTGCCAGCTCTGCTACATGCTCTACCGTTTGCGGGCCGACCCATTTTTCGGGACCAAACTGTGATTGAAAAGCGGTATCTACCTCCTCTTTAGTAAAACCAAGCTTCTCGCGCAGCAGCCGCGTGGTTTTCTGACACTGGCAATGGTAGGGATCACCTTCCATTAGGTAACGCTCAGGCACGCCATGGTAGCTGGCTACCAGTTTTGTTGGGCGTGTCTCAAATGTGGCGTAAGCTTCTTCAACTGAGTTTACGAGCGCCTGGATATAGGAAGGATGCTCGAAATAGGCAGGTACAGTACGGATATAGGGCTGCCACTTCATTTTCATCAGAGTACGAAATGCTTGGTCGTTTGCCGTGGCCGTCGTGGGCGAACCGTATTGAGGGTAAAGAGGGAAAAATACAATACGCTCGCAACCCTTCTCCTTCAGACGTTTTAACACGCTTTCGGTTGAGGGATTGCCATAGCGCATACAGAAATCGACTTCTACATCATCGCCGTAAAGCGCCTTTAACCGCGCGGACATCTTTTCAGTTTGAGCACGGGTAGTGGTTAGCAGAGGGCTTTCGTTTTTGTCCGTATTCCAGATACTTTTGTAAGCATGGCCCGACGAAAATGGGCGTTTCGTCAAAATTATCAACTGCAGCAGCGGCTGCCATTTCCAACCCGCGTAATCCACTACACGCTTGTCAGATAAAAACTCGTTTAAGTAGCGACGCATTGACCAGTAATCGGTAGCATCCGGGGTGCCCAGATTAGCCAATACCACACCTACTTTGGCACGAGGCACGGTAGGATGATCACTTGGCGCATCGGTCAAACGGCCTTCGCCCGGCTGATCCTTTACAACGCTATCGGTCATTCGTCTACTCCTAAGAGGCTACTTTCAGTAGCTAAAATAGTAACACTTTCCAGCAAAGCTGCGGCATAAAGTTATACTATCAACATCATTTGTATAACTACAGGCAAACTCATGTCCAAGCCTTTGCTGCTCGTACTGGGTGATCAACTATCGCTTTCTCTCGCCACTCTAAGAAATGCACCACCTAATGCAGTGGTTGGAATGTGCGAAGTCGCGGAAGAAGCACGTTATGTACCCCACCACATACACAAAATCGGCCTCTTTATAGCCGCCATGAGGCATTTTGCTCAAACACTTAGGGAGGAAGGCTTTCAGGTTCATTACAGCCGCATTGATGCCCCAGATAACACACAGTCGCTACTAAGTGAGGCTGAGCGCATTGCCAACCAGTACGACTGCGATGAAATCCGGGTCGCCCGACCTGGTGAATGGCGCCTGTGGGCTGACATAACAAAGCGCAAAAACGCCCCCCTGCCTTGGCACCTATTGGAAGATGATCGCTTCTTTACTACACCTGATGATTTCGCTAGTTGGGCTCAAGGGCGTAAACAGCTTCGCTTAGAGTACTTTTATCGTAAACAGCGCAAGCGTACTGGGCTACTGATGGAGGGCGGCTCCCCGGCTGGCGGGAAGTGGAATTTTGATCACGATAACCGGGATCCTATTCACGTAGCGCTTAGCTTTCCCACGCCACCTCAACACTCCCATGATGAACGCACTAGGGAAGCACTCAACGATGCAAAATGTCATTTCTGTGAGCATATGGGCTCACTGGATAATTTCAACTTACCAGTGACCCGCCGCCAAGCACTGGTAGATTTGAAGCACTTTATTGACCACAGGCTAGCTGAATTTGGCCGCTATCAGGATGCTATTAGCGATACCGAGCCATTTTTGTACCACTCTCGGCTATCGACTGCTCTCAACATTGGACTGATAACCCCCCAAGAAGTGTGCGAAGCAGCCGAGCAGCAGTATTACGCGGGCAACGCCCCCATCAATGCAGTCGAAGGCTTTATTCGCCAAATACTCGGCTGGCGGGAATACGTACGCGGACTTTATTGGACTCAAATGCCTAACTATAAGCAGCTAAACGGGCTTGCTGCTAATAGAGATCTACCCATTTTTTACTGGGATGCGAACACTGATATGCGCTGCCTACAGCGCGCCATTCAAATGACTATCGACAACAGCTACGCACATCATATCCAACGTTTGATGGTAACGGGTAACTTTGCCCTACTATGTGGCATAAAACCGGAAGCGCTCTGCGACTGGTATTTAGCTGTTTATGCCGATGCCTGCGAATGGGTCGAGCTACCCAATACACTGGGCATGGTACTGCATGCTGATGGCGGCTTGATGGGATCTAAGCCTTACTGCGCATCAGGTAAGTATATCGACAAAATGTCTGATCACTGCCAGCACTGCCGCTACACCCCTAAACAGGTAACAGGCCCTAACGCCTGCCCATTTAACAGCCTCTATTGGCACTTTCTTGAAACTAACGCCGAACGTTTAAATCGTAACCCGAGGATGAAGCTCATCTATGGCACGCTTTCACGCATGAAGGAAGATAAGCGAGACGCAATGCGCAAGCAGGCTAAAGCCTTTCTCTCTAGGCTAGACACAAGGCCAGGATATGGGCTACAGCCTCACACTCAAGGTTATCAAAAGGAGTCACAATGAGCCGCTACCGCACTCTAGACGCTGCCACGCCGGTTACGCTTTATCACGATGGCCACTGCCCCTTTTGCCGAGTGGAAGTAGCGTGGCTGACTAGGCATCACCATCAAGAGCACGTCAAACTGCTGGATATCCAAAGCAGCGGCTTCAATGCCGATATGTTAGGCCGCCCCCTGGACGATATGATGGGGCAGCTACACCTGCTCGATAGTAAAGGGATATGGTATGTGGGCATGGATGCCAGCCGGGCCCTTTATGCTGTACTGGGCTACCGGCGGCTGGTAAAGCTATCGTGCTTACCGGGCCTGCGAAACGTGATGAACTCAGGCTACCGTTTCTTTGCCCGCCGCCGGATCCGACTGGGGCAATGGTGGGAAAAACGCCAATCAAGGCAGTAAAACGCTAAAAACAAACCCTACTTAAATATCTGTACCGATCCAACCACTTAAAATACCAGTGGCATACGCGACGTTAACGGCTCGTTATAGTGGGCATCACGGCCAATAATTTCATCTTGCGGCACATGCTGAACAAGATACGCTCGATGAATGCCTGCCCGCTTTAACTCCAAGTAGACGTCATCTAGGGAGCGAAACAGCATGGGCTTATTTCGCTGCGTCAACATATGACGCTCGCCTTCGACATCTTCAAGCTCAACTTGATAGAAGCGACTACCCGAATGAGTAATAACGCGGATCTCGAAATTATCGTGACTTGCAACGAACTGTTTAAGTGCTTTTAGTTCCATGGTTCCCTCCTGTTATTAGACATTGCCATGGGCACAGCATGCCGCCGCCCCATGACAATAATGTTACCTTGGCACTAACTGCCTAAGACGGCAACCTTACAAAAGAGTTCCTGACCCAAGCGTCAACTTATTCGTCGTTTTACTGATATTCAGAAGGATCTATCGCCTTACCAAGGGAGTTACGATCAATCCAGTTACCACCTTTGGTCTCCTTGTAGCGAAATACTACTTTATCGCCCACTGCCACCGGTAACTCAGCATCTTCGGTTTGATAACTATACTTTTCCCCCTCAACCACCAGGAAATAGCGGTAAAGGTCAGGCATGCCCAACCACTCCTTAAATGGCCCTTCGCGCTCTAGCGACTGTAGCTCCCCCCGACCCTCAAGCTTAGGAAGACGCTTGCGATTCCCACGTCTAAAACCACCTGCCATTTGCTACTCCTGTCTATCTGCTTCGAAAAGGGTGGGCATTATACGACCTACCCTTCTACGCACAAGTTAATCGCCAAACGTGTCGCCGTAGCGGTCGGGCGCCAAATCTTCAAACCGCGTGTATTTACCAATAAATGCCATGTGCACTGTACCAATAGGACCGTTACGCTGCTTACCGATAATCAACTCTGCAATCCCCTGATTATCTGGGTTGTCCTGGTTATAAACTTCATCACGATAAACAAAGGCGATAACGTCTGCATCCTGCTCAATCGCTCCCGACTCCCTTAGGTCCGACATGACTGGGCGCTTATTAGGGCGCTGCTCCAATGAACGGTTGAGCTGAGAAAGCGCTACAACAGGGCATTGAAACTCTTTTGCCAAGCCTTTTAACGAACGAGAAATCTCGGAGATCTCTCCTGTACGGTTTTCAGAAAAGCCAGGGATCTGCATCAACTGCAGATAATCGATCATGATCAGCGCTATATTGCCGTGCTCACGCACAACACGGCGCAGACGTGAGCGCATCTCATTAGGAGAAAGCGCAGCGGTGTCATCAATAAACAGCTGCTTGTCTTTCAACAGGTTGACCGCCGAGGTTAGTCGTGGCCAATCTTCATCTTCCAACTGGCCTGAGCGCACCCGGGTCTGGTCAATCCGGCCAAGTGATGACAGTACACGCAGCATCAGCGATTCAGCGGGCATCTCCATGGAGAACACCATGACTGGTTTATCGCTGGAAATTACTGCGTGTTCTACCAAGTTCATTGCAAAAGTGGTTTTACCCATAGAGGGTCGCCCGGCGATAATGACCAAGTCGGATGGTTGTAGCCCCGAGGTCATTTCATCCAAGTCACGAAACCCGGTGGAAAGCCCGGTCATCTCACCTTTGAGGTTGAACAACTCATCAATGCGGTCTACCGCTTTAGTGAGTAGCTCGCTCATACCGATAGGCCCACCAGTCTTCGGGCGCTCCTCAGCGATCTGAAAGACTAGCCGCTCAGCCTCATTGAGCAGCTCATCAGCAGGCCGCCCTTGCGGGGAGAAAGCCCCATCAGCAATTTGATTAGCCGCACGAATCAGTTTACGCAGCGTTGCCCGCTCACGCACGATATCGGCATAGGCGCGGATATTACTGGCCGAGGGGGTATTGCGGGCAAGCTCAGCAAGGAACGCCAGTCCACCAACCGTATCCAGTTGGTCTCTAGCTTCCAGCGCCTCGGAGAGTGTTATCACATCCAGCGGCTGCCCCGACTCAGCTAAATGAATCATCACATTAAAAACAAGGCGATGCTCATAGCGGTAAAAATCGTCGGCCACCAAGCGTTCTGAGACATTATCCCAGGCTTGGTTATCCAGCATTAGCCCGCCTAACACCGACTGCTCCGCCTCTAACGAATGCGGCGGCAGCTTAAGCGCTGCCGTTTCCTTATCAGCAGAAGGCTGGTCCTGCATAGCGAGCTCCTTAACAATCAAACGTAGCCAACAACAATGAGTATCTTAGCGGGGCAATAACCACCGCACCACAGACAGTGTCAGCAAACCCAATGGCGTTCTAAAAACATCTGCCCATTAGTGAACAGATTGCTTTGAACGACACTTGGCTATCAAGCCTATTCTTGGTTTCACTTCACATAGCGGGTAAATACCGCATACCAACTAGCGTCTACAAACAAGCATCTATAAATAACAAAGGGCGCGGGAGTCCCCGCGCCCTTTGAGGCGTCAGCGTTGGCGAGAGAGTTTACTCTGCGACAACTACCACGCGTACAACAGCGTCCACTTCTGCATGCAGGTGAAGCGCGATGTCGTATTCGCCAGTTTGGCGAATCGGGCCTTGCGGCATACGTACTTCGCTCTTGGCAACATCGATACCAGCAGAGGAAATAGCGTCAGCCAGGTCACGAGGACCAATCGAGCCAAACAGTTTGCCTTCATCACCGGCTTTAGAAACCAACGACAGTTCGATGTCGTTAAGCTGCTCAGCACGGGCTTCAGCTTCTGCTTTACGCTCAGCAGCTTGAGCTTCAAGCTCAGCACGCTGCACGTTAAACGCTTCTACGTTCTCTTTAGTAGCCGGCACGGCAAAGCCGTAAGGTACCAAATAGTTACGACCATAACCGGGCTTAACAGTGACCTTGTCACCCAAGCCGCCCAACTTACCAATCTTATCGAGCAGAATGACTTCCATCTCGTAAACCTCTTGTCAATTGCTGCGGGCAAGGCGTGCGCGAACGTTCGCGAATGTGTCAATCAGCCCCAACAGCAGCACAATGAGAATCGTGGGCCAGGTCGTGATCAGCAGCACATAAAATGCTACCAGCCACAGCCCGTTCATCCCCTTTAATCCAATAAACCCGTGCACTAACGCAACGCCAGCAACCAACAATGGAATCCAGCCCAGCATAGCCAAAGCATGTGCACCTAGCATCATTCCAACCACCCCAAGAACGACCAAAATAGCCAACTCTTTAGGGGTTAGGCGTAGTGCGTGAAATTCTTCACGAAAACCGCCTGGATTATAAAGCCCTGCCTGCCAGCTTCTTGCTAACGCTAAGCATGCAATGCCTGCTAAGAGCACAACCAGCCCTGTCACGCCCCCCACCACTATCGCGGCAAGCGTCTGGGTGTCGTAGCCTTGG
Organism: Halomonas sp. 'Soap Lake #6'; assembly: GCF_003031405.1. Lineage (NCBI taxonomy): Bacteria > Pseudomonadati > Pseudomonadota > Gammaproteobacteria > Oceanospirillales > Halomonadaceae > Halomonas > Halomonas sp. 'Soap Lake #6'. The sequence goes on from NZ_CP020469.1 coordinate 2,465,436, forward strand.
TTGGCAAACTCTGTAAGCATGCGATCGACTTCTTCCGAACTCTCACGCAACTGCTCCAGCATCAGCTGAGTTCCACCTGGCGGGCTAAAGATACCAAGCTGCACCATTATCGCTGCTGCTAACGCACCAACGATTAGCGCTTCGCTCCAACGCATCCTTTCCCGCAGGATGACCGCCATCAACGTCACCAGCAATACACTGGCAAGCGGTATAACGTCACCCTGCGCCCACCAGAAACCTGCTGGTAGCGCGGCTGCAATAATGACCGGAAGCGCAGGGGCAAACCCTTTGCGCAGGGTCACTAACGCCGCAATGGCTGCTCCCAACCAGAACAGCCAGGGCACTAGCGTTGCCAGCGCTGCTCCACCTGCAGCATAGGGCGTGCTTCGCATCAACCAACGTGCTAGTGCCAGCATCACGTTAAACGCTTACTGGTGGCTATCGGAGTAGGGCAGCAGTGCCAGGTAGCGCGAACGCTTGATAGCAGTCGCCAGCTGACGCTGATAGCGTGCTTTGGTGCCAGTGATGCGGCTTGGAACGATCTTGCCGGTTTCGGTGATGTATGCCTTCAGCGTGTCCAGATCTTTGTAGTCGATCTGCTTGACACCTTCAGCGGTGAAGCGACAAAACTTACGGCGACGGAAAAAACGTGCCATGGGCTTAGCTCCTTAAAACGTGCAGTGGATAGAATCAGGCAGTTTCTTCAGCTTCTTCGCGCGGTTTTTCTTCGCGACGAGGACGCTTTTCTTCTGCAGGCTTCATCATCGGGGAAGCTTCAGTGATCGCTTCTTTGCAGCGAACAACCAAGCTGCGAATGATGGCGTCGTTGAAACGGAAGATATTCTCGATTTCTTCGAGAGTCTCGCCGTTACACTCAACGTTCATCAGCACGTAGTGGGCTTTGTGGATCTTGTTGATCGGGTAAGCCAGGTGACGACGGCCCCAATCTTCTAAGCGATGCACAGTACCAGCGTTCTCGGTAACAATGCTGGTGTAGCGCTCGACCATAGCCGGCACTTGCTCGCTCTGATCCGGGTGGACCATAAACACGATTTCGTAATGACGCATGGAATCTCCTTGCGGTTTGGCAGCTTCCGGTGTGTATTTGCGCAAGTGCGCTAAACGACAGGGAAGCAAGGAGTTAACTGAAATGCTTTGGCCTACCTTAGAAGGTCAGCGCGCCAAAACATCAAGCAGAACTGTATGTCGTATTGACCAACGGCCAATACTTACACCCGCTTATAGATAAACGGGCGCAAGCATTTTAGTGGGCGGTTACTTAACTTGCAAGCTGTCGTTGCCGAACAGCCTCAAACAAACAGATACCGGTGGCAACCGAGACGTTCAGACTGGAGACTTGCCCCGCCATAGGCAACTTGGCCAAGTTGTCGCATGCTTCACGAGTCAAGCGACGCATGCCTTTACCTTCCGCCCCCATCACCAGCGCGGTAGGGCCAGTCATATCGATATCGTAAATACTAACCTCGGCTTCTCCTGCCGTACCCGTGATCCACACACCGGCGTCTTTTAACTTAGCCAAGGTGCGGGAGAGATTGGTGACTTGGTAAACAGGCACCACCTCAGCAGCCCCACAGGCTACTTTACGCACAGTAGCATTCAGCGGGGCGGCTTTATCCTTGGCGACAATAACCCCATGCGCACCCGCAGCATCTGCACTGCGTAGGCAAGCACCAAAGTTATGCACATCGGTCACACCATCCAACACCAGCAATAACGGAGGAGTAGTCGCCTGCCAAGCACGTAGCTTTAACCACAAGGACTCCTCCCCTTCTGGAGTTAGCGGCGGGCAAAAAGCCACCACGCCTTGGTGAGCAGCCCCTTGGGTAAGCTGGTCCAACAGATCACGTGGCTGCTCTTTGATGCGCGCTCCACGTGCCTGGGCACTAGCCACCACCTCTTTTAAACGATTACCTGCACCTTGCTGCACCCACAGTTCACGGGGAGTTTCGCCCCGCTCAAGCAAACTCTCAAGCGCATGAACACCGTACACTTGATCTAGCCCATCTGGAGTACGAACAGTAGGACGCGAACCTCGTCGAGACGACGCCGACTTCATGCTTAACCCTTACTCGGTGAAGGTTTGCGTGGGCCATTACGCGTTCTGCGCGGGCCTCGACGCGTTGGCTGCTTGTCTGTTTTAGCTGCTGAGTGCCCATCGCCAGTCGAGCGATTTTGCCCACTCGGGCGATCTTGTCCACCTGAGCGTTTGCGCGGCTGACGGCGCGGACGTGGCTTCTCATCAGCAAGACCAAAATCAATCTTGCGGTCATCCATATCAACCCGCGCCACCTGAACGGTCAGCCCATCGCCCAAGCGATATGTAGTGCCAGTACGCTCACCTTTGAGGCGGTGCTTCTCAGCCTCATAGTGATAGTAGTCAGATGGCAGCGAGGTTACGTGCACCAGACCTTCAACGTAGAACTCGTCCAAGCGCACAAACAACCCGAATTGCGTTACCGAGGCGATAGATCCTTCGAACGTCTCACCCAGCTTGTCCGACATAAACTCACACTTCAGCCAACCCTCAACATCACGGGTTGCTTCATCAGCACGCCGCTCGGTCATGGAGCAGTGCTCACCTAATTCAAGCATTTGCTCAAATGTGTAAGGGCACCACTTGCTTGGCGGATCAACAGGCGCGCCATCCACCCTGATCACGGTATTTGTTTGGCGCGGCCCACGAATAACCGAGCGAATAGCCCGGTGCACTAACAAGTCAGGGTAGCGGCGAATAGGCGAAGTGAAGTGCGCGTACGCCTGATACGCCAAACCGAAGTGTCCTTCGTTCTGAGGCGAGTAGACTGCCTGGTTCATCGAACGCAGCATTACAGTTTGTATGATGTCAGCGTCAGGACGATCAATAATCACTTCTCTCAGCGCCTGATAGTCCTGGGGGGTAGGCATATCGCCACCACCCACCGACAGTCCCAGCTCGCTTAAGAACAGGCGCAGTTTGTCAAGGCGCTCTGGGGTTGGGCGTTCATGTATACGGTATAGCGCAGGTAAATCGTGCTTATCCAAGAAGCGGGCAGTGGCTACGTTGGCAGCTAACATGCACTCTTCGATGATCTTATGTGCATCGTTGCGGGTACGCGGGACGATTTTTTCAATCTTGCGTTCATCATTGAAAATAATCGCAGTTTCAGTGGTATCAAAATCAATTGCCCCACGCTCTTCCCGCGCTTTACGCAACAAATGGTAGAGCTCGTGCAAATTCTGCAGCGGCTTTACTAAACCCTGGTGCTGATTACGCAGCGCTGCACCCTCTTCGCTCTCATTATCAAGCATTGCCGCCACCTTGTTATAGGTAAGGCGAGCATGAGACTTCATAACGGCTTCATAGAACGAATAGCGGCTAATGGTACCGGTCTTCGAGATATTCATCTCACAGACCATCACCAGGCGATCCACATGGGGGTTTAGTGAGCACAAGCCATTAGAAAGCAGCTCAGGCAGCATCGGCACTACCTGGCCAGGAAAATAGACCGAGTTGCCTCGCGTGCGAGCCTCATCATCAAGGGCAGTACCAGGTCGCACATAGTGGGAAACATCAGCAATTGCGACTAACAGTTTCCAGCTACCCGACTTGGTTTTCCAAGCGCATACCGCGTCATCAAAATCTTTGGCTGACTCATCATCAATGGTCACCAATGGGGTATCACGCAGGTCTACCCGATGTTGCTTATCCCCTTCCAGTACTTCTGCTGAAATACCGCTGGTTTGATCTAACACTTCCGGCGGGAATTCAGCGGGAATATCGTAGCTACGAATAGCAATATCAATTTCCATGCCAGGGTCCATACGCTCCCCCAACACCTCGATGACTTCACCCACCGGCTGAACGCGGGTTTCTGGCTGCTGGACAATCTTGGCAGAAATCACCTGACCATCTTTTGCGCCAGCACTAGCCCTGTGGGGAATGATTACCTCTTGGGTAATTCGCGGGTTCTCAGGAATCAGCACACCAAATTCAGGTGTATTGCTGCGATACACACCTACAATAGTTTGGGTATTACGTGCAATGACATCCGCAATCGTTGCTTCATCCCGGCCCCGGCGGTCGCGCCCACTCACACGAACCAGCACATGGTCGCCATGGAAGACTCGGCGCATTTGTCGAGGCGGCAGCACAAGGTCCGGCTTTTTGCCATCATCACGCAGAATGAAGCCGAAGCCATCGCGATGCCCCAGCACTTTACCCTTAATTAAATCAAGCTTATCAATCAGCGCATAAGCACCGCGACGGTCGCGCAGCACTTGGCCATCGCGTTCCATTGCTGCCATGCGGCGACGGATGGCTTCAAGGTGATCCTCATCTTCAATACCGAGCATCCGGCTCATGTTTTCATGAGTGATCGGCTTGCCGTAGCTTTCTAAGGCAGCCAGTAAATATTCGCGGCTAGGCGCCGGATTATCATATTTCTGCGCCTCACGCTCGGCGTGCGGATCATCACTCAACGTCCAATACTTCATGCGATCAACATCCTTAGTTGCGTCTGCGGGAGGCGAATAAACAGCGTAGCTAATAAACGCTGCAGGCGGAGGGACTTAGCTAACGTGTTAGCAGCTGGCTCAACAACAACTGGTTCACTTTCCAGCAAGTTGAATAAATTCATGTTTTGTTTGGTCATACGGGCAGTATAGCGCTGCATGTTCAATCACCCAACCATCTGACACTGTAAATGTGCGATTTAAGACATAAAAAACGCCCATCAGGGCTTGCTTTTAACCGCGACCTCGGTATCATACGCGCCACTTGCCCAGATGGCGGAATTGGTAGACGCGCTAGCTTCAGGTGCTAGTGTCCGTATGGACGTGGAGGTTCAAGTCCTCTTCTGGGCACCAAATTACATCATGATATCCCCTTTTCATGGTGCAATAAGGTGCCACGGTAAGTAATATTAGCAGTAAGAATATAAGCAGTAAGTTTGTATTTGCCCAGGTGGCGGAATTGGTAGACGCGCTAGCTTCAGGTGCTAGTGTCCGTATGGACGTGGAGGTTCAAGTCCTCTCCTGGGCACCATACGAATACAAACGGTAAGTAGTTCTAGTGGTAATAGGTAGTTCTAGTGGTAAATAGCTAATACAAGCTGTGAATGATGCGCCCAGGTGGCGGAATTGGTAGACGCGCTAGCTTCAGGTGCTAGTGTCCGTATGGACGTGGAGGTTCAAGTCCTCTCCTGGGCACCATTTTAAATGGTTCCGTCCGCATCACTCTCTCCAGCATCCTCTCTTGAATATATTTCTATCTTGAAGACATTCCTCTATTGAATGCTTCCTTGCATACCTTATCTTGTAACCCCTTTTTATCTTGTCACTCCTTCGCTATTAATACAGACAGGCTATTAATACAGGCAAGCTATTAATACAGACAGATAGCGCGAATGCGTTCGTACTAATTGCACCAGTCCTAATTGCACCAGTACTGATATAGCAGTACTGATATAGCAGTACTACGTATAGATACCTCCCAAAGTGAATACGCTTTGTCATGGCGTTTTTTTGTGCGTAACCGCTACGACTTGCGGGTGTAGTGCCTCAATAAACTGTCGACACCACCACCCGCTAGCAACCAGTTCGCACTACCCAGGGTTAACTCGCTTCAGGCGTTACTGAAAACGCCCTGGCCGGCGAGATACTTCTTCCAACGCCCAGCCTTGGGTACGCAGTTCGCCTTCTAGCACTGCTTCAAGCTCTGCTGAAAGATCCGGGAAAAAGTTAAGCCCAGTACGCGCTTCAACCTCATCGATGGTAACCAGATAATCCTCCAGTGGCTCATTGCCGTACACGTCTTGGGGCATAATAAATGCTAGAGCAAGCGGAGCCTCATCGTGGGGCGCCACAATAATTTTGTAAAAGGCCTCTGGTACCTCTACAAACCCAACTCGATTAAACACGTTGTCCATAAAGCGTTCAGGAAATACCGGCCCGGTAATGACCTGCAAGCGATCAAAGCGGGGCGCAAAATGATCCATCACTGACTGCTCAAGACGCTGCCAAAGCTGACGATTTAAGTTTGGCCGCTGAGGAGTCATATTACTCATTAAGAAAGTATCTACTTGAGCACTCCGACCATGCACAGCAGCAATGGCATAATTAGGCGCCATATGTCCCCTGTCATAGCCACTGCCTGCATAACTATCGGCACTAATAGGCCACAATGTTCGCCAATCAGCTTGAAAGTTAGGCCTTGGCCCAATGCGCATATCATCCGGCACCGCTGCTACCTGATAACTTACCCATAGCGGGTTTACCCGCACATCGGACCACCCCACCAGAAACCCATCATTACGCAACACCCGATGAAAGGTAGTAGGATGCAAGTTCTCCCAAGTAGGCACCCCCATCCACGTGTAGGCATCTTGATGCTGACGTCCCTGGTATTCCCATAACCCAGCCCCCATCACCACAAACAGCACAGCAATGCCCAGGCGTCGACCCTGGCGACGCCAGCGCAAAAGCGATTTCCCCAACGGACTTACTCCCTTGCGAATATAAACCTGCTATATACTTATATTTTCCAGTACTGGTATTTTTAAGTACTGGTATTAAGTACTGATATTAAGTACTGGCATTTTTCTTTTAAGCCGCGTTCTGGCCACTACCAGCCAAGCGAAAACATCGTTTCGAGGTCATGACGGGAGTGCACCTGCATGGCATTCAACGTTTCGGTATCACTAATACCTTCTACGGTGTTTAGGCGCTCAGTGACCAGCTCAGCGAGACTTTCAAAATCCCGGGTCCGAGCAATAGCAACCAAGTCATAACGCCCACAGGTAGAGAATACTTCACTAATACCTTCCACATCAGCCAAGCGCTCAGCCACCGCTTTGACTTGACCTTTCTCGGCATTGATTAAAATAACTGCATTTTGCATAGCACCCTCACTTCAAAAGTAATTTGAAAACCGCTTCGCGGTAAGAGGCCGAGTATAGCAGTCCTCTGAACAAGGCCAAGGACTACGGCATCACGTGACCAATTGTCGCGCTTTTATGAGGTTATTCGCACTAATATTGAGCATGCGATAGCATGTTCTGGAAACCTCCGACTGATAAGACTTGTCGGAGTATTAGAGGTGGTCAACCACCCGATAACTTAAGATAAAACGTCAGACCGTGACGATAAGGAGACACCATGGCTAATCAGAGCCGTCGAAAGTTCATGCGTAACAGCGTGCTAGGGCTTGCTGCCCTGCCGTTTGGTGCAGGTATCCTGTCGAAAACTGCCTTTGCTCAGGGACTACCCCGCTTAGACCCTTCATCGCCTACGGCACAGGCGCTTAACTACGTTGAAGTAGCAAGTGATGCAAGCGATCACCCTGCCTATGAAGAGGGTGAGGTTTGCGATAACTGCATGTTCTGGGTCGCCGATAAAGAAGGCTGCCAGCTATTCCCAGAGAATAGTGTAGAGCCAAAAGGCTGGTGCCAGTCCTGGACTGCTAAGGGTTAATTCATCCTTGGCCAATAGCTAGCCTTTAACTACTAGCCTCTAACTACTAGCCACTAGTTCTTAACCACTAGCTCTTAGCTGCTAGTTTCCAGTTGCTAGCTCACAATCCCCCCGCGCCTAGCGCGGGGGGATTGTGTTATACGGCTACTCTTCCTCTTTACTTTCACCTTCTACAGGCCAGTGATAGCGGCGCGTTACTCGCCCCTCCTCCATCGATACCAGATGCACAGGAAAGCCCCAAAGCTGTTGTAAATGACGTATGACGGGATAAACACTACGGCCTAGTGGGCGACGGTTATCTTGCACATGGTGCAGCGTTAGCGAACGGTCACCACGAATAGCCGCTTCTACCACCTGAATATTGGGCTCACGCACTGAAAGCGCGTACTGGCTTGAAAGCGCATTGCGCACCCGTTTATAGCCCCTTTCATCGTGTATAGCGGCAACTTCCATCATGTCCGACTGATCATCATCAACAATTAAGAATAACTTAAGATCTCGTATCACCTTGGGCGATAAAAACTGCTGGATAAACGACTCATCTTTAAAGTTGCGCATAGCGAACTCAAGTGTGTCACGCCACGGACTGCCCGCAATATCGGGAAACCACTCCCGGTCTTCCTCAGTTGGCGATTCACAGATCCGCTTAATATCAATAAAAATGGCAAACCCCAGCGCATAGGGGTTAAGGCCACTGTAGTGAGGGCTATCAAAGCCCGGCTGATTAATAACCGCCGCATGGGACTGTAAAAACTCCAGCATTAGGCCTTCATCCACCTTACCTTCATCGTAAAGCCTATTCATCAGCGTGTAGTGCCAAAAACAGGCCCAACCTTCGTTCATCACTTGGGTTTGCCGCTGAGGATAAAAATATTGTGCCAGCTTACGCACAATGCGCACGACCTCACGCTGCCAAGGCGCCAGTAAGGGAGCATTCTTTTCAATAAAGTAAAGTAGGTTTTCTTGTGGCTCAGGTGGGTACTTGCCCCCACCATGCAGATCAAGCGGGTCGTCATCGCTGTGTAAACTACCTGGCAGAGGTTCTGTACCACTAGGTGGCTCAGGAATCGTCCGCCACAGCATATTGACCTGGGTTTGCAGGTAGGCCTCACGCTCATCTTGGCGTCTAACTTCTTCTTCAGCAGAAATCGGGGATGGCCGCTTATAACGGTCTACACCGTAGTTTTGTAATGCGTGGCAAGCGTCTAGTAACTGCTCAACAGCATGAACGCCGTGTCGCTCCTCACACTGGGCAATATACTTACGGGCGAAGACTAAGTAATCAACAATCGAGTCTGCATCAGTCCAGGCACGGAACAGGTAATTACCTTTAAAGAAGGAGTTATGCCCATAACAGGCGTGTGCGATAACCAGCACCTGCATCATTAGGGTGTTCTCTTCCATCAAATATGCAATGCAGGGGTTGGAGTTAATCACCAGCTCGTAGGCTAGGCCCATCTGGCCACGCTTATAGGCCTGCTCAACGGCAAGAAACTGTTTTCCAAATGACCAATGATGATAGCCCACCGGCATCCCCACACTGGCGTAAGCGTCCATCATCTGCTCAGTGGTTATCACTTCAATTTGATTGGGATAGGTATCCAGCCGATACTCATCGGCAAGCCTGGCAAGCTCCTCATCAAAGCGCTCCAATACGCTAAAATTCCAATCAGAACCGGTCGCTATTGGCTTGCGGGTTACACTCATGGCGTACTCCTCAACTCGCGTTACCGCTCCTGGCTTAAGCGGCGCTTAAACAGCTCTCGAAAGACAGGATAAATATCACCAGCATCAACAATCTGGCGCATGGCAAATCGTTCGGAAAACTCCTCAGCCACGGTTTCATACTCATGCCACAGCGACTGATGGTCGTGGGGGGTAATTTCCACATAGGCGTAATACTGCAACTGCGGCATCAGTTGCTTAATTAGCAAATCACGACAAATATTCGAGTCATCATCCCAGTTATCACCGTCAGATGCTTGCGCTACATAGAGATTCCACTGCCCAGCGGGGTAGCGCTTTTCAATAATCTTGTTCACTAGCGTGAGTGCACTAGAAACGATAGTGCCCCCAGTCTCACGGGAGTAGAAAAACTCCTCTTCGCTGACCTCCCGCGCCGCTGTGTGGTGCCGTACAAACACTAGCTCCACTTTTTCATAATGCTTCTCTAGAAATAGGTAGAGCAACAGGAAAAAGCGCTTGGCGATATCTTTATGGTTTTGGGTCATGGAGCCGGAAACGTCCATCACACAGAACATCACAGCTTGGCTTGAGGGCTGGGGTTGCGCTGCCAATTGGTGGTAGCGCAGGTCATAAGTATCAATAAACGGCACTGCTTCGATACGCTTCTCTAGGCGCTCAATCTCCGTTTTTAGCTCAGCAATGCGCGCAGGATTGCGTAGCACAGGGTCTTTACTCTCTTCTGCTGCTAGCGCCTCTTGGGCCTCTTTAAGCGCCCGTTTGATGGGTGCACGCATTGCAATACGCCGCGCATAAGCTTCCCGCATTGAACGCGTAATACTAATACGTGACGGCACACCGTCGCGGGCCAGCCCAGCCCGCACCATCTTAACCTCATCAAGGGACTTCAATGGCTTACGCTGCAAGTTAGGTAACTCTAGACCATCGAAAACAAATTCCAAAAACTCTTCGCGACTAAGGGTAAAAGCAAATTCATCAGTGCCCTCCCCTTGGTTAGAAGCGCCCCCCTCCCCAGTGCCATCACCACCACCCTGGCCGCTAGGCCGGCGAATTCTATCGCCCTCTAAGAACTCCTTATTCCCAGGAGATACGATATTACGTGCACCGCCGGCGCCATGTTGAAAGACCGGTTCAGAAATATCTTTGGTGGGGATAGATATTTTCTCCCCACGCTCCATATCGGTGATGGAACGGCGATTCACCGCCTCCTCTACCGAGCGCTTGATGTGCTTGCGGTAACGCTCCAGAAAGCGCTGCCGATTGACCGCGCTTTTATGCTTAGCGTTAGGCCTACGATCAATAAAGTAGGTCATACGACCTCCTTAACCCTGGTCTTAAGCACTTTTCTCAAAACCCTTTTGTGAGAGTTTTTTTGAGAGCGGTGCTTAAGAGCATCCGCTACTGGGACTTCCGTACACGCAAATACCATTCAGACAGTAGCCTTACCTGTTTTTCGGTGTAGCCACGATCCACCATGCGTGCCACAAAATCCTCGTGCTTTTTCTGATCCGACTTCGAAGCTTTCGCATTAAACGAGATCACCGGCAATAGCTCTTCGGTATTGGCGAACATTTTATGTTCAATAACACCTTTGAGTTTTTCATAGGATTGCCAGCTGGGGTTCATACCATTATTTTGCGCACGTGCCCGCAGCACAAAGTTAACCACTTCGTGTCGGAAGTCTTTCGGATTGGAGATGCCCGCGGGTTTCTCAATTTTCTCCAGCTCTTCATTGAGCGACTGACGGTTTAGCAGCTCGCCAGTTTCGGGGTCACGGTACTCCTGATCCTGTATCCAAAAATCAGCATAAGTCACATAGCGGTCAAAAATGTTCTGGCCATACTCACTGTAGGATTCCAGATACGCGGTTTGAATCTCTTTACCAATGAAGTCCACATAACGCGGCGCCAAAAACTCCTTGATAAAGCCGATATAACGCTCAAACACTTCTGAGGGTAATTGCTCGCGCTCGAGCGCCTGCTCTAGTACGTACAGCAAGTGCACTGGGTTCGCAGCCACCTCAGTACCGTCGAAATTAAATACTTTAGAAAGTATTTTGAACGCAAAACGCGTCGACAACCCCTGCATACCCTCATCAACACCGGCAGAGTCACGGTACTCTTGGATTGACTTAGCCCGCGGGTCAGTGTCTTTCAGGTTCTCGCCGTCGTAGACACGCATCTTCGAGTAAATACTGGAGTTTTCCGGCACCTTAAGCCGTGAAAGTACCGAGAATTGAGCCAGCATACGCAGCGTATCCGGCGCACAGGGGGCCGCATTTAACGAGGAGTCCTCTAACAGTTTTTGGTAAATCTTGATCTCTTCAGAGACCCGTAGGCAGTAAGGCACCTTAACGATATAAACCCGGTCTAAAAACGCTTCGTTATTACGGTTATTACGAAATGCCTGCCATTCTGATTCGTTGGAGTGGGCTAATATCACCCCGTCAAAGGGAATCGCTCCCATACCTTCAGTAGGATTGTAATTACCCTCTTGCGTTGCGGTAAGCAGTGGGTGCAGCACCTTAATTGGTGCTTTAAACATCTCCACAAACTCCATCAACCCTTGGTTCGCCCGGCACAGACCGCCAGAAAAGCTGTAAGCGTCTGGATCATCCTGGGAGTAAAGCTCCAACTGGCGAATATCGACCTTACCGACTAATGAAGAAATATCCTGGTTATTCTCATCACCCGGCTCGGTTTTGGAAATGGCAATTTGATTCAACCTAGAGGGATAAAGACGCACCACCCGGAACTGGGAAATATCGCCGCCAGCTTCTTTAAGGCGCTTGGCTGCCCAAGGTGACATGACACTGCGCAGATAGCGCTGAGGGATACCATACTCTTGCTCTAGCAGCTCGCCGTCCTCTTCGGGAGAAAACAGCCCTAGCGGCGACTCATACACCGGCGAGTCTTTAATTGCATAGAACGGAATGCGCTCCATTAGCAGCTTCAAACGTTCGGCCAAGGACGATTTACCACCACCTACCGGCCCTAGCAAATAGAGAATCTGCTTACGCTCTTCTAACCCCTGAGCCGCATGGCGGAAGTAAGCCACAATTTGCTCGATGGCCTCTTCCATACCGTGGAACTCAGCAAAAGCAGGATATCGGCGAATCACCTTGTTAGAAAAAATGCGTGATAGACGCGGGTCTTTCGCCGTGTCGATCACTTCAGGCTCGCCTATTGCTTCCAGCATTCGCTCGGCAGCGCTGGCATACGCTTTAGGATCACGGCGGCAAAGCGCCAAGTACTCCTCAAGGCTGATGTCTTCCTGCTGAACCCGGGCGAATCGGTCTTGAACGTGATCAAAAATGCTCATGAAACTCTCCTGTAGCCCATCCCCAGACAGCCACCGTACAAACAAGTATCTGTAACGGCGTGCAAAACGAGGTATCGCTTTATCAGCGTAGTCAGCATTAGCAAAAAGTAATTACTAATTCTTCAACGCTTCAGCGTTAACTATATGAGCATGGCAGAAGAGATTTAGTTGCGTTAAAAATCAACTCAACAGATGTGTAATACACAGAGAGCACAGCGCCGCCATAAAGGCGGCGCAACGGCAGCAAGGAAGCGCTTAGTGGCGCTATTCAAGCACCGCTTTTACATCGACCAGTAACTGGTCAAGCAATTCAACGGTGGTATTCCATGCGCATACAAACCTCGCACCTCCTGCGCCAATAAAGGTGTAGAAGGTCCATCCCCTGGCTTTCAACGCTTCAATAGCATGGGGCGGAAATTCAACAAAAACGCTATTAGCCTGAGTGGGAAACATGAGCGACACCCCTGGGAGTGCCTGTAACCCTTCCGATAAGTAGCGTGCCATCGCGTTAGCATGCTCAGCGTTGGTCAGCCAAGCTCCGCTCTCCAAAAGCCCCAGCCAAGGGGCGGAAACATAGCGCATTTTCGAAGCCAGCTGCCCAGCCTGCTTACAGCGGTAGGAGAAATCTTCAGCAAGCTCGCGATTAAAAAACAGGATGGCCTCACCAAACGCCAAACCATTTTTGGTGCCTGAAAAGCACAGCACATCAACACCCACCTGCCAGGTTAACTCAGCGGGTGTCGCCTTGAGGCCAGCACAGGCATTAGCAAAGCGGGCACCGTCCATATGTAGACGCAGGTCATGCTTATCAGCCATCGCACGGATAGCGAGCAGCTCCTCTCGCGAATATACCGTGCCCACCTCCGTCGCCTGGGTAAGGGACACCACTTTCGGCTTAGGGTAGTGAATATCGCTGCGCTTAGTCACTAGCGCCTCAATGCCCTGGGGTGTCAACTTACCGTTAGCCCCTGGTGAGGTGAGCAGTTTGGCACCATTAGAAAAGAACTCAGGACCACCGCACTCGTCGGTTTCAATATGCGCCAACTCATGGCAAATCACGCTATGGTAGCTACGCCCCATGGCGGAAAGAGCCAGTGAATTTGCGGCAGTGCCGTTGAATACAAAAAACACATCACAATCGTAATCAAACATTTCACGAAAGCGGTCAGCAGCGCGGGCTGTCCAGCGATCATTACCATAGGCCAAGTCATCGGCTTGGTTAGCTTCTAACAAATATTGCATGGCCTCCGGGCAAATACCGGACGTGTTATCACTGGCCAAAAATCGTGGGGTACACTCCGAGGGCATGGCGATGATCCTTTTTATCTGACGGTCATACGGTGCGAACAGGGTGCCATCCGCACCTTAAACAACTAGCCTCGATAAGAGGCTAGATGGATAGGTCAGTCTATCGCCATTTAAACGTTAGCGTCACCCGCACTTTTCAACTCTTGTTATAGAGCGGCTACTTAGAGCGCAGCTGCCAAACGCGTGCCTTGATCAATTGCACGTTTGGCATCTAGTTCAGCAGCTTCGTCCGCACCACCAATCACCTGCACGCGAATACCTGCTTGGCTTAGCGGCTCGATAAGCTCACGAACCGACTCTTGCCCTGCGCAAACAACGATCGTGTCTACCGCCAATAGCTGCTCCTCGCCATCACGGCGAATATGCAGCCCATCGTCATCCACTTTGAGATACTCGCAGCCCGTCAACGTCTTTACACCACGCTGTTTTAGCGATGCGCGGTGCACCCAGCCGGTAGTTTTACCCAGGTTCTTACCCGGCTTTGAACTTTTACGCTGAAGCATCACGATTTCTCGGGGCGAGGCTGGCGGCATAGGTGCTTTCAAGCCACCGCGCTCATCCACAGCGAGATCAACCCCCCACTCGTCACACCAGGCGGCCAAGTCCATCGCTGGGTGACCCTGGTGGGCAAGCAGCTCGGAAACATCAAAGCCAATGCCTCCAGCGCCAATCACCGCAACACGCCGGCCCACACGCTCCGGATGCTCAATCGCCTCGGCATAGCTAAGTACACTGTGGTGGTCAGCACCTGGTAGCGACAGCTCCCTCGGCGTTACGCCAGTGGCAATCACCACTTCGTCAAACTCAGCCAAGCCTGCAGCGCTGGCCGCCGTATTCAGGCGTACATCAACAGCGTGCTTTTCCAACATGACGTGGAAGTAGCGCAGCGTTTCGTTGAACTCCTCTTTGCCGGGAATTTTGCGTGCATAGTTAAATTGTCCACCAAGCTCACTGCGACGTTCAAACAACACTACTTGGTGTCCACGGCTTGCTGCCGCGACAGCCGTGGCTAGCCCCGCTGGGCCTCCACCCACCACAGCTACCCGCTTAGGCATTTGCGCAGGTTCAAGGCTTAATTCCGTCTCGTGACAAGCGCGGGGATTTACCAGACAGGAGGTCAGCTTGCCCATAAAGGTATGGTCCAAGCAGGCCTGATTACAGGCAATACAGGTATTAATTTCGTCCGCCAAATCCGCCTCGGCTTTACGCACCCACTCAGGGTCGGCCAGGAATGGCCGTGCCATGGAAACCATATCCGCGTGGCCTTCAGCCAGTACGCGCTCGGCAATGTCTGGCATGTTGATGCGATTGGTAGTAATCAGCGGGATAGAGAGCGCTGATTTAATGCGTCTAGTTACTTCGGTAAACGCAGCACGAGGAACGCTGGTAACAATCGTCGGCACCCGTGCTTCATGCCAGCCAATGCCGGTATTGATCACATCAGCGCCAGCAGCCTCAATAGCTTTGCCCAGCTGCACCACCTCCTCCCAAGAGCTACCTTCTTCTACCAGATCGATCATCGACAGGCGGAAAATCATCAAGAAACGCTCACCCACTGCAGCGCGAATACGCCTAACAATTTCTACAGGAAAGCGGATACGCTGCTCAAAGCTGCCACCCCATTCATCATCGCGCTGATTGGTCCGCTGGCAAATAAACTGATTGATCAGGTAGCCTTCAGACCCCATAACCTCGACACCGTCGTAACCTGCCTGCTGAGCAAGCTGTGCGCAGCGTACGTAATCAGCAATTTGCTGCTCCACATCGTCGCTTGAAAGTGCCCGAGGGGTAAATGGGTTGATGGGAGCCTGTAGAGCAGAAGGCGCTACCAGCTCAGGAGAGTATGCGTAACGACCCGCATGAAGAATCTGCATGCAAAGGTGTCCGCCCGCCTCGTGCACAGCGTTGACCACCTGCCGGTGCTCGGGCAACTGAGACTCATCAGTCAGCGCACTAGCCCCCTGAAAAACTGCGCCTTCCGCATTTGGGGCAATGCCACCGGTAACGATCAGGCTAACACCTGCCCGGGCTCGCTCAGCATAGAACGCAGCCAAGCGCTCAAAGCCGTTAGGCGCCTCTTCCAAATTAGTATGCATAGACCCCATCAGCACACGGTTTGGCAGCGTCAAATGGCCGATGGTCAGCGGGCTAAACAGGTGGGGGTAAGCGGGCGAACGTTTCATCACGGTACTCCTGTACATGGCCAGTAATTCAGTATTATTAGAACTGCTAAGTTATCAGAGCTGCTTGCTATAAATATTCAAACAAGCGTATGACATACTTGCCGCAACGTACAGACCTTTAGCCTTCTTAATATCACTACTTTTGGGGTGCCTTAGCCCTTGCTCATCGCAACAAAGCACGTCACATTAACCGGCTAACGATAAGGGAACGTGCTATGCCATTGATTTACTTTTTACCACCGCTGGCCACTGTATTGATCTGGTCAGGGAATATGACTATTAACCAATTAACCGTAGGCGCCATTGCACCCAGTAGCATTGCTTTTTTGCGCTGGTTACTGGCCCTACTGATAATGACGCCTTTTGTGCTGCCAGCGGTGATTCGCCACCGCGAGGAAATTCGCCGTAACTGGCCTAAACTGGCGCTGTTAGGGCTTTTGGGGATGGGGTTATGGCAGGGCCTAGCCTATGTGGCAGCGGAAACCACGACCGCTACCAATATGGGCATACTCGCCGCCATGGTGCCACTACTAACCGTACTGCTAAGCGCGCTCATTTTACGCGAGCCACCCACCTTGGGCGGTGTGCTAGGTGGGGTGCTAGCATTTATTGGAGTCACCGTACTGCTTGGTCGGGGCAATCCTATGTCGCTGCTGCAGCTCCAGGTAGCCTATGGAGATGCGTTGATGATAGTCGCCGCCATCTGCTATGCACTCTATGGGGTAATGCTCAAGCGATGGGCAATGGACTTACCACCCTGGGTGATGCTCTATGCTCAGGTATGCTTTGCAGTACTGTTCCTGCTGCCACCCTATTTAATGGGGCCAATGACACCGGTAGATAGCCACAATATCTGGCTGATTCTCTATGCGGGCATTCCTGCTTCAATTATCACTACCTTCTTATGGATGCGCGCAGTGCGCCAGATTGGTGCCAACCAATCGAGCATCTTTATTAACCTAATGCCTCTCTTTAGCGCGCTCATTGCAATGGCATTTTTAGGCGAGCGTGTGTCTGGTTTTCACTTTATCGGCGGACTATTGATTTTGGCCGGGGTAATAATGGCGCAGACACTAACGCGGCCCCTGGTTCGCGCTGAAGCGGTGGGTAAAACGCGCAGAATCCAGCAGTGATACCATAGGTTAACTCCACTCAACGCTGAGAACCCCAGAATTATGTCCTTAGAAGAACTGCACCTGAACCTACGCAACCTGACGAGCGACGACTATGGTCAGCTCAAAATGTTGATGGACGCTGTGTACCACGATATTGGCGGCGCCTGGCCTGAGCACACCATCGCCAAACTGGTACAGGAGTTTCCCGACGGCCAGATCGCTATTGAAGACGATGGTGTCTTAGTGGGCGTAGCGCTAACCGTACAGGTGGATTACGACGAGTTCTCCAACCCTCATAAATATGATGACCTAATTGGCCACCGAGAAATAATTCTTAACGATTCTGACGGCGACGCCATGTACGGATTGGATGTGCTTATCCACCCTGACTACCGTGGTTACCGCCTAGGCCGTCGACTGTATGAAGCACGTAAAGAGCTGTGCCGTTCGTTAAACCTGCGTGCCATTCTGGCTGGAGGGCGCATTCCCGAATACCACCAGCACGCGGTTGAACTCTCCCCCGCCGAGTACATTGAAAAGGTCTCTCGTAAAGAGATTTACGACCCCATATTGTCATTCCAACTCGCTAATGACTTTCAGGTAAAGCGCCTGCTACGCAAGTACCTGCCGGAAGATGAGCAGTCTCGCGGCTACGCCACTCTGCTGGAATGGAACAACATTCTCTTTGAGCCTGCCGAAAGCGTACTGGATACCCGGCCAACCCAAGTCCGTGTGGGTGCCGTTCAGTGGCAAATGCGTGAATTTGCCTCCGTAGAGGCAGCACTCCAGCAAATCGAATACTTCGTTGATGCGCTCTCAGACTACCAGAGCGATTTTGCCGTATTCCCGGAGCTATTTAATGCGCCGTTGATGGGCCTACAAGATCGTTCGGCTCAGCAGGACCAAATGGGCGCAATTCGCTTCCTGGCAAGCTTCACCGAGCGCTTTAAAAGCGAGCTTTCAAGAATGGCGGTGTCCTACAACATCAACATTGTTGGCGGGTCCATGATTGAAGTCGGCGAGGATGACCGACTGTACAATGTAGCTTACCTATTCCACCGTGATGGCGAAGTTGAAAAGCAGTTCAAGCTGCATATTACGCCCCAAGAGCGGCGCGACTGGGTGATTGAAGGCGGCGACAATTTGCAGGTATTTGATACCGATGCAGGCCGCGTAGGCATTTTGATCTGTTACGACGTGGAATTCCCTGAGCTTGGCCGCCTGCTAGCTGATCAGGACATGGACATTCTGTTTGTACCCTTCTGGACAGACACCAAAAACGGCTACCTGCGTGTTCGCCACTGTGCCCAGGCTCGCGCCATTGAAAACGAGTGTTATGTCGTGCTCTGCGGCAGCGTCGGCAACCTCCCCTCCATTGAAAACCTGGATATCCAGTACGCTCAGTCGGCAGTATTCTCGCCCTCAGATTTTGCCTTCCCCCACGATGCAGTGCTGGCAGAAACCACGCCGAATACAGAGATGATTTTCTTCTCAGATCTCGATTTAACACGCCTTACAGTAGTGCGGGCCGAAGGCTCCGTGACTAATCTAAAAGACCGTCGCAAAGATCTGTTTGATCTGCGCTGGCGCGACTGGTCGTGGAAGTCCGGGGCTAATCTGGAAGAGTGAGGGAGACGAATCATAAATACGATAACGCCGCCCATTCGGGCGGCGTTATGCTTTTAAAGTGCGTCACTTAGCTCAATCAGGCCAGACAAGATGGGCTGGCACCCGGCCTTTCGCATCAAACATCACACCTTCATCGCGTAGCTTTTGATGCTGTCGGGTAGCCCCTCCGTGGTCAGCCAGCGTTAGTGATGCCGCAATCACTCGATGCCAGGGCAGTTGATTCCCATCGGGCAAGTGGCGCATGGCCGACCCCACCATGCGTGGTGTAGCGCCCTCAGTCATTGCTGCAATGCGCCCATAGGTAGTTACCCGCCCAGGAGGAATTTGATCAACAATGGTGTAAATCTGCTCGAGCAGTTCTGGGCGCGGCATCGCTTTCTCGACTGGTTTTCAAGACGTTTATGACACTTTAGAGCGCTTCGATCAGTTGATCAATTGCCTGGAACGCTTCATTAATCGCCGAATCGCGTTGGGAGTCTCCCATGTTTAAACCTTCGGCAAATACGACCTCAACGTCGCTAATCCCCATCAATCCCAGCATACTTTTCAGATGCGGCATTTGGCTATCAAACTCGCTTCCTGCATACAGGCCTCCACGGGCTGCTAAAATAATTGCCCGTTTACCTTCAATCAACCCTTGAGGGCCATTTTCAGTGTAGCGGAAGGTTTCACCGGCACGCAGCACACGGTCAAACCATGCTTTCAACTGAGAAGGTATGCCCAAATTATACATGGGCACAGCAAGCACCAACACGTCGTGCCCACGCAGCTCGGCCAACAGCTCATCGGAGTAGGCGGCTAGTGCCTTTTGCGCTGCGCTGCGCTCTTCAACAGGAGTTTGCCAAGCACCTAATTCCTCAATCGCTAAGTGGGGCAGCGCATTGGCCACTACATCACGATGGGTAACTGCCACGCTAGAGCGAGACTCTGTTTGGGCCTTAAAGTGGTTAGCCAACGCATTGGATTGGCCGTTTTCACCTAAAATAGAAGAGGTAACTAGCAGTGCACGAGTGGTCATAGAGTAGTCCTTAGCAGGTAATCAATTAGTATTGACGGCTATTCTACGGCTCTTTTCATTAAGCAAAAGCGCAACGTTTTCCCCATTTCATTCGACAAAATCGAATCATGCTCCGCTAAAAAAGCCCCGCTCTGCTTTCACAGGGCGGGGCTGGGTAACCATAGAATGTCTAGGTTATTACTTTTTCGGCCAAGCTTTCGGGTCCACCTTATTCACCAGTTTGGGGAATCGGCTAGGATCGAACACCGGCTCTATCCCTGCTTTAAGCTGCTCGTCGTAATCACGAAACAGCGCAAAGGCGATTGGTGACAGCATCAAAATAGCCACTAAGTTGATAATTGCCATCATCCCCATAGAGAGATCAGCAAAGTTCCAGATAGCGCCGAGGCTTGCCACAGAACCCACCATGATCATCCCGAGAACCGCTAAGCGATAAATCAGCACTGCAATAGGCGCACGACGCCCTGCCAAATACTCGATATTTGATTCGCCGTAAGAGTAGTTAGCAATTACCGAAGTAAACGCAAACAACAAAATAGCCACCGCGATAAACATGCCACCCCACTCACCCACGTGACTGGAAAGTGCCATTTGGGTTAGCTGTATGCCGTTATTTTCTTCACCAGCTAACAGCTCAGGCCCCGCCATAATGATGATTGCAGCGGTTGCGGTACAAATCACCAGGGTATCCAAAAACACACCCAGCATTTGGATAAAACCCTGGGCAGCGGGATGATTGGGGCGCGTACTGGCCGTTGCCGCCGCATTTGGCGCCGACCCCATACCAGCCTCGTTGGAGAATAAGCCACGTTGAATACCGCTCATAATGGCCTGGGAAATAGCGTAGCCCATAGCGCCGCCCGCCGCCTGCTCTATGCCAAAAGCGCTTTGTATAATGGTGAGAAACGCAGCAGGCAAATCACTAATATTCAGCGCCACAACAACTAGCGCTAGTACCAAATACAGCAACGCCATAAGCGGCACGACCAACTCAGCAACTTTAGCGATTGACTTCAAACCGCCAAAAATAATCGGCGCCACAACCACCATAAGCACCAACCCCATGGCCCAGGTGGGAACGGCAAAGGCCTGCTCCATCGCCTGAGCAATAGAGTTGGCCTGAACGCTGTTAAATGCCAAGCCAAAGGCAATAATCAAACAGACCGAAAACAGTACTGCCAACCAGCGTAAACCGAGACCGCGCTCAATATAGCGGGCGGGACCACCACGGAAGGTATTATCGCCGTGATCGGTTTTGTATGCCTGAGCCAGAGTAGACTCCACAAAGCTGGTCGCCATACCCACCATGGCGGTCATCCACATCCAGAAAATCGCGCCGGGTCCGCCAAAATAGATAGCGACGGCTACCCCGGCAAGGTTGCCGGTACCCACTCGGGCCGCCAAACTTGTTGAAAGCGCCTGGAACGAAGAAATCCCTCCATTAGATTGGCGAGAGGTACGCAGCAGCTTAAACATGTGACCAAAATAGCGCACCTGAATACCGCGGGTCATCACTGTGAAATAGAGGCCAGCACCGATCAAAAGATAAATCAGCACACTGCCCCACAGCAGCCCATTGCCGCGATCAACCATCGCCATCAACAGGGGAGGAAGAGTAAAATCCATACCGAACACGCCTTTTTTGAAATAGTGAGGACGCATCATTCTTCACGGATGCACCAAAATGGCAAGAAAATCGGCAAATTTATGTAATAGCAGTGAGAATCACTTGCCGCCTTTAGCAGCCATTTAATGTGGCTAGCAACCGGCGTGACCCGCCCTGATTACGGTGTTCGCCCAGCCATACACCCTGCCAAGTGCCCAGCGCTAAACGCCCATCGCGTACGGCCAGGGTCAATTGAGTTCCCAACAAGCTCGCCGCCACATGAGCAGGCATATCATCTGGCCCTTCTAGCGTATGGCGAAAGTAACCCAACCCTTCAGGTACCAAACGGCGAATGAAGGCATCCAGATCGTGGCGCACATCAGGGTCAGTATTTTCATTTAGCGTGAGCGACGCAGACGTGTGCATTAGCTGAAGATGTAACAGTCCTTGGCTGCACTCCGCTACGCAAGGTAACGCTCTAGCTATATCATCGGTAATAAGATGAAATCCCTGGGGCATTTCGGGGAAATGGATCTCCTGCTGATGCCACATAAAACACTCCTTTGTTTTCAGTATTGCCAGTAGTAAACGGACGCCGCAATGGATGGACGGTGACAAGTATAGTCACTTCTAAGCATACTCCCCCCAGCGATCGACTTGGCTCCCATAGCCATGGCGCATCATCACCGATACTGCTAGGTTTAGCGCTTTTAAGACGCCATCACCAGGAGAGCACAATGCTTAAACCTGTGTATTACTCCAGGCTGCATTACTCTGCAGCAAGACCAGGAATAGCAGCACTTTGCGGCCTCTTCTTAGCAGGTTGTACGGGCATTCCTGACGGTACGGAACCGGTAGCCGACTTTGAGCTTAATCGCTATCTGGGCCAGTGGTATGAAATAGCACGCTTAGACCACTCCTTTGAGCGCGATCTGGACTGCGTCACCGCCGATTACAGCCTGCGCCGTGATGGTGGCGTGAGAGTCATTAACCGAGGCTATAACTTAGCCAAACAAGAGTGGAATGAAGCCGAAGGACGCGCCTACTTTATTGACGATGAAAACGTTGGACGACTGAAAGTCAGTTTCTTTGGCCCCTTCTACGGTGGCTACAATATTCTTGAACTGGATGACGACTACCGCTGGGCGCTGGTGTCAGGCCCTAACCGTAACTACCTATGGATTCTTTCACGTACACCAGAGATGAACAGTACTGAAGAAGAGTATTTGCGCCAACGGGCGGCCGAACTTAATTTTCCCACTGAAGAGCTGATAGATGTCACACAAGGAGAGGCTTGCCCTAGCCGCTAATTAGTTACCCTTCGGCAATATTGAAACCCTCCCCGCCATCTCACGCTGAATATAGTCAATAAAGGCGCGCAGGCGGGCGGGCACATGACGGCGCTGTTCAAACACTGCATAAAAATCTGCCCGCACCCCCTGCCAGCCTGGTAGTAATTCAACTAAAGCGCCACTGGCAAGGTGTTCGTTAACATCCCACCAGGAGCGCAGCATCACGCCGTGACCATCCAAGGCTAAGCGGGTAATCACTTCTCCGTCATTGCTAGCCAAGCGACCACTCACCTTTACCGACTGCACCTTTTCAGACGATACGTTTATAGATGGGTCAGCTATAGACGGGGCAGTTATAGATGGGTCAGTTATAGATGGGCCAGTTCGCTCAAAGCGCCATAGTGGAAAATCACTGTCGTTCTCGCGAATCACTAAGCACTCATGCTGCTGTAAATCTGCGGGGGCTTGAAGCGCTGGTGCTTCAGCGATATAGGCTGGTGACGCACAAAGTATCCGTCGATTAACTAAAATACGCCGGGCAACTAAGCGCGATTCTGGCGGTTCACCAATACGAATACCTATATCGAAGCCGTGATCGCTTAAGTTGAGCGGAAAATTGGTCAACTCTAACCACCCATCCACCTCCGGGTGTTCAGCACAAAAGCTCGACAGTAAGGGGGCAATATGGCGGCGTCCAAAACCAAAAGTGGCGTTAACGCGCAAACGCCCGCTAAGCGCCTGACCGGCCACCTCGCCCAGTGAATTTTCCAACTCATCCAGCTCATCTAAAATCAGCGCGCCACGTGCCAGATATCGCTCGCCTTCTGCAGTTAGCGTTAACCGCCGCGTCGTACGAGCAGCCAGTTCGACGCCCAGACGTGCTTCCAACTGTTTTAGCCGCTTACTCACCGCCGAGAGAGAAAGCCCCAGTTCACAGGCCGTCGCGGTTAGACTCCCTGCCCGGGCCAAGTGCTGAAAAAACGCCAGATCGTCCAGGTGTGCCATATTACTCCTCAGGATTCTACACTTTCACGCAACAATAACTTGAATAGTAGCCTGATTATCTCCACCAAAATAGCCGCTACACTCAGCACAGAACTGATACTTCAGAGCATGCTAGTCACGTATTAGTGCTCACTCATTATCAATAATAAGCAAGGAGCCCCCATGGCCCACCGCATTGCAGTCATCGCTGGCGACGGCATTGGCACCGAAGTCATGCCCGAAGGCATTCGTACCCTGGAAGCCGCAGCTAAGCACTTCAATATAGATCTGGACTTTACTACCTTTGAATTCGGTAACTGCGATTACTACCTAGAGCACGGAAAAATGCTGCCCGACGATTGGTTCGAACAGCTAAAAGGGTTTGATGCTCTGTTTTACGGCGCTGTTGGCTGGCCAGATAAAGTGCCCGACCATATTTCGCTGTGGGGTTCACTGCTGCAGTTTCGACGTCAGTTTGACCAGTACATCAATCTGCGCCCCTGCAAACTCATGCCTGGTATTAAAAGCCCTCTGGCAGGCCGGCAAGTAGGTGATATCGACTTTTATGTTGTACGCGAAAACACCGAGGGCGAATATTCAAGCATCGGCGGAAAAATGTTTGAGGGCACCGAACGTGAAATCGTCATTCAAGAGACGGTGATGAGTCGCACCGGCGTCGATCGCGTGCTGAAGTATGCGTTTGACCTTGCACAAACCCGCCCCCGCAAAAAGCTCACCTCAGCGACTAAATCTAACGGCATTTCGATCACTATGCCTTACTGGGACGAGCGCGTTGTCGAGATGGCGAAACAGTACCCTGATGTCGCTGTGGATAAATTCCACATTGATATTCTGACCGCTAACTTTGTGCTCCATCCAGACTGGTTCGACGTGGTGGTAGGTAGCAACCTATTCGGCGACATTCTTTCCGACCTTGGCCCGGCCTGTACCGGCACTATCGGCATTGCTCCCTCTGCCAATATCAACCCAGAAGGTCAGTTCCCCAGCCTGTTCGAGCCGGTACACGGCAGTGCTCCGGATATTGCAGGCAAAGGCATTGCTAACCCTATCGGTCAGATTTGGTCTGGGGCAATGATGCTGGAGCATCTAGGCTATAAAGAGGCCGCCGATGCGGTGGTAACTGCAATCGAAGAGGTACTAAATGAAGGAGATAGCAGCGTGCTTACCCGCGATGTGGGTGGCCAAGGCACTACTACAAGTTTAGGAAAAGCCATTGCCGAGCGTATTGGCGCTTAAAAAAACCGCCTCGCTGCTTTCTCGCTGTTTTAGCAGTGAGGCGGTCTGCCTCTTATATACGCCCTCTTATATCTTTGCCGCAAAACGCTAGCCCGCGAGCTTAGCGGCAATTTCCGCGACATGCTTGCCTTGGAAACGGGCAATTTTCAACTCACGATCGTCCGGTTGACGAGAGCCGTCGCTGCCTGCCAGGGTGGCCGCACCATAGGGCGTACCGCCACTCACTTTAGAAATATCAAACTGCTCATCAATTCCGTAACCAATAGGCACAATGACCATGCCGTGATGAGCAAGTGTCGTCCAGGTGGAGGTGATAGTCATCTCATCCCCACCACCAGTGCCCGTCGAGGTGAATACGCTAGCCACCTTGCCGCGTAACGCACCTTTCATCCATAGCCCTCCCGTCTGGTCAAGAAACGTGCGCATCTGCCCCGCCATATTGCCAAAGCGTGTCGGGGTACCAAAAATAATCGCATCGTAGTCGGCAAGCTCTTGAGGTGATGCTTCAGGCGTAGTGAAGTCCTGCTTTCCGCCAGCATTCTTAAAAGCTTCCTCAGGCATGGTTTCTGGCACACGTTTGACGATCACGTCCACGCCATCCACCCCTTTGGCTCCCTCAGCCACGGCAGCAGCCAAAGTATCGATATGGCCATACATAGAATAATAAAGCACCAGTACTTTCGTCATTATTCACTCCTTTGCGTTACAACGGGTTACCCAGCATGAGCTTACGAGAGCTCACTACAACATAGCCCAGCTCAACTTAGATAAAAGCGAATGTTTTCGACGGCCACCTTCGATTTCATCGATGCAAGTGCATTACAAAATATCAGCGCCTCGGTAAATCGTCCCTTACCACCTTCATACATGAAACGCTTGTAGCGTTATGGGCATCAACGTTTTATGTCCGGATATTTTCATGTTCGCACCCGCCATTTTCATGCTAACGACGCTACCTCTTGTGGTTAGGGTTCAGCGTGGTAAAGGTAGGGCACCTTAAAAGCTGATCACCTATGCCCAAGGAACTCCTCATGCTAGGCCAATGGCTCGACTGGACGCTCGATGGCGAAAGCCCCTCACCGCGCACAGGTCGCTTTGCAAGCGGCACTTACCACTTTCATGCGCCGGGCATTCTGGAGCTAATACCAAACACGCTGCGCCCTCACGCCCATGCTTGTGTATTTTCGGCGGCCATTCACGGCAATGAAACCGCCCCCATAGAACTGCTGGGCAATTGGCTATGTACGCTAGAAGCCAATACCACACAGCTAGGCGCTCCAGTACTGGTGATTATGGGCAATATTCCTGCCCTGAAAAAACAGCAGCGTTTTATTACTACTAATTTAAACCGCCTATTTAAGCGCGGCCTGGATGAAAAGGGTGACGAGCCCGACCGCGCTCGAGAGCTAATGGAGGCTGTGGACACGTTTTATGCGCGCCACGATGCACTACCCAAGCTCCATTACGATCTGCATACAGCGATCAGGGGCAGCCTTTATACACGCTTTGTAGTCGAGCCCTTCGCTGAAAGTGTTACCGCCCCAGCCCAGTGGGAATGGCTAGCCGCAGCGGATTTACAAGCAGTACTGCATCAACATCAGCACAGCTGGACGTTCTCCCACTACAGTAAGCATTACCATGCTGCCCAAGCGTTTACCTTCGAGCTAGGTCGCGTTGCGCCGTTTGGGGAAAACGATATGGTCGCTCTTGAACCAATGCATATGCTCATCAGCGCATTAGGTAGCGCTGATGAACCCGCGTGTAAACCTGCCGACTCGATGATGTTTTTCCAGGTAAAGCATGAGCTGATGCGGCAAGCCGAGGTATTTACACTCTGTTTTGACGATGATGTACCCAACTTCAGCCGCTTTGAGCCAGGCACATGCCTAGCTAAAGACGGCATCTCAGGAGATTTCATTGATGAAGAGTCTGCGCTACACGTGGTATTTCCTAATGCCCAAGTTGAGATAGGAGCGCGGGCAGCACTACTGGTTATACCCTGCAAGCCGCCACGTTAGCGCAGCACGCTTAAACAGCACTTTACACTCTTGATATTTATAAAAACATATTTGATAACAATAACGTAGAGGTGATTTAAGGCAACGAGGTACGCGCATTAGTATAAGCCGTTTTTATAAAACACGCGTATCACGCACAGTCCTGATAGAATCGCCCCTTTTTTCGCGCCAGCCGCACAGCCAACATACATTTACACACGTTGCTACTGCGGCAACCCTGTACTGGAGCCTAAGTTATGGCCAATAAGCCTACGCCCCTTGAAGTGCGTAATATCAAAAAACGCTTTGGCGATACGGAAGTCCTCAAAGGCCTCTCTCTTGAAGCCCAAAAAGGTGATGTCATCACCCTAATCGGTGCATCTGGGTCTGGTAAAAGCACCTTCTTGCGCTGTATGAACCTGCTGGAACAGCCTGATGAAGGCGACCTGATTGTGCACGGCGAGCCTATCCGCTTTAAAGTCACGAAGCATGGCCGTGAGCCAGCCGACTGGAAACAAGTGGTACAGATGCGCGCAAAACTGTCGATGGTGTTCCAGAGTTTCAACCTTTGGGCCCACATGACACTGCTTGAAAACATTATCGAAGCGCCCATTCATGTATTAGGCAAGCCTAAAAAAGAAGCCATCGAGCACGCCCATGCCCTGCTAGAACGGGTTGGTTTAAGCGCCCGCGCCAATGCCTACCCTGCGCAAATGTCTGGCGGCCAGCAGCAGCGCGGAGCTATTGCCCGAGCACTGGCAATGGACCCTGAAGTGATGCTGTTTGACGAGCCAACCTCAGCTCTTGACCCCGAGCTCGTTGGTGATGTGCTCAAAGTGATGCGCGACCTAGCCGATGAAGGCCGCACCATGGTAGTGGTCACCCATGAAATGAGCTTTGCCCGGGATGTATCCAGCAAAGTGATTTACCTTCACCAGGGCTTAGTAGAAGAAGCTGGTGCTCCGGCAGAGGTGCTTGGCAATCCGCAGTCACCGCGCCTAAAACAATTTCTAGCCCCTAAATATTGATCCGCGAGGGATACCATGCTTGATTTGCAAGGTTACGGCCCCCGCCTGATCGAAGGGGCGGGCGTCACACTTCAGTTAGCGGTGCTATCACTGATCCTGGCCGTTGTGCTTGGCCTGCTCACTGCTACCGCCAAAATGTCACGTAACTGGCTACTTCATCGCACTGCAACGGTCTATACCACTGTGATTCGCGGTGTACCGGATCTTGTGCTGATGATGTTGCTATTTTTTGGCGGACAGATCGGTGTCAACGCCATTAGCGATATGCTTTATGACAACTACAATATTGATATTTATATCAATTTTAATGCTTTCGCAGCGGGCGTCATCACCATTGGATTTATTTTTGGTGCATACATGGGCGAAACCTTCCGCGGTGCCTTTATGGCAGTGGATAACGGCCAAATTGAAGCAGGTAAAGCCTACGGAATGAGCAGTGCATTAGTATTTAGACGCATTCGCTTTCCGCAAATGATGCGCCACGCGCTACCGGGCTTATCTAATAACTGGATGGTACTGCTGAAAACCACCGCACTCGTATCGGTCATCGGTTTAACCGACATGGTACGCGTTGCCGCAGAGGCATCCCGAGCAACCCACGAACCCTTTGTTTTCTTACTTCCCGTAGCGGCGGTGTACCTACTCATTGCCAGCGTATCCGAGTGGATTTTTGTGCGGCTACAAAAACGTTACGACATCGGCTTTGGGGGGCAATGAGATGCTAGATATTTCCGCGTGGTTCAACGACCTGCTCGCTGGCAATCTGATTTTCACTCCCACTACGCTGGGTTATTACTGGGAAGGGTTAGTAACAACCACACAACTGGTGTTCCTTTCTCTAATAGCAGGGCTGGTATTAGCTGTGCCATTGGCGATCATGCGCAGCTCCAAGCACAAGTGGATCAGTCTGCCAATTTACTTCTATACCTATGTGTTCCGCGGTACTCCGCTGCTCATTCAGCTATATATCATTTATTACGGCGTGGTATTTATCGACGGTATTCAGGAGACATTTTTGTGGCCTCTCCTGCGGGAAGCTTTCTACCCAGCATTGCTCGCCTTTACATTAAATACGGCGGCATACACGACTGAGATTTTCCGTGGGGCTATTAAGACCACCTCTAAAGGTGAAATTGAAGCTGCTCGTGCGTATGGCATGTCAGATAGTCTGATGATGCGGCGTATTATTCTACCCAGCGCCTTTCGTCGTGCCCTGCCCGCTTACGGCAATGAAGTGATCTTTATGCTGCACGCTAGTGCTATTGCCAGCGTTGTCACGCTGATGGATCTAACAGGTGCCGCGCGCTTTGTGTATGCACGTTTTTACGCTCCCTTCGAAGCCTTTTTGTTCGTTGCCGCTATCTATCTCTGCCTCACCTTTGCCATTTTGTATTTTTTCCGTTTTCTGGAGAAAAAACTCCTGGCTCACCTGAGACCACAAACCAACTAGGCCAGCAAAAATAAAAACAAACCAACCGTCAAACAAACGTTGGTTCTGAGTCAAACTCCCTCTTTCCGTTAGCCTCAACCTGGGGTACGTTAAGAGGGATCACTTCTAGTGAACCTGTTATCTACGGAGTATAAAAAATGAAAAAACTCTTAACTGTTTCGGTACTTGGCTTAGCCATTGCTGCCGCTTCTTCAGCACAAGCGCGAAACTACGACCATGTGCGTATCGGTGTTGACGTCCCTTACGAGCCCATGGAGTACCGTACCGCTGATGGTGAGCTAACCGGCTTCGATATCGACCTCGGTAACGCGCTGTGCGATCAAATCGGTATTACCTGCGAGTGGATCGAACAAGAGTGGGATGGCATCATTCCTGGCCTTATGTCGCGTAACTACGACGCAATTATGTCCTCAATGACGATTAACGATGAGCGTCGCCAGCAGGTCCTGTTCTCCGACCCCTACATCACCATGCCCTCCGCCTGGTTCGCGCCCAGCAGCCTAGATATTACCGAAGCCAATGAGGAAACTCTGGCAGGCAAGACGATTGGCGTTCAGCGCGGTACGCTGCAGGACAACTACGTAACGGACAACTTCAACAGCGTCGCCAGCATCAGCCGCTACTCCACTGCGGATGACATGGTGCTGGATATGCAGGCCCAGCGCCTGGATATCGTATTCCTGGACTTCCCGATCGGTCAGTCCACCCTGCTAAACAACGATGACACTGAATACGTCGTGATTGGCGAACGCATCAGCGAGCCTAAAGAGTACTTTGGTGACGGCTTTGGTATCGCCTTCCGTCAACGGGACGAAGCATTGGCTGAGAAATTCAACGAAGCCCTTGCCGAGCTTAAAGACGACGGTACCTATGATGAAATTTTCGAGCGCTACTTCGGCGAAGAATAAACGCTAATAGACCACAGCACCCTCGGCGCCATTGAGGGTGCTGTACTAATGCCGTCTAAAACCAGCCTTTCAATCACTATTATAACGAGCACTCTAATCTCATTATAATTAGCTCAGAGAAACCTATCTACTTAACTGTTTAGCTTTTTTATTTAGCTTCACTGGTTAGTGGATCTGCGCTGGGCAATGCTATTTGACGGCTTGTTTCTGACAGGGAGCATTATGAAAAATATTATATTTATCTCCATCACTGCGGCATCCCTCGCGATTGGTCACGTCCAAGCGCGTGATAGCTATGACCATATACGCTTTGGTGTCGATGTCCCTTACGAGCCAATGGAGTATCGCACGCCGGATGGGGAGCTTACGGGGTTTGACATTGATCTAGGCAATGCGCTTTGCGAGCAAATGGAAGTCACCTGCGAATGGGTTGAGCAACAGTGGGATGGCATTATTCCCGGTTTGCTTGCTCGTAATTACGACGCCATCATGTCATCCATGACCATCAACGAAGAACGTCGTGCCCAGGTCTTGTTCACAGATTCCTACCTAACGGTTCCCTCTGCGTGGTTTGGGCCGGTTGATACGGCACTTGAAGAAGTGAACGAATCCAACCTGAAGGGGCTAATACTTGGTGTTCAACGCGGTACACTGCAAGATAACTACGCTACCGATTTATATGGAGATATCGCCACGGTTCGTCGTTATGCCAGTGTGGATGACATGCTGTTGGATATGGAAGCAGAGCGCGTCGATATCGTCTTTGTGAATTATCCTGTCGGTAAAACGACGCTGCTGGATAGCGAACGTAGTGAGTACCGTGTGATCGGCGATATGATCAACGAGCCTTATAAGTACTTTGGCGATGGGCTTGCCATTGCTCTACGGCCCCGTGATGAAGCCCTCGCAGAACGCTTTAACGAGGCTATCACTGCTGTAAAAGAGGATGGCACCTATGATCGTATTCACGAGCGTTACTTCGGCGAAGAGTAAGCACTAGCCGTCTGAGTGCCTCCCTACTTTGGGGAGGCTTATACCGCGAGAGGCCAACATGCAGATACCTCTTCCTCTTTTTATTGCGCCAGCCCTGTGCGCACTACGCCCAGGTACCAGCGGCGATGTCACTCGGTTCTACCTGAGCGAATGGTTCGACGAATAGCCCTCCCCTTTTGACACGTCCGTGTCATCTCACGCCCCTGCGCGTGATGCTTGCTGTGCGACATTAACGCAACAGCAGCGCCCCCCATGTATTGGCTCCGTACTATCACAGTGCATGGATGATATAGCTCCATACTTAAAAATCGCTTCAGGAGACTACTATGCGTTATACAACGCTTCCCTTCGCCGCTATGTTGGCGGTTGGTGCTTCTATGTCTTTCGTATCCACTACCGCAGCGGCACGTGATTATTCCGAAGTTCGCCTTGGGGTCGACATCCCCTACGAGCCCTTTATGTACCGTGAGGCTGATGGAACCCTAGCGGGTTTTGAGATTGAATTGGGTAACGCAGTATGCGACTACCTGGAAATCAATTGCATCTGGGTAGAGCAAGACTGGGACGGCATTATCCCTGGTCTACTCGCCCGCAACTACGACGCTATTATGTCGTCAATGGCCATTACTGACGAGCGCGCCCAGCGCGTTTTGTTCTCGGAGGCTTACTACACAACCCCCAGTGCTTGGATTACCACACGAGAGCGTGATATCGACATTGAAGACCGCGCCAGCCTAGAAGGCCTAACCGTCGGCGTTCAACGGGCAACGAATCAAGATAGCTACATTACCGAACTATACGGTGACATCCTGGAGATTCGCCGCTACACCGGCGTAGACGATGTAGTGACCGACCTCATGGCCGGACGTTTAGACCTCACCTTTATGGACTACCCGATTGCTGAAGCCGCTATTGAAATTGATACGCCAGAGAGCGAATTCCAGCGCATCAGCGACTTTATCAAAGAGCCTGAGCATATCTTCGGCAAAGGTGTTGGTGTCGCATTCCGCCCACGCGACGAAGCTCTGGCAGAGCGCTTCAATAAGGCACTCAGCGAACTCAAAGAAAACGGCACCTATGATGAGATCATGAACCGCTACTTCAAGTACGATGTCCGCTTATAAGCGCCACCTACAGACATTCATGAAAACTGTCACTGCGCCGACCCGGGGTCGGCGCTCACTTCATATCTGTTGATTCCTCAGGGAAACACATGCTGACTCTTGTTAAAAATGCCCAACTGTTTACGCCAGAGCCACGCGGCCTGTGCCACTTACTGATTGCCGACCAACGTATTGCTGCGGTTCTGGATGCCACAGAGCAGTTGAACGTGGGGACACTGATCAATACGCTAGACCTTGAAGGGCGCAGAGTGATTCCCGGCCTGGTAGACCCACTTGTACACTACATCGGCGGTGGCGGCGAAGGCGGTTTTGGTAATCGTACCGCTGAGCTTAGCATTGCAGATGCTTGCGCCTCAGGTGTTACCACACTGATTGGCGCTCTAGGCACCGACGCTCTTACCCGTACGCCAGCCAACTTAATCGGTAAAGCCCGAGAACTCGCCGCAGGTGGCTTAACCACCTATGCCTATACTGGCTCCTACCAGCTGCCTCCAGTGACACTGACTGGCTCGGTAGCGAGTGATATTCTTTATATCCCAGAGTTTATCGGCGTTGGAGAAGTGGCGATTAGCGACCATCGCGGCTCTCAGCCCAGCACCCACGAGCTAACGCGCCTAGCCTCCGAAGCGCGTACCGCAGGCCTGTTAGCAGGAAAATCAGGCATTGTATTTATTCATACCGGCGATGCCGATTCATACCTGGAGCCGCTACGCCAAGTAGCGAAGCACAGCGCTATTCCTTTGGCGCAGTTTTACCCCACCCACATCAACAGAACCTCCGCTTTGTTTGAAGATGGCCTGCGTTTTGCCCGTGAAGGCGGCCGGATCGACTTCACCACCAGCTCAACCCCAGAGCTTCTTGCCAAGGGTGAAGTCCCAGCATCGGAGGCAGTGGCTCGGGCGCTACGAGCACGCATTGCTCCCAGCCAACTCAGCCTCTCCTCAGATGCCAATGCCTCGCTTCCAGAGTTTGATGAGCAACATCGTTTTATTGGCTTAAAACCGGGAAAATTAAGTAGCTTGTTTGAGGTGCTTGGTGAGTGCATCAATGAGCACCACATTAGCATGGAACAAGCGCTGCGCTGTGCCGCCACCACTGCTGCAGATGCATTAAAACTACCCCATAAAGGCCGACTACACGCCGGTGCCGACGCCGACTTTATCGTGCTGGCAGAAGAGCGCTGGGCAATTGAGCAAGTATGGGCATTAGGCAAACCAGTTTATGATATGAGCACGCTGTAATCTGCGTAAATAACAGGCGCTACGCGTAATGGCGAACTTGCTCAGCCAAAACAGGTCTTTACTCCATCGTGGTTATTTACAGGGAGGTACCATGACCGAACAAACAGCGGCGCATTTGTCACCAATAGCAGACACACAAGAGACGTCACGCCCCTCTTCCCACTGGACAGCATGGGGCCAGTGGCTGGCACTGTTCACTATGACAGTAGACCATCTCACCCGCTACGTGCTCCCAGGTGACTGGGACTTAAATTGGGCAGGCTCTTCGATTGGCCGTATCGCCTTTCCACTGTTTGCTGCCATGGTGGCTTGGCACGGGCTATTTAACACCCGCAACCCGCTGCGCTACTCGTGGCGTATTTTAATTATCGGTTTAGCGGCTCAAATCCCCTACATGATGATGCCGCGTACCTCCGACGCTTTTATCCTTAACGTCTGCTTTACGCTAGCCAGTGGTTTAGCCATAGGCGCACTGGTACGCCAAGGCTGGCAGCACTACCAACAGCAGACAATTGGCTTCGGCTGGCTAATATTTAGCGCAGGGGTGGGCGTTACCGTTTGGTATCTGCTCGGGTTTTGGGTGGAGTATGGCCACAATGGCTTGCTGTTAATCCCGCTATTTATGTTTGCCATGCAGGCACTTAATGAAACCCATGAGGCACTAAAGCCACGCCTTTGGGCTGGTTTAGCGGCTTTCCCTGTTTTATGGATAGCTGGCCAGATGAATGCCTCCGACATGGCTAAATCGTTCACCGTGGCCACTTGCGTGATAGTGCTTGTGCTAGCCGCTGGGGCGGCTCAACGTATACCACCTGTTGCGTTTGTTATGCCGCGTCGCCTCTGGTTAGCATGGTATCCTGGTCACTTCGCGCTGATTGCTTTGTGGCTATTGCTTAGCGGTCAATTGGCTGGTTAACAGCAAAACGCCACCCTAAATAGGGCGGCGTTTTGCCTCAAAGCACAAACTAATGCACAAACTAATGCACAAACTAATGCACCAACTACAGCAACGCTTCGAAGCTCCACGCAACAGGAGGTGCATCAGGTATTAATGCCTGGCAGGCGCGAACCTTCTCAAGCAGTTCAGCGTGGGTATTTGCGACAACATTGACGTGGGCAAGCTTACGCCCTGCTCGCCCATCTTTGTCGTAGCGATGCAGGTGAGTATTGGCTATCGCCAGCATTGCGGTGTTATCGCCTTCACGGCCAATTACATTGACCATGCAGGTAGGGGCAATTGCATCCGTACTGCCCAGAGGTAGCCCTTGCACAGCGCGAAGGTGGTTTTCAAACTGACTCGTGACCGCGCCATCCATGGTCCAGTGGCCAGAATTATGCACCCGCGGAGCCATTTCATTGGCCAGCAAACTACCATCACGAGTTTGAAATAGCTCAAGCGCCAGCACGCCCACGTAGTCCAGCTCATCCAGCAATGCACGAATATAGTTATCGGCAGTTTGCTGAACACTGGTATCCAAATCCGGCAACGGGGCCACGGAATAGCGCAGAATACCATCAACGTGCTGATTTTCAGCCATGGGGTAGAACACCACTTCCCCATCACGGCCACGTACGGCAATCATTGAGACTTCGCGCACAAAATCGACAAAGGCTTCAACGACCAACTGAGGGTGGCCGATGGAGTCCCACGCCTGCTGAGCTTGCTCGGGCGCTTTTAGCACCGCCTGGCCTTTGCCGTCATAGCCTTCGGTAACCGACTTGGCGACCACCGGGCAACCTAGCTCAGCCGCTGCTGCGGCAAGCTGTTCAGCGCTTTCTACTACGCGATAAGCTGCCGTCGGAATGCCTAAACGGTCAAACAGCGCTTTCTCTTCAACGCGGTTCTGGCAAACGGCAATGGCACGGCTACCCGGGTAAACCGGTTTGTGCTGCTCAATGTGTTTAACGAGTTCCACAGGCAGATGCTCAAACTCGTAGGTCACTACATCAACCTTATCGAGAAACTCCACCAGATGCTGGTTATCGGGGTCGACAATCACCTCCCCAATACCTGCACTAGGGCTGCCGGTGGTATCCAGAAACGTAAAGCGATTACCCAAAGGGTAACCCGCTAGCGCCAGCATACGGCCTAACTGGCCAGCGCCTAACACACCGATGTTTTTTGAAATACCAGAGTTCATCGCCAGGACTCCTTAATTCGCTTCCGCATCGGGGCGCGGGTCGGGGTTATCCAGCACCAGTTGTGTTTGCTCAGCGCGGAAGGCCTCAACGGCTTCACGGACAGCGGAGTCTTGCAAACCGATAATTTGCGCTGCCAGCAACCCTGCGTTAGTTGCGCCCGCTTTGCCAATTGCCAGCGTACCCACCGCAATACCACCCGGCATCTGGGCGATAGAAAGTAACGAATCCAGGCCTTTCAACGCTTTGGATTCAACCGGCACGCCTAACACTGGCAACGCCGTTTGCGAGGCAACCATGCCCGGCAAATGAGCCGCACCACCGGCTCCTGCAACAATCACCTGCAGGCCACGCTCGGCAGCACTCTTCGCATATTCGAACAGCAAGTCAGGGGTGCGATGAGCAGAAACCACACGGGTTTCATAGGCAACGCCCAACCGCTCTAACATCGCCACCGCGTGCTCCATAACCGGCCAGTCAGACTTCGACCCCATGATCACGCCCACTTTGGGTGCGCTGTTCGACATGCAAAAACTCCTCGGCCAATGGCCTGCTAAAGCGATAATGCGTTTAACGAGCCAAGCGCCACAGACGGCTCGCTAGAAAATAGGAAGGCACATAGTTTACCAGAGCCTGTCGTTTGCGGGCTTGGCAATTGTCGTGAAATTTTCATCAAATTAGGCATTGAAAAGCGCGCGACTTGACGGCATTGTGTGATTGTCATTTCAGACTGATGGAGTCACATGAGTACGGCATACTCAACTGCTCACGCAGAAACGCTAGATCCTCCGCGAAGCAGCCCTGACCTAGATGTCAGGGATTTAGAAAAACGTACGCGCCTAATGCGTATAATCACTCGCCTGATCGCTGTATCAGAGCTGGGAAGCCGCGAAATAGCCCGCAAGGCCGGCCTTCCAGTACAGAAAGTCAGCGACCTGCTCGCCGGAAGGCTAGAGCATCTCAACATTGACGAGCTCAATGTCCTGCGGCGTACCTTAGAGCTGGAGGCGCCATAGCAGCAGCTGCTACTAAACAGTAACTCACTTATTTCTCAATACAGGTCGGCCCACTGGGCTGGCCTGTTTTGTTAAAAAAGAAACAACTTTGTTAAAAAAGAAGCAGCCGGCGCAGTGGACGCGGGCTGCTTCCAAACGGTCAACAGCAAACAGTTCGTTAGTACCGCCAACTCATAAAAGCATTAACACCTACCGCCTCAGCCTGCCAGCGCTTCCAGCGAGCGCTCAATGATGGTCAAGCCTTCCTCAAGCACATCAGATGGCGCTGTAATGGGCACCAAGACGCGAATGGTATTGCCGTAAAAACCACAGGAGAGCAGGATCAGTCCTTGCTCACGGGCTTTGGCACACAGCGCCTGAGCCATGGCTGTGTCGGGCTTTCCATCAGCATCAAGCAGCTCGAAGGCCGCCATTGCGCCAAGATTACGCGGGTGGCTCACCATATCGAAGCGTTGCTCCCAACCAGCGAAGCGCTCGGCGAGCAGATGGCCCATTTTCTCACTGCGCGCCAGGATATTCTCCTCCTCAATCGTGTCCAGTACGGCCAGCGCAGCAGCACAGGAAAGAGGATTGCCGCTGTAAGTACCACCCAAAGAACCAGGGCCAGAGGAGTCCATAATCTCAGCAGTGCCCACG
This sequence comes from Halomonas sp. 'Soap Lake #6', assembly GCF_003031405.1. Lineage (NCBI taxonomy): Bacteria > Pseudomonadati > Pseudomonadota > Gammaproteobacteria > Oceanospirillales > Halomonadaceae > Halomonas > Halomonas sp. 'Soap Lake #6'. The sequence goes on from NZ_CP020469.1 coordinate 2,502,855, forward strand.
ATCGCCGATAGAGGCATGCCGTTAGCCAGCGACTTAGCGGTAGTCAGTAGGTCCGCCTCGATACCGCTATGCTCCAGGGCAAACAGCTTGCCGGTACGAGCAAAGCCCGATTGCACCTCATCGGCAATCAACAGGATGCCATGACGATCACAGAGCTCGCGCAGTGCTTTTAAATAGCTTGGCGAAGCTATATAAAAACCGCCCTCCCCCTGAACCGGCTCAATAACAATCGCCGCTACTCGATGTGCCGGAATATCGGTTTTGAAAAGTTTCTCTATCCCACTAAGTGCCATCTCATCACTAATACCGTGCAGCGGGTTGGGGTAAGGCGCACGATAGACATCGCCCGGCATAGGGCCGAAATCATTCTTGTAAGGCAGTACCTTGCCGGTCATGGCCAAAGTTAGCATGGTGCGACCGTGGAAAGCGCCATCGAAGGTGATAACACCAGAACGACCAGTAGCAGCACGGGCAATCTTGACCGCATTTTCCAGCGCCTCAGCACCAGTATTGACCAGCATTGCCTTACGCTCTGGCCCCTTGACAGGCACCTTTTCGCACAACCGTTGGCACAGCTGCACATAGGGCGCGTAGGAGATAACGGCCGAGCAAGTGTGCATCACACGCTCTAATTGTTCCTGCACGGCCTTGACGATACGGGGATGGCGGTGGCCCAGGTTGAGCACGCCGATACCTCCGGCAAAATCGATCCAGCGTCGGCCATCCTCATCCCATAACTCGGCATTTTCAGCACGCGCCACGAACTGCTCGGTTGGGGTAGCGGCTCCATTGGCAACAAAGCGCTTTTTGAGCTCATTCAATTCTGCATTGGTGAATGTATTGGTCATGAACAAATCCTTGCTAATTATCAGGGCTAATAAACAAACTGTTAAAAGGGCTAAGCCGCGAGTTAAAGCCCACCCACGCAGACGTACTTCAGCTCGGTAAAGTCCTCTAGGCCGTGGTGTGATCCCTCGCGTCCCAGCCCGGACTCTTTAATGCCACCAAAAGGCGCAACTTCAGTGGAGATCAGCCCTTCATTGACCCCAACCATGCCGTACTCCAAGCCTTCCATCACACGCCAGATGCGGCGGTAATCTCGAGCATAGAAGTAAGCGGCAAGGCCGAAGGGTGTATCATTGGCCATAGCAATGGCTTCCTCTTCATCTTGGAAGCGAAACACGGGCGCCAGCGGGCCAAAGGTTTCTTCACTAGCAACACTCATTTCGGGCGTGGCATCGGCAATCACGGTGGGAACATAAAAACTATGGCCCAACGCATGGGTGTGACCACCACATAGCAAGCGTCCACCCTTGGCCACAGCGTCATCCACATGACGCTGCACCTTGTCCACTGCGGCTTGGTTGATTAACGGGCCAACCAATGTGTCTGGCTCACGCCCATCACCCACCGACAACGCTTTGACTTTCTCAGCCAGCGCTTCAACAAATGCGTCGTAGATGCCGTCCTGTACCAAAAAACGATTGGTACAGACACAGGTCTGACCGGCATTACGGTACTTGGAGGCGATGGCACCCGCTACGGCAGCGTCCAGGTCGGCATCATCAAATACGATGAAGGGAGCATTCCCCCCCAGCTCCATGGATACTTTTTTAACGGTCCCGGCACACTGCGCCAGCAGCTTCTTGCCCACCGGCGTTGACCCTGTAAAGGATACTTTACGAACCCTTGGGTCAGTCGTCAGCACATCGCCTACGGCTGCTGGCAGCGATGCGGTGACCACGTTGATGACCCCATCAGGCATACCAGCTTCACCAGCCAGCTTGGCAAGTGCCAGGGCTGTTAGCGGCGTCGCCTCGGCCGGTTTGATCACCACGGTGCAGCCAGCGGCGATGGCTGGCGCGCACTTGCGGGTGATCATGGCCATAGGGAAATTCCAGGGGGTGATGGCTGCGACCACACCAACCGGTTCACGTAGCACCAGTAGACGTTTGTCAGCGGCATGAGTAGGTAGTGTTTCCCCTGACATACGCTTCGCTTCTTCGGCAAAAAACTCGATGAAACTCGCCCCATAGGTAACTTCACCACGCGCTTCAGCCAGTGGCTTACCTTGCTCAAGGGTCATCAACTCGGCCAGCTCTTCAGCGTGTTCATGAATGCGCTCAAACCAAGCCCGCAAGATTGCCGCCCGCTGCTTAGCCGGAACTGCTTTCCAGCCGCCCCACGCGGCATGGGCCGCAGCCACGGCATCACGAGCATCATCCGCCCCAAGGTCAGCCACCTGAGCTAGCAACTCACCAGTCGCAGGGTTAGTCACGGGGAAAGACTCGGAACCAGTACGCCAGCGCCCTCCCACAAGTGCCGCTGCAGTACCATCGATCAACAGCGATTTAATCAGCGTCATGGAGATCTCCTGATATTGTTATCAGTAAGCACGCTAGCAGTTATGACGCCACCCACCAATGGACCAATTACCTAACCAACTGGACCAATAGAGCAGATTCACGGCATAATCTCTTCGGCTTCTTTCTCTTTCCTCTGATGGTGAAAACCATGGCTCCAAGTCTTTCCCTGGCACCCTTGATGGAGTATTTCAGCCTGCAGCCAGAACAGCTGGGCAAGAGCGTACGCATTGAGCAAGCACTGAGGCTAGCGATCCTGCACGACTGGCCAGAAGGAAGTCGGCTCCCGGCACATCGCACGCTATGCAGCCATCTTGGGGTGGCACGAGACACCTTGGCCCAGGCAATGCGAGTGCTTGTTGAAGAAGGCTATATCATTACCGGCCAAGGCCAAGGCACCTGGACCCGGCGCCCCGTGTCCTCTCGCCAAGCGCTACCACCAGACACCGCACAGCTCTCCTCACGTGCCAATGAAATACTTCAGGCCCACAGCGCTAGCGCCATCCAAAGCGGCGCTTTCATGCCTGGCATTCCGGATATCACCCAATTCCCCATGGCCAAATGGCGAGAGCTTTATGCCAGCGTTACCGTACCGCGCAACGTGCTGCTGCTGTCTTACTCTGGCGGCGGCTACGGGCCACTCAAACGCGCCATTCGTGATTTTCTCTGGCGCTGGCGCCGTTTAGCCTGTGACACTGACCAGATCATCATCACAGACGGCACCCATAACGGCATCGAGCTATGTGCTCTGGCACTATCCGATGTAGGGGACCGTGTACTGATGGAGTCGCCCTGTTACTGGGGCGCGCACAACATCTTCACCGCCGTCGGTGCAACAGTGGAGCGCGTGGCCTGGCACCCAGAAACAGGCCATGCACCTCGACACTCATCAAAACCCGTGCAGCTAGCCTACTTCACTGGATCTCATCACTACCCACTGAGTATCGCCACATCACGGGCACACCGTCAGGCACTTTGCGATGAAGTGCAGCCCCGCTACGTACTGGAAGATGATTACGAATTCACCGGAGAGGACAGCACCAGCCTGATGTTTGATGGCCACTCCAGCCAACATCTACTGGTAGGATCTTTTTCCAAGCTGATGTTTCCAGGCTTACGCCTTGGCTATCTGGTTGCCCCCCACAGCCTTGTCGATTCGCTCAACCGTCTGCGTAGCGAAGTATTCCGTGAAGGACGCTTACTGGATCAGGCCACCCTGGCGCAGTTCCTAGCCGAAGGCGACCTAGACACCTGGTACCGCCGAATCCAGCGCGACTACCTGGCACGTCAACAGGTAATGCATGACCAGTTGGTGCAGGTTCCTGGGGTGATTGATGTATCCCCACCGAGCCACTCTATCAGTCTATGTCTGCAGTTTGCCCCAGGGGTGGACGACCGGCGTATCGCACGCAAGTTATTGCAGTCGCACCTCATCACCCGCCCACTGAGCCTGGTTTGCTCACAGGAAGACTCCCGTAGCGGCCTAATTCTGGGCATTGGCATGCTCTCTGGGCGCACTCTAACCGCCGAAGCGTTACGCCTAAGGCATATCCTGACTCGTCTTCTCGCCACCTACACGTAATTGGTCCATCTCAAAAATAGCATTGGTCCATAATCGTTATGCAAAATGTTGCTAGCGTAACGCTTGGTAACTATTCAGTGCTTACTCATGGCTGAATACGCAATACTAGAACGCTGGATATAAATGCAACTTCACTAATTAAAAAAATCTTAACCAGCTGTTAGCACCTGCAGTGGCAGATACGAGAGAAAGTAGAAATTTCCATGAAATAGCGATTTCGCTTGTTATGGACTCGAATTCTGACGTTAGCCTGTATCAGGGGCTGTAGGGCGATCAAATACTAATTCCAATAACAGCACAGAGAGGATCCTATGAAGCTTTCAACCTTCGCCAAAAACACGTTAACTACTTCCGTCGCCACCGCCCTAGTGGCAAGCCAACTCGCCTACGCCGACAACATTCGGCTAAGAATGCACACTTTCTATGGAACGGAAGTCGATAAAATCTCAGCTGACCTGCGCGATCGTGTCAGCGAAGCGAGCGACGGCTCCATCCGCATCCAGTTCTTCCGCGGTGGCGAACTGGTCAATAGCGACCAGTTCGTTGATGCCGTAGCACGTGGCACTATCGATATTGCCCATGGAGTAGGCAGCTACTGGCCCGGCCGAGTAGGTATTGGCACCATTGAAGCGGGCCTTCCAGGTGCTTGGGTAACGGCAGACGAAGCACGGGATGTGTTTGCTAACCAAGGCCTCGATGAATTGATTGCCGAAGCCTATGAAGAGCAGGGAGTCAAGCTGATTGGCCGAGGTTACGGTAGCGACTACGGTCTATTAACGAGCAAGCCGGTCTCCAGCCTTGAGGACCTGCAGAGCATGCGCATTCGTGCAACAAGCTCAATCGCCACTGTACTGGAAAAATTTAATATTCCTACCGTATTCCTTCCTGGAGAAGAGCTCTATGTGGGAATTTCGACAGGGGTTATCGACGGTGCCATATATGGTGGTCCAGTAGAGTATGAGCAGCTCAAGCTAAACGAAGTGGCCAAATACTATACGGACATCCAACTACTCAATCCGGGTTGGATAGAAACCGCCCTGATCAATCCTAGCACCTGGGAAAAAATGTCAGAGGAGCAGCAGGAGATTCTGACCTCCGAGATTGCCCAGTATTTAGAAGACATCCACACCTGGCTGGAAGAAGGCAACCAAAGGCTGATTGATGAGGGCGAGCTTTTTGTATTTGCCACCCTGCCCGAAGGAGATGCCAACCGTCTAGCGGAAGCCTCTTTGCCAATCTGGCAAGAAGAAGCCGCGAAGTCCGAGCGTAACGCTCAGGCCATCGACATCCTGATCAAAAATGCAACCGAACAGGGGCGCCTCAGTGAGTAAAGTCACCCGCTATCTAAGGGTGCAGGATGGCCTTTCCGACTGGGTCGGAAGGGCAACCTCCTGGTTGACGCTGGGCATTATCGGTGTACTGCTCTACGAAGTCGTGGCGCGCTACCTTCTCAACTCCCCCACCGTCTGGGGGCATGAGCTGTCCACCATGCTCTTCGGTGCCATGAGTATCCTGGCTGGAAGCTACACCCTTCGTCATCAAGGCCATGTTCGTAGCGATGTTATTTACCGTCTGCTACCCAACCGTGCCCAAGCATTCTGCGACTTAGTGATATTCATCCTCGCGATCGTGGTATTGACGGTGGTTTTCCGCATGGCAATAGACTTTGCGTACCACTCCTGGCGCATCGACGAATTTTCTAATCGTAGCGTCTGGCGGCCACCACTCTGGCCAATCAAAGCGACCATACCACTGGCAGTGGGGTTTTTAATCCTGCAGTGCCTGGCCGAACTCGTCAGAGCAGCGTTGAGGTTGACTGGCGTGCACTACGAAGATCCCCGCGTCGACGTGAATGACATTGAGCCTTAAGCGCTAACGCTTAATCACTCCATCATAATTGACGCGCCTTACGAACGCGTCACAACAAGGGCTTTATTATGGCTGAACTTGAGCCCCTGGCGATTACTGCCATCATGTTTCTATCCATGCTGGTTTTGATGGCTATGGGAGCACCACTGGCTCTGGCACTGATGATTTCTGGTATGGGCAGCGCCTACCTAATGTTCGGACCCGGCGGTCTGGATCTGCTACTGGCATCAGCCTACAGCGCCATGGACAACTTCCTGCTTGTTTCGCTCCCCATGTTTATTTTCATGGGCCTTGTACTAGAACGCTCGGGTATAACCGACGACCTATTCGGCATGATCCACAAACTGATGGGGAGCATACCAGGAGGATTAGGGGTAGGTACGGTACTCATCTGTGCACTTATTGCCGCCATGGCTGGCGTTTCTGGTGCAGCGACCGTGAGCCTTGGCATCATCGCGCTACCGGCGATGCTCAAGCGCGGCTACCATAAGAGACTGGTTACCGGCACAATCATGGCGGGCGGTGCTCTAGGTTTTCTTATCCCACCCAGCGTACTGATGATTGTTTATGCGTTTCTGGCTCGAGAGTCAGTCGGCAAACTGTTCGCGGCAGGCCTTGTACCAGGCTTGATGTTGGCAGCCATCTACATGATCTACATTCTGATCCGCTGCCACCTCAATCCTGAACTTGGCCCCGCCACACGACCAGAAGAGCGTTTTTCCACCAAGGAAAAACTCGAATCGCTACGCCATATCCTCGCACCAGGACTCTTGGTCGTCACGGTGCTTGGCTGCATTATCGGCGGCGTCACCTCCCCTTCCGAAGCCTCAGCTGTCGGGGCAGCAGGCGCTCTGCTGATCACGATGGCACGTGGCAAACTTAGCTGGGGGCTACTGCGTTATGTCATGCTCAGCACGACCAAGATAACCGGCATGTTGATTTGGATTGCCATCGCCGCAGTCTTCTTCAGCCGCATCTATATGGGCCTGGGCGCAGGCATGTTAATCAGCGATATCATCGATGATTTTTCACTTTCGCCCTACACCATCATTATCTTCATGCTGTTTAGCTTTTTCCTGCTGGGTATGTTTCTGGATGACTTTGCCATCCTATTCATCACCATACCGCTTTATATTCCTATCGTTCGAGACCTCGGCTTCGACACGACCTGGTTTGCGGTGCTGTTCATCCTCAGCATGCAGTCAGCCTATTTGACGCCCCCCTTCGGATATAACCTGTTCTACATGCGCTCGGTGGCTCCCAAGTCCATCACCATAGTAGATATCTACCGCTCTGCTCTACCCTTCGTGGGTCTACAGATCTTCGGCCTGGCACTGGTCGTCGCCTTTCCGAGTATCGCCCTGTGGCTGCCGAACTTGCTGTTCTAACGCCTACCAAGACGAGAGCCCGCTAGGTTGAGCTCAACTTCCCCCCTCTACGGAGGGGGGGGTTACTTTCCCCAATGCAAACTCAGCTCAAGGCGCAATCACTACCCCACCTAGCGCCACCACAATAACCACCAACCACGCCGGCAACTTCCAAACCGTGAGCAGCAAGAACCCCGTTAGCGCCAAAGCGAACTCGTAAGTCCCAATAATCGCGCTGGTCCACACAGGCTGATACAACGCCGCACCTAGAATACCCACCACTGCTGCATTAGCGCCACGCATCAACGCCTGGGCACTCTGCCACTGGCGAAATTGATTCCAGAACGGCAGCACGCCAACCAGCAGCAAAAAGCCAGGAATAAAGATTGCCAACAACGCTAACAACGCACCAGCAATGCCATTAATACCAGGTAGCAGCGCCCCCAAGTAAGCCGCAAAGGTAAACAGTGGCCCTGGCACCGCCTGAGCAGCCCCATAGCCTGCCAAGAATTCATCTGCAGTAATCCAGCCTGACTGCACCACCTCTGCTTCCAGCAGTGGCAGTACAACGTGTCCGCCACCAAACACCAGCGCACCAGAACGGTAAAATGCATCGGTAATCGCTAACCACAAAGCGCCGCCCGCCAGTAGCGGCAACAATAATAGCAGCGCGGCAAATAGCCCTAGCGCCACCGTACCCGCTTGACGGGATACCGGAAAATGCAGCGACTCGCTTGCTGTTATAGCCACAGCACTACGGCACAACAACAGCCCCGCAACGCCACCCAGCACAATCGCACTGACCTGCCCTAGCGGCCCACTGACCACTACCACAGCAACTACCGCAGCCAACGCAATCCCCGTACGGGTTTTATCCGGGCACAGATTACGCGCCATACCCCACACCGCATGGGCCACAATGGCCACCGCCACCACTTTTAAGCCATGAATAATGCCGCTCGCAATGGGGCCATCCAGCACCGCAGCGCCGAAGGCAAATAGCACTAACACAATGGCAGAAGGCAGCGTAAACGCCAGCCACGCCATAGCCGCCCCCCAAGGGCCAGCACGCATTAACCCCAACGCAAAGCCCACTTGACTGCTGGCTGGCCCCGGCAAAAACTGGCACAGCGCTACCAAATCAGCATAAGCCTGCTCGGTCAGCCACTTGCGGCGTTCCACAAATTCTGTGCGAAAATAACCAAGATGCGCCACTGGGCCACCAAACGAGGTTAACCCCAGGAAAAGAAAAGCATAAAACACCTCTTTAATGCGTGAGGCTGGCGCAGATGCTCTAGACGATGGAGGTATTTCCGGCATAGCAGTGGTTCCTTGCCATTTGCTAAAAAATACCACCATACACGATTCTGTTGACACGCCAATGACAGCTCACCAAGATCAATAGCGATTTACATCGCTATACAAGGAGATCTAGATGGCAACCCATTCTGAAGCGTTTTTACGTCTTGCCGAAGCGGCAAAACAGCGAACAACCCAAGTCTCTCCCAGCGATGCCAAGGCACGTATCGCAGCAGGACATGTCGTGCTAGATGTTCGTGACAAAGAGGAGTTTGAACAGGGGCATATTGATAATGCCGTCAATATCAGCCGTGGCACCCTGGAAATGCGCATCCACGAAGCCGTGCCAAACAAAGACACACCTATTGTTTGCCACTGTGCCGGAGGGAATAGAGGCGCCTTAGCTGCCGATACGCTGCAGCAACTCGGCTACACCCAGGTGGTCAATATTGAAGGCGGCTTAAAAGCATTTAAGGATGCGGAGACGCCTTAAGCCGCCACTTACACCACCTATTTCACCGTACGCGCCACAAAACCTGATCAACGCTTATTTCGTAGCGCGGCGTAACGCATCTCGCGAGGCACGAGCGAATGCGGCACCCGCGACGAACGAAGCCACCCCGCTACGCCGCGCCGCCATTGAACCAACCACCTTCCACCTTGAACGATACTACGTGCCTTAATCCGCTACAGCGCCAGTGCATGGCAATCCCGCGGGTGCGCTCCGCTTACGCCGCGCTACAAAATCCAATCAACGCTTATTTCGTAGCGCGGCGTAACGCATCTCGCGAGGTACGAGCGAATGCGGCACCCGCGATGAACGAAGCCACCCCGCTACACCGCGCCGCCATTGAACCAACCACCTTAAACGATGCTACGCGCTTTAACCCGTTACAGCGCCGGTGCATGGCAATCCCGCGGGTGCGCTCCGCTTACACCGCGCTACAAAACCCAATCAACGCTAATTTCGTAGCGCGGCGTAACGCATCTCGCGAGGCACGAGCGAATGCGGCACCCGCGACGAACGAAGCCACCCCGCTACGCCGCGCCGCCATTGCACCAACCACATCTAACGGTGCTACGTGCCTTTACCCGTTACAGCGCCGGTGCATGGCAATCCCGCGGGTGCGCTCCGCTTACGCCGCGCTACAAAATCCAATCAACGCTTATTTCGTAGCGCGGCGTAACGCATCTCGCGAGGCACGAGCGAATGCGGCACCCGCGACGAACGAAGCCACCCCGCTACGCCGCGCCGCCATTGAACCAACCACATCTAACGGTGCTACGTGCCTTTACCCGTTACAGCGCCGGTGCATGGCAATCCCGCGGGTGCGCTCCGCTTACTCCGCGCTACAAAATCCAATCAACGCTTATTTCGTAGCGCGGCGTAACGCATCTCGCGAGGTACGAGCGAATGCGGCACCCGCGACGAACGAAGCCACCCCGCTACACAGCGCCACCATTGCACCAACCACATCTAACGGTGCTACGTGCCTTTACCCGTTACAGCGCCGGTGCATGGCAATCCCGCGGGTGCGCTCCGCTTACGCCGCGCTACAAAATCCAATCAACGCTAATTTCGTAGCGCGGCGTAATGCATCTCGCGAGGCACGAGCGAATGCGGCACCCGCGACGAACGAAGCCACCTCGCTACGCCGCGCCGCCATTGAACCAACCACATCTAACAGTGCTACGTGCCTTTACCCGTTACAGCGCCAGTGCATGGCAATCCCGCGGGTGCGCTCCGCTTACACCGCGCTACAAAATCCAATCAACGCTTATCTCGTAGCACGGCGTAGCGCATCTCGCGAGGCACGAGCGAATGCGGCACCCGCGACGAACGAAGCCGCCCAGCTACGCCGCGCCGCCATTGAACCAACCACATCTAACGGTGCTACGTGCCTTTACCCGTTACAGCGCCGGTGCATGGCAATCCCGCGGGTGCGCTCCGCTTACACCGCGCTACAAAACCCAATCAACGCTTATTTCGTAGCGCGGCGTAACGAATCTCGTGAGGTACGAGCGAATGCGGCACCCGCGACGAACGAAGCCGCCCAGCTACGCAGTGCCACCATTGAACCAACCACCTTGAACGATGCTACGCGCTTTAATCCGTCACAGCGCCGGTGCATGGCAATCCCGCGGGTGCGCTCCGCTTACACCGCGCTACAAAATCCAATCAACGCTTATTTCGTAGCACGGCGTAACGCATCTCGCGAGGCACAAGCGAATGAGGCACCCGAGATGAACGAAGCCACCCAGCTACGCAGCGCCGCCATTGCACCAACCACATCTAACGGTGCTACGCGCTTTAATCCGTCACAGCGCCGGTGCTGGCGGAGCTAACAAGTCGTGCATATTTGGCCAATACACCTTTGCGGTAGCGTGGTTCTGGCTGTTGCCAGGCTGCTCGGCGGCGCATCATCTCTTCATCGCTGATATCCACATCAATGGTGTCGGCCTCCGCATCAATGGTGATCGCATCGCCATCCTGTACCAGCGCCAGCGGGCCGCCATCAAAAGCCTCTGGTGACACATGCCCCACCACAAAGCCATGGCTGCCGCCGGAGAAGCGACCATCGGTAATCAACGCCACATCGTTACCCAGGCCACGCCCCATAATGGCAGAGGTGGGTGTGAGCATTTCGCGCATACCGGGCCCGCCTTTAGGGCCTTCGTAGCGAATTACCACCACATCACCCGCCACTACCGTGCCATCGTTAATGCGTGCTTGCGCCTCTTCTTCAGAGCCAAACACCCGCGCAGAGCCACTAAAGCGAGTGCCCTCCTTGCCGGTAATTTTCGCCACCGCACCTTCGGGTGCCAAATTTCCAAATAAGATACGCAGATGGCTTTCAGCTTTAAGCGGATTACCAAGCGGCGCAATAATCTGCTGATCGATGGGGTAAGGCTCCACATCGGCCAGATTCTCTGCCAATGTTTTACCCGTCACCGTTAGGCAACCACCATTTAGCAATCCAGCGTCTAATAGGATTTTCATCAGCGGCTGAATTCCGCCAATCGCCACCAGCTCACTCATCATATAGTGGCCACTGGGGCGCAGATCAGCGAGCACCGGCACACGCTTGCCAATTTCAGTGAAGTCGGCAAGGGTCAGTTCGACACCAATGGTGCGCGCCATGCCAATCAAATGCAGTACCGCGTTCGTAGAGCCACCCAGCGCAATTACCACCGTAATCGCGTTTTCAAATGCCTCGCGGGTCATGATATCGGAAGGCTTGATATCCTGAGCCAGCAATTCCAGCACTGCCTCTCCTGCAGCTTTACAGTCGTCACGCTTCTCTTGAGAAATAGCGTTCTGCGCCGAGCTACCCGGCAGGCTCATGCCCAATGCTTCAATAGCAGACGCCATGGTATTAGCAGTGTACATACCGCCGCAGGAGCCTGGACCTGGAATCGCGGTTTCCTCGATATTTTTGAGTTCGATCAGATCGATATCACCACGGGAGTGGGCACCCATCGCCTCGAATACAGAGACGATATCGGTGTGCCCCTTACCCGGCATAATAGTGCCGCCGTATACGAATACACCAGGACGGTTCAGCCGCGCCAAGCCCATCACACAGCCGGGCATATTTTTGTCGCAGCCACCGATAGCCACCAGCCCATCAAAGCCTTCACAGCCCGCCACGGTTTCGATGGAATCAGCGATCACTTCCCGCGATACCAGCGAATACTTCATACCCTCGGTGCCGTTAGCAATACCATCAGAAATAGTGATGGTATTAAAGATTACCCCTTTGCCACCCGCCACATCAGCACCATCGCGGGCGAATTCCGCCAACTCACCAATATGGCTATTGCACGGTGTCACCATACTCCAGGTAGAAGCAATACCCACCTGAGGCTTGGTAAAATCATCATCGTTAAACCCCACTGCCCGCAGCATAGCGCGGCTAGCCGCCTTGCCAGGGCCATCCACCACCTGGGAAGAGTGGCGGCGAATGTTATTGGTCGGCTCGGTCATGGGGAATTCCTCTTCGTTTGACTCACATCACTTAACTCACGGTATCCGCATAGCTTGGCGATATAACACGCATCCCGCAAGACACTTAACTTATGGCACCATAGCGCTACGCGCTATTCCCAATGCCTAATGCCGCGAAGGAACACCACCGCATGTCTGCCAATTCACAGTGCTCACCAGAGTCATTCTCACCAACGTCATTCTCATCAACGCCGCTCACTCCCGGCTTTATGGTGGTACACGGCAATCGCCTGGAAGATTTGCGTGGGCTGGCGGTGGAGTGGATGCGCCTGCACCCACTGGGGCCGCTGGAAAACGAAACCATTCTGGTGCAGAGCAACGGTATTGGGCAGTGGTTGAAGCTGGCACTAGCGGAAGATCCGCAAAACGGTGGCGCGGGCATTGCTGCAGCATTGGACGTTATGCTGCCGGCACGATTGCTATGGCAGGCCTACCGCACGGTGCTAACGTACGTTGACCAGGACGGCGACGCCGTGCCTGAAACCTCGCCGTTCGATAAGTCACGTTTGGTGTGGCGACTACTACGCCTGCTGCCCACCCTGGCCGGGCAAGAAGTGTTCGCACCGCTAGCGCAGTTTTTGGAAGTCGATCGTGACCAGCGTAAGCACTACCAACTGGCCGAGCGGCTCGCCGATCTATTCGACCAGTACCAGGTCTACCGCGCCGATTGGCTGGACGCCTGGGCCAACGGCGACGACGTACTGATCACCGCCCGAGGCGACGCCCGCCCGCTAGAAGAGCAGCAACGCTGGCAGCCCGCGCTATGGCGTATTCTGCGCGATGATGTGGCCACCACCCAGGGCGAAGCAGGACTCAACAGCAGCCGCGCCCAGGTACACCGGCGCTTTTTAAAAGCTACCGAACAGCTGGAAGGCCAAGCCTGCCCACCGGGCCTACCCCGACGGCTGATTATTTTCGGTATCTCATCACTGCCCCAACAAACCTTGGAAGCTCTGGCTGCGCTCTCCCGCTGCTGCCAAATCGTGCTTTGTGTACACAATCCCTGTCAGTTCTACTGGGCGGATATCATCGAACACAAAGACCTGCTGCGCGCCAATCGCTACCGCCAGCAGCGCAAAACCGGCATGCCCGAAGCGTTGGATGTACTCGGCACCGGTGATGCTGACGATGCCCTGCATCTGCACGCCCAGCCACTGCTCGCCGCTTGGGGCAAACAAGGCCGCGACTACCTACGCCTGTTGGATGAGCATGACGACTCGGGCAACTACCAAACCCTGTTTGAGCAGCAAGCACTGCGCATTGATATGTTCGAACCGTTTAACGGCCCTGAACGCAACTGCCTGCTTAGTCAGCTACAAGACGATATTCGCGAGCTGCGCCCAGTAGCGGAAACCCAAAACCACTGGCCTGCGCCCAACCCAGCAGATGACTCCATCGTGTTTCATATCGCCCATGGCCCCCAGCGGGAAGTCGAAATCCTCCACGACCAGTTACTGGCCGCTTTCAGTGCCGACCCCAAGCTGCGTCCGCGGGATATTATTGTCATGGTGCCGGATATTGACCGCTACGCGCCGCACATTGAAGCAGTCTTTGGCCAGTTACAAAACGACGACCCGCGCCATATTCCCTATACGCTTTCCGACCAAGCCAGCCGCCACCGCCTGCCGCTGATGATCGCCCTGGAAAAGCTACTACGCTTGCCAGAACTGCGCCTTACGGTCAGTGACCTGTTAGACCTGCTCGATGTACCCGCCCTGCGCCAACGCTTTGGGCTGGAAGAACGCGACCTGCCAGTACTGGAACGCTGGATGGAAGGTGCAGGCATCCGTTGGGGACTGAACGCCAAACAGCGCCAAACTCTGGAACTACCCGGCGGGCTAAGCCAAAACACCTGGGCCTTTGGCCTGCGCCGCCTGCTGCTTGGCTACACCGTGGGTGAAGGCCACCCATGGCAAGGTATCGAGCCGTTTGATGATATCGGCGGGCTGGAAGCAGGCCTTGCAGGGCCACTGGCTACTCTGTTGGAAAAGCTCGAAACCACCTGGGAGACCTTCTGCCAACCCACCGATGCCACCAGTTGGGTAGCGCGGCTGCGCACGCTGCTGGAAACCTTCTTTCTTACTGAAGATGCCCAAGAAAGCATAATGCTCACCAAGCTGGAAAACGGCCTGCAGCAGATGCTGGAGAGCAGCGAGGAAGCCCAATTATCCGAGCCACTGCCGCTCTCCATGGTGCGCGAGCACTGGCTGGCACAGGTTGATGAACACAGCCTTTCCCAGCGTTTTTTAGCAGGCGCCGTTAACTTCGCCACGCTAATGCCCATGCGCGCTATTCCGTTTAAGCGCGTATGTTTGCTGGGCATGAATGATGGCGAGTACCCCCGCTCCCAGCCACCGCTGGATTTTGATTTGATGGGCAGCGACTACCGCCCCGGCGACCGCTCCCGCCGGGAGGATGACCGCTACCTGTTTCTGGAAGCGCTACTCTCCGCTCGTGACCAGCTCTACGTTAGCTGGGTGGGCAGAAGCCAAATCGACAACACACCGCTACCGCCTTCGGTACTGGTCGGCCAACTGCGCGACCACCTGGAAGCAGGCTGGCAGCTAGAGGGTGGCGCGCCACTGCTCGAAGCACTGACTACCGAGCACCCGCTGCAGCCGTTTAGCCGCGTTTATTTTTCCAACGCTACTTTTTCCAACAGCACTGTTTCCAACAACACTGTTTCCAACGACACTTTTGCCAACGCTACCTCTGCCAGCAAGCCCCAGAACCGATTGTTCACTTACGCACATGAATGGCGTGAGGTACACGCCCCACGCGCCACACCGCCAGGCCGGGCCACCCTGCCCCCATCGGAAAACACCCCGACCAGCCTGACGCTAGGCCAACTGGGCAGCTTTCTACGCGAACCGGCACGTGCCTTCTTTAACACCCGACTAGGGGTCTATTTTGAACAGGAAGCGATTGCCGAGCTGGATTCAGAGCCCTTCGCCCTGGACGGCCTGCAAAACTGGCAGCTACAAGACCAACTGATCGCAGCTCAACGCCATGCAGTCGATAACAACGAACCGCGCATTGAAGCGCTATACAAAGCCCTTGAGCGCTTCCAAGGCCAGGGCGTACTTGCCATGGGCGCCTTTGGTGAACGCATGCGTGACGCCTTGGCAGAACCCATGGAGGAGCTATTCAGCCACTATGAAGAGGCCCTGGAAGCATGGCCAATGGCGCAAAGTGATCCTGAAGCAATCCACTTGGAAGGCCACGGCGGCATCGTGTTGGAAGACTGGCTGAATGAACTGCGCACAGATGAAACCGGCAACCGCTGCCGTCTACTGCTACTCAGCAGTAGCCTGATCAAGAACGGTAAATACCATTGGCATCACCTCCTACGCCACTGGGTCGCTCACCTAGCGGGCAACCTCAGCGGCCCGATGGCCACCCAACTGCTCTCCAAGGCGGGCAACATAACCCTGGAGCCCATCGCTGCCGAAACCGCCCGCGCCCATCTGGAAACCCAGCTAAGCGCCTGGAAACAAGGTTTGGAAGTACCACTGCCGCTAGCCCCACAAGCCGCCTTTGCTTGGCTGACCAAGCATGGCACTCTGGAGCTAGCCAGTGAAAAGGGCAAGGAAAGCGACGCCTACGCCGCTGCCGAAGCCGCTTATGAAAGCGGCTACAAAACCACCGGTGAAGTCGAACAAAGCCCTTATCTAGGCCACCAGTGGCCGCGCTTCGAGCGACTGTTTAATGACACTACTCCGCAAGGCCACACCTTCGCCGCACTGACGGAGGCGCTGTATGCGCCCCTGTTTTACGCAATCAAGGATAAAGCAGCAAAAAAGGCACGTGATAAGGCTTAAGGCCGGCCAGTCGCTAACACCCGCTTCGCCAGTGCAATCATCTCCGGGTCGCCAGTATGTTTGTCTGGCACATCGGAGAGCTTGATCACCGGCAGCCACTGCTGTCCTTCCGGGCGTGCCTCGACCATCTTGATCACCATATTCATTGGCTCGGCGCCCACATCATTAGTGAAGTTGGTGCCAATACCAAACGCCATTCCGATGCGATTCTGGCAAAAGGACTGAATATGCTTGACCCGCTCCGGCGTTAAAGCATCCGAGAAAATGATGGTTTTGCTAAGCGGGTCGATACCCAGGCGCTCGTAGTGAGCGATGGTTTGAGAGGCAAACTCAATCGGGTCACCGCTATCATGGCGCACACCATCAAATAGCTTGGCGAACTTCTTATCGAAGCTATCGAAGAAAGCGGACGATGTGAAAGTATCCGTTAGGGCAATCCCCAAATCGCCACGATACACATCCACCCAATGCTCCAGCGCCAGGCTATTGGCCATTTTGAAACCAAAGCGGGCGCCGTGGAACATAAACCACTCATGGGCATGGGTGCCTATCGGTTTAACGCCATGGCGCATGGCCAGCAGCACATTGCTGGTACCACTAAACGCCTCTCCCCCGTGATGGTTAAGCGCGCCAACCACCCGGTCGTGAACCTCAAAAGAGAAACGCCGCCGAGTACCAAACTCAGCGATTTTCAGCCCTAAGCGGCGATAAAGCTCGATCTTCTCCTGGGTACGTTGCTCAATCAGCGCATCATCATGATGGGTCACCGATACGCCACGTAGCCGATACCAAAGCTCGCTGATCAACGCCATCAGTGGCACTTCCCACAAAATAGTGCGGTACCAAGGCCCCTCAATGATCACCGAAAGATCGCTTCCCTGTTGCTCGATGATTACCTCACTGGGGTTGTAATGAAACCCAGCGAGGAAATCGAGATACGTCGGGTCTAAATAAGGGCACGTTAATTCGAGATAGCGCTTTTCCTCATCGGTAAGGCGAAACCTTGCCATTTTATCGACTTCGCGGCGCAGTACAGCACCGAAGCCATCAGGAAAATCGTGCTTGCCACGATTGATAAAGGCGTAGCGCGCATGGGCATAAGGAAAGCGTTTGATCACGGCGTTCTGCATCGTGATCTTGTAGAAGTCGTTATCCAGAAGCGAGGTCAGCATGAGATCCCTTCGTGTAAGTGAACCGAAGCCGCTGGTAGCGTAAACTGAACGTCCTAAGAGTGGCTTGGCAGCTAGATTAGCAGGTGGCGAAGCGCTCATACAGTCTAGGCCCCACACTGGGGCGCTTTGTTTTCGGAGACCCGTGATGAGTCAGCCCGCCCCGCTTAACCCGCTTACGCTGCCACTTCACGGTAGCCGCTTGATTGAAGCCAGCGCGGGCACGGGAAAAACCTTCACCATCGCGCTGCTCTACGTGCGCCTGGTACTGGGCGGGCAACACAGCGAAGACGACACCGCTTATGTGCGCCCACTCACCCCACCGGAAATCCTGGTGGTTACCTTCACCAATGCCGCCACCCAGGAACTACGCGAACGTATCCGCCATCGGTTGGTAGAAGCCGCTGCGGTGTTTCGGAAAGCACCGGCCGAGCCACCCGCTGATGACCCGCTACTGCTCCAACTCCGCAGCCAATACCCCGAGGCCACTTGGCCCGCCTGCGCCCGCCGCCTGGAGCTGGCCGCTGAATGGATGGACGAAGCCGCCGTTTCCACCATCCACAGCTGGTGCTACCGCATGCTGCGGGAACACGCCTTCGATAGCGGCAGCCTGTTCTCGCTTAACCTGGAAAACGACCAGCGCGAACTGGAGCAAGAAGTAGTACGCGACTACTGGCGCACTTTCTACTACCCGCTGGATGCTAATGCCCTGGGCAGCATTACCCGCTACTGGAAATCGCCAGATAACCTCCACGAAGACGTGCGCAAGCTGCTCCACGAAAGCGACGCCCTGGGCAGCCAACGCCCTATGCCTGCAGCAACATTAAGCGCTACCGAAGCCGAACGCAGCGTCACGCTTGGCACGCTAAAAGCCCCCTGGCCCGCTTGGCTGGACGAGCTGGTGCCCGCCCTGGAAGAGGCCGCCAAACGCAAAGCCTTCAAAGGCCAAAGCTTTAACGCTAAAAGCCGCACCAACTGGCTGGGTGCACTGCGTGAATGGTGCGAAAGCGACCTTGAACGCCCCGCGCTTACCCCCGCCGCCTGGAAACGCCTAACCCCAGATGGCATGGCCGAAATATGGAAAGAGGGCGCCCCTCCCTGCCCTGCCGCTTGGCAAGCACTAGCGGAAATGCCCGACGCACTCAACGCCCTGCCAGAACCGCGCAACGATCTACTGATTCATGCCGTGCAGTGGTGCAAAGTGCGTATGGAGCGGGAGCAAGAGCGCCGCGCCGAAATGGGCCCCAACGACCTGCTCACCCATTTAGGCCGTGCCCTGCAAGGCCCCAATAAAGAGGCCCTGGCAGCGCAAATTCTGCGCCAGTTCCCAGTGGCACTCATCGACGAATTCCAGGACACCGACCCGATTCAGTACCGCATTTTCAACGCGGTCTATGACGTTGCAAACCCACGCCGCGACGCCGCCATGCTACTGATCGGTGATCCCAAGCAGGCCATCTACGCCTTTCGCGGTGCGGATATCTTCACCTATCTGCAAGCCCGCCAGGACACCGCAGGCCGCCACGTTACGCTGGGCACCAACTTCCGTTCCAGCCGCGCCATGGTCGATGCGGTGAACCACTGCTTTCACTACGCCGACCAGCACCCAGCAGGGGCATTTCTATTCCGCGAGGAAGATGGCAACAACCCGCTGCCCTTCTTATCGGTGGATGCCAAAGGCCGCGATGAACAGTTAGTCCACCAAGGTCAGCCGCTACCCGCCATGACGCTCTGGCCACTGGCATCGGATGAGTCGCTTTCCAAAACCGCCTACCAAACCGAAATGGCCGAACGCTGCGCTACTTATATGGTGGAACTGCTTGCCGCAGGCCAAGGCGGCGATAATGGAGAAACCAGCGGTTTTCAGAAAGGCGATGACCTCACCCCGCTAAAGCCATCAGATATCGCAGTACTGGTTAACGGCCTGCAAGAAGCCCGCGCCATTCGCTTAGCGCTGGCCAGCCGTGGAGTGAAGAGTGTTTACCTTTCCGACCACGACAAGGTGTTTAGCTCGCCCATGGCCAAGCAGGTAGAGCGTTGGCTGCGCGCCTGCGCCGAGCCACTGGCCAGCTCCCGCCAGGCCGAAGCACATCTACGCGCCGCCTTGGCGACACCGGTGTTGGGGCTGAGCCTAGCCGACCTTGATCACCTGCAGCAAAACGAACTGGCCTGGGAGGCTCAGGTAGAACAGTTCAGCCACTACCATCGCCTATGGCAGCGCCAGGGTGTGCTGCCGCTGGTGCGCCGTATGATGGTGGATTTCGACATTCCAGCCCGCCTACTGGGAGAGTTCGCAGAGGGTGAGCGCTTGCTCACTGATTTGCTGCACTTAGGCGAACTGCTGCAGCAAGCCAGCCAGGAACTTGATGGCGAGCACGCGTTGATTCGTTTTCTATTTGAAGCCATCGCCGACCCAGAAAGCCACGGCGACAGCCACAAGCTGCGCCTGGAAAGCGATGCGGATTTGGTCAAGGTCGTTACCATCCACAAATCCAAAGGGCTGGAGTACCCACTGGTATTCTTACCGTTTATCGCTAACCACCGACCGGTGAGCGACAAAGATATACCGCTACGCTGGCACGATGCACAAGGTAATCTCCAGCTAAGCCTGAGTGCGGATGACGCCACCAAAGCCACCGCCGACCGGGAACGCCTAGGGGAAGACCTGCGCAAACTGTACGTTGCACTTACCCGTGCACGCCACGCCACATGGCTGGGGATAGCCCCGCTCCAAGGGCTAGAGAATAGCGCCCTGGGCTACCTGATTAGCGGCGGAAAAACGCTTGCACCGGCAGAGCTAACTAGCGCGCTCAATAGATTGGTAGAGAACAGCGCAATTCTCGTTAGCGAACCGCCTACCCCTAGCGCACAACGCCTTAGCCTGCCTAAACAGAGCGTAGCGCTTGGGCATGCCCGCACACCCACCCGGCCTGCCAAAGAGCACTGGTGGATTGCCAGCTACTCAGCGCTACGCCTTTCCGGCACGCTCACCGCCCCCACGGCCACTCCCCTGGAACCCACCACCGCCCAGGAAGCCACCGCTTTCGAAGTGCTGGATGAACCCCAGGAACTATCTCAAGAACTATCTCAAGGACTATCCCAGCCAGAAGCGTTCCACCTTCACAAGTTTCCACGCGGTCCAGGGCCGGGTACCTTTTTGCACGGGCTATTGGAGTGGGCTGGCAAGCAAGGCTTTGAGAGTGCTGCCAACGACACCGAAGCACTTCACGATATGCTGTGGCGGCGGGTGCAACTACGCGGCTGGCAGGCATGGCAAGAGCCACTGGCAGGCTGGCTTGCCAACCTGCTGACCACCCCGCTACCGCTGGCAACGCCGAACCAACAGAGCGTCGCGCTGAGCGAGCTTAGCAGCTACCAAGTAGAGCTAGAGTTCTGGTTTGCCGCCAACCGGGTAAGCACCCAGGCGATTGATGCACTGGTCAGCAAGCACTTACTGCCAGGGGTAGAACGCCCAGCGCTGGATGCCGACACCCTCAACGGTATGCTCAAAGGCTTTATAGATTTAGCCTTCGAGCACCAGGGACGCTTTTACGTGCTGGACTGGAAGTCAAACTATTTAGGGCCAAATGACAGCGCTTACGAGCCAGACACGCTACGCCACGCGCTGCTGGCCAAGCGCTACGATCTACAGGCTGCGCTTTACCTGCTAGCCATGCATCGGCTGTTAAAAGCACGCCTACCCGGTTACGACCCACACCAACACCTGGGTGGTTCGATGACGGTCTTTCTGCGCGGTAGCCGCAGCCCAGGGCGCGGAGTGTTTTCCGAGCCAGCTCCGGTTGAACTGATCGAAGCCCTGGATAGCCTGTTTGCAGGCGCATCGTCTTCAAGCTCCACACAGGAAGCGACGGTATGAGTAAGCCCAAAGACACCTACACCTTCGACCTGTTTGGCGATGCTCCAGTGACAGAAGCAGCACAGCCCGAAGTGACAGCGCTGCCAGTCAGCCCCCACCCAGCACTAAGTGATACCACCGCGCTGCTAGCCCTGTGTGAGCGCTGGGTGGCGCGGGGCTGGCTGCGGGATTTAGACCGCGCCCTGGTGCGTTTTTTAGCAACGGAAGCACCGGATGCCCCCACACTGCTGCTACTGGCCGCCGCACTGGCCAGCCACCAGCTTGGCCGGGGCCACGTCTGTTTGGATTTAAACGCCACGCTCAACGCGCCGGATTTCGCCCTTTCGCTACCACCGGAAGGGGATGATTTAACCGATCCACCGCCGCTACCCAGCGCTGTGCTCACCACGCTCACCCTAGCCGAGTGGCAAGCGGCACTTCATCATCCAGTGTTAACCAGCGAAGGCTCAGGCAACACACCGCTGGTGGTAGTGACGGCTTACTCAAGTGCTAGCACTGGTTCAGATGCAATCTCGAACACGCGGCTCTACCTGCGCCGCTACTGGCAGTACGAGCAAAGCCTGCACCAGCAAATCGCCAGCCGCCTAGAGGTGATGGATGACGACAACCACCAAGGGTTGCTCCCCCAGGCCCTAAACACGCTGTTTGAAAACACCAACACCCTGGACTGGCAAAAAACCGCCTGTGCCCTAGCCGCCCGCAGCCGTTTCGGCATTATTACCGGCGGCCCCGGTACCGGCAAAACCACCACTGTGGTACGCCTGCTCGCCCTGCTGCAAACGCTGCAACTGGCCCGCCAACCCAGCCAGCCACTACGCATTCGCCTAGCCGCCCCCACCGGCAAGGCCGCCGCCCGGCTAAATGAATCCATCGCCGGGCAGGTAAGCAGTCTGCCCTTAGCACAGCTGGAAGCGCTGCTAAGTGAACATTCACCTGCTGCTGCACACAGCACAATTGTGATTCCTACCGAAGTAACAACACTGCACCGCCTTCTGGGTGCAAGGCCCGACACCCGCCACTTCCGCCACAACGCTGTCAACCCGCTAGCGCTGGATGTACTGGTAATCGACGAAGCCTCCATGGTGGATATCGAAATGATGGCCGCCGTACTGCGTGCCCTACCTGCCAACGCCCAGTGTGTGTTGCTGGGGGATAAAGACCAGTTGGCATCAGTAGAGGCAGGCTCGGTACTCGGCGACCTATGCCGCCGCGCCGAGGCCGCACATTACACCCCAGCAACTGCCCAGTGGCTGGAAAGCGCCACCGGCCAACCGCTGCCGCCGGAGTATTTGGATGCCCAGGGCCAGCCACTGGACCAAGCCATTACCATGCTGCGGGTAAGCCACCGCTTTAACGAACACAGCGGCATCGGCCAGTTGGCCCAGGCGATTAACCAGCCCAGCCACGTACAAACCGAGCGGGAAAAACAGCAGGCAGTTAACGCCGTGCTGCGCCACGGCTACCCGGATTTACACCACCTAACGCTAAACGACGACGCTGCGCTGGATAAGTTGGTGATTAATGGCAGCGCGGATAAGTTTCTCAACGGAGGTGAAGGCCGCACCAACCACAAAAATGAGCCCATCGCCCCGCCCACCGGCTACCGCCATTACCTAAAGGTGTTGAACGCACAGCGCCCACGTGGGGAATCGTTTGAAGAAAACCCAGCGGCTTATAACGCTTGGGCCAGCGAGGTACTAAGCGCCTACAGCCACTTTCAACTGCTATGCGCGCTGCGTAAAGGCCCATGGGGGGTGGAAGGCTTAAACCTGCATATCGCCAAAACACTGCGCAGCGAAAAGCTACTCTACGGCAGCGACTACACACTGGAAAAAGGCTGGTTTGAAGGCCGCCCGGTTCTGGTCACCCAAAACGACTACGGCCTAAAACTAATGAACGGCGATATCGGCATAACGCTGGCCGTACCGGATCCACGCAATCCGCAACAAAAGCTGTTAAGAGTTGCCTTTCCGACTAGCGATGCCGATAAACCCATCCGCTGGGTACTGCCCTCCCGCCTACACGCGGTAGAAACCGTATTCGCGATGACGGTACACAAATCCCAAGGCTCGGAGTTCTTACACACCGCCCTGCTGCTACCGCCCACCATTAACCCGATTCTCACCCGCGAGCTGGTCTACACCGGCATCACCCGCGCCCGGGATTGGTTGACGCTGGTTGAGGCCAAACGTGGGGTGTTGAATGAGGCTGTTACTAGGGAGGTGATGAGGGTTAGTGGGATGTAGGAGGTTGTAATCAAAACCGATATTAGCGGTGCTGGTAATGTTGGTCTTCGGCCAGTAGAAGACTTTAAGGTAGTTCTGATATAACAGCAGCGGCGCGGCTATTGGAACGCCTGTTAACCGTACTAGTTAATTTTAATTTGCGACTGTAGACGAGCGCGCCACACTTTTAGAACAGCACTACCGACAACTCTCATCTCTGGGATGGACAACGTATTACCTTTAGCCATATTGCAGACGAAACACGATAAGGCAAGATTCCCAGCCGTATAGCCTTTTTTCGGCTCGACACAATCAATGTCCCAAGACACGCAGTAGCCTTTACCTTTGCGGAGTCTCAACCGTTTAAGTTCTGGAAATGTGAGACCGCAGTAAGCACATTCATCTCTCTGCACGGTGTACCACGATACAAAATCAGCTTTTTCAATATGTAGTCGTTGCTGAGCGCTCTTCTGTTTATCCAAGTACCTTGCTTTTGCCCGTTTTTCCATGTCGCCATATTGACACCACACACAATCGGCGCGACCTTTTCGGAATGCGTCCTCTGGCGTATATTCCCCACATGCATTGCATTCTCGAATTTGCATTTCTACGTCCAAATTTAAAGTTTAGTTAAGGGCGGACTTTGGAATGAAGGCGGCGTTGGAACAGAAGATACGTCGTCATAGCTACGATTGGTGGATATCAGTGTTACTGTTCTGTCCATTGCTTTGCCGTGAGTTTATTTATCACTTCTTGTCGAATGTGTGAGAGTTCTGGCGTTTCGTCTATCAATTTCCAATGATCTTGAATGCTCCAGTTCTTACAGGAAATCTTCGTGCCGAAGTGGGTTTCAATCTCTATACCGGCGATATGGTAACGAAGAAACGGTCGCTCAAGATCATGCCCAGATTTAGTGAGACCTAGGCTGCCAAACTTCTGATCTGAAGTTTTAGTAATTCGGGCTACCGGGAAAAATACCAATTCCTCAAATGGTGTGCCTGCCTCGTACAGAGAAACCATTGCGGTAACCGGAATAGCGTGCTCACAGACCACTGGATCCTCAGAATTTAAGCCTACTTCGCGATAGAGGCACCCAAATTTCCGTGAACCTGCCATACCCATGAAATCATAGCACCCTCTCAGCCTACGATTGATTTCATCTCGCTTTTCTCTAGGCTTGCGAAAGACAGCAACTTTTTCAATGGTAAGAAGATTCGCTTTACAAAGCGCAATCTGTTCCGCAATCACATCCGCAGTTGTGGCGCCATGTTTATTTCTTATACTTGGGATGAACATCACAATGTCAACTAACCTCCAAACGGCCGCGGCTAGACGTAAGCCCCGTTCTTTGTATATGTGGCTTAATCGAGCTCCATCCTAGATAATAGTTCCCACCATTAGAAAATGACTTGAAGGTGTCAGTTTTCGGCCAGGAGCGGTCTTTTAGTCGTCTCTGATTTAACGCCTTGCTAAGCTGATAAAAATGGTTGGCTAAAATCGCGTAGCGATGGCCAACTTTTTCATTCCGTTTAAACAACTTTTTAGGCAAAAATATTGCGCACCTTCAAAACATTACAGACAGGCAAGAACTCCTTCTCCGCCGCTCTAGGAATATGTCTAATACTGTGTGTTAAATTACTATTTCGTAAAACTATTATTTCAAGACCTTCACCTGCTTCTGAACTTACAAAAGAGTACAGCGCAATGTTCTCTATACCATTTTCCAAGTACGCTAACTCACAGGCAAATACTTTGTTGTAAATTAAATCATGTTCACTAAAACTCTGTTCTTCGTGAAGCAAGCAAGATGCAGAAAGAAAGTCTAAAGATGCACCCGTCGTTGTTGAATTGTCTTTTAGACACTCAAATATCGGATCAAAATTAATTGGATATGAGTCATGCATATGTTCATCAAGTTTTTCCTGACGAATCCGAGCAGAGCACCATAGAAAACAAAGTTCACCTAAACCATAATTTACATATAATTTATCCTGCACAAGTGATGAGATTAATTCACACTCAGGAATTAGATTATGCATAATCCAAGATCGTGACGCATTTTCAACTAAATCTAACTGCTTACTAAAGAAATACCTTCGCATTATATGTGGTCTAGATTTGACTATACTCTCAAGCCTTTTACCTTCAACAATATGAATACGATATGTTTTTTGTTTAGCAATTTTATCAAGCCAAGTTCGAGTATTATTACTCAAGCATGAGCTAATGATAAAAACTAAATGATCTGGTTGTTCCGCATCAGCCCAACTGATTTTTGAATTGAGTACGTCTTGATTAACAGCATTCTTATACCTCTTACATTCAAAGAACCAAGACTCGTAATAACTGCCAACGAATTGATCATTTATGTACTTCTCTCCTTGAATATCTCGTCCACTATCCGCACCACCAGATCTTAAAATAAGCTTCTCGAAACCATAATCAAGCAAAAGATCAAAACATAACTCTTCAAATAATGAGTCAGATACACTTTGGAAATTAATCTGCATAGAGCCTCTTTTGCCTAACAGTGAAGCATTTATATGCCCCTCTACATAACCTCAATGAACCCGACGGCGCGTTAATTCGGGTATACCGCCTTTCGTTCACGATCTATCCCATTTATAGATAGGCTTCATGACGCGGCTGAATCAGCATGCCGCTTTCGCCGGAAGAGCCGCGTTGGGTCGTTATCTGTCATCTTCCCATCAGTATAGTTTGAAGCTCTGCATTCGACCAAGAGCGGTCGCGTCAGATCTGAACTTATGACCTACTGAACTCTTTAGGCAGACAGTTCTGGCCCTCGTTAGTGACAATCACTTAGGCCATACATATGCTGTTGTTGAAGTCATAAAAACGTTGCCCTTTCCACTTACCGCTTGGTACCAGTAGGTAGGTGACTTGTCGTCCTTGTTCTTAATAGTGCGCAAATAGTTGCCATCTCCGAACTCTTGGTAGTTAACTTCGTTTCCAAAGAGATCTATACCCTGTGCCGCCAAAACCATCGAAGCATCACTAACCGTTGATAAGTTGGAACCCTCTACCGACAACAGGAGTTCGTGCACTTCTGGTGGAACGAGGATGCCAACTAAGACAACAAACGACCTGCTCTCCCCAGGTGCAAGCGTATATGGGAGTTCAATACGTTTTTGGTCTGGATAGTACATTCCACCATCCATCCCACTATAGTCAATCGAGTCCGGTGAGACGCCAGCAGTGATGGAGTATTTAGTGATTGAGAGATTCTGGTTTCCCGTATTCGAGAGGGTAAGCTGCCAAGGGATTTGTATTACATGACCCATTGGCCCGAAACTGTACTCAGTGAATCGCAATGGACCGTCTGTGGAAGGATTCAGATTAACGGCCAGCTCCTCATTCTGCAAAATTTGGAAGTGACTTCGTTGTTGAATGTAAGGGACGGCAACTGAAACAATGGCAACAAGAAGAGATACTATCGCCATCCCGCGGGCAATGTTGTCAGTCGATTTCTCATCACTCATGACAGATACCTCTTGTTCCTATCAGTTTAGTGAACGGCCCATCAATCAGGCTAACCTGCAGGCAAGTTAGTTCTATGAGATTACTCAGAAGCACCTAATTCGGCCACTAATTTCCATTCGCTGGCCGGGTTTGCGCCGCGCTTTAGCTTCGCCAAAGCAGCAGCCCATGCAAGATGTTGTCTATAGGTCGGCTGCGGTCCGAGGTGCAGTAGTACTAAAAAATCGCGCCAAGGGGGGCGGTTCAGCGTCAAGATTTGGCGATGGAGGGGAACGTAACGACAGTGACCTTCACCCGAACTAGAACACAGCTGCCGTCCATCACCGTCATCAGCAACACAGCGCAACTTACTAAATAGATGGTATCCACCCTTAGTTGGATGTCATCTGCCGCGTGTAACCATTTAAGAGACACTTCGTTCTACTCCCGTGTTGGCAGCCAAAACGTCGGATCAAAAAACGACTTCGTTCTCTTCTTACCATAAATCGCTTCGCTCACCTCACGAAGTAGCTCCCTATCTGTCTCTGCGTCTTTGAAACTCTTCCAAGCACCCTCAAGCATGCTTGTGCTGCTCTTCTCCGCCGCATCCTGATAGTCTTTCAATCGGGCGTAGCCAACATTTATAAATATATTTAGCGCTTGTCTGTTATGCCCTTCGAGGGCTGGGCTAAGCAAGTTACGAATGACATTATCTTTCTCGGACTTCGAAATTCTGTTCCCGCTCTGAGCAATATCGGAGACTAGTCGAGGGAAGAGATGCATTGCAGCTTCTAGAGATGAAGTCGTAACCCCTGACATCTTCTCACGCAGCGTTCGCCAGATTTCCTCATGATAGTTCGCATCTATTGCCTTAAGCAACGTATCCAAAGAACCTTGGGCTGCTTCAATTTCTACCTGCCCTGAAAGCACTCCATTGACTACATCCACGAATGGCTTTCTAAAATTACCAGCATCAAGCTTACAACCCGATAGTTCCAATTTCTCAAGCAGAATGGAGGTCGTATGGTTCATATCTCTGATGAGTTCCGGCCAAGCATCATACTCGACAAATTTAAGAAGTTGATCAACACGCTCGTGGAGCGTCCCCCAACTTCCATCTGCAACGGCGTATGTGACCTCCAAAAATCTCTTCGGCAAATCCTCTAATGTCAGCTCTTCGGTTTCGGGTCGATTCACCTTTTTAGCGTACTTTCGAAAAATTTCGGTTAAATCTTTTGTGTCGAATAACTCGTCAAGATAGACAAAGTGAGAAAGTAATTTTTTGAGGTTTAGGTTCGGAGGAGTGCTTCCACAAAACATGGCGAGGACGACTTGCGCTACCGCTTTATGCCCACGATTCGCCTTTCCGTATATAATCCAAGTGCCAGCCTTACGCGCCTCAACCACCCGTTGTGAAACAATCTCAACTTGACTAATTTCAAGTTCAATTTCACCTTCCAAAATTGACTTAAAGTACTCAAAAGCATCTGAGCTATCAGCGATTCGCTGACCATTAGGGTGTCGTTTGCGTGGGTTACTAAGTGACTCTCCCAGCTTATCTTGCACTAAAAATAGCAAATTTGCTTGTGCGACTTGGCTTGTTTCAGTTTCACCTTCACCAACATTTCTGAAGAAATTACCATCTATTAGAGCGCTATCAAGATCAATTTCACCTCGCCGCGTTGCTTCGACTTTCTGCCACGTCATTGCGACAATCTCTAGGAGATTACCAACCTGTTCGGGCTTTGCATCGTCCGCCTTTATTGCGGCCAGGCAAGCATTAGCGATGCTTAGCCATTCGTCATCTGCTAGAAGGTTTTCTGACTTAAACTGATGAAGAGCTGGTATTGCTAAGTTTGGATACTTTACAAATTGCTCTTCAAAATATTGAGTTTTATCGTTGGTATTGATACTAATATCTTTGAACACACCAAGTTCAAATCCAGCATCGTCAATTCGTGAACTTAAGCCAAAGATGTACTCTGGCACACTTGGTAAAGTCTGAGTGCCCAATGCGTTTATGATATCGTCCTTGGCGTCCCATCGGATCAATTCCGTACTTATCGCTTGGAGGAAAATTACAAAATTTTGTCCATCTTTAAAGCCGTTACTTTCTTGATGATGAATATAGATAAATACTGCATTTATGAAATGTTCGACGATAGATGATCGCTCTTGCTCGGTCGCTATTCCAAACAGCGGAAGATACGAATTGTATTCATCGCCATTTACGGGAATGCTCTCCACACGTTCGAAGCCCCTTAGGAGTGCGCTCTTAGCGTGAACTCTTGCATCGCCTTGATAGACTGAAAGCAATTCAGAAATGTTTCCAACCGCAGTTCCAAACTCTCCGGTACTTCTCCATTCATCGACATTCGCTTGAATTACATCATCAATACGCAAATCAAAGCCGGGGGCATGCGATATCTTTATGAGCTCGTCAGGCTCTTCGGCTATAACAGCTTTTGCTATTTCGTCATCCAATAATATCTGAAAAGCGAGGTCTTCATGTACGTTAAAGACTATCGCTGCGAGGTTTTGAATAAGCATATCATCCGCAGCCAAGCCTGCTATTTTTGGATTGAGGCGGTCTTCATGATTCAGGGCTAAAGGAGTCTCTGTCAGCAAGTCTTGGTGAGCAAGATATGTTGCAACCGTCGGTAGCCTAAATTTGCCACCATGCAGCTCGTAAAGACCGCTCAGATCGTTGACAAAGGAGACAATTTGACGAGGTGTAGTTGTCCCACTCTCTATGTTCAAAAGTTCGCAGAATATACGGTAGGCACGAAATCTATCATCGGATGATATCTGTTCAGGAAGCGCCTGTTCAAGCTTATCTGCAAAGAACTCCCGAGCATTTGAAAGCACGGGGGGAGATACTACAAGCACTTCATCAAATGTCTTTGAAAACAGTTCACGTGAGGCTAGGCTGCTCAAGGTTGTTTCACTTTTAACCTCATCGGCATCGCTTTCATTCACGTTTGATTCAATAAGTTTGCGATCATATGGAACGATAGCAATGATATCGGTATTTTTATCTAGTGTAGGTAAATCGTGGGTTCTGGAAAAAATCGAACGGACGAGAGCCCAATATTCCTTTATTTCCTTCTTGGGAAGCCGGTCTATATTATCCAGCACCATTACAACCCTATTTTTTTCTGACTGGATCACTCCCAATATTTCTCTCAATGTTGCGTGAAATTCATAATCATTTGGATCGACTTCTCGTACTCTTTGTACAACTTTATGGTCTTGGTGCTGTCTCGAACTGATTAGCAACATACGCGAAATAGCAGTTTTGAAATCAGAGCACCGCTCCGATTCCGTACCAAACTTGTACTTCCACCAAGACAGTAAAAGTGTTCCAACAACAAAGGCAACCAGAATTAGAAACGGTGATGAGTAGAGAAAAACCGATGCATTTCCAGATTTACTAAGATCATCGAACACCTTCCTGGCCCAAAAATAGTACAGTGGTAAAAACGGTAGAAAAATCAAAACTGAAATTCCGTACCACTCTAAGATGGGATGATTATTGGTCTCGATCTCTCGCGTCTTTCCTTGTATTTGCTTTTCAATTTTCACCAAGTCTGGTCGCTTCTTGGGAAATGTTCTCTTTGCCCAAGTTATGAAGTGCTCCAAATATGATCTACGAAAACCGGAGCCTTGCGATTTCCAGATGTCAAAAGTGAAGAAATGGTAGGCTCTCTTACCTTGATCATTCTTTTCTTCGAGTTTTCGAGCGGCCATTTCTACCACGCTAGATTTACCGCTACCCCAAGAGCCATCCAGTCCAATGGCGCTGTCACCCTTGTCAAATTTAACAATGGCCTTCGACAGCGAATGAGCTGTTCTCTCATGTCCTCCACCATGAAAAAGGTCTTGATTTGATGGGATATCATCGATGATATGACGAATAACTTTTTTATTCATTTTAAGCTCGAAAATAGACCTACCTTTTACTCGTTCATAATTAGGATACAGGTAGCCCAGATTCATACGAAATGAGCATAAAGCGAACTGTTGTGCTAAGTATCAGCCAGCTAAGGACTTTCGCCTTACTAGTGTATGCATAGACATTTCGCTATCGCAGAGAAAGACCGTTTTGCCCCTCGTGCTAGATTGATTTCGCCTTGCGCGACTGTAATAACTGTTGAATAACCGCTTCTGCTCTTGAGAGCTTGCTGTTTTGCATCTGCTTTGAACGGGCAATCTTCGCCAGACTTAACAATGCCGCAGCAACGATCACCGTCCGCTTTGGGTCGAAAGGCGTCATTCGCTCAATTCCTCATAAAACGCCACCCTGCCCGCGATAGCTTCCATGCCGCCAATCGGTTGCTCGTAGCTCCAGGCGATATCCTGGCGTCCAGCCAGCGAGAAAGTCACCATATTTCCCTTGAATGGGCAATACATGGTGGTTTCTGACACGGAGAGTAAGTCCATCCGCACGTCTTCACGAGGGAAGTAGTGGCGTGGCGGGTAGCCGCGTTCGCGGAGTTCAAGCGTATTGGTGGAGTCGGCGATTAACTTGCCATCAACATGCGCCTGCACGCGTTGGCTAATAGGGTGAAGCTCAATGCGTGGGGCATTTGGCATTAGATTGTTCCCTGCGGCATTTATTGCTCTAGTAAAATTAGCTTAGCAGTTAAATCCGTTGAGTCCTACGCTTGCCCCATAACACTTTAGGCTACGGAAATGGCCTGGGGCATGTTTAGGCCACTACTTGTCTATTTCACTGCAGCTGACCTACCACTGCCGTACTCTCCCGACTGCCTGGGTGGTAAGGAACAACCCACTTACAATCAGAGCTGCACCAATGAAATCCGCCATGCGCAACGACTCCCCTAGTATTAGATAAGCGAGCAGTACGCCGAAGAACGGATTAAGAAGGTGATAACTTGATGCCGTCGAGGCGCCGCTGAGTCGAATCAGCACAAGCCAGAGACTCATTCCGCCTATGGTGACGATAAGTACCAGATGTGTCATCGCTAACACCGTAGCGGTAGAAGGCACAGTAAGCGGCTGCCCGAATGCCATTGCCATGGGGAAAAGAGCAGCAGCGCCAGCGATGGATTGCCAGAAATTGGCCTGCAAAACAGGTAGGCCTGCTCCTTGGCCTCGGAAGAAAACAGTGCCACTGGCAAAGGCAAGCATGCCGCCGGTTGCCATCAGCACGCCCCAGATATCCACCGACATCCCACTAGCAACACCGGAGATAACCACCACCCCCACTAACCCCAGAGCCGCGCCGAGCAGTTTCATGGGGGAAAGCGGTTCTACACCCCACCATGCTGATAGCAGACTGGTTGCTAGCGGTGCGCAGCTAACAATAACAATGACGACTTGAGGGCGCACCGTCTGCAAGGCAGCAAAGCTCAGCCCTAAGTAAAGGGCATTGTTAAGAACACCGAGTAATAACCCGTGCCTGATAGCAATGCGATCTCTATATGTTGAGAACTGTAATCTGCCGCAGCTAAGGCAAATGGGTAGCATCAGCAACGCACTCAATAAGAACCGGAGCGTGAGCAACGTAAAGGGATCAAAATCAGTCAACGCAATCGCACCGGCGATAAATGCCGAACTCCAAACAATACTGAAAATGACAACCAAACCAATTAAAACGAAATTATTCATGCAGCCCCCCGACACATGCCCACTGGCTTTTGCATCACCTTGAAACTGATGGTGCATGGGAGGTAAAAACATTGGAAATTAATTATCAACTATTCATAATTAGATAAACTAATTTTAAGAGTGGAGATAAAGAGTGTTTGATTGCCAACCCTCCCCCTTGGGCGATAGGCGAGTCACCCTGGAGCACCTACGCGCTTTTGTGCTGTTAGCCGAAGGCAACGGTTTTCAGCAGGCAGGGCTTCAGCTATTCCGTAGCCAGTCTGCAGTCACCCAAAGCCTGAAACGGCTAGAGGAGATACTGGGATGTAAGTTACTTGAACGCCGCCAAGGCCACATCCTTGGCTTAACGGCAGATGGTGAGCGTTTTCTACCCGCTGCCAATGAGATACTTGCCCGTACGTCTGAAGCGATAAGTGCCATGCAGCAACCTGAAATCGCCGGTCGCTTACTAGTTGGTGTTCCCGATGATTTTAAGGTGGTGGACCTGCACGGTGCTATTTCCCGATGCGCCGAACTGAACCGCAATCTACGTATGGAAGTCGTTTCTGCGCTCTCATCGCAGCTACTCCACCAGCTCGACAACAGCGGCCTTGATCTCGCCATCTTTAAGTGTGTGGAAGACTTCATCCCAAGCGATCAACATTGGCAATGTCATCTACTACGACGGGAGCCCCTCCATTGGGTAGCTGTACAACGGTATGATTTCAACCGCATGGCGGAAGTACCGTTAGTCATATTTCCTGACGGCTGTAGCTACCGTCGTGCAGCGCTGGCTATCTTAGGTCAGCACCAGAAGTACGGCTACAGTGCCTATACCAGCGCCTCCTATGAAAATATTCGTGCCGCTGTTTCAGCAGGGCTTGGTATCAGTGTGCTTCCCTCCAGTGCGCTGGCTGAAGACCACATTATTCTTGGCAAGAAAGAGGGATTTCCGGCACTGCCAATGGTGGAGCTCGTGATGGTTCAAGCGTCACAAAAGCGTGCCACCCAACAACTGGCGGACTTCCTCACGCTTTCTGCGGCGATGAAGTCTCAAAGCGTTAGCACTCCCCTAGCCGATGCTACCCCACCCTGATACGGGTATCGGTTGACGCCAACCCACCAACAGTGGCTTGTCGAAGGCCCGCTATTTATTCTTAGATATGCTGCTTTTTTGCAATGCGGTAGCGTTGGTGTATTGAAATGAGGAGAATGCATGAGCGATCAGGAGGGTAGTCGCCGCGGTGACCATGACAGCCCGTGGAAGATGGCGCTGGAGGCGTATTTTCAAGAGTTCCTAGGGCTGCTGTTCCCGGCGATCCATAAGCAGGTGGATTGGTCGAAGGGCTACAGTTTTCTCGACAAGGAACTGCAACAAATCACCGCTGATGCTGAAAGCGGTAGGCGCTATGCCGACAAGTTGATCAAGGTGGCGGCCCTGGATGGTGTTGAGACCTGGGTATTGATCCATGTGGAAGTACAGGGTGAACCAGAAGATAGTTTTGCCGAGCGTATGTTTACCTACCAGTATCGGTTGCGTGACCGCTATAATATTGATGTGGTCAGCCTTGCCGTACTGGCAGATACCCGCGAAAGCTTCCGCCCCACAACTTTTCACTATCAACGCTGGGGATGTGCGCTGTCCTTTACCTTCCCCACGGCTAAACTGATTGATTGGGAAGCGCACTGGGCAGAACTGGAAGCCAGCGACAATGTCTTTGCTTTAGTAGTAATGGCTCAGATTCAGGCCAAGCGAGTGAAAGAGAACGCATCGCGAAAAGATACCAAAGTAGCCCTGATCCGGCTGCTCTACGAGCGAAGCTACAGCCGCGAGCAGGTTTTGCGACTCTTCAACATCATCGATTGGATGATTCAGTTACCTAGAAGTTTGGATCCTGAATTTGCACAGGCGGTCTACGCCATACAGGAGGAGAAGCACATGCCTTACGTCAACACGATTGAGCGACTGGGTATTGAGAAAGGACGTCAAGAAGAGCGACAAAGAAGCTGAGCAGCGAGCTTTGGAAAGCAAACGTGATACTGCCCGTCATTCATTGAAGTTTGGTGTGCTCACTGATGAACAGATTGCGGAAGCGGCTGGGTTATCAGTTGATAATATCGCTAAGCTCCGTCTCGAAGATAAACACTGAAATAAAAGCGGCTACCGAAGTAAAGCTCAACTTTATCCGACGATACTATAGCTCGCACCGAAACGGATGATCAGATGATCGCGGACATCGAGGACCTTCCAGTTGAAGAAGTAGAAAAACTGCGGACTGAGATCACGCATATTAACTCCACTGCATTTGCCCGAGACATTGCTTACTCGGAAGCCAAAAAAGCAATGAGTGGGCTCAGTGTCGAGCCGCAGAAAACTCCAGTTTAGCCATCGCTATTGCTCCGGTGGAGACAGCTGGGCATCGGTTAACGTGCGCGGCCGGTAATCATACGTTTTATCGCCCCAGCGCTTCCAGACACTGTCATCGATCGAAATATTGACTGCGGGCTGCCCCTCTATACCTTTCGAATGTTGTCGGTAAAATCGGCCGTCTTCTGCCTTTCCGATGCGTTTGAATTTGCCGTAAATCCCCCACAGAAACTCAGCGAAAGAATCTTTAGGCGTTGTCTTCCAGGCATCCTCAGCAATGTCGTATTGATCCACTTTCAGACCAGCCTTTTCCGCCCTGCCTAACATCCAGTTCAGCGGTATATCGGCCAGTGTGTCGTCAGCGCCATACCCGCCGCCTACATTGGCGTGGGCGCCGATAAACCAGCGCTGTTCCACGTCGAGGTTACCCGGTTTTTGCTTGCCATCCTTGCTGGTCCAGAGCGATACATTGTAGGTCGCTCTGTGCTCGTCCAGCGCTACCGCTTGATAGGCATGATCGACAATGCTGGAAAGCTCCGTGTCGTGCCAATCGTATTTGCTTTTAAACAGGTTGGTTCCAGGCACGCCCAGTGCGCCAACTGTATCCCATATGCCCATGAAATGAATCCTCGGCTGGCGGCTGAAGCTTTTCTTGAAATCCTTGCAAACGTCAGAATTTGGGTGCAGCGCCTTATCCCGATAAATGCTTTCGGCCTTATCGAGCAACCCTGGCGTGACCACATGCATTAACCCACATTTTCGTATGAGCCCCACCAGGCTTCTGGCAGTGTAGGCACCGCGGCTGAACCCGAATATCCAGATCTCATCGCCTTCTTGGTAGCGCCTTGAAAGCCAGTCGTAGCCTTTCAGTAAATTTTTGTTCAGCCCGAAACCGAAGGCACCGCCCCTGAAGCGCTGAAACCTGGAGGTACCCACACCGGGGTCGTAATAGAACCGTTGTCTAACACCACCATCGTAATCATGGATACGACGCGTAATGCGATAAACATTCGTTTGGTCTTCAGGGTCGTTCCAGGTCCCATCGAATAGAAGAATCAATTTTTGTTTTGTCATTGTGTTCCCCATGATGATCCGCACCCTTGAACAGTGCTCATTACCGCTGACGGAGGGACAGCGGATGCGCTATGTATTTTGGGCATAGCGCCACCGGCAGTCTCAATATTATGTAACTAATTGTAGTCGAAAATGTTTGCCGCCACCTGTTGTAGCCAATTCGAAGTAGTGCCAGACAAGCGGTTGCCTTTTCGAGCTTTCTCTACAGGCGAGTCAGTCCATGGGAATACTTTTCTTCATCGTTATAGCGTAAAGTCCCAACTTATATGCATAATCGCTTAACTAGATGGCTAAATCTTTTGAACCATTAAAGAGCCCCCACCATGAAAGATACCCATCCTTCATCCTACGTGACGACCTATCGACGCGGGCTCGAGCTGGTCCGTTCGCACTATCCGCGATTCGTTGTCCACCTTGTGCTGGTCCTGCTGCTGATGATCGGCATAGCGGCGGTGGGTGCATCAGTTCCCTATTTGCTGCGGCAGACGACCAACCTCTTGGTGGATGAGTCAGGTGAGG
This sequence comes from Halomonas sp. 'Soap Lake #6', assembly GCF_003031405.1. Taxonomy (NCBI): domain Bacteria; kingdom Pseudomonadati; phylum Pseudomonadota; class Gammaproteobacteria; order Oceanospirillales; family Halomonadaceae; genus Halomonas; species Halomonas sp. 'Soap Lake #6'. The sequence continues at coordinate 2,539,487 of NZ_CP020469.1, forward strand.
CAATGGTGGGCATAATCTACGTCTTCGCCACGGCCTATGCGGTTGGCTGGACGCTGAGCAATATGATGGAGTGGGGCAAGAATCTCGCCAGTTCATACGTGATGGCCAGGTGCGATGCGGCCGTATATTCGAGTGTTGTGCGGCGCCTTTTTCGCCTGCCTTACCAAGCGCAGCATCAGCTCGATACGGGCGTGGTCATGGCCGATGTGAACCGCGCAATGAGCAGCTTTGGCCTGATCAACCACGCCCTCTTCTGGACCATCGCCCCTGTGGTCATCCAGCTTTGCTTCGTCTTCGGTATTCTCTGGCAGGTGATAAGCCTTGCCTTCGCGGCCGCCTTCATCCTGGCCATCGTGGTGCTCTTCGCGCTCACCTACCGAATTGCCGATACAACAACCCGCATCCACAAGAACTTCTACCAGACGCATACTCAACTGAGTGAATTCCTCGCAGAGCGCTTGCGCGCGCTGTACGACATCAAGATCAACCTCGCGGCCGGATATGAAGAACGCACCCTCGACCAGCATCTGCGCACCTACGTTCACACCGTATATGGGACCCATGCCAAGCTCAGCGGCTTGATGGGTGGGCAAGTCCTCGCTGTAGGCCTCGTGCTGGGTGGATTCACGCTCTATACCGTCAGCGAAACGCTACGCCAGCGCTATCAAGTCGGCGACTTCATCATGATCACGACCTATGTGGTCCAGCTCACCTCTCCGTTCGTGATGATCGCGGCGGCGTTGATCGACCTTAAGAAGAACTACGTTGCTCTCGGTGACGGCCTTAGATATCTTGACCTGCCAACCGAGCCCCAGACCACAACCGATATCACTCTTGATCATCAGCAGCCTGTGTTCACGCTACGTGACGTTATACTGCGCGCCGATGACGCTACTTCCGCCATGCCGCTCAGTGCGGAGATTCAGGCTGGCAAGATGTACGGGGTGCGCGGCCCATCTGGAAGCGGAAAATCCACGCTGTTGAGAACCCTTCTGGGGCTTGAGCCTCAGGCTGCTGGCGAGATCCTGTTCCATGGTGTTAGTGTTCGCCAACTTTCACCAGAGGACATTCTTGGCAAAGTGAGTGTTGTTCCCCAAGCGCCGCTGATTTTCAGTGGAAGCGTTCGCGAGAACCTGCTGTACGCGCACCCTCAGCCAGTGACTGACCAGGAGCTGCTGGCACTCGTCGAACTCCTGGATCTAGAACGAATCGGCGGTGAAATCTCTGGCAAAGGCGTGTTGGATCGTGATGTTGGCGTACAGGGAAGGAATCTTTCCGGCGGGGAGCAACAGCGCATCGCCATTGGCAGAGCTCTATTGCGTGGCACACCCACCATGATCCTCGATGAACCCACGGCGGCGCTAGATAGTGCGCGCGAGATTCAGCTCATGCAGGCGCTAAGGTCACGAGTTAAGACGCTGATAGTAGTAAGCCACCGTGAGCAGGTGTTGGCGCTTGCCGATGAGTGTATTGATATAGGGCCTTGCAACACGCCAGCTTTGGCAGAGCATGGGGACTAAGCTTATTTCTTTGGGGCACTCACCGGATAAACTACTTGATGGCGGCTATAGGCTATAGGCTATAGCCCTTGCATAGAAGGCGTTGTGCACCAGCTCGTCGGCCCTGCCCAACTGTTGATACGTCTCGATGATAACTTGCTTGACGGTTAGCGGTACATAAATCCCAAGGATCGGGACTCTTGCACACCTCCTCTGCTGCTACCTCCCAGCATCACCCGTGCCCGCGACTCGCTCACACTAGTTGAAGCTAAACGCGGGATATTGAACGACACGGCGGTGAAGGAGGTTATGAAGATTAATGGGATGGAGGTTAGCGCTTCTAGCAGAAGTAAGCTTTGCTACGCCCTACTGTCTGGTTTTTTCACTCTTTCTTTATAATCCTTAGCTCATGTTATTCTAAGAATAAGTCAAGATTATAGTAATACATGAATATAACCATACGCTAATATACTGCTTAAATCAGTCCCCAAGCTAGCATAGTATCATTGGGTGCCGCCCACCCCCCATCGTGTGTGTGGCTAAGGTTTCCCAAAGCCCATACAAACACCGAAGTGAATGCAGAAACCTACGGAGGTAGGCGACATAAACTAGTTATAAGAGAAGATGTATTCTTTCTTCTCTAAGCTATTTTTCAGATATTTTGGATCCCTCCAGCTGACAATAAAGTCATTATTAAGCACTATTCCACCTTGCGCGCCCACATTAAATTTTACCTGATTTTGCTTGCGATCAAAAGTAATTTCTTTAACTTTTTCTATCATATTTTTTCTCACTGACTCATCAATATGAGGACAAGCCAAATAATCAAAATAAAACATAAAATATTCAGAACTTATAAACATGTCGTCATTATTTAATAAGTAACTATCGGCTGCCTCAATCAACTCATTTCGCAATTTTTGATACTCTGGTTTCCTCTCTGCATATAGCATGAATGTTATCCAACGAAAATAGAAATCATTAGTTACCGAGTGCTCCACTAAACTACCAAAATACTCTTTTAATTTATTCCCTGAAATTTGATACTTAGCCGGAAGCATCGTTAAAATTATCAAAAGATTTAAAGTTTCAAGTCCAATCATATCGTCCATATGATTAATAAATATATTTATTGCTTGTTTGACATTATCAAATACTTTTTTATGTATAAGTTCTTTATATTTATCCGGCCAGCTCGACGTTCTTTCAATCATATCGTAAATCAATCGCGCTAATCTATCCGTGGGCCTTATCCTAATATCCATTGCATGAACAAAAAACAACACATCTAAATCAACCAATATCCAATTTAAGTGAAACTCCTCTTTTATTTCAACTTCTGCAACTTTTGACAAATACGAAACAAATCGTTTCGCAATCGCACTAAAAAGATAATTGGAAATTGAGCTATACTCAACCTTATATTTCGCCAAAGCCATTTTTATTTCAGCTATTTTTTTATTAGCAACGTAACTAGGATTTCTTAATTTTACAATTAATTCAAAATCCGCATCTTTATCTTTGTAACGCGAACTATAGTACTCACCAACAGCATGGCTTAATGAATTTTTTGCCAATGATATATTGGTTGCAAAAGGTCTAGACGCTATTGTGGTTTTTGTCTCATTTAAATACATCTTATATTCTAAAAGCGCTGACTCAAGTGATTTTATGAATTCAACTTTTACCTTATCAGAACGGAAGAAAACGAAATAATCATCAACATAGCGTCTAAAACTATAATCTTTAGATATTACGCATCCACGCTCAATCATTTTGTCAACTATATTTAGATCAATTTTTTGTAAAATTATTTCTGCAAAAATCCTACTAACTTCAGGACCTATGATAATCCCATTAGTCTCACGATAATTTGTGAGTTGCATTAAATTATCAAACTCACCATCAAAGTTACCATGGGCTCTTGGTTTAGCCTTTGCTAAGCGTTTATTTTTTACAGCCCAGCCAATCGAATGTGTATAAATACTAGGAAAGCACTTTGAAACATCAACCTGAAGCATACTATGAAATTGTTTTTCTAGTTTGTGGTACTCATAAGATTCAAAAAAGCGATATAAAAAGGGGTATTTCTTATATTTAAAATATGAGCTTGAAACAATTCTTTCTTCATCTACGCTTTCAACACCATCAGCCGACTTTGACCCTTTTTGGGTTTTACCGTAGAATTTAGTTGACTTTCTATAAGGGTGCCTCAAGGAATATTTTGATTTTGTGCAGTAGTATTCGATTAGATCATCGTATTCATTATAAAAATTACAAACTTTCAACTGGGCTACCGGGTGCATTATTGATATTGTACGTGGTGTCATGTTACCACCTCGACATACCTGATAATCTAGCGGAATATAAAATCCAGTCTGGCTCTCAAAGTCTAGCCCAGAAACAGATCTATATGCATTCATATGCGTTGGCGTACTAAACCTTTGGTACATTGTGAAGTTAGAAAACCACAGCGGTAGCTCATAGGGAAGAACGTCAGTTATCAACGTCCTTAATTTATCGTTAGTATTTACTTTAATAATATTAGGCATTTTGCCAAACCTGCATTATTTGGATCGTTTGTTTATTGCTAAATTTTCCCACATTTTTCTTTTTTGCATTTCCATATAGCGAAATTTTCTTAATCTTATTTCTTTCTTGTTGACTCAATCCAAATCGGGAACTAACTAACTGGTTACAAAGAAAACCATCAATAGGCTTTAGGCAATCAAAGTTATCTGTCACATACTGATAATTGTAAGCAATACCTGCTAGCAAATCTCCATTCTTTCCTTTCTTCACACTTTTCAGCATACTAAGGTATTCAAGCCTTCTTTTCAAAAGCGGGAAATTATTTTGTTTTTTGTGATCACAAAAACTTTTCACTATCCGCGTCTTAATTTTATTAATTTTGGATTGAGAAATTTTCAAAACAACTTTATTTGGCTTATCTTTTTTTGTTTCTACTTTAATCGAATAACCCAGGTAGTCAAACTCTGCTAAATTTGAATGGCCGCTATAGTATTTACTTGTATTTTTGTTTAGCGCTAAGCCCATATCACTCATGAACAATTCAACATTTTCTTGTACTTCATCTTCCTTACCTGCCGGCGTTAAAACAATAATATCATCGACATATCTTGCGCTATAAATCACGTTTGGATGTGCTGATATCCTTTTATCTAAATTTTCCAAATAAAGCTCAGCAAGAGTAGGACTTATTGGCACTCCCCTAGGCAAACCATGCATACCATATTTCGTCCGAAGATCACCATGAATGTTATTTAGTAATTTGATACACTCCGGTGCAAGTATCATTTCATCTTCAAATTTATTGATAAGATACTCAAACTTGATAGACTCATAACAATCTTTTATATCCAATCTAAGGACGTGATAATTTCCAGAGTCTTTTAACAACGTAGTAACCTGTCTAACTATTCGATTACGATCAGACTGTCGAACTTTATAAATTCTACGAACAAATCGATCAAGTAGCTTTATGGCAAAAGCATCTTCCATAACTGGCGAAATATAGACAGACTTTCTGTTTATAGACCTTTTTTCTAGTGAGGATAAGGTAAAATTTTGAATTTTCCAATGTTCAACAGTGTGATCTACTGCTTTCTCAACAGAGCCATAATTAGACAACAAATTCCATTGCCAAACATCAGATGACGTAAGCGCTTTAGATAGCTGTTCTTTATCAAAAACTTGTTTCAGCATAAATTAAAACCGGCATTCATAACTAACATATCATCACACCTAATTTTCAACAATAAAATATATCTCTGCAACATCATGCATGACCATCATTACTTATCTAACACATGGCTTTCGATTGAATCAGCTGCATTCCCGTAACTCCCATATTACTTTTGCAATTCTCATAAATTTATATAAAAAATGATTTACAACCCAACATACATAGTATCTCTATAAGACCTACAGTCAGCTGTACATAGCACAAACAGTACATCAAAAATTTTGATGTACCTAGTTGGGTAGTAGCTTTTGGTTTCTAAAGAAACCAACATATCCCCTTATTACATCAGCTTGTTGTCGGTCATAGCGTTTCAGAAAGCCGCTTTCTCGGAGTTCAAGGTATTCAGCGGAGTCAACAAGCAGTTTGCCATAGGCATGCATCTGCACATGTTGTCTAACGGGGTAAAGCTCAATGCGTGGGGCATTTGGCATATGTGTTGTCCCTGCGGCGATTTTCGCTCTAATAAATTCAGCCTAGCAGCTAACTTCGTTTAAGCCCACCTCAAAGGAGTAGCACTTTAGGCTACGGGTATGACCTAGATCAGGTTTATGTGATTACGATCATAAGCAGCCAGTAGCTGATTCGAATCAGCGCTAACCAAAGACTCATTCCTCCGGTGGTGGAATGTATGATGTCTCAGATACCCTCTCCCTCTTAACATCTCCTCCACTAGCAAACTGTCGACGATATTCGCTGGGTGATAGCTGCACCAATCGGTTGAAAAGATTGCAGAAGGTTGCCACATCTCGATAACCAACGCGCTCGGTGATCTGCGCCACGGTCAAGGATGTCGTCCGCAATAAGCTCTTTGCCATATGTACTCGGTGACGCTGCAGGCAGAGTAGCGGCGTGGTGCCGCTCTCATTACGGAAGCGGCGCAGCAGTGTGCGCGTACTGACATGGAAGGCATCCGCCAAGCGCTGTAGATCGTAGAGTTCGGTATATCGCTGCTGCAGCCAGCGCTCAACCTGGGTTGAAAACCGTTCTTCATTGCTTCGCAACAGCTGTGGTTCGGTGTACGGCGCTTGGCTTTCACGTGATGGCAGTATCAAAGCCAACCCGCTCACCTGCTGGGCCAAATTTGGACTAGCGTGCGTGCGAACCAGGTGCAGAGCCAGATCAGCCGCAGCACTGAATGCGCCAGCTGTGGTCACTCCCCCGTCTTCTACCAATAGGGCATCAGGATCTATCAGAACGGAGGGCTAAAGGCGGGCCAGCTGGGGCGCAAATAGCCACGCCGTCGTTGCGCGCCGACCATCCAGCAGGCGTGCTTCTGCAAGTAGGAAGGCCCCCGCACAGATAGAAGCAAAAAGGAAAAAGCACCGGTGTGAAGTGTATTGTTAAACTTTTCAATTAAGCCACGCCTCACGCAGACTGACTGACAGCTCATATTCGAACAGCTGCACTCCCTGCACTCCGGAGCAGGCGAGTAGCAAATCTTCTGAGATATGCCGAGCAACAATAATGCCTCGAACCGACTGCCCGGATTCTGTCTGGTTTTTTCTTATCCAGGCCATGTAGCGCAACAACTGACCGACAACCCTGTCATACCCCTTGGATACTTTTAACTCTATAACAACATAGTTGCCCTTCGAATCCGTGGCCAAAATATCAATAAATCTTCCACCCACTGGAAACTCAAGGCCATTTATCCCTTCATCCTCGAACAGAGTAAGGCCGGGCTCTATAAGGTGAAGGTTCCTTGCGAGATAGTTTTGCAAGTCTTTTTCATAGGCAAACTCTGGGCTACCTGCTTCTAGCAGCTCTTGAGCTTCTTCCGTCACAGACTGTTCAACATCATCCCCTGGGTAAATTGGTGCGGGGTCATTTTGTGGTCGATATAAGCGAAAATGTTTAGGGTCGACTTGAAAGAACAGGTCATCCTCCCCTGGCTTGGCTCCGTAATGTACCCGACTTTTAGAGTTCACCGACATTCTCAGTAGGTGCGCGGCAATCGTTCCGTCTTTGATTTTTGGATAGTTTTCTTTAAACCAAGCACGGACTCGTTCACGCGAAATCACGGTATCCGGCTTCAAATCTATCTCACGCACCATATCATGCATGAGAGTGCGGACTGGTTTGTCATAAAGTGATGCCATGAAACCTCTGAGAATTTAGCGTCAGAATTCACCGGCCTGCACGACCTTGCGCATAGGCCAGCTGGAATGACTGGCTGGGCTCTCTCCGTCAAGCAACTCAATTACATGATAACGAGCTCGAGGCGGTGAGCATCCTCTTACCTTGAACAATTGCGATGTAGTCGTTAAGGAACTTACGCAGTGTTTCCTCAAAAACCGTGCTGTGATTCAAAACCACACCAGTGCTGGCATGTGCAACCAGGAACGGGTTATTGATTTGATGATGCTCTGTGGGTATTAGGCGAACGCCAGCAATAGATGGGAGGTTCGTGAGATCTAGCTCCGCAATCGCGCATGGGTCGTTCGAATAGAGGCCTGGATCGAAATTCGGAGTCAGCACGGCCGAATCAGATAAGACCTCAATCGAGTGAGTTCGAAACGGCTTATACTCACCCAGCGCCTGAGTCCACAAGGCTCTTTGCCCCGGCCGAAAACTTGGCCTCAAGAAGAAAGCATCCACATGTCTGCCAATCGGGAAAAGCACTTGGCGTGGAACGTCGCCAGCTGATGACACGACTAACATGATTGGGTTCTGCTGTCGTCCAAACTCAAGCTCTGTTGAGAGTCTCCAGATTCGTTCAAATTGAAGGGCTTCGAAAGCTGGATTGACCAGAACGACCAGATCACCAAATCCTACCAGATCAGTCACCTGCTCTGACCTATTACGTGAAGTCGCCTCGATAGCAGTCCTACCAAGCAACTCACTCTCTATCTCAGATGCTACAGATCGAAAAAGTACTTGGCCGCCAAAACTGTGTCCGAAAGATGTCAAACCAAAGAAATTGTGAGTTGCCCCAGTAGCCCTCTGTTCTCTTCTCTCTCGATAAAGTGCATTTAAACGACCGAGAAATTCTCGCAGATCCCCTTCCCCAACACGCTCAGCGGCGGCCTTACGGCCCCAAAAGGTAGCGTAATCCAGAATCCCTGGAAGAGAGCGACCACGCCACCCGATGTAAATTGACACAATTGAAAGTGACTCACTGCCAGTAAGGTTCTTCCGAGAGAGGCGATAGACAGCGCTCTCGGGGTTTGAGCTGTCAATGAGACGTCTGCGTGTGTCCGCCACAGATAACGAAAAATCACGTAGATTCTTATTGTCAGGTCCTGCGTCGTGATGCCACCCGTGAACAAAGAGCAAGACTATGACGTTGGAGGTCTTCGATAGCTCGTTAATCCTGTCGAGCGCACGAGTTGGCACGGAGCTATCCCAGAACTGCCCGTAATCATCAACCTGAATGACAAAGTCATCGCCATTATGGTTTGCCGATACTGGAAACTGCTTGTGATTGTAAGAGCAGGCTGAGAGCAAGAGCATGGTCAATAAGACTAACACGCTCAATAGTGTGCTGAACCCCATCTATAGATCTCCTAGACAATAACGGTCAGGTTGCTAGAGTCCAACAGGTATCAGACTGGGTGCTCTATGATTGGATGAGCGCACAGTCACGTTTACCGAATAAAGGCAGCTTACTTTTTCTGATATAACTACATAATCTTAATAAAGCTAATATTACTCAGGACATAGTTTCATAATTCGTATGCCTGCTGCATTTACCATTTTAATTACACTGTATAAGAATTTAATTTGTGTTTATCCACGACGTCCTCCCCGCCAAACACCATCCATAAGTAGTGGTACCTAAGATGGTGAAGCAATCCCTATGCACATCATCGTGGAGAAAATAGCCGCGTTCGCGGGGTTGCAATACTCGGATGGAGCCAGCGAATAACTTGCCATCAACATGCGCCTGCACGCGCTGGCTAACGGGGTGAAGCTCGATGCGTGAGGTATTTTGCATTTAGGTTGTCCCTGCGGCGATTTTTCGCTCTAGTAAATTTAGCCTAGCAGTGAAGTTCGTTTAATCCCATTTTTACTTTATGCGCTTTAAGCTACGGAAATGACCTCGGTCATGTTTCTGCCACTGCTGACAAAACACTGCACGGGGTTCGATGCATGCGCTTAACGCTGCCCTTACATCTCCTTAGCCTCCCTCTTGCCTGGGTGGTCAAGAACAGGCCTATTTCGGCCGCCAGGGCATCACCCACTGAAATCCAGCCCGGCCCAGCTGCTCGGGTAACAGAACCGCAGCATAACGTTCTAGGGTTTTATCACTCCGGCCCGGCACGATGACGAGAGCGCTAGCACGGGTACAGGAAGGACAGGAGACAGGGAAGGCAATTATGACCGGCAGCGCCATGGCGCTGCCGGTCACAGGGAGAGGAAGCCGGGCTATTTCTTCGCGCTTTCCAGTTTGTCCGCGAGATCTTGAGCCAAGGCCACCATGGTTAGTGTTGGGTTCCAGGAACCACCCTGCGGCCATAAGCAGCCACCGGTGACATATACATTATTGCTGCCTCTGAATAGATAATTCAGATCCACAGGGGCGGACGCTTCTTCACCAAGATACAGGGTGGAGCTTTCGTGAACCATGGCATCAACCCGCCGCTGATCCTCACTCGGCCGCTCGGAACGCCATTTCCCCGAATCCGGGTCACCATGCCAGTACTCGACCTGAGAAGCCCCCATCGGAGACAGCGCCTCTTCCAGGATACCGAAAGTGGCATTATCCATGGCCTTCCAGGTCTGATAGTCCCGGGTATTCTCCTTGACCTGTAGCAGTGAATTGGTGGTGATATTTTGGTCCTGGTCATTGCGCAAGAACCAGGATTCTGAATTTTTATAATCCAGCTCACCCAGCACCGCACAGACAAATACCACATAGCCTTTGGATGATTTCAGTTGTTCCGGTGATGCGGTTGCCACCACATCCGGCATGTAGCGCAATGCTGTACCCGCATTCTTCTCCGGGTTCACATCCCATAGCGATGACAGCTGAATATGGAATTGCTGTTCATAGCTTTTTTCGGCCACACCAGCCACATAACAGGCACTCAACTCCAGGTCGCCAAACTTATCTTCCGGATCCAGTGAAGACTTGGGCACCCGTGCCACGATGGAGCTGATAAAATGCGCGGAAAAACGCTCACCCAATGTTTGGGTGTCTGGGAAGGAGTTGCGCAAGAGAGTAGTAGGCGGCAAGGTGCCCATGGCCAGAATCAGCTTTGCCTCGCCTAGCGGCAGCACACCTCGGGAGGTTTCCAGGGCTGTGGCCTGACGAGAGCCATTGATCTCTTGTTGCTGAATTCTTTCTACAACGCACTCAGTAACAATATCCAGCCTAGCGCCCTTCCCGGCAGTATGCAGCTTGGCCTGCTGATCGACCAGGGCGAGAATATCGCCGGGTGTTGAATACTTTTGGAAGTCAACGCCGTTGAAATCCTCAGAGGCGGACGCCAAAGGTGCGGCCTGGGTTCGGTAGATGCCCTCGACACTCTCCCCCTTTTCTTTCAGCAGCGATTGAATACGCTTCTGCAGGGGGCCATAGACGGGTCGACTCTTGCCGATGACATTTAACTCCTCTGTGCTGCGTCCCTGGTCGATTTGATCAGCTCTCTGGACTCGCAGCAGTTCCTCGGCCGTATCAAAATACTTTCGAGCGGCATCAATGGTAGCTTTCGGCCAACCGTTAAATTCATCATCATTCGGCCGTGGACACCAAGCACTCCACAGCGTGGAGCGACCGCCGAAGAAAGGCACCATGCCGTGTTGCCAGCGAACCGGGCCATTCTTCCCTAGGGCAGTAGAGGTGGACATCGTCCAGGGGAAGGTTTCAGAAAGCCCACCCAGAGTGTCTTTAAAGGGCAAGGGGAGGTTTTGAAAATGCTCCGGAAGGAAGAAGGGACCGCGCTCGATCATAAGAATACGGCTATGAGGGTTTGACGCTAGAACGTGTTTCGCAAACGCCAGGGCACAAAACCCCGTCCCCACCACCACGTAGTCGTAACAGTTCTTCTCTCTGGCGTCTTTCCACTTTTCATTGGACAAGAAGAACACATGATCCATTACCCGTTGCCCGGAGGGGGTTTGCGGCCCGGGTGTCGGGTAACCATATTGAAGATTCTGGCTTGCGGCTGCTGTTCCCATATCGTAGCTCCCTACGTTAATATTGTTTTCATTTTCCGGGAGTCCCGCGCGGGGTTGTTCCCGGTTATTTATTCACTCTTCAACCTCCTTCACCTCCCCCACCAACGGTTGCTCATAGCTCCACGACACATCAGCCAAATTATCAAACGAGACATAGGGTCATCTCTTGCGTATAGGCTGTGTCGTTATAGTTTTCTTAATGCTTAAGTGTTCATCCTAGTACCTAAGAATTATTTGTCCATGCGGAGAATTACCAAGGCGACGGGTACCAGCGGTGAATGCCCGCGAATTGGACATCTCGGCTTTAGAGCGTTGGCTAACATACAATTGCAATAGCCCTTTTCAATAACTCTTTTTAAAAACGCGTGGGCTCACCGGCGGCTGCACAGCGTAGCAGCCACCGATACAGTATCTTGTTGGGCCTGCTATTTATTTCTCTTTGGCTTGTTCTTTAATGCTTGGGAACGAAGGGCTGCTTCGAATGAGCGATGTGCCCAGATGGCGGCTTGCTCGCGATCATCCATGATTTCATCGGGTGCCAGGTAATAGGACATCTTCATTAACTTGCCGCTCTTGTTGTACTCGAACGGGTCCAATCCCTCTTTCTCGAAGTAGCCTAAGTTTTCAGCGTCCGCTTTCAAGTAAAGGGTGTCTTCAGCGACGAGAGCAAACATCAATCCATTGTGGTATATGCCGTACCCGCCGAACATTTTCCGAGCTGTGATTGGCCCGAAGGACTCAAAGATTTCCTGAAGGTACTCAATGTATTCGCTCATAAATTAATCAAGCACTCCTAGGCTTTGTCTGAAAACTGGCTGTGCTCGATCGGCGAGCGCAGGGCGAGCTTCCCTCCCCCTTTAATACCTTGCTAGTACGCTGCTTACCTTTGCTTCATGAACGCAACAGCCAGCCCCGAGGATATAAACGTAACGCCAGCTCCAATATTTAAGCCAGAAACCAATTTGGGTTTGTTTCTCAGCCATTCCGATAGTTTCGATGAAAATACCCCCATGAGGCTGAAGCCTACCGCTGTTAAAACCGCAAACCAAACCCCATAGCCAATCATTTGCCATGTCACAGAGCCCAGATTAGGGTTTACAAATTGAGGAACAAATGCGAGCACAAACATACCCGGCTTAGGGTTGAGAGCAGCTGAAAGGAAACCTGTTGAAAATACGGTTTTTAAAGACTGCTTTTTTGCAGGTTCCAAGGTAAATAGATTTCGAGACCGAAGGACTTTAACACCTAGCCAAATTAGATAACCTGCACCAATGATCTTGACCACATAGAAGGCTAGCTCGGAAGTTTGGATTAAAAGAGTCAGCCCAAATGTCGCAGCTAGCACGTGAAATAAAATCCCGGTTCCGGACGATAGACCAGAAACCGCTGCGGCCAATCTGCCCTGGCTTAAACCTCGCCCTATAGCCAGCATATTATCTGGCCCTGGGGATATCACTAGCAGTAAACATGCCAGTGTATATGCGGCCAAAACCTCTAATGGAAACATGTTACCCCCTTATCCTTATTATATTCACTTAACTAATATTTTTGCTTAACCGTCACCTGGCGCTCAGCTAATCCCATGGTTAGCTTCCCCTTTCGGCCGGTATGCCGCTTCTTTTGGAAGATGTGCAACCAGCAGCTTCAGGTAGAACAGTGGCAGAAACCACTCCATGCCCGGTGGGGGCACGAGCACGTACAGCGTAAGGAGAATACTCCCGGCGTACATCAGCAGAGCAACCGGCCGCTGAAGGTAGAGCGGCGACAAAATGATCGCGAGGCCTGCCGCCAAGAGGTACCCTCCAGCAGCGATTAGCCACGGCAAATCAAGCCCGAGAAATAGCCATGACACAAGGGTTAGATGCACAAGGTGCAACATGACAAAGCCGAAGTGCTGAGTAAAGCCTTGCCCGGCTCGGTGATACCAGCGCTTCCCAGACGAGGTCGCATTGGTGATGATGCCTCCCAGGATATCAAACGCCAGCACCGCGCAAAGGATGTACTGAACGGCTGACCAAGTCCCGATTGCATAAGCCGCATAAGCAACCGCTACACCCGCTGCCCCAATAGGCAACACGAACTGAAGTACCAATTCTGCTGGCGTAGCACCAGGGCCTACGAAGCGATCCAATACTCCCGGCATTCCTTCACGTAGCTTTGGTAACTCTTGCTCAGCGCGCATTAATGTCTCCTTTTGAAGCTGACGCTGCCAATAGCAGAGAATACCATTAACTATATAGCCGATTGCGGCCTCCGTCGCGGGTGCGCCGTAGGCTTACCCAGCGCTACAAAACCCTTAGCATCCACCTATTGCAGCACCTGCCGCCGAGACTGACCTCGTTAAGCGTTTTTTTGCACAAAGGCACGGTAGCTTTGCGCATCCTTGCCGCTCATGGTGCTCGCGCCAACAACCTCATCGTGAAAATACTGAAAGTCCCCAAATAGCTCTCGCAGCGCCTTGGGCCTGCTGTAGCGCATGGATATTTCTAGGCCACCCGTAAAAATCGCCTCTTCTTCTGAACAGAACTCTGCAATGTGAAGGAGCCCTCCAGGCTTCAATACGCGCATAATCTCCGCAACTACTTCAATTCGCTCCTCCAATGAAGGGATGCACGTAAAAACCGCACAAACCACGACTGCATCGAACGAACAGTCATCAAAGGGTAGTGTTGCCGCAGATGAATGTAATAAAGAAAGCTCTGGGAACATCTTGAGCCCGCGTTCAACCATTATAGGAGACGGATCTATACCAATCACATTGGTGTACCCGCTCTCAGTTAACTCCTTAACGACCCGGCCATAACCACACCCAAAATCAAGCACTTTGGCCTGTAAATTAACCATGCTACGGAATCGTTCCTGATCTATTTCCAGGTTGAAGCTAACTTGGTTTGCGACTCTATCCCAACCTTCTAAGACCATACTGTTTCCTACTTAACACCCTGCTGAGGAGCTAACAGCACATAACCACTAAACTTAATTATAAAAACCGTAGCCGCTCATGCCAGCTTGGGCTAAACACACCAAGTGTTGAAAGTCCTTCTTAAACAGCTTATTAGGAGATCTTTTTAGTCATACTGAAGAATCTATCATCTTCTGTAACCACTCTGAAACCAAGTCGCTTATAAAGGTGATGTGCTGGACTAATTTTAAACGCTCTTAGCCGAAGCTGTATTGCTCCAGACTCTCTCGCTAACCTTAAAGACTCGTCCAAGGCAGATGCACCAATGCCTTTATTTTGAAATTTTTCACGAACTTGAATATCTCGTAAATAACAGTTCTCATGGTCAAATTCCAAACGAATTACACCAACCACTTCACCATTCAGCAAAATATCCCAGTTTTCCAGCTTGAGAATTTGTTCCAATATTCTGGTTTGATCCCAATCAACAGAGTAATGCTCATAGTACGAACGCATATTGTCGTATGTCATCTCTGCTGACTTCGCAAAGTCAGTAGTTGGTTGATATGAAATCACCATAAATCTCCTAACAGGAATTGGGCGGCACGTTAATCGAACAAATGCAGCCTGGTGAATGCCCTCTCCAATATCTTAGTTTCCAATAAAAACAATTATTATGAACGCCTTGTGTGAGCACAAATTGCCATCTATTCAGGCTTTTTTCACAAACTGGGCGGTGACCATCATATCGCCAGCGCCATCGACCTTGCAGTCTAGCTGGTGGTCTTTCCCCTCCTTGAGCCGCTTGATGACCGCCTTGGTGCCAATCTTGAGAACGATTGAGCTGCCTTTGACCTTGAGATCTTTGATTAACGTCACCTTATCACCTTCAGATAACAGGGTGCCGTTGGCATCTTTCACCGTCACAGTGTTTTCCGCTTCAATTTCGGAAGGGTTCCACTCATGGGCGCATTCCGGGCAAATGAACAGGCTCTGATCCTGGTAGACGAATTCAGATTGGCAATTGGGACAAGGTGGGCATGACATAGACGATAACTTCTGTGGTTTGGTTAGCTGTCTATGATACTGAGCCTGCGTAGCCTTGGCGAATGTATCCCGGCAGGCTTAGAGGGAGCTAAGGCTGGCTCTGTCGTGAATAGCGCAGTGCTTGGTACTAGGCTTTCTTGGTACTAACCACTACCACTGCCCTGCTCTTATGGTGCATGTTGTTGGCTAGCCTATTAGACGCTTGCTCAATGCGACTAGGTCCTCAGCCACCACGTCCCATACTTCCTCCGCTTCTAAATCATTGCTCTGTTGCGGGCCATACTCGGTACGACGGGGTATAAAAGCCGTTTTCATTCCCAACGCACGGGCGGCACGCAGGTCATAATTGTGCGCCGCGCATAACATCACCTCTTCAGGCGGCAGGCGCAGTAGGCGGCAAGCCCCTAAATAGACCTCAGGGTCAGGCTTATAGTGTTGGAATAACTCGGCGCAAAACACCATATCCCAGGGCAGTTTGGCATAACGGGCAACATCCACCATTAACGACAAATTGCCATTAGTCAGGGTTGCGATGATGTAGTGCTCTTTCAATTGCTGAAGGCCACGCTGAACGTCCGGCCATGGGTCTAATTGGTGCCAAAAGTGATTGACGCGATCAATGGTCGCTTCGTCTAGCGTCACCCCATGTTGCTTGAGTAGTTTGACTAGGCTTTCCCGGTGCAGGTCATCCAATCCCATCCACGGGACTTCGCCTTGCCGCACCCTGTTCATCGAAGGCGAATAATGCTGACGCCATTGATCAGTCAATACTTCACTTGGCAGTTCAATCCCCAGCTCCTTCTCTAACTCCTTGAACTGATGTATCAGACTGGAACGCCAGTCGACAATAGTGCCAAAGACATCAAACACGATGGCTTTCATTAACGTCTCCTTGATGCTGGATGGTCATTAGTAGCCCCAATAGTGTCATGGCGATCAGCAGGCTCCAGCCGAGCATGAAGCTGCCACTTATATCCAGCATCCACCCCAGTAGTGGCGGTACCGACACAATCGCCAGTTGGTTAATCGCCATGGCCAGCCCCAGCACAAAGCCGGTTTTATCGGCAGGTGCCGACTCCGCCACATAAGCCACCCAAGGGCCGTACCAACCAAAACCAAAAAACCCCAGCCAGGCCATCAAGCAGCCCAGCATGAACATTGAGTGTAGCGGAAGCCAAACTAATACCAGCAGCCCAACGATCACCGCTACCATGCACACCATGACCGGGAAATAGCGCGACCGACAGCGATCACTCCAAGCCGCCAGCAAAATACGCCCGGCAACCCCAGCCCCCTGGGCCACGAATAGCAACGTCGCGGCCTGCAGCACCTCCATCTGTAAACGACTGTGCAGATAAAGCACAGTAAAAATTAAAATGCCGAACTGAACAGAGATCAAGCTAATACCGGACGCCATAATCTGTTTCATGGCCGGTTCGCGAATCATTGCCAATCGTGACAAGACGACTTTTTTCACGCTGCCTTCAGAGGCCCTTACGACCAGCCTCATACCAGCAGGGGCACGGTAAAAGAGTATAAAGACTAACGCCCCGAAGATCGCAATCAGCCCTCCCACTAGAAAAGAGGCGCGCCACCCCCAGGTGATAGCAACGGTTGGAAGTATAATCGCCGCCAGCGCACCACCCAGCGGCAAGCCCGCCTGACGCATGCCCATGGCAAAGCCTCGCTGGGATTTATCAAACCAAGCGGCTACCGATTTACTACCACCGGGCTGGGCGGTACTGTAGCCCGCCCCGACGATGACCAAAAACAGCAGCATGGCCCAGTAACTCTCAGCCAGCACAGCTGCGCTAAGCGCGATACCCACTACAAGGGTGCCTACTCCTACCACCAAACGTTCACTAAATCTGTCCAGCAGTTCCCCGGCAACCAACAGCCCTACCAAAGGCACCAGCTGAGCCGCCGAAACCAGTGCCCCAATCTGAAATGCAGAGAGCCCCATATCTGCCTGTATATAGACGCTTATGGCCCCGATGCCCTGAACGAAAAAACATGCCGCTGCTTGAGCAAGGGTAGCAATAACCAGAATGACCCAGCGGTAGTTTTGAGCAGAAGCCATCGGTAGCATCGTCGTCATAGGGGTTCTCAGCACATTGAGCCTTTCCCTAGCATTAGCCATTTATGGGTGTTAAGCCACGACGATATCGCAACGCATGTTGCCAAATCAGCAAGCAAAATGTTTTTGCCTATCTAGATTGCACCACAGGCTAAAAAGGGGTGAAACAATTGCCAACGCTGCAACGTGTGCTCAGAGTACCAATCAAACAATCTCAGAAAACACTCTCACGTCCTTCATTTCCCGAAGCCCGTCCCATAGCCGCTGAGCTTCTGCAGTTAAGGGCGCTGTGCGTCGCAACAGGATAATTTTTAATGGCACATCAAAGGCTGCACTTCCCGCCCGAACAAGCCGCTTAGCGCTGAGGTCCTCTCGCACTAGCGAATAGGGAAGCCATGCAACCCCCAGTTTTGATAACGTCATATAACGCAAACTGTCAGCTAGGCCAGCATCATGATGTTGCTGCAGATTTAAGCCTTGCTGCGCAAGCATGGCACTCAGCGACCACTCCAAGTGGCACTCTTGTGAGTAATTCAAAAAAGAGAGTGGAGAGCCGTCAGTCACATGTAAATTAAACAGTGGCTGACCGGCAGCATTTGGCGCGCTAACAGGGATGAGGTGCTCGGTATCCAGCTCGATTGAAGCATAGCTATCACTCACTACTCCCAAGCGCCTTGCGATAAGGTGTTCATAATCGAATAGCGCCGTTACGAAGTCAGTTTCTCCCTGATTAAGCGCGGTCAGGCACTCCGGCAAAGTATTCGAGTCGATGCTAAATTTAGCCTGTGGGAACTGCTCCTGTATGCGCGGTAACCACTGGGGAAAGAGTATCGTCGCCATAATATGGGGTGAGCAAAAGCGTATCCGCCGCCGCTGGTCATTAAGATCATCAGCCACGGAGCGTCGAAAGCGGTCAAAGGAGCTAAGTGCTTGCTCAGCTACTGTTTGCAGGTTGTGGCCTGCCTCCGTCAGCACTAACACCCCTTTACGCCTCTCAAACAGCGCGGTGCCTGCCCACTCTTCAAGCCCTTGAATACGGCGACTCAATCCTGACACCGATACATGGCGACGCTCAGCCGTGCGGCTAAAACTCTTGGTCTCACAAAGAACCAGAAAATCTCGCAAGATGATTAAATCAGTCATTGAAGGCCTTCGGGCAGGTAGCCATTAATCTTACTTTAGCTAAAAATCATCCATGGGAAATAGCGCCTTAGAATAATTTATGCACTGTGGTCACAAACCCAAGAGCTGAGCACTCCAACAATCGACCACTGGCACTGGAAAGAGTCAGGGCGCTTCATCAAACCGGCTCCAGATGCCAGCCCTGTTCAGTTGCCAGCAGTCGGTCTGTTAGTGCTAAGTTTTCCAGAAAGGCATCGTCGTGGGATACCACCACTAACGCACCTTGGTAACTGCGCAACAGGGTTTCCAGTGCTTGTGCGGATTGCAAATCAAGGTGGTTATTGGGCTCGTCGAGTAGTAGCAGTTGCGGGGGCGAGTCGGCGTAGAGGATGCAGGCCAGTGCTCCTTTCAGGCGTTCACCGCCGCTTAGTAGCCCGCTGGGTATGGTGATCTTCTGCGCGTCCAGGCCTAGTTGGGCCAGTAGCATGCGCAGCTCTCCTTCCGTCATTGAACGGTTAGCCAGCTGCAGCTGTTCGAGTACGCTCTTTTCCGGCTCAAGACTCTCCAGCCGCTGATCGAGATAAGCTCTTTCTGGGGTCACCTTGCAGGTTCCGGATAATGGCTCAATCTGGCCCGCTAGCAAACGAAGCAACGTGGATTTACCACAGCCGTTGGGGCCGACGATACCGATGCGCTGCTGCCCTCTCAGTAGTAGGCTAATGTGACGAGTGGCTCCCTTAACGAACGGTAGTTCTACCCTCTCCAATTCTGCCAAACAGCGCTTGGCGATCTGTTCAACGGGTATCTCATGCAGGGTGATGGGCGCTGCATCTTCAACTTGCTTTGCGGCTTCCCGCACGCGCTGGTTAAGTTGCTCACGGCTGGCCGCCTGCTTTTGGCGCAGCGCGCCGGTGGAGTTTTCGCTGCGTTCTTTCTGACCATCCAGTATCACTTTGGCCTGATTGGCCTCCTTGCCCAGCCGTTTACCGCGGGCCTGCCGTTTCTCCTGGCGTTCACGCTGCTTGCGCATCGCCCGCTCCTGGCGTTGGCGCTCCAGCTTATGTTGGTTGAGTTGGTCAATCGCAGTTTGCTGCTCGTGGGCTTTCGCTTCTGCATAGAAGGTGTAGTTGCCACCGTAGCTATGCAGCCCTAAGGGGGAAAGCTCCACAATGCGCTCCATCGATTCCAGCAATTGCCGGTCATGGCTGACCACGATTAGTCCACGCGGCCAGCGTTGCAGCTGTTCGATGAGTGCTTGGCGGTTGGGTCGGTCGAGATGGTTACTTGGCTCATCAATAAGCAGGAAATCGGCATTCGAGAACATGGCGCCCATTAGGGCAACCCGCATGGCTTCCCCGCCGCTGAGCGTGCTGGCCGGTGTAGTGGCCTCAAGATAGCCTAAGCCATTGCGTTCAAGCTCATGGCGAAACCGCTGGGGCATATCCCAGCGGTCATCGACTGCTTCAAAATCCTCTGGTGCCGTGCTGCCAGCTTCGATGCGCGCCAATGCATCCAAGGCTGTTTGAATGCCGGCGAGATCGGCAACAGAAGCGCCCTGCGGCTGGGCCACTTGTTGGGCAAGGTAATGAACACGGCCGGAACGCTGACAATGGCCAATGGTTGGCTGCAACAGTCCCGCAAGGATTTGGGCTAATACCGTTTTACCAACACCATTGCGCCCCACCAACCCCGTGGGGCGTGTGTCGAACTGCTCATGAAGATCGGTGAAAAGCGTTCTGCCATCCGACAAAACGTAGGAGACACCTTTTAAGGTGAGATAGGTAGTGGTCATAATGAATTCCAGAGATGCCGAGTACTCCCCCTGGGTCAGGGGCTAATGGAGACTGGCCGTTATTACAACGGCGGGCATCAATGGCTCATTGGACAACTACCTCTGCTTAACGTGGAAAGGCTAACCATAATACAAATAACGCTCGCTATCTATGATGAGGCGTCAGAGCGTTTTGATCCTTGCAAACATATCGGGCACAGAGGACCAAGCTAAAGATCAATGCTTGGGTTATCACAATGCATGCAATCACTCCGCTCCAACCCCATACCGCAAAGGCATAAGCCGCGAGGCTTGCACCAATTGCGCCACCTAAATAGTAGCAAGAGAGATATATGCCGGTTGCAACGCCAGCGGGCACACGGCGGGAGTTACTTAACAGTTGAGTGGTCACTGTTTGGAACATATAGGTTCCTATGGCAAACAGCGCCACGCCCGCCATGATAGGCATGCGTGCTGCACTAATAAGCCACAGCGATGCCCAGATCAACACCACTAGTGATATGGCAATCGCCGTTTCACTCATATAGCGCCTTAATAGACGTGCCGTGAGCACGAAAAAAAGTGCCGGCAGGCATGCTAGATAGATTGTGCCAATCTGCTGTGAATCCCGATGATAGGGGGCTTGAGAAAGCCATAGGCCAAGCGCGGTAAACACTGCACTTTGCGTGAAGAGCAGCGCAAAACCCGCGAGATAGGCAACCAGCAAAGCACTGTCCGAGAAGGCATGCTTTACATACGCTAGCGGCGTTTGTTGCTGGGCTGTTTGTTGCTGGGCTGTTTGTTGCTGGGCTGTTTGTTGCTGGGCTGTTTGTTGCTGTGCCATGCGCTGCGTTGGTTCAGCATTTAACGCCTTCGGAAGCAGGTAAATCGCAACCGCCGATAGCACCATCAAACATGCGATACTGACGAACCCAAGCTCCCAGCCCATTGCACCCACTGACCAAGCGGGATAAAACCGGCTCAGCGTGCTGCCAACAATGGTGCCGGTTACGTACAGCGGCACAAAGTTCCTTGGTTGCTTTGAGACTAGATTCATCGCTGCGGTCAACAGGAAGGGAATGACAACACCTTGGCCTAGCCGCAGTGTGAATAGCACGTCTTGGCTAGTGGTAAAGGCAATGGCGGCGTTAATCACTGCCAATGCGAGAAAGCCAGTTGCCAATAAGGTCGAAGGATTAGCGTGTTTTGTTACAGCGCCAATGATGGGCGCGGTTATCATCATTCCTAGTAACGACGCCATATTTAACCAGCCAGCGTCAGTGGCCGTGGTTCCAAACCGCTCTACTAACGGTGGAAACAGCGCCTGAAGTTGGTACAAGTTAAAAAAAGCGCCGAGCGATCCGATCATCAAGGCCGTACGCATGGCTTATTCCTTTTAAGATAGGAAGCAAGGTAATTGCGAGCAAGGCTTGAGTGAATGTCGGATTTGCTATCGCAGTGATACGTGATGCGACAGAGCGTAACATCAGAAAGCAGCGTATTTTGTGCTCAAGGGAGGAGCGATGAGATGGTCGAACTGAAACAGCTTAAGCATTTTATTGCCGTTGCGGAGGAGCTTAACTTCAGACGAGCTGCGGAGCGATTGCATATTACCCAGCCGCCGTTAAGCCAGAGTATAAAAGCATTAGAAGAAACGGTTGGTGTGAGGCTATTCGAGCGCAATACCCGGGGTGTCCATCTCACCAAAGCTGGCGAGGCCTTTCTTGTTGAGAGTCTGGAGATACTTAGTGCTACGCAGAGAAGTATCAGCGCTGCCAGGCAGGCGGCCCATGGCGAAATAGGCACCTTGCGAATTGGTTATTCGGCAAGTGCGATTTTCTCTAAACCCCTCACCTCTGCCCTGGCGAAACTACTCGCGGAGCGCCCATCGCTCGAATTGCAGTTGTGCGAAGGGAATGCCCTGTTGCATATCACATCGCTTAAAGCGGGCAAGCTAGATGCTGCGGTGCTACGCGCTGATCTAGAAGAAATCTCGCTGGCTGGCTTATCCGTTTCCAGGCTGGGAGATGAGCCACTTTTTGTGCTTCTTCCCCCAGGCCACCGGCTGCAGGAAAGAGCATCCATCGCTTTTAAGGAGTTCACCAATGAGCGGCTTTTGCTCCAGCCCGCTACGCAAAGAACATTTCTGAGGCGGCAACTGGAAGTATTGGCGGATAAAGCAGGTGTTTCTCTCAACCACACTGTTGAAGTACCCGATATTGGAAGTATGTTGTGCTTCGTTGGCGCAGGTATTGGTATCACCATCCTGCCTGCTAGTGCCGCGTCTATGGCCCACGGCCTCATTGCGATACCGCTTGCCGATAAGGGCTCTTCCCAGCCGCTAGTGCTGGCCGGTAAAGAGGGCAATCCACTAAGTGAACAGCTTAGGCGTATTGTTGAGGCACATCTCCATGACTAGCACCTTTCTCCGTCTCAACCAGTTAGTCACTCCCAGGCCCAGCCAGGTCATCATCGTACTGGTCATTTCTTAGCAACGATAAAAACCGCCCCCTTGCTAGGCTGCCATTCGCAGTCAATGCTAAATCCGGCATTCATCAACTTAACCGCCAGCTCCTGCTTACCAAAGCGACTCACGTAAGGCGCTAACCCAAGCATCTGCATAAGAGGGATCAATAGCCGCCAGAAAACATTGATGTCATCAACCAGCGCGGTGCTGGATACAAAGACGCCTCCAGGCTTCAATACCCCATACACCCTTGCAATTGCCTCATCCACATCTTCTAGTAGATGCAGCACATTGAGTCCTAAAACGGCATCAAAACTTTCTGCGTTTAGTTCAAGGCTATCTAAGCTACCCTGTAGGAAGCTGATATTTTCAACACCTGCCTCCTTCGCCCTTTGCTGGGCAATATCAAGCATCTTATCCGAGATGTCGGTAGCCAAGATATGCTTGACGTAGGGGGCATGAGTAATCGCCGTACTACCAGTACCGCATCCGAACTCCAATATGGATGAGTCCGGTTGGAAGTACTCCTGCGTGATTGCCAGTTTCTGTTGATAAACCCTCTCGTCGCGCACCCGGCTTTTGGCGTAACGAGGCGCGCTTTTATTCCAAAACTCCCTGGCCCCCTTCAATCGTCCATCCCCCTTTTAATTTCACTCATACCTGAACACTTTCATTAGCCAAAGAGGCACCATAATGCCCAGTACACCGACAACCTTTTAACCCGAAATATTAAGACCTGCCCACTGCTCACTCATGCTGCAAAACATTGATAAGTTTCCCGAAAGGGTCACGAATATAGAAGCGACGAACACCCCAGGGTTCGCTTACCGGTCCATACTCAATCTCAATATTTTGGTTCTGCACTCGCTCTAAAGCCGCGTCTAAATTATCAACCTCTATGGATAAATCAGGAACCGGCGTGCCCGAGCCACCCTCCGATGCCACGCTTAGCTGTGTGGTCATTGTCTCGCCGGAGCTATAGGTTCTAATCCAGCCATGATCCATCACGACTTCGAGCTCAAATATGGCAGCATAAAACTGATCTGCCTCTGAGGGATTGGAAGCAGTAATGTTGGAGACGATACGTTTTACCTTCATTTTCTCCTCCCAGTGGCTAACTTCATTTCGCTATGACAATTTCAGCCTAGCTGCTAAATCATGTTAAGCCCATCTCCGGAAAGCGGCGCTTTAGACGATAGGAGAGAACCGCATCATGTAGCTACGGCATCGCCGACTGTGTACGGTTAGTGAGCTGGCACCTGATCTCTGACTGGCTCCTCAACGCTTTCAGCGCGTGCTTTCAAAGCGCGATTCATATCCTCAAACCCTCGCTTGGTATCACGCTCC
Organism: Halomonas sp. 'Soap Lake #6'; assembly: GCF_003031405.1. Lineage (NCBI taxonomy): Bacteria > Pseudomonadati > Pseudomonadota > Gammaproteobacteria > Oceanospirillales > Halomonadaceae > Halomonas > Halomonas sp. 'Soap Lake #6'. The sequence continues at coordinate 2,563,608 of NZ_CP020469.1, forward strand.
AGGCTAGAACGGAGTAATCCAACCAACAGCCCACTAAACTGCTCACTCTGCTCAAAGCGCACTTTACCTTCGCCCAAAGGCTCAATAACAAAACAGTGCTCACCATCAAAAATGCCAGGAAACACAAAGCGTCCACGCCACCTAAGTTCACGTCCCGCTTCTGCTGCAAGTACGATTGGTGAAAAGCGCATGACTTTGCCACCGTTTGGCTGAACAGCGATTTGGAGCCGAGCCCCCTCCTCCGCCACACCGGAAACAGACCTAATGAAGGGGTTCCATTGAGGGTAAGACGAGAAATCCAACAGAATACTCCACACTTGCTCGGCTGAGGCGTGGATGTCTATTTCCGTGCGCAGGTGGTAGGTAGCCATTAATTCTTTCCTGTTTTTTGAGTTCAACACCAAGCGTTATCAGCGCTCTTTCAGCAGAGAGGAGGCTTGCTTATAGCGCTCTAAATCCAACCCCAAGAATTGGGTTCCGGGAACGGGGTTACTCGTCACTGGTGGGTGTTGAACAAATCCATATGATTTATATAACGCCAAGGCCGCTTTAAACTCAGGCAATACGTCGAGACATATTTTCTTATATCCGCTGCTGATTGCTTCTTGTAATACTCTTTCAACCAACTTAGCGCCTAACCTGCTGCCACGAGCAGTTGGACGAACATAAACGCGCTTCATTTCACAGGTATCGTTGTCCACTTTTCGAAAGGCAGCGCACCCAGCAGGTTGTTCATTTATGCTTGCCAAAAAAATCTTAGACTCATCTGAGCTGTACTTTTCAGGCAAGCGGTTAAATTCTTCATCATTACCTTGAAAAGCGAGATCAACTGATGTGCTACCAATATACTCACGATATAAATCAAGTACATCCTTTAAATCAGCAGGAAACGTTGCCCTTTCAATCTTATACACACCACCCTCCTGACCGAATGATACATAGCAGCAACCAACCCCATGACGCACTTGATTAGAGCGTCGTTGGACACCACCAGGCGCTTGATATTATTCAAGGCATGCCACTAGCTGAATTATAAAACCCCATCGCGACAACAAATACCACGAAGGTAATAAAACCAGCAAAGGTAATCCAACTCACTTCCTGCTGAGCTAAAGCTCCCCTTGGGTATCGTCCAATAGTGAGCAACCACAGGGAGAAGCGCCCTAAATTAAAGAATAAAATTTGAACCACCAATGCCATAACGATAAATTTTAGAAGCTCGACGACGATTTGAAGCAATCTTTTTAGCGCATCTTCCATTGCCTGTGACCTTACCCACAAAACTAGTACCAACATGGTAAGCATTAGGCTTTTCATTACCAGACATTTTGCTTTTACAAACGGTAAGCCGTATCCACTACGGCACTAAGCTATAACCACCCATTTTTGTGCTACGTATCCCTTTTGGCCACGTTTACAGCATTACAAACCAAGACAACGCCGTATACGGCGATTTTATAGTTGGGGTTGTGAAATCGCTGTTGGACGTATCAAGTCATTGCCTTCTAGACTGAAGTCTCGTTTCTTTTGAGATACCCGACCTATGCGTGTGTTTTCTAATCCGGTCGGTGCCGGTTCACTCTGGTTTGATAATTTGGTAACCGCAGACGGTGTTCCCGTCGCTTACGATCCACAGGCGCGTGCCTTTTTGCCTATGCCGCCCTTCTGTGCGAACCGCGAGGTAATCGGTTGTAACTGGATTGCCCCGAAGCAAGGCGCATTCTGCCGCGCTTGTGAGATGACGGTGTTGGCCCCCGACCCAGCCATTTCAAATGCCATTCCCAACTGGGCGCAAACGGAAGCAGCTAAACGCTGGGTGATTGACAACCTTGGCCGTTGGAACTGGTTTCGCCCTGAAGACCCCGGTGCGCCACCGGTATTCCATATGCTGGCCGAAGGGGGAACACCCGTACCTATGGGGCATGTCGGTGGAGTGGTCACCATCAGTGTCGCTGAGGCAGACCCAGTACTGCGCACAACCCGCAAAGAGGCGTTGGCAGAACCTTACCGCACCATGATTGGCCATATGCGCCATGAAATCTCGCATATGCTGTGGTGGCGACTGAGTTTGCGGGATGATTTTCTTGAGGCTTTTCGTGAGATGTTTGGCGATGAACGGGAGGATTATCCAGCGGCACTTCAGCGTTATTATCAAAATGGCCCGCCTGCAGATTGGCGGCAACGCTTTCTGTCTACCTATGCCTCTTCCCACCCCCACGAGGACTGGGCGGAAACCGCTTCACACTTACTACACCTTACTGATATCACCGATAGCTTTGTTTCATCGGGAATGACATCACCGGCGTTGCCTAACACCCATGGCTGGGATGCTTACGCCGAACCGGACGCTGAGCGGCTGATTCATATTGCGGCATCACTGGTGGCGGGTGTTAACCATGTGAACCGCTCCATGGGCCTATCGGATCTCTACCCATTTGTGCTTTCAGATGCTGCGATACGCAAGCTAGGCTTCGTGCATGACTGGCTGCGACGCGGCGCCCAAGGACTTTGAAAACAGGGTCTGTGCAAACTGGGGTGTTACAAAGCGCAGGCCCAGGTGGCGGGCCTGCACTACGTTAACGCTCTTAGCGTAAAGAGAGCTCTTCAATGACGGCCTCTACTCGCTTGCGGGCATCGCCTTGTAGCGTTTGTAGTGGCTGGGGTAAACAGGGCTGGCTCACCCTGCTGGTTAGTTCCGCGATGGTGGCCGCTACCCGTAGGCTACCGCTGTAGTCACGGTAGAGCGCCCATAACGGTTCAAGCGCTGCAGAAAGCGCCTTGGCTTGCTGAACATCTCCCGATTGTGCGACACGGGTTAGCGCCAGCGCGGCCTCGGGATATAGCCCGCCAATCACCGAGTACCAGGCATCGCAGCCAGCAAGTAGCCCAGTGGCGGCGGCCGCATCGCCACTAATGCCAATGGTAACTTCGCTAGGAATTAACGCTCGCAGCCGTGCCACGCGCTCTTTTGCGGCGGCCATATCGTTCGGTACAGGGGGGATTTTAATCGAGCGAACCTGGGGCAGTTGAGCGATACGCCCATGCAGCTCGTCGCTAAATTCAAAGTGCGTAGTGCCTGGATTGTCATACACGCATAGCGGCACGCTTAACGAACCGCAGACCGTTTCATAAAGGCTAAACACCTCATCATCGGTCAGCTTCTGGTAAGAGACAGGGGCCAGCAGCACACCACTTGCCCCTGCTTGCTGGGCGCTTTCTGCATTGGCCAACACATCACGGGTACGTAGCGCACCAATACCCACCACCACCGGCACTTTGCCAGCATGCTCAACACACAACTTGGCAACATGCGCACGCTCTTCACCATTTAAATAGGCGTAATTGCCGGTTGAGCCCAGCACACCGACAGAGTCTACCCCGGCCTCCACCAAGCGCTCTACCAAACGGGTAAACTCATGCTCATGAATGCCCTGCTCATCCATGGGTGTTAGCGGAAATGCGCTTAGGCCGGTAAACATGGTGCGTAGTCCTTTTATGATGGCTGACAAGAAGCTTTTAACATACGTGATACAGCTTGATGAGACTAGTGAGTGCCGCATAGTCGATTAGCAATTATGTACAAGCATTCGATTGCGGGCTGGCATAAGCTAGCGTTGTGACTAATCAGGAGGGGCTCGGCATGGGTAATGCAAGCCGGTTTCAATTCATCAAAAGCCAGCATGTGCCAACACTGACGGTGCTTCATGCGGCTATTGAGGATTTCAGCTACGACCGTCACGCTCATGATGAGTATGCTTTCGGCGTCACGCTGGCTGGGCGTCAGGACTTTTTCAGCGGAGGTCAGTTTCACCGAAGCCCACCGGGAAACGTGATTTTGTTCAATCCGGAGGAGGTTCACGACGGCAAGCCGGGCGGCGAGCACGCCCTGGATTACCTGATGGTTTATGCCCACCCGGAACAGATCAAACCGTTGTTCGCAGATGCCCTTGGGCGTGAACATTCAGCAAATTTTCGTTCCAACCAAACGCTGATTCAGGATGTTCAACTGCGCAACGCCATTTTGGAACTGGCACGCTTGGTCACCTCGCAGACAGGTAGCTGTATTGATCAGGAAAATGCGCTGTATCGGGTCATTGAGCGAACCGTTCAACTTGGAGGCATTTCTCCGCCAAACCAATTAACCAGCCGGCCGGATGCGCTTTTGGGTCTTGCTAAAGAGTATATCCACGCTCATTTGGAAACCGATATGTCGCTTGATGACATTTGCCAGGCAGCGCATTTGTCTAAGTACCATTTTTTACGCCTGTTCCGTCAGCATTACGGCATCACTCCACATCAGTATGTGATTAATTGCCGAATCAATGCGGCGCGTTATGCGCTAGAAGAAGGCGCCTCGCTTAATGAAGTGGCCCTACGGTTTGGCTTTGCGGATCTAAGCCATTTTAACCGCCGCTTTAAACGCATTTATGGCATGACGCCCCACCAGTATCAACGCGATATCGCGCGTTCCCCCTACGAGCTTAAGAACCGCACTTAACAACCGCGCTTAACAACCGTACTTAAAAAAACGTAATTAAAAAAACGTAATTAAAAACGAGGTTTACCATGTTAGGAATCGTCGCCTATGCCCTAGGCGCTATGTATTCGCCTGGGCCTGTGAATTTGCTTGGCTTGAACGTTGGTATCAATGGCCAAGCCAAAAAGTCGCTAGGATTTTGCTTGGGAGTGGGCACCGCGATGCTGGCCTACTTATTACTGCTGGGCTGGGCGGGTGCCGCGTGGATCGATGAAGAGGCACTGATCGTAGTGAGTGCATTGGGTTGTAGCTATATTATTTATCTCGCTACAAAAATTGCTCGCTCAAGCGCTGACTTAAGCACAGATTTAAACACTGATGTAAACAAGCATGACCATGCCCCTCATCTGCTGCGTTTTCGTGATGGGCTGGTGATGCAATTGCTCAATCCAAAAGCCATTATCGCCACCCTGCCCATTGCAACGCTGCAGTTTCCAGCGGCAGGTATTCAAGGAGTTAGCTTAATCATTTGGGCGTTCGGGCTGGCGGTATTAGCCGCTGGCGCACCCGGCAGCTACATTGTGATCGGTAGTTTGGTGGGCCACCGCATAAAAAGCACAGGCATCATTCAGTACTTTAATTGGGTGATGGCTGGGTTACTGATCGCCGTGGCGTTATCGATTGGCTATGAGCATGTTTGGGTACCACTCATCACCCCCTGAGTTCGTAGCAGAGCGGCAGAATATAGAGTCTATTGTGAAGCGGGAATGTCCACTGCCTTAAGTACATCAATAAACGCACGCAGTGGCGCTGGGACATGCCGATGGCCGGGGTAATAGATGCAAAGCCCCGGTCCCAATGGGCACCAGTCCGACAACACAGGCACTAGTTTGCCCTGTTGTAGATAAGGCCCGGCAACCAGATCAGGCAGATAGGCGATGCCCATGCCAGCCGCTGCAGCTTCGGCCATTAGGTTCAAATGGTCGAGGGTTATGGAGCCATGGACGTCAACCGCCACTTCCTCACCGTCCTTTTCAAATTCCCAGCGATAGAGTTTGCCACTGGGCAGACGATGACGGATACAGCGGTGCTTTTGTAAGCCCTCAGGGCTTTGGGGTGGCGGATTTACCACCAGATAAGCTGGTGAAGCGACTGCCTGGAATCGGATCTGCGGGCCGAACCGCACGGCAATCATGTCCTGAGGTACGTCTTCACCCAAACGGATGCCTGCATCAAAGCCCTCTGCCACGATATCCACCAGACTACCTTCAGTAACAAGATCGACTTCAATATCGGGAAACGTTTGCTGAAAAACCGGAATAACATGGCGCAGCAACATCCGTGCGGCAGGTTCATTGGAGTTGATTCGAACCGTACCGCTCAGCCGGTTTTGCTGTATTTCAATCTCCTCAAATGCGGCGTCAAAGTCACGCAGTAGAGGCCGAATACGGCTCAATAGTTTGGCTCCGACATCCGTTAAGGCAACGCTTCTGGTGGTTCGGTTAAACAATCGTACGTTCAGTTGGGCTTCCAATGTGCGCATCATGTGGCTCAGCGTGGATGGCGGCATTCCCAGCTCATCCGCGGCCTTGCGAAAACTGCCATGGGCAGCAATGGCCGCAAAAGCAGTCAGTACATTTAGATCCGGCTTCTTATTCATGTGAAATTTGCATCTAGTGATGCAGTATTAAGCGGATAGTCACATAAGTCTGACTCACCCACAATGACCTTGTTCTTTGCAATACCATCCAACAGGAGACTAAAAATGACAAAGACATGGCTTATTACAGGTACTTCATCAGGCTTGGGTAGATTGCTGACCGAGAAGCTACTGGCGCGCGGTGACACCGTTGCTGCAACACTGCGTAAGGAAGGCAGTCTTGATGATTTGAAGGCGCAATACGGTGATCGTCTCTGGATTGGACTGCTTGATGTCACCAATACAGAGCAGGTACATAAGGTAGTCGATGCTGCCTTTGGTGATCTCGGTCATATTGATGTCCTGGTAAGCAATGCTGGTTATGGCCTCTTTGGCGCTGCGGAAGAAGCCAGCGACGCGCAGATAGAGCGCCAAATCGCCACCAACCTTACTGGATCCATTCAGCTCATTCGCGCGGTTCTTCCACATCTACGGAAGCAAGGTGGCGGTCGCATCGTTCAATTGTCGTCAGAGGGAGGCCAAATCGCCTACCCGAACTTCAGTCTCTATCATGCGACAAAGTGGGGAATTGAAGGCTTTATCGAGTCCGTCGCCAAAGAGGTTGCGCCATTCGGGATTGATTGCCTGATCATTGAGCCAGGCCCGACGGAAACCAACTTCGCTGTTGGTCTGGATCGCGCCCAGCCCCTGGCCTGCTATGAAGACACCCCTGCCGGTGAGGCTCGACGCGCACTGGCGTCCGGTACATTCGAAATCAAGGGCGATGCGTTGACAGCCTCCGACCACTAACTCAGAGATTGTAGTGGCGGATTCCCAGGTTGTTACCTTCCCAGTTCCTGCTTCGTTGTCCGTTGCCTGCAATGCCTTGGCATGGCCGGTCTTACACAAACTCCACAGGCGTTAATTTCCGAGTGCCCCTCGGTATTACCTCAACGCTCAGTACCGGCTAACAGCGCGGTACCTGCTTGTAGGATGTTGCGGGCGGCATTGCGGTCACGGTCAATGCCTTCGGTGCCGCAGCTGGGGCAATCCCAGGTGCGAACATTCAGCGGTAGTGATGCCATCACATAGCCACAGCCATGGCAGCGTTTCGAGCTTGGGTACCAGCAGTCAATTTGGACGAACTGGCGTCCTGCCCAGGTCGCCTTGTACTCAAGCTGGCGCACCAACTCCCCCCAGCCCACATCACTGATGGCCTTGGCCAGCGACCGATTCTTGACCATATTCTTAATCTGCAAACTCTCCGCTGCGATCACTTGGTTCTCGTTAACGATCTGACGGGTGAGTTTATGCAGGTGGTCAAGCCGTGTATCGGCAAGTTTGGCGTGACAGCGAGCGACCTTTAACCGTGCCTTGGCGCGATTGTTCGAGCCTTTTTGCTTGCGGCTGAGTTGCCGCTGCGCCCGCGCCAGCTTACGGGTATAGCGGGCGGTATGGCGAGGGTTGTTAACCCGTTTGCCGTCACTGGTCACGAACAGGTCTTTCAGCCCCAGGTCAATGCCGACCATGTTAGGCGTCACGTCGAGCATTTGCGCTTCGACCTGGCACAAACAGCTAATGAAGTAGCGGCCTGCTGCGTCCTTGGACACTGTGACGGTGCTGGGCGTTGCAGGAAGCTCGCGGCTCCAGCGAATGTTCAGCGGATCACGGCACTTGGCGAGCGTAATCTGGCCATCACGGTATGAAAACGCTGAACTGGCAAAGGTGGCCGACTGGCGATGCTTCTTGGATTTAAAGCTAGGATACCGCGCCCGCTTAGCAAAGAAATTCTTGAAGGCCGTTTGCTGATGGCGAAGGCATTGTTGCAACGGCACCGAACTAACCTCAGCTAAAAAGGCCGTATCCGGCTGCTTTTTCAACTGCGTTAGAAAGGCGCTAGCGTCGTTGTAACCGATCTTGTCCTGACGCTGATAGAACGCATCGGTGCGATGGCGGAGCACCGCATTCCAGACATACCGCACGCACCCAAACGTCCGCGCCAGCAAGGCTGCCTGCTCAGGCGTGGGGTAAAAGCGGTATTTGAAAGCGCGTTCGGTTTTCATGTCTTACGACTTATACGGATTTATGTAAGGTTGCAAGACGCATGGCGTCCTAGCGGACGCCGCGCTATCCATCTCCACCCAATGCAGTCGCTTGGATGGAGTATTCCGCGCTTTTCGATAAATGAGCACAGCTGAATATCTGACCGGCACACCCAGCCCTGATTGACCCAGAATTTCCTGGCAGTTTCGTTCTCGGCAAGGATCATTAAGTGCGATTTCAGTATCCCCTCCTTTTTCAATGCTTCCAGGCAAAGGCTAACCAGTTGTGTCGCGATGCCCGCTCTGCGATGGGAATCCGCCACTGATAGATGCTGAATATAGCCACGTTTGCCATCGTGGCCCGCCATAATCGTTCCTACTACCTTTCCATCAGCTTCCCCTCCCGCTTCTCTCTCAAGTACAGCCACAAAGCTTAAGCCAGGGTTACGCAGCAGATATTTCTCAATCCCCTCTCGGGAATCAGCGCCACGCAATCGAACACCCTCGCTACTACTCCACAGATCGATAGCTGCTTCATAGTCGTTGATGGTCATGGTGCGGTAGTGCATTAAAGGGTTCTCACTGGATAGCGGTTCAGTTCATTAAACCGGGGTAGCTGAGGCGGTTGATCACTTTGACCGCTCACGCATAGCTCGAATATCATCGATATCAACTGGCCGAGAAAGCACCGACTTATAGCGGATCAACTCCTCTTTCAACATAAGGGGGAGCTCAAGGCCCAGTAAATTGACTGTTGTATAGCGATCAAACTCTATATTTAGTGGCACCCAGGCTTCGTTGGCTGCATCGAATATCTGCGCGCCATCAGCATTGCCAACTTCAATTTTGATGCCTTCGTACTTGAACTGAACGTAGGTTAAATCCCAGCCCTCTTCACAGTAGTGTGTCGCTGGCTTGGATATATACGCTTGGCCAGCTTGAACCACCGACGAAAAATGCTCGCCTGGGACGAACAGATCAATATCGTTCAGCTCACGCTCAGCGCCATACCCTTTTGCTGCCAACCCTCCGCAGATTTGAAAAGGGATATCTTTCTCTTTTAGTAACCCTACCACCCACTTGGCTGCTAACTGGTGCACAGTGCCCCTCATCCATTAGGTACGCGCTTCTGACCAAACCGCAAACTCATTACCACTAGGTTCTAGGAAGTGAAAACGAAACCCACCTGGGAATTCGAAAACAGGCTGAATGACCTCACCGCCACTCTGCTCAACCTTGGCGAGCGTTGCGTTAATGTCAGCGCTATAGAAGACCAGTAGTGCGCCGCCATTAGCAGTTTGGTTACTGACATCCGCTTGGTAAAAGCCACCGTCCAAGCCTTGATTGGAAAATGCGGTATATTCAGGGCCGTAATCGACAAACTCCCAGCCAAACACCGCAGAAAAAAATGCTTTTGTAGCATCTAGGTTTTTCGCTGCGAACTCGACGTAGTTGAGCTTTTCATGCTGATGCATACGGTGCTCCTTACTTCTTAAGTGCTACAGCCCAAAGCCGATGCCTAGGCGCAACGCTTGAAGGCCATCAAATTGAACACTTACTTCATCAGAGAACACAGGGTGTCCCTGTACTGCTAAATCCAGTGCCGCTTGAGAACCGCGGTAAGTGACTGTCACTGAGATGTTCGCTGAAGTGCTAACTGGGGCCCACACTCCGTACTCGACATTATCAACGCTAACAGCAGAGAGGCCGTGACTATCCAGCTGTTGCTGTATTTCCTGTTTAACGACAACGCCGTAATAGAAGTACAGGCCAGTGTAGCCAAGTGCTACCAGTACAATCAGTGAAAATAGCTTGCCCATTATTACCCTCGGGTTTTGTGCACTTTCATAGTTAACCATCTTCAGCAAATGTGCGTTAAACACATAACCAATTGCTACGTTATCTACTGATAGCCGTAAGTACCGATAATGCCTGTAGCTACGAAGTTGCACAAGCAACAAGAAATGGGCAGTTTTGCTAACGAAATGCATTGACCCCATTAAAGAGCGCCACATCGAATTATGGAAAACAGCACACCATGGCAGCAAGTAACAGTGCATCCAGCGCGCAACCTGCTTTCGAGTTAATTGCACTGACGATACACATCAAAGCGCCTGCCATTAAAACCTGGGTGAGAATCCCCGCTCTTCGCAGGCATCCCGTGGTTTATGAACCACTAAGGCGCGTTCAGAAAAGTGACGCCAGGGGATCGCTAAGCCAAACACATCAAACGTCATCATGCCTGAGCTGCAGTCGATCAGCACATCTACAACATAACCGCGATGCACCATGCCTGTTGCCGTGGAATCAAGCTCCTGCCAACGTATCGGCTGACCGGTGAAGTCAGTGTAAGGAGGTTCGTAACCGCCCTGGGTTTGATCAATGGATCGAAAATCCATGACCAGGCCAATACAAAGGAGCAATACGCTAACGAACCCGATCAGCGCAAACCCTGCAACAATCGTCTTTTTCACTGGTCTGGCTGGCATTGTTTTTCCTTTCCCATTAGGGAATCACCTGTATTGGCCACTTCAATTCGGCAAGCCAGGGATATACTACGTTGAATTCTCAACCAGCCCTCTTCACTATGCCTTCTTCCCTATATAGTGAAAGCCCTCCACAGCCGAGGGTATGGAGGGCGCAGAGTTCATGCTTCCTCCGCCCGACCACTTAGCATGCCTTGATGAACATGGCATAGCACCAGGCTAGGCTTGGTACCGTTAGCAGCAACGGCTACCTCACCCGCTGTATTCCAACCACCGCTTTTGCCACAAGTTTGCCAGCCACCCGTGTTGGAAATGTGGTTAGCAAGCAGTACTGGGAACTGATGGCGTTTTGCCATAGCGGCGAGTAACTGTGCATCAGGCGTGTAGCCTGCTTCCGATATAAGCGCACTGGCGATATACACATCTGCTCGCTGAGCAGCTGCCACTTCTGCGTGGGTGGGGTGAGCGAAGTCGGCGCAAATCGCCAAGGCTATGCGAGTGTCATTTACCGTGAACTGGTAGCTGTCATTACCCGCCAAGCAGTAAACGCCTTCTCCTTCGTGCAGGTGCTGCTTTGCGTAGAAATCGCGCTTTCCGCTTGGGAAACAGATAACAGCGCCTATGTGGGGCTTACTGCTTTCATTCACCAGCGGGCAACCTGCTATCACCACTATATTATGAGCAACTGCAGCGGCAGAAAGTGTGTTGAAGGTCTCTGCACTTTTGGACATCGCCAGTTGCCCTAGTAGCTCAAGTTCGTAGCCGGTAAGCGAAAGCTCTGGGAAAACCACCACATCGGCCCCAAGCCTGGCGGCGTGTTGAATGTAGGTAAGGTGTATTGCAAGGTTCTCGGCTACGGCTCCTTTTTCCACCGGGAGTTGTGCTAACGCGATGGTGGTATTGCCCGTTTTCATTCAAGCCTCACAGCAGTATGTAAAGAAACCTCGCCTTAAACCAATATCCTTACAGCGTACTCACTCTTTTTTAGCCAGTAATAGCCCTACCCCTGCGCTGGCTAATAGAGTTGCGCAACCGCGGTTGAATAAGCGCCGCATAGCGGGGCGTGAAAACCAGTTGTTTAAAAAGCTGCCTGCATAGGCGTAACCGGCAATCGCTACCCACTCCAGCAGTAGAAACAACGTGCCTAATACTAAAAACTGCTGCCCTACGTTGCCGCTTGGCTCCACAAACTGCGGTAAGAATGCGGTAAAAATCAGGATGGCTTTGGGATTACCTGCGGCAAGCAGAAACTCTTGTCGCGCCAGCTCAAAAAGGCTTCTGGGGTTAGTCCCACCGTCATCATGTTCAGCGGTATCGGCACCCCATAGTTGATATGCCAGCCATAACAGGTAGAGACCACCGACAACCTTAATGACTAGGAAGATCTTTTCAGAGGTATAAAGCAGCGTCGCCAAACCAGTCGCTGCCAGCGTAATCATGCCTACGAATGCTATTAGCCGCCCAATACCTGCTAAACAAGCTGTCCGAACGCCATAGCGTTTAGCATTGGTTAATGAAAGCAGGTTATTAGGGCCAGGCGCCATATTAAGGGCGAAGCAGGCAGGGATAAACAGCAGCAGCGTAGTAAGGTTCATAGAAGCCCATTCCTATTTGCGCGCATGAACATGCACTAGTTATTTCACTACAGGCCCACCTAGACTAACCTTTAATTAAGATTTTCTCAACCTTAAAAAAGAGCAGGCGCTGCTGGCCTGCTCTCTTAACGTATCGCTCTTTTTACTCTGCTTGTATCAACAGGCTTGTGGCTCGCTTGCTGTACGACATGCCCTGACACTTTCTGCCAGTTTGCTGACTAGGCTATGTACTTGCTCAACGGCTTCATCAGGCGTGTTGGCATGTTCGATACAGTCAACAAGCGCGGAGCCGACCACCACCGCATCGCTGAAGCGGCCAATGGTAGCGGCTTGCTCAGCTGTGCGAATGCCAAAGCCGACAGCAATAGGCAGCTTGGTGTGCTCACGTAGTTGGGCTACCGAGCGCTCTAACCGTTCTGGTGTGGGGGCGCTACCGCCGGTAACTCCAGCAACAGAGACGTAGTAGATAAACCCTGAAGCGTTAGCCAGCACTTTGGGCAGGCGTTTAGCATCCGTGGTCGGTGTCGCTAGGCGGATAAAATCAATGCCGTGCTGAGCTGCTGGTTGGCAGAGTTCTTCGTCGTGCTCTGGGGGTAAGTCCACCACAATCAGGCCATCTACCCCAGCGTTGGCAGCATCGGTTAGAAAGCGCTCAACGCCGTAGCAGTAAATGGGGTTGTAGTAGCCCATTAGTACAATCGGTGTGGTGCTGTTCTGTTCACGGAACGACCGCACCATCTCTAGCGTTTTAGCTTGGTTTTGGCCGTTGTTCAGAGCACGCAACGCGGCTTTTTGAATGGCAGGGCCATCAGCCATGGGATCGCTGAACGGCATGCCAAGCTCGATGATATCCACACCAGCTTCTGGCAACCCATGCAGCAGACGACGAGAAGTCTCGGCGTCCGGGTCACCTGCGGTGAGGTAGCTAACCAGCGCTGGTCGGTTCTGCTGCTTGAGCGCGGCAAAGCAGTTTTCAAGGCGAGAGTGGGTATTCATAACAGTCTCCTGATTCACGCTCATTGGAATTTCTCACCTAAATGATGGGCGACACTCATCATGTCTTTGTCGCCACGACCGCTAAGGTTGACCACCATTAAGTGCTCGCGAGGAAGCCGGGGCGCACGCTTAGCCACTTCCGCCAAGGCGTGGGCAGTTTCCAGGGCGGGAATGATGCCTTCCTGACGGCAGCAGATCTGGAAAACTTCCAGCGCTTCGTCATCGGTAGCGGAGACATACTCAACCCGCCCCTGCTCGTGGAGCCATGCATGCTCTGGCCCGATACCGGGATAATCCAACCCTGCAGAAATCGAGTGGGCGTCGATAATCTGGCCATCTTCGTTTTGCAGTAGGTAAGTTCGGTTGCCGTGCAATACCCCTGGTGTACCGCCGTTCAGGCTGGCCGCGTGCAGGCCACTGTCAACGCCTTTACCACCCGCTTCTACGCCAATCATCTGTACATCTGGGTCGTTTAAGAATGGGTGGAATAGCCCCATAGCGTTTGAACCGCCGCCAATGCAGGCCACCAACGAATCCGGCAAGCGCCCCTTTTTCTCGAGCATTTGCGCGCGGGTTTCATGGCCGATCACTGCCTGGAAGTCTCTCACCATGGCGGGGTACGGGTGCGGCCCCGCGACAGTGCCAATAATGTAGAAGGTATCGTCTACGTTGGTTACCCAGTCGCGTAGCGCTTCGTTCATGGCGTCTTTAAGTGTGCCAGTGCCAGAAGTGACGGGAATCACTTCTGCTCCCAATAACTTCATGCGGAACACATTGGGCTGTTGGCGTTCGATGTCTGTAGACCCCATGTAGATCACGCAAGGCAGGCCAAAACGTGCCGCGACGGTGGCGGTAGCCACGCCATGCATTCCAGCACCAGTTTCGGCAATGATGCGCTTTTTGCCCATCTGCTTAGCCAGCAGTACCTGACCAATGCAGTTGTTAATCTTGTGCGCACCAGTGTGGTTTAGCTCTTCACGCTTTAGGTAAATACTTGCCCCACCAAAGTGCTCAGTCAGTCGTTCCGCGAAGTAGAGTGGGCTCGGCCGCCCTACGTAGTCGCCCTGAAAATAGGCTAGCTGCCGCTGGAATTCGGGATCGTTTTTAGCGGCCGCATACTCATCTTGCAGCTCTAGAATTAACGGCATCAGCGTTTCGGCGACGAAGCGGCCACCGAAACTACCAAATAAGCCGTTGGCATCGGGCAGGTTTACGAATTGGTTCATCACGACCTCTGAGTGCAATTTGGGAGCGATTTGGATTGCAATGAAGGTAGCGCAAGCAAGCAGGGATAAAAATCGATAAGATGTCATCAATATGTGAGTTTTAGTCAACTATCGCAACAGGGCCATCATATAGGACTATTAATGCAATACAGTATGCCACCACTTAGCGCCCTACGCGCCTTTGAAGCCACCGCACGGTTGGGCAGCGTAACTGCTGCGGCCGAAGAGTTAAACGTGACCCATGGCGCGGTGAGCCGCCAACTAAAAAGCCTGGACGATCACTTTGGTGTAGCGCTGTTTGCTAAAGCGGGACGTGGGCTGGTACTTACTCATCATGGGGAGCGACTGCAAAGCGGTGTAGGCGAGGCCTTCTCTCGCCTGCGGGATAGTTGCTCAGACCTCAAGCGTAATGTGGAAGAAGCTCCCTTTACTCTTGCCTGTCCCGGCAGTCTCTTGGCACGCTGGTTGATTCCTCGCCTCGATCGCTTGCACCGGGAACTGCCCGAACTCAAGCTGCAAGTCGTGGTGAGTGACGCCGAGCAACCTGTTAACCATTCCTCTGCCAGTGCTACGCTGGCATTTTCTGAGCCCCCCTGGCCAGCGGATGTGGAAGTTGTTGAGCTAATGCCCGAGCAGATTTGCGCGGTAATAAGCCCACAGTTGGCGGATAAGTGCAATTCTGCCAAGCCAGAATCACTGTTTTCCAACAAGCTTTTAATTACCGCCTCACGGCCTCAGGCATGGCCGTATTGGGCCAGTGCCCAAGGACTTGAAGTGGCGCAACTTGAGCAGGCGCTAAGCAAAGGTCAGGAGTTTGGCCACCTTTACTACTTGATGGAAGCAGCAGTGGCGGGCTTAGGAGTGGCAATTGCGCCTCGCCTATTGGTAGAAGACGATTTACGCAGCGGGCGACTTGTTGCACCTTGGGGAAGTATCGAAACACCCGCCCGCCTCTGCCTATGGCTAGCGAAACAAACCGACTCTCGCCGCAGTGAAGCGCTGGCAGAGTGGCTTAAGCAGGCACTTAAAGAGTGAGCTATCAGGCCTATATGCCCTGCGGATGCAGTGTCTTGTGAAGCCTACCGCCTTGCAGGGAGGCTTGCACCTCCGCTCGCGGGTACCTCATTCTCTCGTACTGCGTGAGGTTCGTTACACCGCACTACACAAAGGCTGTTTGCTGAAAACTATCCCTGGTAATTACCGCTGCATGCCACGCTTTGAGCTGCGGGTACGCTTCCTTCCAGTGCACCTCTGGTAACCTGAAGGCTAAGTAATCCAGAGCAACAGCGATGGCAATGTCACCCAGGTTAACTGACGGGGTTAGCTGTTGTTCGTGGAGTTCACTGTTCAGTTGTTCCACTATGCGTTGCATAGCTCGCTGGCGCCTTCGCCCAAGTTCACTCTGATCAATCTCAGCGCCATAATGTTTTCTTGCGATAACGGTGTTAAACGCAACATCCATGAGATTCTGCCCAAGCCCAGCCAGATGCAGCACATCAGCTAATTGGGATGTAGGTATCATTGGCAAGCGGGGGCTGACGCTATCAAGATAAACAGCAATCAGCAGCGATTCGATGAGGGTTGTGCCGTCATCAGCCACTAACGCCGGAATTCGCCCGGCGGGATTAACCTCTAGCAACGCTTTGTCGTCTGCCCAGGGATCGCACCAGCGCAATGTAACGTCATCTACCAGACCTTTCTCCAGCAAGATGATCCGCGCTAGGCGCGCATAGGGTGAGGTTGCGTTCAGGAAGAGTTGCATTATTGCCTCCGTTTCTGATCAGAGAAGAGAACGTGACGCTGCTCCACGCCACGGCTAAGCAGCACCAGCACAAAGCCGCCTACTAACATCAGGCCGCTGATAGCAAATAATGGTGAGTAAGTGCCCCAAACGGCGAAAAGCGCAGACATACCATAGCCAGCAAACGCCTGAGCCGCAGCAAAGGCGGCGGTCGCTTGCCCCCAAAGCTTTTTGTGGGCGACAGGGCCGACTAATTCAGCAAATCGCCCAGAGGTCAGCGCCACGATACCAGGGATCATTGCGCCGACCATGAACGAGGAAACTGACTGACTGAAAAGTGTGAGAGAAAATACCGGCAGGGAAACAGCGGCAGCCTTGGCTAAAAAAGCGATGGTTAAACCACCATGCCAGCCTACTTTACGCGCTAATACCCCCACCATCAGTGGCCCGCATACAGCGCCCAAGCCGAAAATGCCCCACTGTAGAGAAGCCGCTTGATTGCCTAGCGCATTTTCCCTGGCAAGGTAATCCACCCAAAACAGGGTATGAGGGACAAACCCGACCGCGTCTAACGCATAAGCGCCCACCACGAATAATACGACGACCTGTACGCCTTTATGCCCCTGCTGACTATTCGCTACAGAGTTGAACGCCATTGGTGATGCTAAGTGAGTAACGCCCCAGTCACATAAAAGAGCAGCAGCAATACAGAGCAGGCCAAGCGTTCCCCAGGTAACTGTTAGGCTTAACTCCAGGAGCACCGGCACTACCGATGCTGAAAGCAGTGCCCCCAGCCCAATACCGGTAAAGACCAATGCACCGACACTGGTCCTCCTCTCCGGGGGTGTCATCGCCAGGGCCAGCGATGGGCCAACCACCATGAGAGTCGCCCCGGCAATGCCCGAGACTAATCGCCAAAAGAAGAACCAGGCAAAGCCACTCGGGCCAGCGCAGAGTATGAAGCTTAGGGCGATCAACATAAAACTTGTACCGATTACCGCGCGCACGGGAAAGCGCTCACTCAAGGAGTGAGCAGTCAGCGCACCGATAAAGTAGCCCAAAAGATTGGCAGCCCCCAGGTAGGCACCTTGGCTGGCACTGAACCAACCCTCTTGAATCAGCGCCGGTAATAGCGGCGTGTAGGCAAAGCGGGCAATGCCTATTCCTACCAGAGTGGCCATTATCCCGGTAAGCAGAGCAGGCAAATCTTTGCTGTTGGTCATGTCGTGTCCTTACTGAATCACTATGCAGGCAAGATTGGCGGCAAGTGGGTTTACCGCTAGCCTACGCACAGAGATAATTCTTTGGAAACGATTTATAGTGATACCAATTATCTTATTTTGAGATATAAATAACTGAATGAGGAGTGGGAATGCAACTTAAATCGTTGCGGCTGTTTATGGCAGTGGCTGAAACCGGCAGTTTTATAGCAGCCGCCAAGCAGCTGCATACGGTGCAATCTAACGTGACCACCCACATCAAAAAACTTGAGGAGGAGTTAGGCGCACAGCTGGTTCATCGTACAGGCGGCGTGCGGCTCACTTCTGCTGGGCAGGCATTATTGGGTTACGCCAAGCGTATGCAGGCCACTCATGATGAAGCGTTAGCACTATTTAAAAGCCAAGAGCGTGCATCTGGCCGATTACGCTTAGGGGCAATGGAAACCACCATGGCACTACGTCTGCCTCCGATTCTAGCGGCCTACCATGCCAGCTACCCAGAGGTTGATATGACCCTGACCACCGGCCCCACCGCCACTTTAATTGAGCAACTCCTGGCCGGGCAGGTTGATGGCGTGTTTGTGGCAGGAGGCATCGATCATCACCGCTATCGTTCGCTTAACGTCTTCAGCGAACAGCTTGTACTGGTAAGCTCGATACCTATGACGAGCATACCCAGCCCTGAAGAGCTTCTATCGGCAACGTTTCTCGCGTTTCGTCAGGGGTGTAGTTACCGTCAGCGTATCGAGTTGCTGCTGGCATCTCAGGGCATTAATGCTGTGCGTGTTTTCGAGTTTGGCACGTTAGATGCCATGCTTGGCTGCGTTGCGGCAGGAATGGGCTACACAGTACTGCCACGCGTCACCGTTGTGGCGCACCAGCACCGCTTTGGTATTCACTATATGGAACTGCCCTCCTCCATTGCCAATATCGATACTTACTTTGTTACGCCAGAGCCCGCCACTTGGTCACCCGCCCTAGCCCGTTTCACCGAAACCTTACACACAAAGGTATTGGGGGACTCACCACAACGAGTCGTCTTAGCGGAAACTCCATCAGCTAGTGGATCTGATTGAGCCTACTACGCCTTTCACGGGAGAGGATTTTTTCAGCATCCAGCGTGGCGATAGGTACCTCTTGATAACCGGGGATATCCCCCGTTAACTGCAGCGCTTGATAGCGTAACGCACACACGCGTAAGAACGAGGTGAAGTTTCCCAGGTCGTGCCCGGCATCAATGGACTCATGGTACAGACGGGTAATCATCTGGGCAGTGTTCATTCCATCGCGCTGTGCGATCTCTTCTAGCAGGTGCCAGAAGTAATTTTCCATTCGTACACTTGTTACCATGCCATCTATACGTAGCGAGTGCGTAGCGCTGCGCCATAGCTCGG
This sequence comes from Halomonas sp. 'Soap Lake #6', assembly GCF_003031405.1. Lineage (NCBI taxonomy): Bacteria > Pseudomonadati > Pseudomonadota > Gammaproteobacteria > Oceanospirillales > Halomonadaceae > Halomonas > Halomonas sp. 'Soap Lake #6'. The sequence goes on from NZ_CP020469.1 coordinate 2,582,424, forward strand.
GATCAGCTTCGATAAATAGTTTGCACATGGGACGATCTCTTAACGTTCAAGCATACTGCTAGGATAGCGGACAAACTCGACATGCGCCCAACAACCAACCAGGTGCTGGGCGCGAACATGGCATTTCCGCCGCCACTTAGTGCCTACTTATTCAAGACTTACTTATTCAATACCTGCTTATTCAATACCGGCTTATTCAACACCTGCTTATCCATTGCCTGTTTTTTCAAGACTTAGCGATTCAGCAATGCCATAAACTGCGCTAGCCACGCAGGGTGAGCAGGCCAGGCCGGTGCCGTTACCAAATTGCCATCGGTAACAGCATCCGTCACTTCCAGGTTGGCGAAGTGACCTCCTGCAAGCTCCACTTCTGGCTGGCAAGCTGGGTAGGCAGAACACTGTTTGCCTTCCAGCACCTTGGCAGCAGCCAATAGCTGGGCACCATGGCAAATCGCGGCTACGGGCTTGTTGGTCTCAAAAAAGTGCTGAACCATGGTTAGCACTTCTTTATTCAAACGCAGGTACTCTGGTGCTCGCCCACCAGGTATCACTAAGGCATCGTAGTCTGCTGGGTTGGTGCTGGCGAAATCGGCATTTAGCGCGAAGCGGTGACCAGGCTTTTCAGAATACGTTTGATCACCTTCGAAGTCATGAATCGCAGTGGCTACCGTCTCGCCCGATGCTTTGCCAGGGCAAATGGCATCCACTTGGTGACCTACCGCCATCAAGGCCTGAAAAGGCACCATGGTTTCATAATCTTCGGTGTAGTCACCGGTAATCATCAAAATTCGCTTGCTGCTCATCTCCGTACTCCTTGTCGTTGTTTATCGAGTGATTGAGCACACGCTGGGCGTGTAAGGATGAGACTAGCAAGCACTCTCCATCTGCGGGTAGTAATCCATTACTACAACACCATCACTAGACTATTTGACTCAGGAACTCACACGGCCAACCCTAGCTAATAGCCTCTTCCATCGAGCGCTTACCAGCCAAGCGATCACCATGACTCGCCACCAGCTCAGCCAGAAAATCTGCCACGGCCCGAGTACGGCCGGATTGGGTAAGGTCCGTTTGGATGACGAGGTAGATAGGCTGATCCACACCGATATCAGTAGCCATGCAGACCAGCCCAGCCTCCAGCGCCAGAAAATGCGGCAATACCGCTATTCCGATACCCGCTTTTGCAGCAGCCAGCTGAGTCGCCAATGAAGTGGTGGTTAACGCAGGCTCTCGCCCCTGTAAAACTCGCTCGACCCACTGAGCAGCGGGCAGGTGGGTTTGCGGCTCACCCCAGGTGATAAAGGTGTCAGCATCGAAATCACCTGCATCGTGGTGAGTTCTACGCTTTGCCACATAGCCAGGGCTGGCGTAAAGCCCGAAACCCAGGGTACCCAGACGGCGAAGGGTGACATTGCCCCGTTCGGGTTTGACCATTCTAAGCGCTAAATCAGCATCGCGACGGTGCAAATTGACAGTGGAAATATCAGTCACCAGCTCAAGCGTAATGCCTGGATACTGGCTACGAAATTGCGCAAGCGCGGGTAGAATCAGTGCTGTTGCCAGGTTTTCAGCGGTAGCCAAACGCACTCTCCCACTCAGCTGTGAATAGCGGGAAACATCAGTTGTAAACGCCAAAGCGGCCGCTTCCAGAGCTTCGGCTTTCTCGATCAGCCCCGCTCCCTCTTCGGTCAGTTGATACCCCGATTGTTGGCGCACAAACAGCGGTAGCTTAAGCGCTTTTTCCAGCCGCTCAATACGCCGAGAGAGCGTTGCGATACCTAAATGAAGTTCCGAGGCGGCACCACTCAACGTGCCGTGACGAGCCACAGCCAAAAAGGTGCGGGTGTCGTCCCATACCCACCCACGGGGCATCTGTTTTTCAAAACCGGAAATCGACTTATCGAATTTGTTCATTTTTTTCATTATTGGATAGTGCCACGCTGTCACTCTGCTACTCAAGAATGATTTAGGGAGAAACATCATGCAAACACGCACGCTTGGCAGCGACCTAACCACTTCCGCCATTGGCTTAGGCTGCATGGGAATGAGCGAGTTTTACGGCCCCCGTGACGATAATGAATCGCTGCGGGTATTAGCACGGGCAGTGGAACTGGGCATCAACTTTTTAGATACAGCGGATATGTACGGCCCACACCATAACGAAGAATTAATTGGCCGCTTTCTCGCTAGCCACAACCCCAAGGTACGTATCGCGACCAAGTTTGGCATTGTGCGTAATCCCGGAGAGTACCAACGCAGCCTGGACAGCAGCGCCGAGTATGCACGCAAAGCTTGCGAAGCATCGCTGCGACGGCTGGGTGTCGAGCAAATTGATCTCTACTACATCCATCGCGTGAACCCGAACACTCCTATTGAAGAGACCATGGAAGGACTCGCTCAACTGGTGAAAGAGGGAAAAATTGCTCATATTGGCCTGTGCGAAGTTAGTTCAGAAACCCTACGTAGAGCCCATGCGGTATACCCGGTGACCGCCGTGCAAACCGAGTATTCGCTCTGGACACGTGATGTTGAGCAAGATGTGCTTCCCACCTGCAATGAGCTCGGTATTGGTTTTGTGCCCTACTCGCCTCTGGGCCGAGGCTTCTTGACGGGAAGGTTCCAAGCAACTGCTGATTTTGAGGAAGGTGATTTTCGTTCCAACCTGCCGCGCTTCTCAGACCAGGCCATGGGCACTAACCGCCGAATCGCCGAGGTGATTGGTAAAGTGGCCACACTCAAAGGCTGCACACCTGCGCAGCTTTCACTGGCTTGGCTGCTGTCTAAAGGAGACAACATTGTGCCTATCCCCGGCACTAAGCGCCTACGCTACCTTGAAGAGAATGCAGCAGCGGCATCCATTCACCTAACCGCTGATGAGCAGCAACAGCTTGAGGCGGCTACCGAAAGCCTTCCAGTCATCGGCGAGCGCTATACACCGGAAGGTATGAAAGGAGTAAATGCGTAAGCAGTAACGGCCTTTTTCAAAGTGCTGCTCTCAAAGCGCTATTACTGAATAATCTCCTCAATCGAGCGCTTACCATCCAGTAATGGGTATTCCTGATTAATGATGCTCAAGGTTTGCACCACATGCAGCAGTGCATGAGCGACATTAGCGCGGGAGATCTGGTTATCGCCTGACTCATCAACAGTACTAGCAAATAAGCGGCTGGCCGATTCGTCGGTCAGCCGTCCCGGTTTGAGAATGACATAAGGGAGTTTGCTATTACGTAGATGGGCATCGGCAGCAAATTTAGCAGCCATATAAGGGCGTAATTTCTCCGGCGCCTCAAGCGGATTTTCTGCCCGCATGGCGCTAACCATAATGTAGCGGGAAAGGCCTTTTTGTTTGGCAACTTCAGCGGCGCGAATGGCACCAAAAAGATCAATCATCAGCGTTTTGTCTGGCCCGGTGTGGGGTCCAGAACCTGCGGTAAAAACAACCTGATCGCATCCTTCAAAGGCATGTTCAAACTCACCTTCTAAATCGGCAACCACGGTATCGATACCACGTTCGTGAAACCACGCTGCTTGCTCTTCACTACGGATCATCGCCTTGATCGGAGTGCCCGCTTGTTGGGCAAGCTCGCAAAACTGCTTACCAATCTGCCCATTGGAACCAATCACTAATGTCGTCATAACATCTCCTTGTGGATTGCTTGCGCACAGCCATAGCGCTAGACCACCTTGCTTAACAAGCTTAATTTAACAGCGGCAGCTATGTAATTCACCCCTTGGCCCCACTTTTGGATACTGTATGTTCAAGCGTTAACTAAGTTGCATTCGCTTAGCTATTTTATTGTTTCCGCGACAGCAGAAAGCCGATAAGCTATTAATACTCTGGAGTTTTTTTCACAAAGGCTGTTTGGAGAAAACGTTATTTACTTATTCTCATCGGTAACAAAAGCGAAACTTGCCGGGTGCGATGCCTCCCCTCCTCTAGGCAATGGATAAACTCCCATTTATGCCAGTGCTCTCCTGGCTGTATTGCATACCTAAGCGCTGTGCCTGGGCGGCAGTGTCCGTAGCGCTCGCCCTTTTTTCAGGATCGATGGAAGCTCAGCCGCCTGGTATAGAGCACGCTATCTTGTTGGTTGCCCACCCGGATGTATCCACCAGTTGTTTAAATAAGGATACTACGCGAGCGATATTCGCCATGCGTCAGCGCACTTGGCCAGATGGTCAGGCAATTCAAGTGTTCGTTCTACCTAACCGAAACCATACACACGCACGGTTTGTAAAAGAGCAGCTAGCGGCTTATCCCCACCAGCTTCAGTTGGCCTGGGACCGGATGGTGTTTTCTGGCATGGGGCAAGCGCCTAACCGTGTCCGCGATCTCAACGAAATGCGAGAGAGAGTGGCTAGCATCCCAGGAGCAGTAGGTTACCTTGAAAGGGAGTACCTGGATGAAAGCATCCAAGTCATTTCAGTGGAATGATCGAAACCCTGCCAGGCTATTGGTCTGTCTATTGGCAACCCCACCTACCGCAGTCGGTTGGGCAGCCGAGAGTCCGATTGATACGTTACAGGTACACGGTTTTCTTAGCCAAGCACTCGTTGTGACGGATGATAACGACTTCTTTGGTGCCAGTAGCCAAAATGCTGGGAGCCTCGAATTTACCGAGCTGGGAATAAATGCCTCGCTGCGCCCCAGCCCAAACATGCTGGTGGCCGCCCAACTGCTCAGCCGACGGGCAGGCGGAGAAACCAGAGATGCAAAGCCGACACTGGATTACGGCGTTATAGACTACCAGGTGGTGTCGAACCAAGAACGTACATTAGGCCTACAAGTAGGTAGGTTTAAAAACCCTTTTGGCCTTTATAACCAGACTCGCGACATGGCTTTCACACGGCCAAGTATCTTACTACCTCAATCGATTTACTTTGATCGTACACGCTCCATCGGCATAGCTGCAGACGGGATCAACGTTTATATGGAAGAACGTATCCCAACCGGTACGCTTAGGATGAGTGGTGGTATTGGTCGCCCACAAACAGGCTCAGGTCTGTCTAGACAGCTATTTGGTAACACTATCGGCAGTGTTTCCTCATCCACGCCGTCGGCCATTGCGCAGATTTTATATGAAAACCAAAATGGCAAATTTTTAACCGCGTTAAGTGCGGCCAACGTTAACCTGGAGACTGACATTGCAGGCAATCCAGCAGAATTCAACTTTCAGCCTTGGATTGCCTCGTTACAATATAACGACGACCTGTGGAGCCTAACAGCTGAGTTCGTCCTGAGACAGCAGTCTCTTGAGGGTGATAATATACCTACATCATTCGATGTCACCGGTCAAAGCTGGTATTTACAGTATCAGCGACGCATGACGCCTACCTGGAGCTGGCTGGTGAGGTATGACTCCCTCATCCATAACAATGCTGATCGCTCAGGCAACCAGTACGAACAGAGTGGTTTTGGCCCTGCCCACTCTCAGTTTGCTGACGATATTACGGTTGGCCTTCAGTGGACGCCTAGCGCCCACCTCATGCTTGCGGGAGAGTATCATCATGTGAATGGTACTGGCTGGTTGCCAGTGCAAGACAACCCTGATTCTTCGGCAACCCAACAGCACTGGAACATGCTGCTGTTCCAACTTTCGTTACGCTTTTAATTGTTCATGAAACCTAAACTTGGCTGCCCGTGATGCACCTACTTTCATCTTTAAAAGTACGACAACGGTTAAGCTTGACCTGGCGTGTCACCGCGCTTAGCAGCCTGCTATTACTGGTACTTGTTGCATTTTTCACTCGGTTGGGCCAGCACTATTTAACCCTACAATTCGAGGGAAGCCGTCTTGCCCAGCATGAGCGCCCGCAGCGTGAAATACGCCTCGTGCTGCAGCGTTCAGCTGACAGCCTACTCCAACTGGCCAGCTTAACGGCATCGGCTCCAAACTTGGCCAACGCGTTAGCACACAGCAACCGCTCTGCAGTGGCAGACACACTAAATGCTCTATGGCCTTCACTACAGCTTGAAGCAGGTGTGGATGAGTTATTCATATTTGACGCTCAAGGTCATTTGATGGGGCACTCCGGCTCCAACACCCCATCCAATGAACTCCCCTTACAGAGCTGGATAGGAGGTGTGCTGGAGACGGAATCACCCGTGAAGACGCTGCGCTGTGCCATGGACTGCCAGCAGTTTGTAGCGGTTCCCATGCTGTTAGAAGGCGATAGTATCGGCACTGTGGTGATGTCACGTTCGCTTGCCGACGTAACCCGTCAAGCAAAAGAAGTATCGAGCAGTGAAATAGCGCTGCTAGTGATAGGAGACCGCGAGGAGCAAGAAGGCTTAGAAGAGCGTCGTTTACCCCATTGGAAAGGCCACCTAGTAGCACTAACTAGCCGAGAACTAACGCTCCCATTACTGCAGCTTGCCTCAGTCCAAACACCTATTGACCCACTTACCGATGCTCCTTTTAGTATCAAGCATGCCAGTCGCTATTTAGAGCTAAGCGCTGTGTATATGGAGGAGGACGCTGATTGGCGAAGCACCAGCTACTTCCTGCTGATCACTGACACTACCGATCAAGTTGCCGCTATTAAGAACGCTACTAACACGCTGCTCTTTGTTGGGCTAGTAGGCTGGCTGGCCGCGCAATTACTACTGTTGGTTATTTTACTAGGGCCCATGGCACGGCTACGCAGAGTCGCTGAGCTACTACCAGCCCTTGCGAGCGGCAAATTCAGTAGCGTGAGGGCCAAATTACCGATTTCCACTCCACGGTTTTCTAACGAAATTAATGTGCTTGAGCATTCAACTCGCGAGCTTTCTTTCCAGCTTGAGGCACTGGAAAACACCGTGCAAGAGCGTAGCCAGCAGCTTGCGGAGCGTATTAATGAGTTAGCCAGCGAGCGAGGTTTCATCAGCAGCCTGCTAGATACCGCTCGGGTTTTTATTGTTGCGCAAAGCGCTACTGGCCATATACAACTGGTGAATAGCTATACTCGGGAACGACTTGCTCTCAGCGATAACGACCTCTTAGGCCGCCACTTTAACGACATTTTTGATCAACCTACTTCATCACTTACTGGTGATCGAGACAGCCCTCACCATAAAGGCCGTGCCGACACTTCCTCGCAGGAAGAAAAAACCTTTCAAACGGTTGACCGGGACAATTGCATCGTCGCTTGGTACCACACACCTTTAAACGACAACCTGGGCGGCAATGCTGCAAGAATTTCTGTTGGGTTAGATATTACTGAACGCAAAGCTGCTGAAACCCGCTTAACCTGGTTAGCGGAACATGATCCTTTAACCGAGCTATTTAACCGCCGCTATTTTCAGGATGCGATGCTCAACTCACTCTCACACCATAGCGAGGGTGCCATACTGCTGCTTGATCTTGACCAGTTCAAAGAAATCAATGAGTTAAGCGGCCACCATATTGGCGATCAGTTGCTACGCGAAGTGGCAGAAACGCTATATTCCAACCTAGGCCAACGCAGTACCATCGCACGCTTAGGTGGCGATGAGTTTGCGCTACTGCTAGAGAGTGTTAATAGCGAGCAAGCCATTCATATTGCCGAGTATATTACCCAGTTGCTAGATGCTATTGAGTTTGTCAGTGCCGGTATAAAGCACCATGTGTCGGCAAGTATCGGTATCGCCCTTTTCCCCAGCCACGGCCAAATCCCTGCTGACCTTCTGGCCAGTGCCGATGTGGCAATGTACAAAGCCAAAGAGCAGAGTACCCCACATTGGTACCTGTATTCCCATGAGGCAAGCACCACTCGTTCGCTTTAAACGCGACATCACAATCAATGGCTCTTTCATCCTCAGTTAACTAACTAGTCTGGCAGCCATACGGTCACTATTGACACGTGACCCAGGGCATAGGGTTACGCCAACTTTTCCTGTTTGAAGTCCTGAACTTGAATGCTGGCAAATTTTTCCAGAAAAAACACTAACGTTTCCGGATGCTGAAAGCGCTGTTCGAATGCCTCTTGGCCATTGCGGGTACGCCGAGTAATGCGAGCTTTATACCCGCTCCCAACTTTGAAAACATTAGCGCTATTTTCTCGCTCTCCTTCACGGTGCACAGCGGTTAAAGAAGGAGATGTTTCCAATAAAGCCGTCAATTGACGAGCGGCTGCCTGCTCTTCTTCAGTCGCCCAAAACGGCTGATCACGGTTGCCATAGTGATAAAGCAGAATAACCAGAAGGACCGAGAAAACGGTACTGGTAAGCATCCAGGTAAGCTCTACATTCTCCACAGGCATAGTGAGAATAACCAACAGCTGCGCCACTGCACCAACGGCTAGTATTACAGCAAAAGGCCGCCACATGCGCGGATTCATAAAACCACGTTTCAATATATAGCCCCACAAGCCCAGCACAGCGAGCGCTCCTAAGGAGAGGTGAGCGACGGCAAGTGGTGTTCCACCACCAGCAAACAGTGCAACTATGCCCATCACAGGAATAAGCGTATAGAATGCTGCAAGTAGATAGTAGGCACGCGTCAGGGTCATCGATGGCTCCTTTTGTTATTTTTGCCGTGTACTCAAGTATAGGGTGTAGTCAAAAAAAGCTGGGCGCTTTAGCCGTATTAATTCGAGCCCTGCTCGAACCAAGCCGCTACGCCCAACAAGCTTTAGAACATGTATCTCAAACGATGTATTTCACAAACGATGCTTCTCAAGCCATGTATCTCCAGCCAGGTTTCTGAACCTACTTATCCCAGCTTATTTTCCCAGCTTACCTCCCCCAGCCAATGAAACTCATTAACGAGTATTATTGATGAAAATCAATAACCTATTTCATCTCAAAGCCACGTTTTACCAGGAAGTCTTTCATATGAGGGCGCAACTTGTTATCAAACAGTGGCTTCAGATTGTGTGACCAATCGGTATTCTTGTTGCTACTGCTACGCGCTTGGTAGTAGGTGTGCATCGTAGCGTCGAAGGCTTCTACCAAACGGGCATCTTCAGTGTAGTAGTCTTCTTTCAATATCGCTTCTACGGGCAAGCGCGGTTTTACTTCGGGGTCTTGCGCTGGGTAGCCAAGGCACATACCAAACACGGGATAAACGTGTTCAGGTAGGCGCAATAGGTCGCTAATGGCCTGAGGGTTATTACGAACACCACCGATATAGCAAATACCCAGCCCTTCTGATTCAGCGGCTACCGCAACGTTTTGTGCAACTAACGCAGTATCTACGGTGGCAACCAGCAACTGCTCTGTCATGCCTCGCTCAACGTTCGCTCCTGTGCGCTCAGAGGCTTCTGTTGGGCGCTTCATATCCGCACAAAACACTAAAAACGCTGCGCAGCTTGCAACATAGCTTTGCCCTCCGGACAGCTCCGCAATTTGCTCACGGTTTGCCGGGTCTTTCACATGAATAATCGTATAGGCCTGTACATGACTAGAGGTAGCGGCCCCCTGCCCAGCTTTTATAAGTTCTAGAAGCAGCCCACGAGGGATTTCTTGTTCGGTAAATTTGCGGATAGAACGGTGAGACTGCAACAACTTGATGACAGAATTCATATCTTCTTACCTCTTGATGCTTGGCATAACGGATAAATACAGATAAGCGCCGACGGCAAACACTTAACAGTTCGACCTGCCCAACGATATTTTTGCGTTATTACACACACGACAGTGATAGTTACGCATATGATATTGATAGCAAGCTATACTAAATCAAGCCCTTGGGTAAGTCCTACGCCCCATAACGATGCCAGGAAGCCAACATGTCTTACGCCTCTCATACACCGCCAGGGCAGCAATGGAATGCCAGCCAGTATGCGGAACACGCCGACTTCGTTCCAACACTAGGCAACGAGGTATTGAAGCTATTAGCACCTCAGCCAGGGCAGCGCATCTTGGACCTAGGCTGCGGCAATGGCACACTAACCGAACGTATTGCACAACTCGGTGCTGATGTTTTGGGTATCGATGCGTCAGAGGATATGGTGGCTGCGACGCGACAACGCGGTGTAACCGCTCGTGCGGTCGATGGCCATCAGCTACCCTTTGATCATGAGTTTGATGCCGTATTTAGCAACGCGGCGTTGCACTGGATGTTAGATCCACAAAAGGTGTTAGCGGGTGTGAAGCGAGCGCTAAAGCCTGGTGGACGATTCGTTGCAGAGTTTGGTGGGCACGGTAATGTGGCTGCCATTTGTACGGCACTTATCGCTTCGCTACAGTTTCGTGGAATCAGCTCACACGGACGCCATCCATGGTACTTTCCAACCACACAAGAGTACGCACATTTACTTCAAACCGTTGGTTTTCACGTTGACTCTATCGAACTAATTCCTCGCCCTACGCCCCTCCCAACGGGCATAGCAGGCTGGCTTAGAACGTTCGCCAGCCCCTTCCTACATGGGCTGGAAGAGGATCTGCAAGAAGCGATCCTCGATAACACCATAAGCCTTCTCGCTCACAGTTTGAGCGATGGTCAAGGTCACTGGACCGCTGACTATGTAAGGCTTCGCGTATCCGCACATGTTTAATGTGACGCACTTTGCATAGCCCTACCGCTAGCCTTGATAAAACCACCGCCTAGCAAGCGGTGGACTCTCTTAATAAGTGGCAAGCACAGGTGACCTCCCCAGGAGAACTTATTGGGTAATGGGGCTTGTCTGGAAGTAGAGCTTATTTAGCAAAGATCTGACTCTTATCTTTAAACGCTTTGAATTCCAGGGCGTTACCACAGGGATCGAGCAGAAACATGGTTGCCTGCTCACCTGTCTCACCTTTAAAGCGAATGTAAGGCTCAATCACAAACTCGGTGCCTCTCTCTTTTAAGCGCTCGGCCAGGGCTTCCCATTCATCCCACTCCAAAATGACGCCAAAGTGCGGCACTGGCACGTTATGACCATCAACCGGATTAGTATGAGCGCTCTCTTGGCCGGGGGTTTTCGGGTGTTCGTGGATGACTAATTGATGACCGAAGAAGTTAAAGTCGACCCAGTGGTCGCTAGAACGCCCCTCTTCAAGGCCAAAGACATCATTATAAAATGCACGGGCAAGCGCTACATCGTAGACAGGAATAGCTAAATGGAAAGGGGAAAGAGTCATGGTCATCTCCTGCTTTAACACTTTTTTTGGGATCGGATGGCGCGCTGCGCGGCCACTATGCGATTATCCTAGGCTGTGCCATGTAAAAATAAAATCAATTGTTTTTTGATTGATTCACAAATATTACTGATGAAAGAAGCGGCAAATGATACGAGAACTAAAGACCCTAGTTGCCGTTGCCCAGCATGGCACCTTTGCTGCGGCAGGCCAGCAGGTTGGGCTAACCCAAGCGGCGGTCAGTGCGCAAATGAAGCGTTTAGAAGAGGCTCTTGGCATTACCCTATTTGAGCGCAGTGGACGGGCAGCCGTGCTCACCCAGCGGGGGCAAGAAACCCTGCTGCAAGCGCAAACCTTACTTGGGCTGTACGCGACGTTAGGCAACTCGCCTTCCAGCCAAGGGCTTGGCATGCGACTTACCATTGGGGCAATTGCATCTATTCAGCGCACCCTGCTCCCCACTGTTTTAGCGCGCTTTCACCGTCGCTATCCTGAGTGTCATACGCGACTGGTGCCTGGGCTTTCTCTGGACTTGATGAATCAGGTAGATGCTGGTGAGCTGGATATGGCGGTGATTATTCGACCTCCATTTTCGCTACACAGTGATTTACGCTGGACGCCGCTGGCACACGAGCCGTTTCGCTTAATTGTGCCACACCAGCTACCAGGCGATGATTGGCGGGCACTATTAGCTAACAACCCTTTTGTACGCTATGACCGAACATCGTTTGGGGGCCGCCAGGTAGACCGTTTTTTAAGGGACAACCACTGCCAAGTGCGTGACATATGTGAAGTAGATGAGTTGGACGCCATTGTGCAGCTGGTTGCCGATGGCGTGGGCGTAGCGCTAGCCCCTCAACCCAAGGCGCTAAAACGCTGGACTAAAGACGTACGTGCGATTGATTTAGGCGAACGCACTTTCCACCGCGATATAGGCCTCATTCATCGCACTAATGGGCATTTAGGCGAACCCGCTCGGGCATTGGCCCAGTTAATTGGTACCATTGCCGAATAATCCGCCAACTACCTTAATTGACTCAATCAGTACGCAGGCACTATCACCATGCAACCTAAAGACCTTGAGAAACTCGTCACCCGCACCATGCCGTTTGGAAAGCACCAAGGTTGGCTTATTGCCGACTTACCAGGCCCTTATCTAAACTGGTTTGCGCGAGAAGGATTCCCTAAAGGGGAAATTGGCCAACTCCTCCATTTGATGCATGAGATTGACCATAACGGGCTAAGTGACCTGCTTGAGCCACTGCGCAATAAATAATGGGATATACCGCTAATACTTAAAGCTAAGCGCCCGTTCACGCTCAGCGATATATAGCGCTCTGTATTGATCCGGGTCAGCAGGAAAGCGACCCAGAAACACGGCCTGCTCAAAAAAGCCCGCAGCGGGCAGGTCATCACCTCTACGGCTAATGACCAGTGCAGCAATCATGGGCTGCCCAGCAGCAACATCTTCGGCCATGAGCCTTTCAAGCGCTTGGGCAACACGCTGAATAGTACCCGGTGGCTTAAGTCCCAAGGCATTCGCTACTTGTTGATAGGTCATGGGCAATCCAGCATTAGGCGTACTTGTTAGCAGTGCGCGCACCTGCGCCGTTAAAGCAGAGCTTGTATCGGGTTGACTCATCGTTGTTGCGCACTCTCTTGCTAGTTAGGTAAGCACACCACGGAATAGCTGGTTATGCTGAAGACATACTTTGAGTATGTTAACGCTTTAGGCGCTAGGAGACAGACATGGCTAAACGATTAAACTCTAAGCAATCTAAAGGCGGATCGTGGCTGACGGTTGTGGCATGGCTATGCGCCCTTGCACTATTAGGCGCCATATCATTGATGGGTGCCGCCGGCCCGGCTTACCGCTGGGAGTTTATTGAACTAAGTGATGCATTCAACCTGCTGCGCACCGGCGTTTATGCCGCAACAGCAGCGGTAGTGCTAAGCATACTGCTGTTATTAGCCAGTATGATAAAGCGCCGTTTGGGCACTGGTTTGTTGGCCATTGTCGTATTACTAGCCACGGTGGCACTGCTTTATTCACCTTGGCAACAGTGGCAGCGCGCCCAGCAGGTGCCCGTTATCCACGACATTACGACTGATATGCAAACCCCACCCACATTCGATGCCTTGAGAGCCGCCCGCGAAGCTGCACCCAATGCAGTTGATTACCCCGGCGCGGCAACGGCTCGCCAGCAGCAGGCTGCCTATCCTAACGTTCAGCCTTTAACCATAGCAGCGCCAATAGAGACAGTACTTTCAGCAGCCCAAGCAGAAGTGGAAGCCTCTGGCTGGCGGATTGCAGCCATTACTGAAAATACCATCGAAGCGACTGCAACTACCCTCTGGTTCGGCTTTGAAGATGATGTGGTGATACGCCTTACCGAGCAGCCAAATAGTGTTCGCATCGATATGCGCTCAGCCTCTCGACTAGGCGCCAGCGATATAGGTACCAATGCACGACGAATCGAAACCTTCCTTAACGCACTGCGCGAGCGCTTAGAGTAGTAGCGAACGTTTCATATTAGTGATGCTTCGCCATAGCTCAACGAGGAGACCGGCCATTGAAGATTGTAATACCTGATGATTACCAGGATTGTGTTCTCCATTTAGACGCTTTCGAACAGTTAGCAGACCATGATGTGACGGTGTATAACGACACACTGACTGATTTGGATGCATTGGCTGAGCGTTTCAAAGATGCTGAAGCTCTGGTGCTGATCCGTGAGCGCACCCCCATCACCGCAGAACTACTTAAGCGCTTGCCTAAGCTTAAAGTGATTAGCCAAACCGGTGGAGGCGCAGCACATGTCGACTTAGCGGCCTGTCAACGCCAGGGCGTTACGGTTATGGCAGGAAAAGGCTCGCCCTACGCTGCTGCGGAACTCACCTGGGGGTTGATCTTAGCGGCAATGCGTCATATCCCTGAAGAGGTCGCAAACCTCAAAGCGGGCCGTTGGCAGCGGACATTGGGAACTGGCCTTAAAGGCCGCACCCTGGGTATTTTTGGTTATGGAAAAATTGGCAGCCTGGTCGCTCGTTATGGACAAGCGTTTGAAATGAACCTCCTGGTATGGGGGAGAGAGGGAACTCGTCAGCGGGCCACAGAGGCAGGTCTCGCGATTGCGGAGAGCCAGCAAGAGCTGTTTGAGAAGTCTGATGTGCTCAGCTTGCATTTACGCTTAAATGATGATACTAGAGGGATCATCAGTGCAGAGCATTTGGCATATATGAAGTCTAATGCGTTGCTGGTTAACACTAGTCGCTCACAGCTACTCGCCGAAGGTGCCCTGGAAAAAGCGCTAAAAGCTGGCAAACCTGGCCATGCGGCGATTGATGTGTTTGATAATGAGCCGGTTGTCTCGCACTCACTGTTATCCCTGCCCAATCTAACGGCCACTCCGCACTTGGGCTATGTCGAAAAAGATAGCTACGAACTCTACTTTGGTGATGCTTTTAGCAACTTAGTGGCCTTTGCTAACGGTAAGCCAGTCACCAATCTAGCCAGCTAAATGCCCCCCACCTCTGTGCCAAGTATGCTAGCCTTATTACTTACATGAGGCACAGAGGAACTTAATGCTCACTATTTCAGGTAGCGTCACGCTAGCCGACTGGGAAATTGATATAAGCCAGATTCGTGCCCAGGGCGCGGGCGGCCAGAACGTTAACAAAGTCGCATCTGCTGTGCACTTACGTTTCGACATTCAGCGCTCTACCCTACCCGCTGTATACAAAGAGCGCTTGATGGCGCATACCGATCAACGGATTAGCAAAGAGGGCGTGATTATTATCAAGGCCCAGAGCTACCGTACGCTTGAATTAAATAAAGAGGATGCACTGACCCGCCTACAAGCGCTGATCCAAAACGCAGTAAAGCAGCAAAAAGTACGCCGCCCCACAAAACCTACCAAAGGCTCGCAGCGACGCCGCGTAGATCATAAAACGCGTAAGGGAAAAACGAAATCGCTGCGTGGTAAAGTGCCGGTTTAGCAAGCTTTGCAAGCTCACTCACTTTTATCAATATATCTGCTATCAATACCTCTACTGTTACGTCACTGAGCGCTCACCATGTCCACGCCAGCCCGCCCTCTTTCACCGTGTATTCAGGTATGTCAGATTGAACCAGTTACGTCTCGATATCAAAGGCGTGTATGCCAAAGACGTGTATGTAAAGGGTGCGGGCGAACACTTGATGAAATTGCCTGCTGGGGGAGTATGACCGAAGCCGAGAAAGCCCCGGTCTGGGAAAGGCTTGAGCGTGAAGGGTACGTAAGCAGCTCACCAATTTAGTACGTTTGAGCATTCGTACGCTTGAACATTGATACGTTTGATTATGTTTTTGCGTGCCGGTCGCTCAAGAGACGGTGTAGCTCGCCGCAAGCTACCAGAGGGTCGTCGCAGTTAATCACTATTTTTGATTCCGCCAGTACATAGCTGCGACCCGTAATGGTGTTCTCAGCGACTTGGTACGCCCCCTCCTTATGAGTACCGGTAAAGGTACCTATAAAGCCAGTATTGCGCAGCGAAACGGTTTCTAGCTTGTCACCTACCTTCAAGCGCCCTTCATAGTGCATGAGTGCTAGTCGTGCCGAGGTGCCGGTCCCCGTAGTACTTCTACAAATAACCCCAGGGTGCACATAGGTGGTCGAGCGCGAACGCACATAGCCTTTCGCAATCTGCTCTTCTGGCCCCATAAAGTGCAAAAATGGTAATGGGCCAACATCACCCAAGGTATAGTGGGAAAATCCCCGCTGCGCCTGGATAGCCTCAACAATTTTATGGGCACATACCGCTAGCGCCAGCTCTTCCTCACGTACCAGCTTGAACCCCAGCGCTTCAGCATCAACCAGGGCGTAAAAACCACCGCTATAGGCAATCGAATAGGTAACAGGCCCAATGCCCGGCACATCAATGGTATCGCGGTGAGTATCGATATAACTGGGTAGACCTTCACAGGTCACCGACTCCACGACGCCATTACGCACGCTAGCTTCAATTTGTACCAAGCCTGCAGGCGCCTCTAGCTTAAAGCGCTGAATACCCTCTTGCTTAGGCACAATGCCTGTTTCTAATACGGCCGTTGCTGTGCACAGGGTGTTGGAGCCTGAATAGATGGGGTAACCCATCACTTCCATAATAATATATCCCGCTACCGCTTCAGGATTAGTTGCGGGCACCAGCAGATCCACCGACATTTCAGGAATGCCATAGGGCTCCTCTAGTAATAGCCGCCGCAGCCCATCGGCATCATCACGCAAGTACTCCATCTGCTCACGAACTGTGGCACCAGGTAACTGATCAATTCCACCGGTGACAATACGGCTAACATCACCGCCTGCGTGAGTATCTAGCAACTGAAGGGTATGGAGATTCTTCACAAGAACAGCTCCTAGGCGGTGGCTAAGGCGAACGGCGCGCCGTGGGTATCCCACTGAGCATCAGGCACAATTACAATTTTGCCAAGATAGTTACTACCGCGATTCACAAAGTAATGTTCAGCAGCATGTAGTTCAGAGAGTCTAAAAGCGGCATGCAGTACTGGCTTTAACTCTCCACTACGAATCCACTCGATAAGCTGCTCCGCCTCTTCACGGGTGCCATGGGAGACACCCAATATCTGCACTTGGTAGAGATAAATTCGTGTCCACATGATTTCACTGATATTACCGCCACTGGCCCCAGCAATAGAGAGCCTCGGATAGCTACTACGGTGCTGCATATCAACAATCATGGTGTCGATAAACAGATCGGTCATCTCACCACCGACTAAGTCCATCACTGCATCGATAGGTTGCCCGTGGGTGGCGGCCAACACCCGGTCGACAAAAGAGGAAAGATCGCCTCGATCAATCACCGCTTCAGCGCCTAATGTTAACAACGCATCGGCTTTATCGAGCTGGCTAACGGCGTAAGGAATCGCCCCAACAATTCTGCATAGCTGAATTAAGGCGGTGCCAACACCGCCACTGGCACCACTGACCAACACACGCTCACCAGCACTGATATTGGCAGAAGTCATCATGTGGTAAGCCGTTTGATAGGAGCACATGCCCATAGAGGCAAGCTCGGCATCATGTAACTCAGTATTGGCTACATGGTGAAACTGATCCGCCGGTACCGCTATGTACTCAGCATAGCCACCATCAGCCCCGTGCCCATAGTAGTCGGGCGTCAGATTGATTGTACGCCGCTCGTCGGCGTAGATATTAAAATCTAACAACCCCCGCTCGCCAATGCGTGCACTATCCACACCTTCACCAACCGCAACAATACGCCCAACAACGTCTGCCCCCTGAATACGTGGAAAGTTAAGTGTCGGCGAACCACCCATGGCAAACGACGTCACTTCCTCTTTGCCCTTGGTCGGGTAGAGCCCCTCGCGAGCCTTACGGTCGGTGTTATTTTTTGCCGTGGCCGTTACCTGAACCAGCACTTGGCCTGGCCCAGGTTTAGGCGTCGGCACATCTTGTTGGTAGCGTAATTGATCAACCCCGCCGTGGCCGACTAACAGCATGGCAGACATCATTTCAGGCACAGAGTTATCTGCTTCATCCATGGGCTGGCTCCTGGTGAATAACAGTATGTGTGCCTGACAAAGTAGCAAACTTGAGCCGAGTCACAAGCCATATAAACGAAGACGGCAGCGCTCGATGCGCTACCGTCTTTGAAAACTGCTTAATGGCAGTTGGTTAATGGCCTCACTTAGCCAAACACAGGTACACCGATAAGCAGGCTGTGTAAATGGAAAGCAAACAGTACGTAGGCAACAACGCCAATTACGACAGTAGCAATGGTAGCTGGTGTTGAGGTGGCTGTAACAGCTGGCGGATTAGCACGGTCACGCTTCTTAGCCGCTTTAAATGCCAGGATACCCCACACGAGGAAGGCGGCAAAAAAGATGATATCGCCAAACCTGCCATTAACCAGCAAGTGGGACAAAGCCCAAACTTTCACCGCCAGTAGCATCGGATGGCCAAGTTTTGCCTTAATCGCATTGCGCGGTATATAGGCAGCGACGAGCAGGATAAACGCTGGCAACATAAGCAGTGCTACCGCATGGCGTAATCCCATGGGTGGAAACCAAATGTAGATAGGTTCCAAGCGCATTTGGCCAAAACCATAGATAGCGATGGCAAGCCCCACTACCGATACTACAGAATACGCTAGCTTCCAGGTAGGCAGCCCCAACTGGGCTACCTTTTGCTGGCGCCAGTTTTCAGCAAAAATACGTATTGAGTGGCTGCCAAGAAATATCAGCAGGCCAGTTATCATAATGGTCATGGTATTAACTCCCAGGTATATACAGGTCATCGGTCGCCGCAGAGAATGCCATAGATGTGCCGAAACCACATGGCAATGCGTCAACTTTTCGCTTGCCCACCTGATTAGTGCTTGGTCCTTAAGACCGGTTTCACACCACTTATTTTCGTTACTGCCAAGGAAAGGTATGCTCCTCTTTTTTACTTCAGCGTATCACCGCCGTCTCACCTGGACCTATTTCGGGCTTTTTGTTGCCATCGGCATGAGCGGTGGACTACTGGGCCCGGCCCTACCCCACCTGGCCGATATAAGCGGCTCTTCAATGAGTCAAATTGCCGTTTTGTTTACCGCCCGGGCGGTGGGCAATATGAGCGGTGCCATTGTGACGGGGCTGTTAATGGATCGCTTCAACGGCCACCGAGTGTTGATAGCGATGGGAATCATCGCCGTGGTGGGGCTGGCACTGGCGCCGCTTAGCCCACTGCTACTGTTGTTAACGCTGCTATTTATGCTATTGGGGTTTACCGAAGCATCACTTAATGCCGGAGGCAACACGCTGCTGTTGTGGTTACACCGCGATGCAGCTGGCCCTAATGTAAGCGCTCTGCACTTCTGCTTTAGCTTCGGCAATATGTTGACCCCATTGATTATGGTTGCAGCGATATCGCTTACCGGCCAGTTTCACTGGACGTTTTGGGTGGTGGGTTTAGGGATTGCTGCCATGCTGTGGCCACTTTCACGCTTTACCAGCCCGACCATGCCTACAGTTGAGCAGAACAGTAGAAGTCCTAGCCCAACCAAGCACAATGACCCGCTATTGCTCGGGCTGTTTATGCTGCTATTTTCTCTTTATGTGGGGATAGAGATTACCTTCGCTGGCTGGGTGACGGCCTACGGAACCTTGGTGGGACTGCCTACCGAGCAAGCAGCGCTACTGGCCACGTTGTTCTGGCTAGCACTCTCGGCAGGACGTTTACTAGCTATTCCTCTACTACGCATTTGTACGCCTTGGCACGTACTACTGGGCTGTTTAGCGCTAGGGATTAGCACTGCGAGTGGCCTGCATCTAGGCTGGCTGACGCTTAGTATGGGCGCACTGCTATTCGGGCTTTCTGCATCGGCCTTCTTCCCCACCCTGTTCGCACTTTGCAATCAATCAATGATGATGCGCGGGCGCACCACTGGAGCCATCTTTACCGCTGCAGGTAGTGGTGCCCTGCTAATTCCATCATTAACCGGCCCGCTGCTGGATATCGCCGGTGCCGGGGCATTTCCAGTTTTACTAGCAGGTTTGTGGTTACTTATTGCAGTGGGGTTGGCCTTATTAGCCTTACGGCTTCGCCACTTATCAGCCGTTGTCGCTGCTTAAAACCACTTATTACGCTTGAAAAGCCAACATAAACTTCCACCAATACCCAGCATGGCGCCCAACACAAAAAAGTAACCATACTGAAAACTTAGCTCTGGCATGTACTCAAAGTTCATACCATAAATTCCGGCAATAAATGTCAGAGGTACAAAAATGGCGGTAATCACCGTTAAAACGCGCATAGTGATATTGAGCTGATGTGACGAAATAGAAATATAGCCATTTACTAAATCACCACAAATGTCGTAATACATCTGCGTTAAGGTATACAAGCGCTCAAAACGCTCGGCCACATCGTTAATAGCGTATAGGGTTTCATTTTCACCCCGAGGCAAATGCGCATAGTCGTAGGCGGTTAACTCTTGGGTGATGCCTTTGTGATAACTAAAGACACGGCGCAACTTCACCAAACGGGAGCGATAGGTTGTAAGTTTGCGCATCAAAACGTCGTTGCCATTCACTAGCAACTCATCCTCTAAATCGCTCAACTCACTTTCAAACTCAAGCAGATTATCGATGTAAAAGCCTGCAGAAGTATAAATCACTCTTAGCGCTACACGCTCGGGTGACTGCCCCAACAGAGCGCTTCCATGTTCGCTGAACAGCCGCTCAATACTCAGCGCATCCCCTGGGTGTAGGGTGATCAAGAAGCGTTCACCGATAAAAAAACAGATTTGCTGAGGCACAAAATTTAGCTGCGCATCAAACGAAGAAATACCGCGATAGATAAGCAGCGTATGATTCTCAAACTCTTCTATTTTAGGCGGATGCCGCTCTTTATGAGCATCCTGGATCGCCATGGGATGGCAACCTAAACGCTCAAGCAGGACCCGCTCGCTCTCTGCTGGCTCACCCTGCATATCTATCCAAATATGGCTATCCGGCGACGTTTGCCACACGTCGACAAGCCCTTCATCGCCTTCGT
The DNA here is from genome assembly GCF_003031405.1 of Halomonas sp. 'Soap Lake #6'. Classification (NCBI taxonomy): domain Bacteria; kingdom Pseudomonadati; phylum Pseudomonadota; class Gammaproteobacteria; order Oceanospirillales; family Halomonadaceae; genus Halomonas; species Halomonas sp. 'Soap Lake #6'. The sequence continues at coordinate 2,603,013 of NZ_CP020469.1, forward strand.
GAAGCAGACCTTCAGGAGTAGTTAGCATACTGCGGATCATGATCTTCCCTGATGTCTTTGCTGACTAGATATCTAATCAGGAGTCAACTGGCTGCGCTAATCTTACCTGTCCTTTCCCCGCGCGCTTTGCTTCATACATCGCGACATCCGCACGCTTTAGCAGTTCTTGTGATGTTTCCGCAGCCTCAGGCATAAACAGCGCTACGCCAATGCTGGTGTTAACATTAAGCACAGCCCCGCTCAGGACAATAGGCTGCTCAACAGTATGTATCAGTTTATCTGCAAGAGGCCCAACAGCATCACAGTCAATGCCTTCTAATAGCACTACAAACTCATCACCCGCCCAGCGGGCTACGAAATCGGTCTCGCGCACTGCAGCTTGCAGGCGCTGCGCGGTATCACGCAACAGCTCATCGCCCATGGCGTGACCATACTGGTCATTTATATTTTTAAAACCATCCAAATCTAAAAACAGCACAGCCAACGGTTTACGGGTACGACGCACACGCGCCATCGCTTCAGGAAGCCGTTCATCCAGTGCGCGTCGATTGGGCAGACGAGTTAATACATCTTCTCGGGCCTCCTGGTCGCGTAGTCGCTCTAACTGTTTCCGCTCGGTAATATCGTGGATAAACAGGCTGCGCCGCGTACGCCCATTGACTTCATAGCTTTTTAAACGAATCTCCACCGGCAGCCTTACACCATCCCGCCGTTTTGCTTCCCCCATGGCTGGCAGTAAAACATCCGAAGGCAACCCATTGGGAAGCATAAGGGTGGTAATAGAGCGTGTTAAAGCTTCTTTACGGGACCAGCCAAACATTGTCTCAGCAGCACGATTCCAGTCCAGTACACGCCCGTTTTCATCAATACTTATATAGGCGTCGCAAGCAGTCTCAATCACTAGATTGAGTTCCCGAATCCGTTGTTCAATTTGCTGCTCAAGGCTCAGGTGGAGTGCGTTAAGCGCTCGCTGCGAAGCGACTTTACTTTTTTGCTCATCAATAAGTCGTTCACGGAGCTGTATTTCACCCACAACAATATCAGCAAGATCCTTCATCGCTGCTTGTTCTGCAATATTTAAGGTGCGGGGTTTAATGTCCATCGCGCACAGTGAGCCTAATACATAGCCCTGAGAGCTTTTTAGAGGTAAGCCCGCATAGAAACGCACGCCTCCAGGCATCGTTACGTATGGGTTGTCGGCAAATCGTTCGTCAAGAAGAGCGTCATTCACAATCAACGGAACTGCTTGAACCACGGTATACGCGCAAAAAGCCTCGTCCCGCGGTGTTTCGATAGTATCCATCCCGACTTTGGACTTAAACCACTGCCGATTGGCATCCACCAAGGAAACCGCAGCCATTGGTACGTTTAGCAGCAGACTCACTAACCGTGTAATACGGTCAAACACCGGCTCATTAGCCGTATCTAGCAGCGCCAACTCATTCAGCGCTGCTAAACGGGCATCTTCATCGAACGGTATTGGAAAACTCATCGTTGTAGGACCAGTACGGGTGAAAGGCTTTACCACAGCATAACGTGAAATAGCACTTACTGCTTAGCACCTTGATTACTCGTTAGGCACGGGGCTCCCTACCCATTCCATAAAACTCAGGATTAGGCGGTGTACCCGCCAAGGTGACTAACCTATTCGACATACCAAAGAAAGCGGCGATTGCACCTATGTCCCAGCAGTCATCCAACGTAAAACCTACTCCTGCTAAGCGCTCCTGCCAGGCTAGTGAAAACTCACCGACCTCAATGGAACAGTGCAAGGCAAAGTCGAGCATCAAACGGTGACGCTCGCTTAGCCCAGCCACAGTGTGATTTATAGCCACGTTATCTGCTAATAATGGGTCTTTGCTATAAATACGCACTAAAGCGCCGTGGGCAACGACACAATATAAGCAGCGGTTACGAGCGCTAGTGGCGACCACTATCATCTCTTTTTCAGCTTTTGTGAGCGTATCTGAGTCGCGCTCCATCAGCGCGTCGTGATAAGCGAAGAAAGCGCGAAATTCGTCAGGTCGATGGGCTAACATTAAGAACACATTGGGCACAAACCCAGCTTTTTCCTGCACACTTACTATTGAGTTTCGAATGTCATCAGGCAGATCGTCCAATGTTTCAGGTATGGCAAAACGACTTATTGAAGCAGACATATATTCACCTTTGTTATTTTGCTGTGCAGTTAGTTGAGGCCCCACACCAATAGGGTGAGCGACCAAATGGTTCTGTCACAAAATACTATACAAAGCGACTATCAATCATTGGCTTCGCTCGCCATACTTCAAGACTAATAATCACCACTAAAGCCGTGCACAGTACGTTTAAAACAGCTCGGTAAAAAGGGAAAGCAGAGGGAAAACACTATGCAGAACGCCGAAGCCAAAGAGCATACCCAAGGGCGACTACACGAGCTATTTGCCGAGCCTTATCGTGCATTCGAGAACGATTCGGACGAGCGGCAAATGCACATCCGTACCGCGCTACACCTGCTGCTTGTTCGCCCAATGAGTCGAGGCCAAGTCACACTCCGCGTTATCCATGGTTGGGAGAACGGTAGCTTCGAACCCGATGATTTACAGCATGTAGACTACGCACTACGAACCCTGGGTGATTTCCGCGCTGTCGTTAGCGATTTTGAGCAAGCGGCTCGCCAAAACTCCCCTCTGCCTGCCGACGCTACGGCGATTCTTGCAGCACCACTGGCCGACGCTATTGCCGATGCTGAAGCAGGGGGTAAAACCCTCATACCAGATATCCGCGAAACCCCAGCACACTGGCCTGATTTTGAAGGCGGGCTAGCCCTCTATACGCTGTTTAAAATGTATCACCGCTTAGTCTACGGTGAAGACGACACGTATCGCTGCGCTCAGTGCGAGACACCTCACGGCCTGCGTGAAATCCACGAGTTTCATCTTGAAGAGGGCGAGTTCGCTCTGCTTGTTCCCTTGCGCGAACATGTGAAAGACACGCCCTCTCTGTTAGTCATGCATGAAAGCCAACTTGGCCCCATCGAACAGTTATTTGAACAAAGCCTGCCACTGTTTGATGATTTTTAACGCTGCTGTTTGTTCACTTAGTTGGTCATTAGCCTAGCTGGTAGTTAATAGCTGGTAGACACGAAGCCTCGCAAGGAACCCCGCCTGCGTTCTTTGTAGCACGCTGCGGGGGGCTTGCTGCATGCTTGTCTACGTTAGCGCTACTTCTACCGGCAATTTAAAGTGAAATAGTGCTATTGATACCGCTAGAGATATTTTCCGGCTCAAACCAGCGGGCGGTAACCGTTTTAGTCTGCGTCCAGAAAGCAATTGCCTGTTTGCCATTCGGCCCCAGATCACCCAGCTTAGATGCCCGCGAACCAGTAAAGCTGAAGTAGGCCACCGGCACAGGAATGGGTACGTTAATCCCTATCTGGCCGACATCAATGTCCGTTTCAAACCGTCGCGCCACCCAACCAGAATTAGTAAAAATCGAGGTACCGTTGCCATTGGGGTTGGCGTTAATAAAGTCGATTGCCTCATCCAGGGTTTCCACACTTACCACGCACAGAACAGGACCGAAGATCTCCTCCCGATAAATGGTCATATCTGCCGTTACATCAGCAAATAGTGTTGGCCCCACAAAATTCCCTTCAGGATAGCCCTCCACCGTATAGCCACGGCCATCGACTAGCAGTGTAGCGCCCTCTTTTTCACCGGCAGTAATCAGTCGCTCTACGCGCTCTTTTGCCTGTGGTGATACCACAGGACCTAGGTCCGCGTCACGCTGAGTACCCGGCCCCACTTTCATACTACGAGCACCCTCTTCGATATCCTTCAACCACTCACGCGCTTCACCTACCAGAACGACGACTGAGTTGGCCATACAACGCTGGCCCGCCGCTCCAAATGCCGATCCAAGTAGACTATCAATTGCCTGGCTGCGGTTTGCATCCGGCATCACTACGCAGTGGTTTTTTGCCCCCATCATAGCTTGCATGCGTTTGCCCGCAGCGGCAGCACGGTTATAGAGCAAAGAGCCGACATGGGTAGAGCCGATAAATGAGAGTGCCTTGATATCCTGGTGATCGGCAATTTGATTGGCAACATCAGGACCGCCATGCACAACATTCAACACCCCCTCAGGAATGCCCGCTTCGTGGGCAAGCTCTACCAAGCGCATTGTGGAGCTTGGATCCTGCTCAGATGGCTTCAAAACAAAGGTATTACCAGTGGCAATTGCCAGAGGGAACATAAAGCAGGGCAACATAATGGGGAAGTTAAACGCGGTAATACCTGCACCAACGCCAAGCGGCTGGTGCATGGTGTAAACATCGACTTCATTGGCAGCGTTTTCAGCCAGCTCCCCTAGCTGTAGCGAGGTAATCGAGCATGCGTGCTCAACCACTTCAAGGCCGCGCCCTACTTCACCTTCTGCATCGGGTAATGTTTTACCATGCTCTTCAGTGATCAATGCGGCCAATTCAGCAGTATTCTCACGAATCAGCGCCTGGAGCTTCAGCATGATCCGCATACGCTTACCAAGCGGTACTTTACGCCACTGTTTGAAGGCTGCTTTAGCACTCGCGATGGCACGTTCCACTTCTTCTGCGGTACAGAAAGGTACTCTGGCAACAACTTCCTGTGTTGCCGGATTCACCACATCCCGCCAATCCTGGCTTTGGGACATGACTGGCTGACCATCGATATACATCGGTATTTCGCGAACAGACATAGCGCTATTCCTCAAGGTTGTGTTTGTTATGGGATCTAATTGAGAGCCTCTAGGGTATATCAGCAAGTTAACGTAAACGTCAACCTCCCTCTTGGTACAAGGAATATCTTAAATGCGATGGCGATTAGTCTTTCCATCGCGCTTACCCCATCGCTATGCTGACATGTTAGCGACGCCGAACGCGGTTCCCACGGAGCAGGCTCGGCCATCATACAAGGAGGCCACCCATGCAGACATTTAGCTGCCGCTGCGGCAATGCGCTATTTTTTGAAAACACTCACTGCCTGGCCTGCGAGTCTGAGGTTGGCTGGTGCCCTGCATGTACCAATATTGTGGCGCTAGAACCGCTGACAGGTGGTGGCTACCGCTGCACCAATAAAAACTGTGGCGTGGCTCTGATGAAGTGCCATAACTACGCGGTAGAGAATGTATGTAATCGCATGGTCGTCATGGCAGAAGGCCACGCGGATACACTATGTGACTGTTGCCGCTATAACGATGTCATTCCGGACCTTGATATTATCGGTAACCGCGAGCGCTGGGCGGCCCTGGAAGCAGCTAAGCGGCGGCTATTCCACACGTTGGATTTATTGAAACTGCCCCATGGCACGGACGGAGAAAATATTCGTGTGCCGTTAAGCTTTTCATTTATGGCGGACGCCTTACCCGACCAAGGGCTTTGGCGCTCAACCGCCAGTCAAGAGAAGGTGTATACCGGACACGCTAACGGTCACATCACCATCAACGTTAAAGAAGCCGATGACGTTGAACGCGAACGCTTACGCGTTGACATGAACGAATCCCACCGCACACTAATTGGTCATTTTCGCCATGAAATTGGTCACTACTATTGGGATTTACTGATAAAAGGTCTTGAGGAAGATGCTTGCCGACAAGTATTTGGTGATCATAGCTGCCCGACTTATGCGAATGCGTTAGAACAGTACTATCAGCAAGGTGCGCCTGCCGACTGGCCAACTCGCTTCATATCCGCTTACGCATCCATGCACCCTTGGGAGGACTTCGCAGAAACCTTCGCGTTTTATCTGGATATGGTGGCAGTGTTGGATACTGCACTTCACATGGGGCTTTCCCGTGCGGAGTATGACGGCACGCTGAATAGTATGCTGCTAGCCTTTCACCAAGTAGGGTTGGCAGTGAATGAGTTAAACCGGGATATGGGCCTGCTGGACTTAGCGCCCGGAGTGATTGCTCCTACAGTGCGCGATAAGCTGGCGTATGTGCACGCATTAGTAAAGCGTGCAAACACCAGCTTTAACGCCTAAACCGTGTCTTTATCGCCAAGTGGCTAAGGCGAGATTAATCGTTGTCATGGTCCCCTGCGTGGCTCTGGGATTGGCGCTGAGTCACCCGAGGCACCCCTTCGCTATTCACGAAATAGGTAGCGCTTAACGTATCGTGAATAGCGGCAAAACCAATCTGCAGTTCATCTACGAAAGCGTGCAGTTTACTCGGCGAGTGGGCGAGCGCCTGAATATCGGCGTCAACCACGTCGGCACGCACCAGTGACACTGTCGCCACCACCCGATCTTGGCGTGGCAGCAGTTGCAACTCATGGCCCAGAGTTTCCAAACTGCAAGCAATCGAACGCGGTAGGTTCGGATCCTGAAGTAAGAAGCGCAGCACATCTGGTCCGCGTACCCGTAACCGCACCTGCTGACGATACATTTGATAAGCCGTTAGCGATTTCAGCACGCTCATCCACTGCAGGTTCTCAAAGGGCAGCAGCTCCTCTGGGTTCTGAGGTAATAAACTTGCTGAACGAACATCAACGATACGCGTCGTCATATCCGCCCGTTCAAGCTGACGACCTAACTCAATAAAAGTGCGCGCCGGGCCATGGCTTAGTGTTCCTTCGATTAGCCCCGTTAAGGTCTGACAACCACGAATAACGTTTTTCAAAAACGCATCCCTGCGCCGTGGGCTAACGCCGTTTTCAGCATGGTCTGCAACATTTAGATAGAGCTGGTTGACCTCTTCCCAAATCTCGCGAGGCACTACATCTCGGGTGGTACGCAGATTTTCCCGGGCACTGGCCAACGCCGAGAGAATTGAGCTGCTGTTTTGTGCATCAGCGCATAAAAAGTACACCACGCTGCGCTCATCAAAGCTGGTATGGCGAGCGTTAAATGCTTCTAACGTGCCGGTCATTTCAATTAATGGCGCCCAACCAAGAGGCAAGTGGCGCGGCAAATCCAGCATCAAGTGGCTATTCACGCTCAGTAGTCGAGCAGTATCTTCGGCCCGCTCAATGTAGCGCGCCATCCAGTAAAGGTTTTCAGCTACACGTGACAGCATGGCGCTAGACTCCTGTCTGTTCAGCGGCAAGTGCCGCATTCTCATCGGTTTCCACTATCCAGGTATCTTTGCTACCACCTCCTTGGGAGGAGTTCACTACCAACGAACCTTCCACCAGCGCTACCCGGGTTAATCCTCCAGTGGTTACATGAGTTTCCGGTCCAGACAGAATAAACGGACGAAGGTCAACATGACGCGGCTGTGGTAAGCCATTGGCAAGCGTCGGCGTTGTCGAAAGCGCTAACGTAGGCTGAGCCATATAGTTACGGGGGTTGGCTGTAATTAACCGGGCAAACTCATTGCGCGTCTCTTTAGTGGAGCGAGGCCCAATCAACATGCCGTACCCTCCAGACTCATTTGCGGGTTTTACCACCAACTCATCTAAATGATCTAACACGTATTTACGGTCATCTTCGAACATACACAGGTAGCTCGGCACATTGGGCAGCAGCGGCTCCTGATCCAGATAATACTTAATAATTTCAGGTACAAAGGCATAAACGACTTTATCATCGGCAACCCCCGCTCCTGGGGCATTTGCCAATGCAACCTTACCCGCCCGCCAGGAACGCATTAAACCTGCCACGCCGAGCATAGAGTCTGAATTGAATGCTTCAGGATCAAGGAACTCGTCATCTACCCTGCGGTAAATAACGTCGACACGGCGCATTCCCTCAACGGTACGCATATAAACCACATCTTCATCATCCACCAGTAGATCACTGCCCTGAACCAACTCAACCCCCATTTGCTGGGCAAGGTAGGCGTGCTCAAAATAAGCAGAGTTGTATATACCAGGGGTTAGTACCACAACTTGAGGGTCGTCTCCGGGGCGTGGCGACATCGCCGCCAACATGTCATATAGATGGGCAACATAATCATCAACGGGCAGGATTTTTCCCGAAGCAAACAGTTCAGGCAGTACACGCTTGGTCACATTGCGGTTTTCCAGCATGTAGGAAACACCAGAGGGAATACGCAAGTTATCTTCTAAAACATACAGCGTACCATCACCACCGCGCACTAAATCTGAGCCACAAATGTGTGCCCATACCCCGTGGGGTGGATTTATACCTACGCATTGTGGACGAAAGTTAACTGACTGAGCTAGGACTTCAGCAGGTAACACCTTGTCTTTAATAACCTTTTGGTCGTGATAAAGATCATCAATAAATAAATTAAGTGCTTGTACGCGCTGCTTTAAACCTGCCTCGGTTTTGCGCCATTCACTGGCTGATATAATTCTTGGCACAATATCGAAAGGCCAAGCGCGATCAATCATGGCCCCTTCTGAATAGACGGTAAACGTTATCCCCATGGTACGAATGGCAATTTCAGCCGCCGTTTTACGTTCGGCTAACTCCTCCGCACTAAACCGCGCCAGCATATTGCAAAGCTCGTCTGCCGATGCACGTGGTTGCCCTGGCGCCGCTAGCAGCTCGTCATAAAAGTCACGGCACGCATAGTTATTCCAATTCACTTGGCTCATGGGCGCTCTCCTGGCACAGAGGTAGAAGTGACAGCTTCCTTAAACGTAGGGTAGGCCTGCCGCGCTTAATCTACGCAATCAACTGAACGTACGAACCACGCTTATAGTTAACTACACATGTAATTAGGCAAAATACGTACCATCTTTCGCGTTATTTCAACGCTTTTATGCATTGCTAAGTAAGAGTTTTGTTTCCAACAGCAGATAGATGCACCATCTTGGTGATTATCAAAAAAAGGCTGCCCACAAAGCACTTTTTAGGTGCAAATAAAACACTGCTTTAGCTCATTATTAATTTTCCACACTTCTTAAACGCCTTTACCAATATTGCAGCTGCAAAAAAAAGCAACTGGAACGATACTTCAGGTACATAACTTTTTTAACCGATGTTAACTAAGCGTTATATCAGTTGATAACGGCTTACCTCTGAGGCTGTCACATGACCATACGCGTTGCCTTGCACCACCGTACAACGTATCGCTTTGACCGACCGGTTAAATTATCGCCACATGTTGTTCGCCTGCGCCCAGCGCCCCACTGCCGCACACATATTGAGGCGTATTCGCTCAATATCTCTGGTAACGACCACTATTTAAACTGGCAGCAGGATCCATTCGGTAACTTTAATGCACGCCTTGTTTTTCCTGAGCCACGTAAAGAACTAACCATTGCCGTCGAACTTATCGCACCAATGACGGTAATTAATCCGTTTGATTTCTTCCTAGATGACATCGCCCAAAAAATTCCTTTTGCCTACACCGAAGAGCTACGCAACGAGTTAGGCCCTTATCTTGAAGTAACCGAAGCGGGACCTTATCTGCTGGAGTGGTTAAAGGATGTTTCCAGAAAGCCCACGACAAGTGTTGATTTTCTCGTGGCTCTTAACCAACGTCTGCAGCATGACATCAGCTATCTGGTGCGTATGGAGCCTGGGGTACAGAGCTGTGAAGAGACCTTAACTCTGGGTAGCGGCTCCTGCCGAGACAGCGCTTGGCTGTTAGTACAGATACTGCGACACCTAGGCCTCGCTGCACGCTTTGTATCTGGCTATTTGATTCAGCTCACTCCCGATGTCAAAGCCCTGGATGGCCCTAGCGGCACCGAGGTCGACTTTACCGATCTACACGCCTGGACAGAGGTGTTTTTACCAGGTGCTGGCTGGGTAGGGCTTGATCCCACCTCTGGCTTATTTGCCGGTGAGGGCCATATCCCCTTAGCGGCAACGCCTACTACTGGCAGTGCCGCTGCTATTACCGGCTTTTCCGATAAATGTGAGGTTGAGTTTAACGTTGAGATGAGCGTTGAGCGCATCCATGAAGATCCACGGGTCACCAAGCCGTATAGCGATCAACAGTGGCAGCAAATTCTGCAGTTGGGCGATCAGGTAGATAGCGAACTCAACCAGCAAGATGTTCGCCTCACCATGGGTGGCGAGCCAACTTTTGTTTCCGTCGATGACATGGAAAGCCCTCAGTGGAATACTGATGCACTGGGCGACCACAAACGCGAGCGTGCAGAAGCGCTGCTAACCCGTCTGCAGGCTGCCTACGCCGAGGGCAGTGTCATTCAACAGCAGCAAGGCAAATGGTACCCCGGCGAGCCTCTGCCTCGCTGGGCACTCGCCTGCTACTGGCGTAAAGATGGCGTGCCACTATGGCGCGACCCCAAATGGCTGGCCTGCATGGAAGGCGCGCCTAAGGTCACTGTTGATGATGCTATGGCTCAGCGCTTTACTCATGCCCTAAGCGAGCAATTAGGTTTAGCGCCGCGCCACTGGATACCCGCATTTGAAGACGCCTACTACTACCTGTGGAAAGAACAAACACTGCCCGTAAGCGTTGACCCACGCAAAGCGAACTTAAAAGATGACGCTGAACGTCAACGCCTTGCCCGCTTGCTGGAACAGGATTTAGGCGCAGCAGTGGGCTACGCCCTGCCACTGCGACACTCCATTGCTCAATCACACCGCTGGGAGAGCGGACGCTGGCCACTCAAGCGCGACCACTTATTTCTAGTGCCTGGAGACTCGCCCATGGGCCTGCGGCTGCCGCTTTCTGCGCTGCCATGGGCCGCCCCGGAGGATCAGCCACAACCCCAATCGCTCTTTGCACCGCGCCCAGATATTGGCGATATTCATGGTGAAGTGGCTAGACGTAACGCCGAACAACACCGCTTGACCACGGCCGAACGCCAGGGCCAAAGCCTTCACCCCAGCCACAGCCACCCTGAAGGAGAAGCGGTCCAGCAGCAACCCAACGCCGAGGGTGACCGCGAACACAAAGTCATCCACACCAGCCTGTGTATTGAGCCGCGCGATGGACGTTTACATATTTTCCTGCCACCACTTACCCAACTGGAGCACTACCTAGACCTGATCAGCAGCATTGAAGAGTGTGCTCGCTCGTTGAGTTGCCCGGTGATGATAGAGGGCTACGCGCCGCCTCGCGATCCGCGTCTGGAAAGCTTCCAGATCACCCCAGACCCCGGTGTCATTGAAGTTAACATCATGCCCGCGGCCAGCTGGAGAACCTTAGTCGCCCAAACCGAGCGGTTGTACGATGAGGCCCGCCTGGCGCGCCTGGGCACCGAAAAATTCATGTTAGATGGCCGCCATACCGGTACCGGCGGCGGTAACCATGTAACCCTTGGAGGCATTACACCAGATGACTCGCCGTTTCTGCGCCGTCCTGACCTGCTGGCCAGCCTAGTCACGTATTGGCAGCACCACCCTAGTCTCTCCTACCTGTTTGCAGGCCTCTTCATTGGCCCCACCAGCCAGGCTCCCAGGGTGGATGAGGCCCGCCACGAAGCGCTTTACGAGTTGGAAATCGCTCTGCAACAGATGCCTGAAGGTGAGGTTGTTCAGCCTTGGCTGGTAGACCGCCTACTGCGCCACCTGCTCACCGACTTGACCGGCAACACCCACCGTGCCGAATTCTGTATCGATAAGCTCTACTCGCCAGATAGCGATAGTGGACGCCTTGGACTTTTAGAGCTGCGCGGCTTTGAAATGCCGCCCCATGCCCGCATGGGTCTAATGCAGATGCTGCTGATTCGTGCCCTGGTTGCCCGCTGCTGGAAGACACCCTACCGAGCAAAGCCGGTACGCTGGGGCAGCGCACTTCAAGACCGCTGGATGCTACCCCACTACCTGTGGGAAGACTTAAGCGATGTACTCAGCGATCTACGCAATCACGGCTTCAATTTTGAGCTTGAGTGGTTCGCACCATTTTTAGAGTTCCGTTTCCCTGTACATGGACGGCTACATACCCCCATGCTCAATATTGAGCTTCGCCAAGCTATTGAGCCATGGCATGTACTGGGCGAAGAGGCCACCGCCGGAGGAACCGCACGCTATGTGGATTCATCGGTTGAGCGTCTAGAGGTTAAAGTTAACGGTATGAGCGGCGACCGCTATGTGGTGACCTGTAATGGTCGGCAAGTTCCGTTAGCTGCTACGGGACGTAACGGGGAAGCAGTAGCAGGCGTACGCTACCGTGCTTGGCAACCACCTTCCGCGCTGCACCCGCAAATCCCCATTCATGCTCCATTAGTGTTTGACATTATTGACACCTGGAACCAACGTTCGGTGGCGGGCTGCACCTACCATGTGGTTCACCCCACCGGTCGCGGTTTTGAAACATTTCCTGTGAACGCCTTTGAAGCGGAAGCACGGCGCCTAGGTAGGTTTAGCGGCAGCGGACATCGCCATGGCTATCAAGCACCTAAAGCTGAAATGCTCAACCAAGAGCTACCTTGCACGCTAGACCTTCGTTGGAGCCCACGTTAATCCTGTGCCTTATACTAGCGCTTAATACTTTCTTATCGGCGCCAGCTGCAGGATAATCCGCCCCTTACCTGCTTAGGACAACAAGGATCATGACGGCCCCTGTCTCACCCTCACTTATTGAGCTCGGCACTGCCGGGCTTGTTGAGGATTACCTGAATCAGCTTGGCAAGGGACAGCCCGGCACCTTCGACGCGCTGCTTGACCGCCAGGGCCAACTGCGGCCTGGCTGGCAGAGCCTGCTCGGTGCCCTTGAAGTGCTAGGGTCGGATGGACGCTTTCAGCAGCATGAAGAGATCCAACGGCTGCTGGCGGAAAATGGCGTTATCTTCAACATGCACGATGATACCCATGGGCGTGCATGGCGACTTGACCCCTTGCCCTGGGTGATTGACCAGGCTCAGTGGCAAATGCTCGAGATGGGTTTAGCCCAGCGAAGCCGCCTACTCAACGCTCTGTACAACGACATTTACGGCGCCCGTACGCTATTTGATGCAGGCCTTTTGCCTACCCAGGCTATTCTGGCATCGCCCCACTTTTTATTGCCCTGCCACAGCTCCCAGCCAACTGATCGTCCCGCGATTAACTTCCATGGTGTGGATGTAATTCAAGATGCTGCAGGCCAATGGCGGGTATTTGGTGACCGCCTACAAGCACCTTCCGGGACCGGCTTTGCGCTGGAAAATCGTATTCTGATGGCCCGGGCCCTACCAGAGATGTACCGTAACGCGCCGCTAAAACGGCTCGCAGGCTTTTTAGATAACTACCACCGCACACTTACCACACTGGCCTACCAACACCGCGACAATCCCAACGTAGTGTTGTTTACCCCCGGGCCAGGTAGCCCACGCTACTTTGAGCACGCCTATCTGGCTAACTACCTTAATATCGACCTCGCTGAAGGCCAGGATATGGTAGTGCGCGATGGCCAACTATGGCTGCGAACCTTAGGCGGACTACAGCCAGTTGACGTCGTCCTGCGCCACTGCGACGACGCCTACTGCGATCCATTAGAGTTACGCGGTGACTCTCAACTGGGCGTACCAGGGCTGTTACAAGCCGCTCGCTCCAGTGGCGTAGCCATGTCCAATGCACTTGGAGTAGGCGTGCTTGAGATACCTGAGCTTGCGGGCTACCTGCCGGCTTTGTGTGAACATCTGCTGGGCGAGACACTGCTACTGGCTAACGCCGACGGTAATACACTGCCTTCGACTGCACCGGTGTTCGACCACAAAATGCAGCGCCTCACTCCCACTACTCTGAACTTGCGTTGCTTTGTCTCTCGCACACCAGGAAGTGTTAGTACGCAAGGGCAGCAACCCAGTGACTACCACGTGATGCCAGGCGGTCTAGCCTGGGTAGGTGCACCTGGTTCACCTTCGCTAAGTAGCCCAGTGGTAAAAGATGTATGGGTAACTGCTAACACGCCCCAACCTCACGTTAGCCAACTACGCCAAGCCCGTGGCCCGGTAGTCGCAACACGAGATGGCACCGACTTACCCAGCCGCGTGGCTGAAAGCCTGTTTTGGTTAGGCCGCTACGGCGAACGCCTGGATGCCCGAGCGCGCCTGCTGCGGGAAGCGCTCATGCGGCTAATGGAGTACGACCAGGATGATATTGCCGACCAGTTACTCGATGAACTGTTGCTGGCGTTGGATATCACCACGCTAAACAGCGCTGATGAAAATACCAGGCCGCTACTAGTTGGCTTTGCACAAAAACGCACTGCCCTGCTAGCCCAGTTTGGTGAGAGCGAACCACAAGCGCTACAACCACTATTTGCCCAACTACTGCGCAACGCCCGTAGCGTACGCGACCATTTGGGCGATGACTCCTGGCGAGTGATTCACCAGCTACGCCAACGTGTGGATATGCTTAATCCAAGCGTCAGCGCTAGCGCAGCCCGGCGCGCCTGCGAGGGTCTTTCTGCCCAACTGGCAGCGTTTTTTGGCCTGTGTAACGAAACTATGCCCCATCACTATGGTTGGCGGTTTATGGATATCGGCCGCTTTTTAGACCGCGTACTGGGGCTTTTATCGCTGCTAAAACTCACCCTTAATGCGCCACATTCGCCTGGGCTGGCGCTGTGGGAAGTGGTGCTCGCCACCACCGACAACTTTACCGCTTACCGCAGGCGCTACCGCAGTGAACTTCATCCAGAAGCGATTCTTGACCTACTGCTGTTCGATGAAACCAATCCACGTTCGGTGGGCTACATGCTTAAGCGCCTTGAACGGCAAATGGACAAGCTACCCGGCAGTTCCTCACCTTACCGCAACGCTGAGCGGCGGCTGCTGATTCAGGCTAACGCAGCGCTGCACTTAGCGGATATCGACCGCATAAGCCACCTTGCCGACACCCCGGAGGCACAGGAAGCGCTGGAACAGCTATTAGATGATTTGATTACGCCGCTTAATGCACTGTCGGATGCTATCAGCCATAGCCATTTCAGCCACATAGAGCGGCCGCGCCAATTAGTCAGCATGGAACCGGATGAATGAACTACAGCCTGCGGCACACAACACGCTACCACTACAGTGCGCCGGTTACCCTGTGCCATAGTGAAGCGCGAGTGTTGCCACGTAAAACGCTACATCAGCAGTGCGGAGCATCGGGACTAACCATTAGCCCAATGCCCCAGATGCAGGCGGAAAGGCGTGATGTGTTCGGCAATCGGGTGCTCTACTTCGCCATGGAAGAGGTTCACCAAACCCTGGATGTCACCGTAGTGACGCCAATCAATACCCATCCTTTGGGGCTTCTACCGGTCACCTCTCCGGCCTGGGAACAGATCGCGGAACAGCTGTGTGCTGATAACCGTTTCGACATGCAGCTCTACCGCTTGGATTCACCGTTTATCCGCCGTAATGAGGAGCTCGCCACCTTTGCCCGCAGTTGCTTCACTCCCGGCCGCCCGCTACTAGAGTCAGCACTAGCCCTTAACCAGCTGATCTACAACACCTTTGAGTACGACCCCAGCTTCACGACACTAGCCACTCCGCTAAGCGACGTACTGACTAACCGTCGCGGTGTTTGCCAGGACTTTGCCCATGTAGCCATTGGCGCGCTACGCTCGCTAGGCTTACCAGCACGCTACATTAGCGGCTACCTGGAAACCCAACCACCTCCCGGCCAGCCACGCTTAATTGGTGCGGATGCCTCCCACGCCTGGCTAGCCACCTGGATTCCTGAATGGGGTTGGCTAGCGCTTGACCCTACCAACGGCACTGTGGCAGGCGAACAGCACCCGGTACTGGCCTGGGGGAGAGACTATGCGGATGTTGCGCCGCTCAAAGGTGTCATGAATGGAGGCGGAGAACACCAGCTTGAGGTCGAGGTCGATGTCATACCGCTGACGACTGATACCGCAGAACCGTCAGGCTGAACGGCAGATAGCGCTATCGTGAATAGCGCTATAACTTAATAGCTCAACGGTTGGTAAGCATCTCGGTTAATGATGGCTACCACACCAGCAACTACAGTAAACAGCTAGGTTTTTCACTAACGTAGATGTGCAATGTGCAGTTCAGGCCGCTTCGTAGGCTGCCTTTAAGCGATAGAACTCGTCCACAATGGCGGCCATTTCAACCGCATCGTAGTCACACAACCCGCTAACAACCAGCTTCTTGGAGCCAACGCCCAACGACTCACCGGCTGACTTGATAGAGAACTCCAGTAGCGCTTCAGCACGTTTGCCCTGCACATCTAAAGAAGAGCGGGTTAAGGCCAAGTCTGGCGCAAAACCATCTAACCGTTCTAAGCAAAATCCCATGCTATCGTAGATAACCAGTGGACGCTTAGGATTAAACATAACCCCATGCTGCTCCATTAATGGCTTCAAATAATGAGGGAAATTTTTACCTGAAAATGCTACGTAGCAGCGAGCAAACGCTTCAACCGCCGCTTCATCGTGGGTAACATCACCACGACGCACTACTTGCAGATAGCATTTACCACTATCATCTAATACATGAATATCGCCATTTTCTACTTCACTAAACTTGAGTGATGTATCTGCACCCACCATATTAGTAAAGCGAAATTCCATTTGTCGCGACAACCCAAACTTGACCAGTACTAGCGTAAATAGCAGGTCACCAGGTACACAAAAGCGCCGTGCATCTGGGTTATGAATCGGGTTGTAATCGCCGGCCACGCCTTTGGCGAAACGGCTGGCCTGCTCTGCGGAGATCACCACATACTCTCCGCGCTGCGCGTAAAAATCCTTGAACATGGCTTTGCTGCCTGCCTAGCGTTGAAATCGAAAACCCATTACTGCTCCACGACGCGCATAATGCCATAAAACATGCGCCAACAGGAGTCATCTGCTAGGAAGCCCGTATGACAAATCAACAATACACGCCGCACCGGCTACTACGCATTCTACTTATCACCCTATTCAGCGCCCTACTGATCGCTTTAACTTGGCTGCTGGGCAGTGCATGGCTGCTTAATAGCCAGTGGCTACCCCAGCGTATTTCACAGATCGACGGTGTAGATATTCGCTGGACTGAAGCCACTAGCCTGCACCCCGGGCGCTGGGAGGTAGAAAATCTCTATCTCGCTCGAGAAGATCGTGCGCTCCCTATTGCAGTTGAGGCACAACGAGCGACCCTTTCGCTCTCACTATTGGCGCTGCTGCG
Source organism: Halomonas sp. 'Soap Lake #6' (assembly GCF_003031405.1). Lineage (NCBI taxonomy): Bacteria > Pseudomonadati > Pseudomonadota > Gammaproteobacteria > Oceanospirillales > Halomonadaceae > Halomonas > Halomonas sp. 'Soap Lake #6'. Next base: position 2,619,967 of record NZ_CP020469.1, read on the forward strand.
CGGCGAACTACACGTACAATCGCTTGATGCACAGGGCATCCGCCGCCTTACCGTAGGCGATATTGCCCTGGAGGCTGAAGGCCAACTGCAAGTGAGCGATACCCTGTTCAGCCGTGAGTCTCTCGCGGTGCCCAGCGTATCATTAGACATCACCCATGGGCGTTTGCTGCGTCTCAGCGACCAGGCAACGTTGGTACGCGACATTAATCTTCGTGCCAACGCCTCGCTTGAACCGGTCATCACTGCAGAGCAATCACGAGATGAGCTTACCGCAGCGCTGCTAAGCGCTCTTTCCGCGCAGCTTTCGATTAATGCCCAAGCAGATGCCTGGGACGTATTCATGCCCTATTTAGAGGCACTGCCTTGGCTAAGCCTGACTGGGCGCGGCGCCCTGGCAGGTGAGCTTACGCTTGAAAATGGTGAGTTCCAGCCCGGCAGCGACCTCACCCTGGATGCCCCGGCACTGCGTTTAAGTCTGGACGAACAACGCCTACAACCCCAGGAAGAAGATAGCCGACGCTGGATAATTGCCGACTCACCGCCGCCACGCCACACGGCCAGTGGCGAAGGACGGGTAAGCTTATTCGTAGATGCTGACCAGCTCCACTTCTCGACCCTACTCAACGATGTTGTGCTAGCCGACACAACACCTTACGCCATCGATACTCAGCTACGTTTAGCAACCAGCATGCCCAACCAGCGTCTCGACCAGCTGGATCTCCCCACAGGCGCCATCATTGAAGTAAAGGGTGAGGTCACTCGCTTAGGCATGCTGGACCGCTACCTAGCGCACACCTTTGAAGGCCAAGGTATACAACTCTCTGGCAGCGGTAACATCGAAGCCAGCGCCCTCCTACGCGATGCTCGCCCTTACCAGGCATCGCTTAACGTTCAAGCGCCAGCGCTTGCCGCCGAGCTGCTTAACTTTTCTGCTCAAGGCAGTGGTTCTTTGACTGCCCAGCTCTCACCCGACGAAATAATCAATGCCACCCTTGCACTTAGCGATGCAACTCTGACTCACCGCCAACAAACACTACTGGCAGACGCCGATATCACCCTGACAGCACGCAGCCCACTCGCCCCCGAATATGCGCAGGAAGCAGCCACAGGTAACTTACACTGGCAAAACGCACGCCTACCCGACATCAGCGTGCTACAAAGCTACCTGGGAGCGGTGCTGCCTAGCCCCGCCCCACTTAAGCTACTGAAAGGCCAAGCTGCCAGCCATGGTCAGCTTGCGTTATCCACCACAGAACTAAGTGGGGAGGTTTATCTATCAGGCGAGCAGTTAACCACCCGATGGCAGCACGATGAGCGCTCCGGCACGCTGGAAAGCGACGCCCAACTTAGCCTGGCAATCCGCCGGGCAACCATAGACGGCACAGCGCTTGATATCAGCGGCTCGCGCCTCAGCTGGCAAATAGCCGATGCCCAAGCGCCCAGCGAGCGCTTGGAAAGCATACTTGTATTACGTGAAGGGAGTTTCCAAAAACGCGATACCCTTAACGGTCAGTTTGTTTTGGAAGGTAGCGTACAGCGGTTAGGTTTTTTAAATGCTTTCCTTCCTGATGCCCACGGACTTGCCCTTTCCGGCGACGGACAACTATTCGCCCAAGGGGCTTTTCGCGCTAACCGCCTGCTACCTCCCTCCCGATTAAGGGTGAATGCTAACCAGCTTGAAGTGGCGTTTTTAGACTACTTCGCCACCGGGCGTGGCGAGCTAACAGCCCAGCTCGATACTGACGAACAGGCACAGCTTTCCCTAGGCATTCCCCGCTTTGCACTTAGCCGCCAAGGCGACGATCGCCCCCACTTAGAGGGACGACATTTTGCACTAACCACTCAAACAGAGCGCTTTAGCGATGTGCTGGAATCCCCCGATCCCAGCTACTTCATCACTCGCATTGCCCTGCCCATTACCGAAGTGCCCGACTTTACCCGTTATAACCATTACCTGCCTGAGGATGCAGGCATCACCCTGCTAGGGGGCCAGGCCAGCCTCGCCAGCGAATGGCTACTAGATGGGTTAAATGCCAAAGGGGAAATTAATTTGCGCGCATTTAGGGCTGAATTAGCGCTACTTGATCAACGCCTAAGAGGTGATATAGAGCTGCGCTTACAGCTCACCGAGGGCGACCTTGAAACACGACACTTCACTGCCAATGAATCATATCTGCGCTTGGAAAACGTGTTCCGTCAGAGTGAGGAAGGCGCGCAGGATGCAGGCTGGTGGGTACAGCTATCCATGGACCAAGCGCAGCTAAAGTGGGATGATCCGATTCGCTTAACCAGCCAACTGCGTCTAAGCATGCGTGATTCAGGCCTGCTGGCCAGGCTATTTTTAGCCCGCGCTCGAGAAAGTGATTGGCTTGGTAGATTATTAAGCGTGCGCCATATTGATGGCACCGCACAGCTAGCAATCAACGGTGAGCAGATTAGCCTACATGATTTAACGCTCACCGGAGGCCCGCTACTGCTGCTTTCTGATGTGGTGCTGGCGGACAAGAGCGCTAATGGCGCTTTATACGCACGACTGGGCTCTGTTGGCATAGGCGTTGAGCTAATCAACAGCGAGCCCTCACTCCGGGTACTACAGCCACGCCGCTGGTTTGACCGCTGGCGAACAGCTCAGCGCTTTCCCAGGCCCTAACGTTTTCCCAAGTATCTCCCCAAGGCCTAATGGATCTGTGTCTGGGCTTATCACAATCCAGGCTGGTCAAAACCGAGGCTTATCAAAAACCTGGGAGCATCAAAAACTTGGGGCATCAAAACCTAGCGGCGTTTGCGATCCCGGCGGATAATGCGCACCCGCTCTTTGGCCCTTTCAGGGGTGGAGAGCGGTGCCGCTGCATCTGTGTTTTTCGGCGGTAGCGTCACCCAAGCAAATACCGGCAGCGCCAAGTGCCAATAAATAGCTGCTAAACGCAGTCCTAGGGTCACAACCAGTGCCGCAGTAATGGCGACGGTGAGCGGCGCTTCAAGCGTATGCAGTGTTACATACACAATTCCTCCCACCATCGCGGCGGTGGCATAAATTTCTTCGCGTAGCACCATCGGCACTCGCTGGGCCAACACATCACGAATCATGCCACCTGCAACACCGGTCATCATGCCCATCAGTACGGCCACAACACCTGGTGAACCCAAAAGTAGCGCTTTGTGGGTGCCAATCACGGTAAAGAGTGCCAACCCAAACGCATCCGCCACCGGTAAAAACCGACGCGACAGGCGATGGATATAGTGAAACCCAATAAGCGACACCCCCACTGTCGCTAAAATAACCCATAGGTAAGTCGGGTCTGTTATCCAGAACACTGGCCGCACGCCTAGCACCAAGTCCCGCAGCGTACCGCCACCAATGCCAGTTACCGAGGCTAACACCAGCATCCCGAACGGGTCCATCCGCGAACGGCACGCCAAGATCACCCCAGAGAGGGCAAATACAATCACACCTGCCATATCCAGCCAATAAATAATGCCCGACACGCGGCTCTCCTTCGGCCACCTTTATTAAGCTGGCAGAATAGCACTCTCTTGAACGTATATGTGTGTGGACCTAGCAGAAGCACTTAAAAGCGCTGTTAAAAACGGCTCTTAACAGTCGTCCTTAAAAACCATTATTCAAAACTGTTCTTAAAAAAACCGTTCTTAAAAATCACTTTTAACGGCCGTGCTTCTCCAACCATTCACGCAAGAAGGCGATTTCACTCTCTTGGGCAGCAATAATTTCTTCGGCTAACTGTCGGATCTCTTCGTCCTCGCCGTACTCCAGAACAATTTCCGACATGGCGATAGCGCCTTCATGGTGAGGAATCATACCTTTAGCGAAATCCACATCTGGATCGCCGGTAAACGATACCGCCATGTCTGCATGCATACGGTCATTGGCAGCTTGATACGCGGCCACGGCTGGGTTATCGCTGAGGCTATGATCAGTGCTACCGTGCTGACCATGGTCTTCGTGGCCATTATTGGCATCATGATGTTGGGCATAGCTGGTAGGTGCTACCAAGATTATCGCCACCACACATGCACTTGTAGATATTTTCCAATAGTTTTGTAAACGCATCACAACTCTCCAGCGGGCAATAGATAAAACTTAAAAGAAATAGCGAACAACCAAAATAAAAGTTTAAAACCTACGGGCTGCCTGCAGGTCAAGACACGCTGAGTGAGTTACCCTATGGGTAGCAATGATTCATTACACACATAGGAGCACGCATGGACTGGAACCCCGCTTATAGCTGGCTAGTCATTGCCCTGCTGCTGAGCTTGTCCGAACTCAGCTCTGGAGCAATGGTGCTGCTCGCACTAGGTATAGCGGCGGCCTTTACCGCAGCCGTGGCGGCACTCGGGTTAACACTGCCTTGGCAATTGATCAGCATGGGAATTTTTACCGGTGTGCTGGTACCGCTAGGCGTGATGGTGATACGCCCACGTTTTTCGCCCAAAGGAGTGGCCTATGGCACCACCGGCACAGGGGTTGAGAGAGGTAACCTCTACAGAACACTAATACGCGATTTTGACAACGCAACCGGTATCAAAGTTAACGGCGACTTCTACCGCTTGCGTGTTTTAGAGAGCGGAGAAACTGAACTTCCTCTCGCTACTCTTGTGGTGTTCAAACGCTTTGAAGGCACCACAGCCTTGGTTATGCTGCCACAGCCAGCAGACCTTACTCGTCAGGATGATACTTCCCAACGCAAGGAGCCATAAGCATGAATAACTTCATGGATTTACCTATTAGCCCAGGTTTACTGATTAGCCTGATTATTGTCGTAATCGCTGTCGTTATTATTTCTAAAGGTCTAGTGATTATCCGCCAATCTGAGGTGATGGTAGTTGAGCGACTCGGCTCGTTTCACCGCGTACTGGAAAGCGGCATTAACATCATCATTCCGTTTATTGAACAGCCCCGCGCTATCACCATGATCCGCTATAAGAAAATAGGCGAAGATTACCATCCAATCATGAATGATGAGTTCCGTATCGACCGTCGTGAAACGGTGATGGACTTTCCTGGCCAGCCGGTAGTCACCACGGATAACGTGACCGTGAGGATCAACGGTGCCCTCTACTATCAAATCATCGACCCTAAACGGGCCGTGTATGAAGTAGAGAACATGAGCCAAGCGGTTGAAGTCTTGGCAAAAACAACACTACGTTCGGTCGTCGGCAAGATGGAGCTGGATAAGCTGTTTGAATCTCGCGCAGAGGTAAATAATGAGATCCAAGCGGCGATGGAAGAACCAGCTTCTAAATGGGGCGTTAAAATATCCCGGGTAGAGGTACAGGATATTGCCATGCCCGAAGAAGTTGAATCTGCCATGCGTCTACAAATGGCCGCCGAGCGTAAGCGCCGCGCTACGGTAACCGAGGCTGAAGGTGAAAAATCCGCAGCGATTGCGATGGCCCAAGGGCAGCGTGAGTCCTCTATTCTTAACGCCCAGGGTGATAAAGAGTCAGCTATTCTACGCGCCCAGGGTGAGCAGGAGTCGATTAAGCTAGTCCTCAACGCCATCGGCGATAGCGAAGAGAACAAACGTGTAGTGGTCGGCTATTTGCTGGGGCAAAGCTACATTAAAGGCCTACCCAACATGGCGAAAAACGGCGAACGCGTGTTCGTGCCTTACGAATCCTCAGCGCTACTTGGCTCAATGGGTATGTTCCGTGAAATGGCAGGCTCTCCGGAGGATACTGTCGCTAACCACCTTAAAAACCGTACTAACACAAGTGATGGTGGCTTCCGCAGCGGCATTGTAGGCGGTGCTTCAAGCGGTAGTTAGTTTTTAGAGGCTAGTGCAATCAGTCCTTAAAACCAGTGGATCAATATATAGAACGCTTAAGCCGGGCCAATAGGTGCCCGGTTTTTTTATCGCTTCCACAAGCGCCTAGTCCTTTAAGTTGCTGCTGCCTATTCTCTTACATCTCTCACAGTCTGCATATCGGCCCTGAATAGCTGATAGTGATTACAACCATTATTCTTCGCATGATACATCGCTATGTCGGCATGATTGAGCAACGTACGCGCATCAGCTCCGTGGTCAGGATAAAGGCTAATCCCGATGCTAGTGGTAATACTCAGCTCATGATTGCCGATTTGGCAAGGAACGGCTAGCGCGCTTAGCATCTTCTCAGCAATCTTAGCGGCATCCTGCGGCTTCTCAATCTCACTCAGCAGCACCACAAACTCATCGCCCCCCTGGCGACATATCGTATCCGTTTCTCGAGTACACTCGCTGAGACGACCAGCAACCGACTGAAGCAGGCAGTCGCCTACCGCATGCCCTAGTAAGTCGTTAATAGATTTGAAAGCATCCAGATCCAGATACATGAGTGCTATTCGGCGTTGATGCCGTTTTGCTAGACCAATAGCCCTAGAAAGCCTTTCTGAAAGAAGAATGCGATTGGGCAGACCAGTGAGAGGATCATGCTGTGCCTGATAGGCAAACTTAGATGACTGGATGATCGACTGGCAGGCATCATGAAATACGATCACTGCACCTTTAATACAGCCGTTACGGTCATGGATAGGTGCCGCCGAATCTTCTATGTCTATCTGGCTACCATCCTGTCGAATCAGCACACAATTCATGGCGAATTCAACGGAGCGATTTTCTTCCATGGCTCGCTGAGCCGGATTGGTGGCTGTCAGCAGTGTCAAACTATCAACAATCGTAAAGACCACCCCCAAAGGCTTTCCCAGTGCCTCGATACTCAACCACCCCGTCAGCCTTTCAGCGACACCGTTCAAGTAAGTGACCCGGCACTCCAGGTCAGTCACCACCACCGCATCACCAATCAAGTTCAATGTCACTTGGATCCAATCCGTCATGCCCTTTAACACGGCTTCGGTGTCATGTAGTCGCGTGTCAGCATGCTTTGTCTCAGCGCTACCCTCAAGCGTTTGAACATCACTTTTCGGGCAGATATAACTCAGTGTGGTCGCTTTAAACTCCATCAGCCTGCTCCTTATCTTCTGACACCCACCCGTCTGCCACCAAGAACCTAAATAGGTTTTATTTTTGGCAATAGAGACATTACCGTTATTTCATCGACATTAGGGTCAGCCTCATGTCCTACTGCTGAGTACAACGCGCAAGGCAACCAAGCACATGGCAAACTTCAAATACAGCCATGAGACACTCGCTTCAAACGGGAAAGAGTCGAAGAAGGAGGCGTTGCACTCCCTGCAACGCACAGTGCAACATCCTGTTTAGACATATCCATTGCCTCACTAGTACTGATACTAGACGGCAACTCAGCAGCGAACTGTGCGCTGGCGAACACGGCGAGTGAAATACACGTACCATGTCTGTCTATCTGCCGATAATCGCAGTTTGCAAGCCTGCTCAAACGGCCTATGTGCGATAGCGTACAGAGATTGCCTCAAGGCGCTCTATACTTGAAAGCAGTATGTCTATCGGCTTTTGATAGAAAATTCATAATTGCTACCTTACCGACAGCAGCCAGAAACTGTGTGAAAGCTAGGGATAGTGGGGTATTCAATGCTTGAACCGCATGATTTTAAGCAAAATGCATTACTTGGTTTGCTACCCGAAGAAGATCTCGTACGCCTGTGGCCCCACCTTGAACGAGTGACATTGACACTGGGTCAATCACTCAGTGAATCCGGCCGGCAAATGAGCCATGTCTATTTTCCTTTGGATTCTATCGTCTCACTACTGTGTGTGATGGAGAATGGTGCCTCGACGGAAATTGCCGTAGTGGGATATGAAGGGGTCGTTGGTGTCTCACTGTTTATGGGGGGAGAAACCACGCCCAGCCGAGCAATCGTTCAGAGTGCGGGGGACGCTTACCGTCTCAAGGGCCAGTTACTTAAAAACGAATTCTATCGCGCAGGTGCGATGCAACGACTGCTGTTGCGCTATACCCAAGCCTTGTTAACCCAGATGGCGCAAACAGCGGTATGCAATCGCCATCACAGTGTTGATCAACAACTATGTCGCTGGCTGCTACTTAGCCTTGATCGATTACCGGGTAATGAATTGGTGATGACCCAGGAGTTAATTGCCAATATGCTGGGCGTTCGTCGCGAGGGCGTAACTGAGTCAGCGGGTAAACTTCAGAAAGCGGGTCTGATTTCCTATAACCGAGGCCATATCACCGTCCTCGACCGACCGGGACTAGAAGCACGAGTCTGTGAGTGTTACTCCGTGGTTAAGCGCGAGTATGACCGTCTGTTAAATCATCATGATGTTATGTGAATAATTAAGCAGAAGTAGATAGCCTGATGTAGCAAACGTTAGCGCGTTGTGTACGCTAGCGCGCCGACGATTGATTTCCCCAATGTTAGTATGCCGCAGTGCTGTCAGACTGCTTGATGACGGCACATCTGCAGCCGACATCAAAATGATCGATATCCTCATTGTGCCGCTTGCCAGGTTCGTTTAACCGGAGAGGCACATGACATCTATTTTTCACGCTGCCGATGCCAACTACCTTCTTGCCAATCTGCCAGTAGCAGAGCGGGATGCGTTTATGGCCACCTGCGAAACCGTACCGCTTACATTTGGTGAGACACTGTTCCAGCCCACAGAAACAGTCACCCATGCCTACTTCCCTATCGACAGTTTCATTTCGCAGATTGCCATTCTCAATGCAGACAGCCGGCTCGAAGTTTCAATGGCAGGGCGTGAGGGGATGCTGGGCATCTCACTAATACTTGGTGTCGAAGAGGCACCGATGCTAGCACTGGTGCAAGGTGCAGGGTCAGCATTTCGCATCAAAGCAGCTAACTTACTACGGCTCCTGCCAGTCAGCCCCGTATTACACCGACGACTGAAGCGCTATATCTACGTCGTGATGAGTCAACTGGCAAGCTCCGTCGCCTGCAATCATTTTCACCGTATAGAGGAGCGCCTTGCCCGCTGGCTATTAATGACCCAAGATCGTGCCAACTCAGATAGCTTGCAACTTACCCATGAATTCCTAGCCATGATGCTAGGCGTCCGGCGTGCTGGGATTACACTAGCGGCGATTGCCCTTCAAACACGCGGTCTGATTCGCTATCACCGTGGCGAAATCACCGTGGTTGATCGGCCAGGGCTAATCGAAGCAGCCTGTGGGTGTTATGCCGAAGATTGTGCGCTGTATAACAGGATATTGCTGTAAGCCCTCATATAAGTATAAGGGCTTATAAAGCTGAGTATTAGCGATTGATTTTTAAGCAATCTAGCTCGCCTGCCTTAGCGCTGACTTAATACTCACTGGCGATGAATGCGCTAAAAGCTACCAGCTATATTTCAAACTGCCAATAATACTGCGCGACTCACCGTAGTAGCACCAGTATTCACAGCTAGCCACGTACTCTTTATCGGTCAAATTGTTAACGTTAACCTGAGCTTGCCAGCCATCGGCAAATTCGTAACCAATCATCGCATCCACCAGAGCATAGCTATCCACTGCGGTATTGTCCGCCACGCTGGTATCCACTGTGCTGCCAACATAACGCACACCACCACCCAAGGTAACACCATTCAGCGCACCGTTGGTGAAAGCGTAATCCAGCCATGTAGAGGCCTGATGACGCGGAATTAACGGCGCACGCTGATCGTTCTCAAGGCGCGAGTCGGTATAGGTGTAAGCCGCCGTCACTTTTAAGTTGTCCGTCAGGTAGCCAACACCTTCCAACTCGAAACCTTGTGATGTGCGCTTGCCTTCCTGTACCTGGAAGCCACTCGGTGAGTTCACTAACGTATTGCTCTCTTGCAGGTCAAACACGGCAGCAGTGACATAGCCATCCCAACCAAAGGGGGCCACTTTGACACCTGCTTCCCACTGGCGACCTTCCCGAGGCTCGTAAAGCTCACCATCGCTATCCACTCGCCCTACCGGGTCAAAGGATTCGGTATAACTGATGTAGGGGTTAACACCGTTCTCCCCCAGATACATCGCGCCACCTGACCAAGATACCTGGTCGTCGTCTGAGCGCTGAGTTGTCCCCGCCGTTAGGTTACGATTATCAGTTTCTGCCTGATCGTAGCGCACCCCGCCCAACAGCACCCAGCGGTCGTCAATACGCAGTTGGTTTTGGGCATACAGGCCGGTTTGCTTTTTATCGATCTCGCGAGTAAGCAGATCGTCCGCTCTCACCGGCGTATAGTTGCCGTAGGTGGGGTTAAAGATATCAATAGGGCCACCGAACGGGAACGGGTCGGCTTCTTGGCCACTAACCCCCAGGTTTTGATAATCAGCCCCCAGCAGTAACGTATTCTCTGTGCGGTCCGTATACCAAGTACCGACCATACGGTTATCAACGGTCCAGCTATCGATCGAACCATCACGGTACACATGTCCTCGAGCGGCTTGCCGTTCATCCGCCATAAAGAAGGCGTAGGTGCTGCGTAACTCTAAGTCCAGCTCGCTATAGCGCAAATCCTGCTCAAAGCGCCAGGTATCGTTAAGGTTATGACGCAGCTCATAGCCTAACGCCCACTGAGTGCGTTTATCCCTATCGTACCCTGGCTCGCTGAGGTTAGTTTGTGGGTCGACACGGCCAAATGGCGTATCTTGCACCGTGCCGTAAGGCAGCTTGAATGCATTCACCGGAACGCCATCATCTTTTTGCACGCTGGCCAAAAAGGTAACCGTTGTATCTTCGCTCAGGTCCACCGCCAAGCTGGGAGCAAAGTAGTAACGCTCGTTATCCGTAGCGTTTAAATCGCCATCACGCTCTTTATACAGGCCGACTAAACGATAGCGAACATTGTCGCTCTCCCCTACTGGGCCGCTGGTATCAATACCTATCTGGCGGTGATTGCGGTTGCCAAGCTGTACGTTCACCTCGCCTTGTGGCGTTTCCGTGGGACGCTTGCTCACCGCATTAATCAAGCCCCCTGGAGGCGCTTCACCATAGAGAATAGATGATGGGCCTTTAAACACCTCCACCCGTTCCAGACCAAACGGCTCTGGCAGCCACTGGTAGAACCCCTCGCGATAAATACGCAAGCCATCTTGATAAGTGGACTGATCAAAACCGCGCACCTTAAACCAATCGGTGTTGTTATCGCTGCCGAAATGCCCCGATAAAACGCCTGCACGGTAGCGGAAGGTTTCATCCAACTGCTGAACATTACGAGTTTCTAGCTCTTCACGATCAACAATTGAGACTGGGCGGGGCGTTTCCACCAGCGGGGTATCCACTTTCAAGGCCGTAGCGGTAACCACCACGGTATCGTTAGAGACCACCTCTTCTTGAGCAAGCGCCATTAATGGTGCAACGCTGAGCACCCCACCTAGCGACGCTATCAGCGAACGACGAACAGCCGCAGCCAGCGGCGCAACGGGAAAAAGTAAGGGTGTACGGAGCATCGGGGAGGTCTCAGCGGGTATAAGAAGAAGCCATCAAATGAAAGCGAATGATATGGATTTTTATTACTATCTACAATAGCTACGCAGGCAAGGCAAGCCATAAAACGGCAGTGTTAACGCTTACTATTAGGAAGAAGCTAGAATCTCAGAACGGAAGGCACACAAAGGTAACCGTCAGGTAATCAAGGCCTGCGATTTTTTTGGGAGAGTCTATGCGGAGGGGAACAGGAATAAAAATGGTGGGCCCAGTAGGACTTGAACCTACGACCAAGGGATTATGAGTGCAACCAAACAAATTTTTGGATCGCGCCTGAAATGCGGAAACAAAGGTTTTTCAATGAGTTAAGGTTTCCATGATTTACATTACTGTGGGTTAGCAGGAGATATGGCACAACGGCCTAATGTGGGACTATAAACAACAAATAGGGATAAGCTGGGATGAGAGGCGAAATTTAGCGCTATAGATTCAGCGGGTTACGAACATGAAGCTAGTATATAGCGCCAGCAGATTAGACACCACCAGTGCCAAAGATGCGCAAATTGAAAAAGAGGCCGTTCCTACAGTGGGCGGCCTCTTTTGCTAGTTATTTGGCATAGCCTAAATCTGGAGTAAACGCCGAGCCATTTGCGGCGAGCAGTCAGTGCCTTCAATGGATACAACCATCATTTCGCCTTGAGTAAGGTTATAAAGCTCGTAGCAACCCTCTTGGTGCAGGTCACCTTGGACTAAGTCGTTTTTTCCGATATCACATCCGCTAATAAACTCAGCCACCGTAATGCTGTCATCCTCGACATGTATGGCCCCCATACCGTTCCTGGCATTAAATGCAACTACCCTGCCTTTCATATACTCCTCCTCACAACCACCCCGCCGACCACACGGCGCGCCCGATAATCTCAAGCTCAGCCAGGCGATCACGCGGCACCGTCACCTTATCGTAAGCACTGTTGGCGCTGATGATAGCTATCCCATCAAAATTGCGCTGTAGCCGCTTGGCGTAGAGGTGTCCATCCAGGCGCAGGATATAGATACCCTCTCCCTCAATCGTAGTGCGCGTGTGATCAATAAGCACCGTATCACCGCTGTGCAGCACAGGCTCCATGCTATCGCCGTCGATGCGGATCGCTGAGAGGTGATCCGGCGTAAGCCCCTGCTTGCGTAATGAATAGCGCGTGAATGAGATATGCGTGAGCACACGGCAATTCTCGTTCCAGGCACCACCTCCCGCGCTGCACTGGGCGTCGTACAGTGGCACAAAAGCGTAGTCGTCCATGCCCTTTACATCTATTGAATCAGCCTTCTCATCACCAAATGCAAGCCATTGCATGTCCTTACCAAGCGCATTGGCAATCAGCTCTAGGCGATCCAGGGTTGGATAGGTGTCTCCGCTCATATAACTGCGTATAGCGCCTTCAGACAAACCACATCTACGCGAAAATACGCGCGCACTCTCATTGCCTAAAGCTCCTTTAAGTCGCGCAGGGAAGCATCCGATTCCCCCATTAGGAATCGGATGGTTATCATCATTGAGTTGGTCAGCATCCTTTTCTTCGTAACCCACTGTTTTACAACCTCATGCACAAAAAAAAGAGCGTTTAGCGCAATAAAAAGAAACGGATGCTCATTTATCCGCTTGATATACACTTTTATCCGCGCTATGTTTATGGGGAAAGACAGGTTAGACACCCCAAAAAACGCCACCGAGGTGACGCCATGAACAACGAAATTCCTATCAATCCTTCCCAGCGCTGGGAGTGGTTGAAATACCAACTCCGCAGTCAGGGTTGCAGCTTGCGCAAACTAAGCGATGAGCTGGGCGTCACCGGCAACGCAGTACAACTAGTGAAGTACACACCTTACCCACGCATGGAACGCGCTATTGCCAAAAAGCTTGGTTTTACCCCACAAGCTATTTGGCCAGAGCGCTGGAACCATGACGGCACACCCTGCCGCGAACGCCCCAATCGTGCAGAAAAACTCACAACTGCAAAAGCGCAAAACCATTTATGCAACAAGGATAGCGTTTCTAACGTTTCGGCGCATCGTCAAATAGCGCAAGGAGCATAGCCATGCGACGCGTCAAGGATACCCAAACGCTAGACATCTTTGAGGTGCCGGTACCGGTCGTACCTTCACCTGGCAGCGGTAACTATGCCGCGCAGGTCAGCGAGCTGGTGGGCATGGTGCTAAAGGACTGCCCCGTTGACCGCTATGAAGTCGCCGCACAGATGAGCCGCTATTCAGGTGACGACGTTTCCAAGCACATGCTTGATGCGTGGTCTAGCCCAGCGCGCTGCGACCACAACATCCCTTTCTATCGTATTCCGCTTCTTGAGGAAGTGTGCCAAAGCCATGCTTTTACCGATTGGATAGTACACCTACGCGGCGGTCGTGTGGCCTATGGCCGTGAGGCGCTTGCTGCTGAATACGGGAAGCTCTCTCGCATTCAGGAGCGAGTCAATGCGGATCTGCGCAAGCTGAAAAAGCTTATGGGAGAAGAGGAATGAACTGGTACACCGCCAAAGAACTGGCCGGGTTACCAGGGCTCCCCGGAACAGAACGCAATGTGCGTGAACATGCTAAGCGCCACCGCTGGGAAGGCCAGCAGCGCCTGGGCAGCAAGGCCGTGGAATACGCCTTCGCGGTTCTACCCACCGAAACCCAAAACGCACTGCTTTTGGCACAGGCGGACAATGCCGATCCGACACCAGCCAGCACCATCGCGCCGCAGCCAGAAGATCAGCGCCCAGGCCAGCAGCAGCTAACAGATGCCCAACGCCAGGTGATGACCGCCCGCGTGGCCTTCGTTCGCGAAATCGAACGCATGAGCAAGATGGTCAGCCAGCAACGCGCCATCGAAACGTTAGTCGCCCACGCGAAGGAAGACGATCTAACGCCTTACCTCAAGCAGCGCGTGGTAATGGCCAACGACCGTAAGACGGAAACCCGCAACCTAAGCGAGCGCACCCTAAAGCGCTGGATCGCCGACTTTAAAAAGCACGGCGAACGCGGCTTGGCCCCTAAGCGTCGCCAGGCAGATATGAGCATGCCGCCCTGGGCCGGTGATTTTCTCAAGCGCTACCAGAAGCCGCAAAAGCCGAGTGTTGAAGCTGCTTACCAGCTGCTGGTCGAACAGACCCCGCCTCCGCACCCCTCTATACACCAGGTGCGCCGTTGGCTTGCCAAGCTAAGCCCCGAGGCGCGGGAACGTGGCCGCATGGGTGCCCATGAGCTGAAAGCGCTACAGCCCTTTAAACGCCGTAAAACAGATGACCTATGGCCCAACGATGTGTGGGTAGCGGATGGTCACACCTTTGATGCTGAAGTGATCAACCCCCTCACCGGCCAAGCCTTCCGGCCAGAGATCACGTTGATTATCGACTGGGCAACCCGTCGGATCGTTGGCTTCGCCCTCAACCTTGCCGAATCCACCGTGGCCACACTGGATGCGCTGCGCGATGCCGTCAGCCGCGTGGGCATGTTCAACCTGTTTTACGTCGATAACGGCAGCGGCTTTGACAACGCCATTGTTTATGAAGTGGTCGACCGTTTAGGCGGCACCATTACCCACTCGCTGCCTTATAACTCACAGGCACGCGGTGTGATTGAACGTCCACACAAAACCATCCTAGTGCGGTTGGCTAAAACCATGGACAGCTATATCGGCGCTGACATGGATAAAGAAGCTTCCACTAAAGCGCACAAGTTAAGCCGACGCGATATTAAACAGGGGTTAAAGCCCGCGCTAATACCCACCTTTCAAGAGTTCTTCGATCGCTTAAACGATGCGTTAGATGTTTATAACCACCGCTCTCATAAAGGGCTGCCCAAAGTTCGCGATTTAGACAGCGGTAAGTTGCGCCACCAAAGCCCGATGGAAGCCTGGAAGAGTGCCGAAGGCTTTGAAGCGCTGACCGCGCCTTCCGATGTAGTCGCCTCGCTGATGCGCCCCCAAGAAGTGCGCAAAACCAACCGTGGCGAAGTGCGCATTAATGGCGGTGTCTACTTCCTGGATGCCCTACGCGATTTCCACGGCGAAGAGATCCGCGTCGCCTGGGATTACCGCGACACCGGTAGCGTTGGCATCTTCACCTTAGAAGGCGAACACATCGGCGACGCCCTTTTGGATGGCAACGCCACCCCCGCCATGCCTGCCACCATGATTCAGCGCGCTGCCGAAAAACGCGAAAAAGGCCAGCTTAACCGCCTAGTGCAGAAAGCCAGGGTGGTCACCGGTAGTGATGTTGAGATCCGAGCAATTACACCTGCCGCCAGTTATTCAGACGAAAAGCAGGCAGCCGCAGGCCGCGCCTACGCCCAGCAACTGGCGGATCAAGGCACACGCTTTCAAATACCCCACAACAAGATGGAGCGCTACCGGCTTTGGAAAAAGCTGGATGGCCAGTTACAGCAAGGAGAGGAAGTGCCGGAAGCCGCTCGCGACTGGCACGAACGTTACAAGAATCACAGTGATTTAAAAGCCATCGCCAAGGTGATGGATGCAGAAATGGATGCAGGTGGGCTGTCACCCACCCGCACCCGACGGGCCGTCTAGACCACGGCCCACGACACCCCAACCTTCGATAAGGAAGCACTATGAGCGTCAATACCATTGTACCACTCACTAATGTCGGACTACTCGCCGCTGCAGTTGAAAGCGCCGCAAACCGCCCGCCGGAACTTCCTGGCTTAGTGGTTATGTACGGCCCCAGCGGCTACGGGAAAAGCTTAGCAGCGGCCTATGCCGCCAATATGCACCGTGCCTATTACGTCGAGTGCCGCGAAAGCTGGACCAAGAAAGCGTTCGTGATCGCCATTCTGCGCGAGATGGGCATCATCCCGATGAAAACCCTGAGTGAGATGGTCGACCAGATCGCCGAGCAGCTCAGCCGCTCGGGCCGACCGTTGATTATTGATGACGTCCAGTACGTGATCGACAAAGCCGCTGCCAACGTATTAACCGACATCTACAACGCCAGCCAAGGCACGTTGATCCTGATTGGTGAAGAGCGCGTGCCTGCCAGCATGGCGCGGCTAGAGCGTTTGCATAACCGCGTACTGGAATGGGTGCCCGCCCAAGCCGCCAGCCTGGATGACGTCCGCGCCCTAGCTGACAAGAGCTACCCCGATATAGAGATCGACGACGACCTACTGGAAGCCGTAAATGATCGCGTGAAAGGCTGCCTACGCCGAGTCGCCGTCAACCTCTACCAGATCCACTCAGAAGCCAGCGTCCAAGGTTGGAAGATGGTCGGCCTTCGGGAATGGGGCGAGCGTGAGATCCACACCGGCCAACCACCGGCGCGGAGGGGCTAAGCCATGTCGCCCAAAAACATCGCAAAGCGTAAGCAATCCTTATCCACCCTGGCAGGTGATGCAACACCCCGCCAGCGCATTTGGGACGCCATTCGTCACCAGCACGCTGATGACGGCCTTATCACTATGCAAGGCATCCGTATTGCACTGAAACGGCAACCTGACCTGACAGAGAGCCGTATCAGCGACTACCTGCGGGCGCTCATTGCAGGCGGCTTTCTTGTGCGTAGCAACCCTGATGCTCCGCCCGCCACCACGGCCATCTACTTACTCAAACGCGACGTTGGTGCTGAAGCGCCCCGGGTGCGTCGTGATGGATCACTGCCACCACCGCCAGGGCGTGAGCAACTATGGCGAACGCTAAAAATCATCGGTACCTGCACCGGGCAAGAACTGGCAGATGCTGCCAGCACGGTAATCACGCCGATATCCCGCGCCGCTGCAGATGAGTACCTAACCATGCTCAGCCGTGCCAAGTACGTGAAAACCATCAGGGAAGGAAAGCCAGGTGTACCAGCCCGATTCCAGCTTGTGCCTAGCTGCTGGACCGGCCCTATGGCGCCGCAGATCCGCCGCACTAAGCAGCTCTACGACCCTAACACAGGTGAAGTCGTCTACTCACGAGTGACCAAGACCGAAGGGGGTGAACCATGAGCGCCATCCGCCGCACCCGCGCTGTTGATATATCCAACTGGGGCACAGAGCCGCCCCGCTGGATCACCCTGCTCGCTACAGAGGTACGCGCCACCAATCGCAAGATGGCCGGTGAGCGTATCGGTGTATCACGTAGTGCGGTCTCTTTGGCACTGGCGAACCGCTATCCAAGCCCCTCTACCGATAGCATCGAAAAGAAGGTGCTGGCAGCGCTAGACGGTCTTCAGTGCCCAGCCCAACAACTCACCATTAGCGTTGAACAGTGCCGCGACTATCGCGCTCGCCCAGCGCCCACTCATAACCCGCCCGCTATGCGGTTATGGCGACACTGCCAAACCTGCCCGCATAACCCAGATCGCCAGGGAGACGACCAATGACCCTTAAAGCCACCTGCCCAGAATGTGGCATGAGCGGTGATATGGCCGCCTTCGTCACCCAGGGCGAACACAACCAGGCGCTAGCCGCTGCGCTGGAAATGCCCGCGCAGCTCAGCTCCCGCGTCATCCGCTATCTAGGCATGTTCCGACCTGCTACCCGTGCCTTGGCCAGCGCTAAGAGTGCTCGCCTGCTTGGCGAGCTGAAAGACGTGATTACCAGCGGCGTGATTGAACGCAAAGGCATCACACGGGAAGCGCCTTTAAAGGTGTGGGTAATGGCACTGGATCAACTACTGGAACGCCCACCCAGCAACCTACCGCTAAGCGGCCACGGCTACCTCTATGAAGTCGTCGCCAACTGCGCTGATCGCCACGCCGGTGAAGTGGAAAAGCAGCGCGAAGAGCAGGCACGCAGCGGTGCCAAACAGCCCGCAAACCGTGTCCCAGCAGCGGCACTGCGAGAGCGTTCTACCGATGACGTTCTTGCTGAACACGAGCGGTTAGCCAAACGCCAAGCGCATGTTACTCACCAGCGCCAGCCGCAACACGATAAGGCCAGCGAGAAAGCCAGCGGCCCCAAGCGCCTCGCCGATCTGCTGAAAGTGGCCACCCAGGGAGAGCAATCATGAAAACGTACCGCGACGACTACCTGGAGTACTACGCCGACCGTTTTGTACGTCTGCGCCTATCACGGCTGGGAATCAGCCTACCGCAGTACCTCAGCAACATAGAGGAATGTGAACAACTGCTGATGAAACCCGAAGCACTAGAGCCTGAACCGCTGCTCCCCGCCCAAGCCACAGTGGCTCTGCGCCTGTGGTGGGCCTGGGATACCGGACTAGCAACAGCCACAAGCGAACCAGCAGATATCGAACCCTATGAACTACCCGGCGAATACGCCGTATGGGAAGAGTTCCTGCTGGGCCTGGGCAACAACAAAGCTATTCGCCAGCGTAATGGTGCATTCATCGAGCCGATGCACCACCACCGCCACAAAAACACACGCAACATCAGCGCTAACTTCGCACGTAAAGGAGCCTGAATATGAACACCCCTGCTATCACCACCCAGCAAGTACCCGACGGATATCGAATGGATGCCAAGGGGCGTCTGATCCCAGAAGACAGCATCAAGCCGATCGACCAAGCCCGCGATGAACTCGCCATTGAGTTAGTCACCAAGGCCATTGAGCTGAACCGCCAGTTGCAACAGTTCAAAACCGCTGCCTTTGGCGACATCGAAACCTTTGTACAGCTCTCCGCTGAGCAATACGGCGTCAACGTGGGTGGCAAGAAAGGCAATGTCACGCTGCTGAGCTTTGATGGCCGCTACAAAATCCAGCGCCAAGTAGCTGATCACATCACCTTCGATGAACGCCTGGAAGCTGCCAAGGGCTTGATCGATGAGTGCTTGAAGGATTGGACGTCTGGCGCTGGGCATGAGGTGAAAACCATCGTTCAGGACGCCTTCCGTACCGACAAGCAGGGCAACCTGCGCACTGGTGCGGTGCTTGCCTTGCGCCGCCATGACTTTGACGACCCGCGCTGGTTGAAAGCGATGGATGCCATCGCCGACGCCGTCCAGATCACCGGCTCCAAGAGTTACGTGCGGATCTATGAGCGCATCGGCGAAACCGAGCGTTACCAGCCCATCAGCCTAAACATCGCGGAGGTATAAAAAGCGAAACGCCCCCACGTGGGGCGTCTGCTGGGCGTGGTGGTCCAGCACTGATGAGCAGCCCGGAGACTACTTATGGCCAAGGGACAACGATCACAGATCGCGATGACCGATCTCGGCCCAGAGAAGCTATGCACGAAATGCAACGAATGGTGGCCGGACGATAGCGAGTTTTTTTACCTGACTCATGGCGTGACTATCCAGCCGTGTAAGGCCTGCTACGAGCAGTTGCCATCCGTTATTCGTAAGCGTGAAAAGCAGCGCAAGCAAAAGAAACCCGCTGGGCGTCGTAGCCCGGCACTGATGAGCAGCCAATGAGGTGAACAATGGATAAGTGGAAAGAGATCAAAGAGCGATTAAAGCACCTGGGCGGCAGAGTGGATCTGCTGGCCGATGGTCACACGCTGTCGCTGACCAAGGCGCATGACGGTAAGAAGATTTTCGTTATGGTCTACGTGGACGGCACCGTGAACTTTGAATGGACAAAAACCGAGGACGGTAAACCAGTGCATCCCCAAGGGCGCTTCTGGCGGCCAATGAAGCGGGCGGCCTATCGAAAAAAGGACTATGCGGCATTGAAGCGTGGCTGGGGCAAGAAAGAAGCCGATCGCATGGTGACGCCTCGCGTGGTCGGTGTTGTACCGAATTTTGGTACTGAAGGCGCTGCGGTGGCTCACCTCAAGAAGCACTTTCCTGACCTTGAGATCAAGGTTGACGAGGTGGCCGATGGCTTCTGAACGCATCCCCTACACACCAGTGCCTGAAGAGTGGCAGCTCACTTTCAGCATGCTGTGCGGTATGTGTCTGCACTTGAACCAGTGCCACATCATCGACGGCATGATTGAAATGAAGCTTGGGGCTCCGTGGCCGGAAGGCGGATGGGCCACCGACCCAGGCGCAGGCGTCACGTGCCTCAGCTACCAGCCGCGTCCCGTGCGCATCCTGGAAGGCGAAGAGCTGGAATACGTCCTCAACCAAGCGGTACCCATGTGCGGTGGCTGTGCGGCTCGCAAGGGTAGCGATGCATCCAAGAGCCTGCACACCCAGCGCGACTTCAACGCCGCCGTGAAGTGTCAGGGCGTGTTTGCGTGCCACGAAGGTGACAACCACGGCAAGCCCTGCGGCGGCTGGTGCAACGCGGTACGCCGTCAGATGGGAGCAACGTCATGATTAGCAAAGGCAAGCTGGCCCAGATCCATATCGCTAAGGCGCAACTAGGCCTGAGTGATGACGACTACCGCGCCATCCTCGCCCGTACTGCTGGGGTGAGCAGTGCCAAAGAACTCACTAACCGCACCGTAGGCGGCGTGATGTTTGAGTTCCGCCGCCTGGGCTTTGAGCCAAAGCCCGCAAAAAAGGCAGGCCGTAAGGCACCTAACCCGCCCCGCTCTCGCCAACGGGAAATGAAGAAGATCGAGGCACTACTGGCAGAAGCGGACCGCGCCTGGGCCTATGCCGATGGCATGGCGAAGCACATGTTCAAGGTCGACCGCGTGGACTTTCTCGACGACAGCCAACTGCACAAGCTGCTCCAGGCGTTGATCATCGACGCCAAGCGGCAAGGACGGTACCCCAATGACCTCTCATAAGGTAGACAACTTAGATCTAGGCTTCGGCGTCCCCGCCGATGCTCTGGACTATCTCGACCCAGAGATCCTAAAGAAGTGGCCACAAGGGCTGAGCGACATGCTCACAGTGGTCGAGAACGCCTATATCCGGGCTGGTGATGATCCGCAGGTAGCACGCAACCGTGCTTTTTCAGCCGTGCGTGCTATTAGCTCGTTCGCAGGTGGTCGTAGCCTTTATGTGCCCCAGGGCCGACAGCTTGACCGCGCTCTACGAGACCGTGAAATCTGGGAGCGTCACACCGGCGACAACATTCCTCAGTTGGTCGAGGACTACGGTCTTACAGAAGCGCAGGTTTACAGCATTCTAGGCGAGCAGCGAAAACTCGCCCGCGCCCGGATGCAATCTGATCTTTTCGGCGACAATGCAAACGGCTAAGCTAGCCTCAACTAAGTTAGAGATAATAAATAATAAGGGGAACATTGTGCAGAACATTGTAACAACTATAGCAACAGCATTAGCGCTTTCGATTGGACAGGCTCACGCTTCCGAAACTTGCATCGATATCTCAAACGACCAGCGCCGCCTGGCTTGTTACGATGCAGAATACCGGCCTGCCATCGAGCGAGAGACTGTATCTGAGTGGAATGTGAGTGAGCAAACTTCACCCATAGACGATAGTAAGACCGTGGTGCTGCGTACAACGGCGATTGAGGCGGTAGCAGGTCGGTTTGGAAGAGACAGTAGGCCAAGCCTGATTCTGCGATGCCACGAAAACAAGACAGTCATGTACTTTGGCTTTGCACAACACCACATGGCCGATATTCAGGGTTATGGTCGTGTAACGTTAAGGGTCGATCAACAGAATGCCGTGACGCGAAATATGCAGGCTTCGACAGATAGTAAAGCGCTTGGGCTATGGAACGGAGGCCAGTCGATCCCAGTCATTCGTAGCATGTTCGATGGCAATGTTCTGACCGTACGCGCAACCCCGTTCAGTGAATCACCCATTACCGTTCAGTTTCCTATCACTGGACTTGAAGAAGCTATTTCTCCGCTGCGTGAAGCGTGCAACTGGTAACGATCGAACTAACTATCAATATTAGAAAAGGTACATTATGAGAGCGCTCACAGGGATTACAATTATCATTGCCGCTCTGTTAGCAGGCTGCGAATCAGGCGAGATAAAGACAGCCAAAGAAGCTGTTGCTGATCGGCTACGTGATCCAGAATCAGCTCAGTTCCGCAGTGTTAAGAGTGGTACCGCGCCTAATGGGCTTGCAACTGTGTGTGGCGAAGTAAATGGTAAGAATGCATATGGTGCCTATTCTGGCTATCAACGCTTTATAGCAAATAACAAGGGCAAAGTTATTTATCTTGAGTCCCAGTGGCCTACCTTTCAAGTCATGTGGGCTACCGACTGTCCCCGCTGACTTTGTCTTAGTTCCGTAACAAACCCGCCCCGGCGGGTTGTTTGCTTTCTGGCCCATCAAAACTCCTAAACCGCTTGATTCCCGCCGCCTAGCCAATCCCCTCTAGCCTGAACCTCACTGCACCTGCGTTTATCGCTCACCCGCAATGAGGCTTTCTCACCATGCCCCGTGACGACCTTTCTACCCATTTCCGCCGCCGTGAATTTGCCTGCAAATGCGGCTGCGGCTTCGACACCGTCGATCTTGAAACTCTAGCGCTGCTGCAAGACATCCGCATCCACTTCAACGTGCCGGTAGTGATCACCAGCGGCTGTCGTTGTGCCGCGCACAACCGCCGTGTGGGTGGTGCTGCCAATAGTCAACATGTGTTTGGCCGTGCGGCAGATATCCGCGTACAGGGTATTTCACCAGCCGCTGTTGCCGACTACGTCGAGGCCCATCACCCCACCGCCAGTGTAGGCCGCTACGGCAGCTTCACCCACGTAGACACACGCACAAGCGGCCCTGCCCGCTGGAGAGGATAAGCATGAGATTGATTGACGACGCTCATAACTGGCACCGGCTATGGTCAGTACGCCTCAGCCTTGCTGCCACCGTGTTCGGCACCCTAGAAGCGGTTCTACCGCTATGGGAAGTCGCATTGCCACAAGGGATGTTTGCACTGCTGGCAGCCGGGGCAGCGACAGGCGCCAGCGTTGCGCGAGCCATCAAGCAGCACCTGCCATAGGGGATCACAGTGGATGTCATCAACTGGGCAGCGGCAAAGCTGCTATTCGATATTTTGCAGGCGCTGCTCATGTGTGTAATGGCGGTCTACATCTACTGGCTGAACAAGCACCGCGCCACCGGTACCGCCATTAGCAAACTCAATGAACGCGTCGATGACGTTGACAAGCACCTATCGCGCCTAGAGCAAACACTGGATAACCGCCCCGGCTATAGCGAGATTGACCAGTTGCGCAGCGAAATGGCCACCATGAACCGAGGGGTGGCAGAACTTTCCGCGTCTATGAATGCCAGCAATGCCTTGCTGAACCGCCTGCACGAATACCTGCTGACGGAAAAGGGGAACCGGTAATGAGCTATCAAGACTTTGAAACCGAAGGCCGTCGCCTCGGTATTCTGCGCATCCTGCTACGCCGTGCGCAGTTCACCACCAACGAATACAGCCTTAACGATGAGCTTCAAGGTGCGTACGCCCACCATATCAGCCGCGACAAGCTGCATGGCGATATTGCCTGGTTAGAAGAACAAGGGTTGGTCATTGCTCAGCAGCCCCGCGCTGGTTGGATCGTGACACTCACTTCACGCGGTTCTGACTGTGCCAATGGCCTTGCCAATGTGCCTGGTGTTGCCAAACCTCGCCCCGGTCTTTGAGAGAGGTTGACCCATGCCGCCACGCAATAAGGTCTTTGACCTACCCCAAGAGGTGCGCGAAGAGCTAAACGAAAAGCTCGTTAGCAGTGGCTTTCAGGGCTACGAAGCGTTAGCTGGCTGGTTAAGCGAGCGCGGTTATAACGTTTCCAAGTCTAGCGTTCACCGCTATGGCCAAGACTTGCAAGAAGAGTTCGAAGAGGCCATGGGCGACGTGCGTAAAACTACCGAGCTTGCCCGCGCCATGGCGTCGGAAAGCGAAGACGAAAGTGGTCATCTTATCGATGCCACCGCACGGATCGTGCAAGACCAGTTGCTGCGTATCTCCATCGCCATGCGTAAAGCCGAACATGAACCTGACGTGGCAGCCAAGCACCTTAGCAGCGTCACCAAAGCCTTGGCCGATATTGGCCGTGTCTCACTCAGCCAGAAAAAGTGGGCCAAAGAGCTGCGGGTGGAAGTGGCTAAAGAAGCCGCTGAGAAGGCCGAAACCGCAGGCCGCGCCCAAGGCCTTTCCAATGAAGGCGTCGCGGCACTTCGGGCAGCGATCCTAGAGGGTATGTCGTGAGTGCTGCTATCGATCAAAGCGTGTTGCTGCCCTACCAGCAGCGCTGGGTAAACGACAACTCGCCCGTCAAGGTGATTGAGAAATCCCGCCGTATCGGCCTTTCCTACGGTGAAGCGGCAGACGATGTGCTCTACGCCGCATCCAGTGCGGGCGCAAACGTCTACTACATCTCCTACAACAAAGAGATGACCCAAGGCTTTATTCAGGATTGCGCCGGTTGGGCCAAAGCCTACCAAGCAGCCGCCAGCCAGATCGAAGAGTCGGTGATTGAAGCTGAAGACAAGCAGATCCTCAGCTACACCATCAAGTTCGACAGCGGCAACCAGATCCAAGCGTTTACCTCAAACCCGCGTAACCTGCGCAGTAAAGGTCGCCCCGGCGAACGCCTGGTCATTGATGAAGCCGCGTTCGTGGATGACATCCAGGAGCTGCTAAAAGCGGCGATGGCCATGACAATCTGGGGTGGTCAGATTCGCATCATCAGCACCCACAACGGCGAAGATAACCCGTTCAATGAGCTGGTCACTGACATACGTGCTGGAAAGTACGACTACAGCTTGCACCGTGTCGACCTAGACGATGCGCTAGCCGATGGCTTCTACAAACGTATCTGTAAAGTCACGGGTGTGCCGTGGACACGCGAAGGCGAAGTGCAGTGGCGTCAGCAGTTGATCAACCGCTACAAGCCTAACGAAGACGAAGAGCTATTTTGCATTCCGGCCCAAGGCGGCGGCAGCTACCTGACTCGGGTGATGATTGAAGCCTGTATGGCCCCAGCCCCCGTGCTGCGCTTTAACGGCACGCGTGAATTTAACGCCATGCCAGAGCCCTCACGCGCCGCTGAAATGGCCGACTGGATCAACGACAACCTCAAACCAGTACTAGCAACGCTTAACCCGCGCCGCCAACACGCCATGGGGCAAGACTTTGCCCGTAGCGGTGACCTCTCGGTGATTGCCCCCATGGAGATCGGCGAGACCCTGCACCGCACCGTGCCCTTTCTAATGGAAATGCACAACGTGCCCTTCAAGCAGCAAGAGCAAGTGCTTTTTGCTATCGGTGATGCGCTGCCACGCCTATGCGGCGTCGCCATCGACAGCCGTGGCAACGGCTCTTACATGGGCGAAGCGGCTACGGACAAGTGGGGCTCAATCGTTGACCAAGTGATGGCCACCGAAAACTGGTACCGCGAACGCATGCCCCGCTACAAGGCCCGCTTTGAAGACGGCACTATCACGCTGCCGAAAGACGATGGCCTAGTAGACGATCACCGCGCCTTCAAGTTGGTGCGTGGTGTCGCCCGTCTGCCTGAAGGCAAAACCAGCGGCGAACGCCACGGTGATGGCGCAATGGCTTGCGTTCTAGCTGATCACGCCGCCGAGATGGAAGCCATAGAGATCGACTTCACCCCCGCGCCCCTGCCTGGCAGCCGCCAGGACAACGACAGCGACGACATTGAATCCACAGGCTTTGGAATAGGAGGCGGCGCATGGTAAGCCCTAAAGCACTCATCAAGCGGTTATTCGGCAGCGACAACAGCCAGGCGCTTGAAGACGAACAGACTAACGATGCCCGTATTGGTCAGCTCAAAAGAGAGTTCGCCGAACACCCCACCAAGGGGTTAACACCTGCGCGGTTGTACCAGATCCTGGAGGCCGCAGAACAAGGCGACCTCAAGGCGCAGTCTGAACTCTTTGACGATATGGAGGAAAAAGATCCGCAAATTGGAGCCAACTTGGGCAAGCGCCGCCAGTTAGCGGCAGAGCTTGAGTGGCAGATCGTTCCGCCCGACGGTGCTGATGCCCGTGAGAAGAAAGCCACCGAGCATGCAATAGAAGTGTTTAGCGGGATCAATGTTGAAGACCTAATTCTTGATCTCGGCACCGGCATCGGCCACGGCTGGGCAAACCTCGAACTAAGTTGGCAGCGCGATGGCGCACTGCGCTACATCGAGCAGCCTACGCTGCGCCCCCACTCATGGTTCCGCTTGCATCCCGACGACCAGAACTGCATCACTCTGCGCGACAACAGCGCAACGGGAGATGAACTATGGCCACTGGGATGGGTGCAGCACCGCCACCGCGCTAAAACTGGCTACGTGGCACGCATGGGCTTGCACCGTATATTGGCGTGGCCCTATCTGTTTCAAAACTACGCGCTGGGGGATCTCGCGCAACTGCTGGAAATCTACGGACTACCCGCCCGCATCGGTAAGTACCCAAAGAACGCCACCGAAAAAGAGAAAGCCACGCTGCTACGCGCCGTCGTCACACTGGGACAGAACGCGGCAGGCATCATCCCCGAAGGGATGGACATCGAGTTTACAGAGGCCGCTGGTAAGGGTGCGTCTGCCGACCTCTACAAAACTATGATGGATTGGTGCGAAAGCGCTAAAGCGAGGGCAATACTAGGCGGCACACTAACAAGTGGCACCGGCGAAGGCACAAACACTAACGCACTTGGCAACGTGCATGAACGGGGTCAGGCCAGCCTGATACGCTCAGACGTTCGTCAGTACGCGGGCAGCATCCGTAATAACATGTTGTGGCCCATGGCGGCTCTTAACTACGGGATTGAAAAGTCGCAGCGTGCACCGCGCTTCTACCTTGATACCGGCGAAACCGAAGATCTCGAACGCCTCGCCAAGAGCGTGCCCACATTTGTGGACATGGGTGCCAAGATCCCTCTGTGGTGGCTTCATGAGAAATCCGGCATCCCGAGAGCCCAGGAAGGCGAAGACGTACTGATGCCAAAGGCAGCGCCAAATCCGTTTATGGGTGCACTGCGCTTACCAGCATCTAAACAACCACTAGCAGCACTACGTCAGGCCCCCACCCACCCAGGCCAACCCAGCTACTACCGGGACGCAACCCTCGAACAGCTCGACAGCCAGGCGCAACCCATCATCGATAGTTGGGTTAACCAGGTGCAGCAGCTCGCCGAGCAAGCCGAAAGCCTAGAGCAGCTGCAATCGCTGATTGCCGCCGCCTTTGATGACTTGGATGAAAGCGAGTTGGCCAACGTGATGGCCACCGCGTTTGAAGCGGCCACATTAGCAGGCAGAGCCACGGTGGATGAGGAAACCGGCAATGCCGATTAGCGCCCAGTTCAACCGCCCGTTCCCCGAGCAGGTAACGTTCTTCCGTAACAAGCTCAACCTGCCCACGGCTCGCAGCGGTCAGATCACCCGCGACCAAAACGACGCGGCATTTGTCGTGGCGGGCGCTACCAAGGCCGACTTGCTGGCAGATCTACGCGGCGCAGTCGATGACGCGATCAGCAACGGCCAGAGTCTCGGCGAGTTCCGCAAGCAGTTTGAAGAGATCGTGTCGAAGCGCGGCTGGACTGGCTGGACAGGCGAAGGCTCTAAGGCGGGCCGTGCCTGGCGTACCCGCCTTATCTACAAGACAAATCTGGATACCAGTTACGCCGCTGGCCGCTGGGCGCAGATGACCGACCCGGACATGATGCGCTTGCGCCCCTACTGGCGCTACGTACACAACACGGTAGAGAACCCACGACAGCAACATCAACGCTGGAACAACCTGGTTTTACCCGCTGGCCATCCCTGGTGGCAGGCGCACTACCCACCCAACGGCTTTGGGTGCAACTGCGGTGTGGAAACGCTCAACGAGCGCGGCCTGAAGCGCCTGGACAAAGAAGGCCCGGACGCCGCACCGAATGATGGCACTTATGAAAACGTCGATAACACGACCGGCGAAGTCGTCACCGTGCCTAACGGCATACAGCCAGGCTGGGACTACGCCCCAGGGCAAACCTCCACCGAACGTGCGATCGCTGCACGATTGAACCGGCTGGACAGCGTTGACGCAACGATCGCTAGAGAGAACGTCGGACAGTTAGTGGAGGCGTCGTTATTCAACCGCTTTTGGAATGGAGAGATGCGAGGCGAGTACCCAGTGGCCGTGGTGCCGCCAGTAGAACGCCAAGTGTTAGGCGCTGAAAGCCCCGTAGTACTGCTCTCACAGGAGAGCCTAGCGGCGCATAAGATCAGCCATCCTGAAGTAGGACTAGCGGACTACCGGCGGATACAACAGATATTAGATGAGGGCGAGGTATATCAGCGCGATGGTGAGCCAGGGCGAATGATTTATTTGGCCTTGGGCGACCGCCTTTATAGGGCAGCGCTTAAACGTACGGCGGACCGCAAGAAAAACTATTTTTTAACGCTATTTGTGGTCAGCGATGAAGCGGCGGAGCGGAACGTAAGAGCAAAAATGCAGCGGCTACGGTAGTACGGGATAAGCGCACAGCTGGTTCGTCATCCCCAGATACCTCATCTGCTTTCGCAGGGTACACCAGACGAATATTGGTCTCATGCGCTTAATAACAGTATAGGAGAGTTTCATGGGTACCATCAACGTTAGTTCTGAAGCGGTCGAGCGTGCTATTACCGATTTGCTCAACAAGGGAGAGAACCTCACTGCCCCGATGAAGAGCATCGGTGAAGAGATGATCAACCGCACCCAGCAACGCTTCCGCGATAAAGAAGCCCCGGACGGCAGCGCCTGGCAAGACAACTCCCCAGTCACTGAAAAGCGCAAAGGCCACGGGCGTGTGCTGGAAGGCGAAAGCAACGAGCTATCAAAGCAGTTCAGCTACTCAGCCGCTAGCGACAGCGTCGAATGGGGTAGCTTGATGGTCTACGCCGCCATGCAGAACTACGGCGGTACCAAAGCCGAGTTCCCTCACCTCTGGGGTGATATCCCCGGCCGTGAATTTGTTGGCGTGAGTGATGACGACGAAGACGAAGTGCTGGGCATCCTCGCCGACCACCTAAGCCTCTAACCGCCATCCCGCAACGTGCCCCTGTAAGCGCCGCTAAGGCGCTACCCGCTACGCTGGCCTAGCTTTTCCCGGCAAGGCGGGTTAGACCCGCGTTAGATTTCTATATTCACCTTTATTCGCATTCAGGTTACGCTCTTTATAATTAGAAAATTAACCTGAGGAAAAAAAATGGGACGTAGGGCCACCAAGCGCATTCATTATGTAAGAGCGGTATATAACGAAGGCTACGCTCCGGAACGTTCTTTTTCCGATATGGTTCGTGAAATTCTTACTAGAAGCGCTTCAGTAGCTGCTACGGAAATATATACAGAGTCGCTTGGTACGATAGCCATACGTGAAAAACACTCGAATTGGAAAGACCCTAAATTTCCCATTCTCCTCGCTTTAGGAGCGGGTACTGCGAATGAAAAAATGTCAACGATGGGTATTGGGGTACAAACAGATGTAGATCAAGACGGAGCAGAACGCCCCCCTCAACAACGAGCGTTCAAGACGGCAGATGCATTTGTTTTAATTGATGGTTTCGATCTTTTGGTGTGTACCGATGGAGCAATGAGGGGTTACAAATCAGTTTGGTATTACCTTGCAAACCTTTTCGACAAATATTCTCTAGATCCTAAGGAGCAGGCTTTCGATCTACAGCCTCGCTCTAATCAAGTAAGCGTGGAAACAGTCAGCAATGAAGGCGTGAAATTCATTGAACTGTCCGGAGTTCTTTATCAGTCCACCAATGCGCCAGCGAAAAAGAATACGTTCGCAGAAAATATTTTTGGTCGATTAACCGATGATCTACAAGGCTGGTTAGAAGGTAGCTTGCCAAAGAAAGACAGGAATATCGCATCAGACCAGTGGGCTGAAATGAACATCACCACTACGATAAAGCCTACGGGTGGAAAGAAAGCTGAGCCTGTACTGCTGGAGTCTATGAAAAGGGCCAGCTTGGAAATGCTTGAAGACGTGCCTGGCACCCTAGACATTACACTTATTACAAAAGAAGGCAATAAGGTCACTCCTATGGACGTAACGCTTTCTAAAACATTTCAAATTACGCGCCGTCAGGCTCGTAATGACCTCGCTACCTTTGATGTGTGGGCAGAGCTGGAAAATTATAGAGCTGAATTAATTGAGCGGAAAGCATGGCGAAAATAGTAGAGCTACTCAAAAAACCTGCAGCAATGAAGCGCATCGGGGGACTTCTAGCATCATTAGTTATTTCCTTCGTAGCTGCTTGGCTGCTGCAGCCTAAGTTCCACGATAACAGTGGCGCTATGAGTACGCTTGTAACCGTTTTCTCGATCCTAGCTGGCTTCCTAATCGCTGTAATCGCACTGGTAGCTGACGAACGTGCGCTAGTTGGAAAAAGCTCTCGTCATGATAAGTTCTACTTGGTCCAAATTAAGAATGAGCTAATTGGACACCGGTACCTTTTCTACACTTACCTATTCATTCTTGGACTCGCGTTTATCGTTTCACTGAAAATTGACTGGCCTAATTGTTATCAGAAATACAGTGAACTGGCCTTGCTCACTTTGGCGTGCCATGCCCTGCTGCGCTCTTTCTTTTTACCAGGGTGCTTATCACGGAAATACTTGGAAATTCTCGAAAAAAATATTGCGCAAAAAGAAGCACAAGAACAGGAAAGGGATAAACGTGCACGCAACTTACCTGATGATGAATCGAACCGTCCCGATTAATACCTCCAAAAACTCCTAAAGCGCTTTAAATCCACGCCCTGCCCTAAGCCCCCGATCATGGGGGCATGACTACACAAAGCCTTCAAACAAAGCCCCGCGCAATTCAAGTCGCCGCCTGCGCTCTCCGAGTGCAGATCACCGACGACAAAACGCGCCTGATGCCATCCGGTACGTTCCATGCGCCGCGTGGGGCTGCGGCAGGCACTGGCCCTTGGCATCTCAATGCCGAATCCGCTCAAGCGATTATCCAACTGGCCGCTGCGCGCAGTACCGACATCGCCATCGACTACGAACACCAGATTCTCTACTCAGAAACGAACGGCAAGCCCGCGCCCGCGTCTGGCTGGGTCGACCCGCGCTCGCTTGAATGGCGCGAAGATGGTTTGTACGGCTCTGTCGCCTGGACAGCCGCCGCCCGAGCCCAGATTGCCGAAGGCCCCAATGGCGAGCCGCCAGCCTATCGCTACCTCTCCCCCGTATTCCCGTATGACGCCAACGGTGTGCCGTTAGACCTATTACACCTGGCGTTAACAAACACCCCAGCCATTGATGAGGGCGCGGCACAGCTTGCCGCTGCTCGGATGGCGATTACCCATGACGTCAATGATGACGACCAGGAGATCGACACCGTGAAACGTGAGCAACTGATTAAAACCCTTGGCTTGGCCGCTGAAGCAACCGATGAGCAGATCGACACTGCCATTGCTGCATTGAAAGCTGCCCAGGCCGATGCCGAAGCCTTTCGGACAGCACTAGGTGCCAAAGACGACGCGAAGCCAGCGGAAGCCGTCGCAGCCCTTAAAGCGTCAACCGCTACCGCTGCCCCAGACATGACCCAGTTCGTGCCCGTAGCCGTGTATCAAGAAACCACCCAGCAGCTAGCGGCCCTGAAAGCCAACAGCAACACCGCCGAGCTGGACGCATTGATCAAAGAAGGCTTGGACGATGGCCGCATTCCTGGTCAAGCCACAGCCGATTGGTTGCGCGTTCAAGGAATCGCCGCCTGCAAAGCACATCTGGAAGGCGCACCCAGCATTGCCGCGCTCAAGGCCACGCAAACACAGGGCAAGCCCCCGGAAAACACCAAAGCGAAAGACGGTGAACTGACCGAGGCAGAGCTAGCGGTATGCAAATTTACGGGGCTGACCGCCGAGCAGTACCGCGCAGCGAACCCCGCGTAACGACGGCTCCCACTAAACCCGTAAGAGGATATCACCGTGGCTCTTAGCAAAAACCGCAATACGCCGTACCGCCATAACACCAACCGTAGCTACCCCTTGGCAGCCAGTGCCGTGGTGTTTGCAGGCGGCATCGTGGCCCTGGCCGCCAGTGGTTTTGTGGCTGCTGGTTCCACCGCGACCGGCTTGGTGGCTGTTGGTGTGGCCACGCACTACCAGGACAACACCACCGGCGATGCTGGCGACCAACATGTAAACGTAAAAGTCGGTTGCTTTGCCTTTGATAACTCCGCAGAGGCAGATGAGATCACCACCGCTGATGTGGGCAAGCCTTGCTACCTGGTAGACGACCACACCGTCGCCAAAACCGATGGCGAGGCGGCTCGCTCCCTCGCTGGAATCATCGACGGCGTAGACGACTTTGGCGTGTGGGTAGCCATCGACCCCACCTCCGGCGTCTACCTGTAACGCCCCATTAACGGCCCGCTTGGCCCAAGAGGATAGCAACCATGGATTTAAATAACGCCAACCTGAACGCTCTGTTCAAGGCCTACAAGGCCAACTTCCAGCAAGGCTTTGACTCTGTCGGCGACGCGGGCAGCGTGTATGAACAGTTCTGCACCGTCGTGACCAGCACCACCGCTGTGGAAGTGTACCCATGGCTGAAAGCCTTGCCGCGTATGCGTGAGTGGTTGGGCGACCGTGTTATTCACGGCCTGGAAGGCGCGGACTTCTCGATCAAGAACCGCAAGTTTGAACTCACCGCAGGCGTTCCTCGCGACAGTATCGAAGACGACACCTACGGCCTGTATGCGCCGGTGTACAAGGAGTTTGGCCGATCAAGCCGAGAGCACCCTAACGAAATCGCCGTCGAGGTGCTGGCCGCCAACCCGCTCTGTTACGACGGCAAGCGTCTGTTTGCTAATGACCACCCGGTGTTGGATGCCAAAAATAAGGTCGTAGGCGTTTCCAACGATATGGGGGGCAACGGCGCGGCATGGTACGTGATGGACTTAACCCGCGCCATCAAGCCGATGGTATTTCAGAAGCGTCGTGACTATGACTTCCGCGCCCTGACCAATTTGAACGACACCCAGGTCTTCATGACCGACAACTTCCTCATGGGCGTAGATGCCCGTGTGAATGCCGGTGCAGGCCTGTGGCAACTGGTTGTGCGCTCCAACCAGCCGTTCAACGCAGAGAACTATGAGCTAGCTCGCAAGAAACTCCAGGACTTGAAAGGCGACCATGAGCGTCCACTGGCCCTGCGCCACAGCCACACCATGGTGCCCAGCAACATGGAAGGTCCAGCACGCCGGGTACTCACCAACGCCATGAACGAGGCAGGCGCGACCAACGAATGGGCGAACACCTCTCAGCTCATCATGAACCCCTGGCTGCCCAGCGCTGCATAAGCCTGGCTAACGGAGGCCTAACCCATGCCCTACTGCACGAAAGCGGATCTCATCGAACGCTTTGGCGAAGACGAACTGCGCGCCATTGCCCACGACGCCAGCGGTGAGATTGATGACGCAGCCGTCGACCGCGCCTGCGACGACGCCAGCGGTGAGATTGATGGCTACGTGAGTGCGGCGGGCTACCCCGTGCCGCTGTCGCCTGTACCGCGCATCGTGATAGCCAATACGTGTGATATCGCCCGCTACCGGCTTTACGACGAGCACGCCACCGACCAGGTGCAGAAGCGCTACGACGACGCGGTGAAGTTCCTGAAAAGCGTCTCGCGGGGTGAAGTGCGCCTGGGTATATCAAGCGGTGCCGCCAGTAGCAGCGCGGGCAGCGTGCAAATGAACTCAGGCCGCCAGGTGTTTAACGGCGGCGGATTTTAGGAGATGGCCATGAGTGCCAAACAGACCACGAAAAAAGCACCACCGGTGCCGCGTGCCGATGTAACGGTGCGGGTAAAAACCAAAACGCCAGGCGTAAAGCGCCAGGTGTGCGGCGTCATCTTCGGCAACGAATGGAAGCGCCTGGTGCTAGATGACAAAGGCAGCGCCTACAAAGCGCTCACCCGTGATCCGGCCATTGTGATGGAGCGACTACCGGATGAGCCGCTGGCCGCTGACACGTCGCCCAGCCTGCCCAGCAAAGAGAAAGAGGCCAAGTAATGCTCTCGCTCGCGCCGTGGTTAGCCCGGTTAAACGCCTTGGACGGCCCCAGGGTGCAGCTAGCCGCTGATGTGGACGCTGCTCAAAATGCCAAGCAGAACCCCAGCAGAATGCTGGTGCTAGGGCGTGACAACGTCACACACCATGACATGAGCAACGGAGCCGATCACCTCGTTAAGCCCGAGGTGCTGCTCGTCACCGGCATACAGCGCCGCAATTTGCCGCTGGGTAATACCGACGATGAGCTGACGCTACTGCGCAAGCCTATGCTGAACAGCTTGATCAACTGGGTACCAGAAGACTGCGACAGCGCCATCAAGTGGCAGCGCGGCCAAATCCTAGCCCTCAAAAGTCACGCCCTTTTCTGGGTCGACGTATTTACCACTGAATACCGGTGGTAGGAGAACGAACCGTGAGCATGAAGACGAACCGCCGGGCGCTCATCGTCGCCCTGGAAACTGAATACAACGATGGCACTACCACGCCAGAAGCGGCTAGCGATGCTGTTCTAGCGCGTGAAATCAGTACTACGCCATTGGCGGGTAACAACATCGACCGTACCTATGTACGCCCCTACTACGGTAACTCCCCCCAAGCACCAGGCGAAAAGCACGTGCAAGTGCAGGTAGAGGTGGAATTGAACACCAGCGGTACGGTAGGCACGCCGCCACCGTGGGGCAAAATGCTGCGCGCCTGCGGCTGGAGCGAAGTGATCGTTGAAGGCGAAAGCGTCACGTATAGCCCAGTGTCTGAAAACGAAGACAGCTGCGTGTTCTTCGCCCACATGGACGGCAACCTGCACAAAGGGCGCGGTGCTCACGGTACCCCAGAGTTCACCCTCAACGGCAACAGCATCCCGGTCATTCGCTTCACGCTATCCGGCCTCATTAGTCCTGTGACAGCAGAGGAACTGCCCAACGTTACGTTGACCCAGTGGAAGAAAGCCCTGGTGGTCAATAGCACCAATACCGAGAACATGAGCTTGATGGGTGCGGGCGTCCCATTCAGCCAGTTCAGCCTGAACATGAGCGGCAACGTTGAACACATGTCTGAGATCGTTGGCGGCGCGGATATCGAGATCACTGGTCGTGCGCCATCCGGCACGTTGCAAATTGAAGACCCTGGTGTCGGCGTTAAGGACTATTTCGAGGTTCACCAAAACGCTGAAACCGGAGTGCTAACGGTCACTCACGGTAAGACAGCAGGCAGCATTATCGAATTCAACATGCCCTCTATCGGCATCGATGCACCTACCTATGCCGATGTAAAAGGCAAGCAGATGCTGGGCATTAACTACATGCCCCAGCCGGTCGACGGCAACGACGAAGTGACCATCGTCGTTAAGTAAGCACAACCTTTAACCACCGTTTAACCGCTGAATAAGCAGCGGTTAATGGATCATCACCAGGAGAAATACCGTGTCCGACAATGTTTATACCGTCAATGTAAACCGCACATATCAATACCCCGTCAACCTCACCGTGTATGACGAAAACGGCAAGGAAAATACCGGCAAGTTCTATGCGAAATTCAAGATTTTACCGACGGATAAGGGCCGCGAACTGCCCGAAGACACGCTGCTACTCGACAAGGTGTTGGTGGGTGTCAGCAAGATCGCTCTAACTGACGACGATGGAAAAGTCCTGGAAGGCGATGAACTGCTGCATGCCGCCAAGAACGATCCTGCAATCAGCGTCGCACTGGTCAGTGCTTACCAGGAGTCCGTCACAAAAAAGAACCGTGGGCGAATCTAGTTGACGCAGGCAAGCACTGGGCTGAGGCCAATACGGCTCAGCCCAACTTGGTCAAGGCCGACATCGCAGCCCTGGGCATCACCCTCGCTGGCGAGCTGGCCGAAGAAGCCGAGGAAGAGGAAGCCGCTCCGGGTCAAT
The DNA here is from genome assembly GCF_003031405.1 of Halomonas sp. 'Soap Lake #6'. Taxonomy (NCBI): domain Bacteria; kingdom Pseudomonadati; phylum Pseudomonadota; class Gammaproteobacteria; order Oceanospirillales; family Halomonadaceae; genus Halomonas; species Halomonas sp. 'Soap Lake #6'. Next base: position 2,655,966 of record NZ_CP020469.1, read on the forward strand.
TCGAGGTACTGCCCGAAAACTGGGAAGCCGTGCAGGTATTTGAACGCTGCTCACGCCAGTGGCGATACAAGGGGCTGGATGAGGTGATCGGCCTGGATCTGACACCGGTTATCAGTGTGCTGAGCCTCTACGAGCTGACCCCAGCAGAGGGGCTTGAGCGGCTGGATCAAGTGCAGTTGATTGAGCGCGGCGCGCTCAGCGTCATGAAGCAACCCCGCAACTAACCGTTAGAAGGACCCGCTGTGAACAACAATCTAACGCTTAGCGTCACTCTGACCGGCGACGGTCGTCAACTTTCGGGCACTTTAAAGACAGCTCAGGGTGACGTGCGGGAGTTTGGTGCCACAACTGAGCGGGAAAGCAAGAAGGCTGATACGGCACTCACGGCCCCTGGTCGTAGTGCCGTCACTATTTCGGAAAATTTACGCGAGGCAGGGCAAGAAGCCCAAAACTTCGGCTCCACTACCGAACGTGAAAGCCGCAAGGCTGATACCGCGCTCACGGCCCCTGGTCGCAGCGCCGTTACCGTTTCAGACCACCTGCGCGAGGCAGGACGGGAAGCCCAAAACTTCGGCACTACGATCGAACGTGAAGGCCGCAAGGCTGATGCCTCGCTAACGGCACCAGGCCGCAGTGCAACAACAGTTTCAGAACACTTACGCGAGATCCAACGGGAAGCACGCGCAGTGGGTACTGAAACGGCTCAGGGTAGCCGCGAAGCTAACCAGGCGCTGGCCCAAACAGGCCAAGAGGTCCAAACCACCACCAACTACTTCAATACGCTACGCCGTGCAGTGGGCTTGGCCCTGGGCGCGTTCTCGGTACGCCAGCTCGCGGGTATGGCCGATGGCTGGTCAGACATGCAATCGGTGGTCGGGGCGTCCATTGGCGATATGAGCGCGGCGGGCGACATGATGGTGCGCATCACGGATATCGCGAACGCCTCCTATGCCCCCTTGCAACAAACCGCCCGCACCTACGCTAGCAACGTTTCGTCGCTGAGAGATCTGGGGCGAACCGCCGATGAAGCAGCGGACTACACCGAATCGCTCAATCATATGCTGGTGTTGACCGCTACACGGGGGCAGCAAGCGGAATCCGTACAAAACGCCCTATCACGCGCCATCGCTGTCGGCACACTACAGACGCAGGGACTTGAGACAGTGTTGGCCAACGGTGGCGAAGTTGCCCAGGCGTTGGCGAATCAACTGGGCGTGACGGTGAGCCAGCTACGTGGGCTAGCAACTGAGGGGCAGATTACCGGCGATGTGATTGCCAGCGCACTGATCGGCTCACTTGATGACGTGCGCGAACGCGCCGGTGAAATGCCTGCGACTATCGAAGACGGGTTCGTGAGGATCGGCACGTCCGCCACTCGCCTCGTCGGCGAGTTGGACCAAGCCATGGGCGTGTCTGAAGGCATTGCAGGCATCCTGATCGGCGCTGCTGACATGATGAGCGCTGCCATTGACCCGCTGGTCGATAACATTGACAACATCCAGTTCGCCGCCACCGCCGTGGCCGTGGTGCTGGCTGGCCGTTACGTGGGTGCATTAGGCGTGGCCATCACCGCCAAGCTCGCCGCCACCCAACAAACAGTCGCGTACCAGCTTGCGCTTGGGCGTTTGGCCGGGATCTCCGGCACGGCTGCCGCGTCACAAATTGCGCTCGCAGGCGCTACCCGCGCCGCTGCTGGAGCACTGGCGCTGATCGGCGGCCCGCTGGGTGCAGCTGTAATTGCAGGCGGGGCGATTTACTATTTCCGTAATGAACTGAATGGCACGGCAAGCCAGGCTAGATCAACCGCTGAGCGTGTGGATGATCTCACCAATGCGATTAACACCAACAGTGAAGCCGCTGTTAAGGCTCAGTTGGTAAGTCTCACTGCACAAATGTTCGACCTGGAGCGCCAAGCAATATCTGCTCGTGCTGAAGTTGATCGTTTGACAAGTGGCGAGGGGACTAGCCGTCGATCTGGGGTGCTGGGTATTGATACTGGGCAAACAGGATCGCAAGCGAGAGCCATTGAAGAGCTCGGCAAAATCTCAAATGAAATGGATGCATTGGGTCAGTCATCTGATCGACTCAGGAGCATTCTTGCTCAACTTGAATCGAGTGGAGTAACTCCCACCGTTAATTCTGTTAGAGATTTAGCAGCCGCTACTACTGGTTCAGATAAAGCCGCCCGTGAAGCTGCCGCTGCCGCTAAACAGCTCACTGATGCCACTATCGCTCAAGCTGCTGCCATCGAAGCCCTGCGCAACCGACTAGTGCCTCATCGCAGCGAAACAGTACAGCTCGCCCAAGACCAGAATACATTGAATCTGGCATATGCGATGGGACGCATCACCGCCAGCGAATACCTATACATGATCGGTGCGCTGCAAACGGCGTACATCGAACTAGGGGACAAAACCGACGATGTTGCAGAGCAAATCAGCATCAGCGTTTCCACCTGGACGACGGTTTCCGAAAATTCCATTCGCCGTATAGACGATGCAGGCTCCGATCTGTGGCTTGGACTGATCGACGGTAGCCAAAATGCCCTGGATACCGTTAAACGTGGCTTCCAGCAAACCCTAGCCGAAATCGCGCACATGCTGACCACTCAGCGGCTGACGGTTGCTGTAGCTGGCTCGCTTGGGTTCAACACCGCTGGTGCCGGTGGTGTGGGAGGCATCGGTTCTAGCGGCGGTTTTGGCATTAATCCCGGCGGCGTGGGCAACGCCTGGCGTGCGCTGCAAGGCGGCTTCAACGGCATCCAATGGGGTGGCGCGGGTGGTGCTCAGGCCTACGGAGGAGGCTGGGCCAACGCGGCTACATCTGGCACCGGTGCCACTGGTTGGATGGGCGGCAGTATGCAGAACTTCAGCGGTATGCAAGGCCTAGCAGGCGCTGGGGCTGGGTTTGCAGGCAACTACGTGGGTGGTCAGATGTTTGGCCAAGGCAAGCATTCCAATACCTTGGGCGCCCTAGGTGGGCTGGCGGGCACATACTTTGGCGGGCCTATCGGTGCCTTTATCGGCTCCGGCCTCGGCTCGGCGTTGGGAGGTCTGTTCGGCGGTCGTAGCTGGAATGAAACCGGCTCCGGCGTCAGCCTTGGCGTTTCAGGCGGCAACATCACCGGCAATCAGTTTAGCGAGCAACACAGCAAGGGCGGGCTTTTCCGTAGCTCACGCCGCCGTACACAAACCAGCGGCCTGGATAGTGAGTTTTCAGGCGCTTTACAACAAGTGTATGACGCTACCGAAGCCAGCCTGGCCGCGACTATCGAGGTGCTGGGTTTTCAGTCATCAGCACTAGCTGGCTTCACCACCGGCCTTACCCGCATTGATACAAAGGGGCTAAACGCAGAAGACGCTGAGGCGAAGATTCAGGAGTGGCTATCTAACACGCTCAACGCCCTAGCAATCCACTCTGTTGGCGACGTGAGTCAATTCGCATTTGGCGGTGAAACAGCAATCGAAACTGTTGAACGCCTGGCCGTCGCCCTGGGCACACTCAACCCTATTCTAGAGCAGCTGCACGGCAACACCCTCGCCGCGTCCCTTGCCGGTGGCGATGCAGCCAGCCACTTGGCTGAGCTTGCCGGTGGGCTGGATGCCTTCAGCGCCCGCGCTGACTTCTACTACCAGAACATCCTCACTGAAGCCGAGCGCCAAGAACGTGCCATGAACGCTGCTGCGCAAGCCATGGGCGCGTTTACGGCCCGCACTGGCCAGGTAATCAACAGCACCGATGCACTGCGCGACCTGGTCGACAGCATCGACCTCACCACCGCTTCTGGTCGTGAGCTTTACAACGAAGCGATGAACCTGGCACCTGCCCTGGTGGAGATCGAGCGCGGCCTAGAGCGTATTGGCCAACGCTTTGATCAGATGTTGCAGGATGCCGAATCAGCTCTTGCCGACGCTGAAGCACAGGCCCGCCGTGCTTACCAGGTGTTCGACAGCCAGCAGTTCGATATGCAGATAGAGCTGCTCGCATTAATGGGTGATTCTGAAAGCGCCCTGGCCCTTGAGCGCGAGCGTGAACTTGCTTCGATTGATGAGTCACTGCGACCGATGCGTGAGCGTATTTGGGCCATGCAGGATGAAGTAACAGTTCAGCAAAACGCCACCACAGCAGCCCGCAACTACCAGCGTGAGCTCTCCCGCGTGCGTGATCAGCTCAGCCAGCAGTTTGCCAACATCGGCAACTGGCTAGATCAGCAGCAAGCTACCAGCGGTTCACCTGAAACTAACTTGGCCACCGCACAAGAGCAGCTCGCCCGCCAACTTGTGCTCGCTGAAAGTGGCGACCGCAATGCACTACAGAACATCACGCAATATGCGCAGCAAGTACTCGACGCCAACCGTGAGTACAACGCTAGCTCCGCTGCTGGACAGCGTATCCAGCAGGATGTCTATGACGCGATAGCCGGGCTACCTGCTGCAATAAACGCCGAGCAGTTCCTTGCGGATGAGATTAAAGCAGCGCTACGGGAGCAAACACTCGGCATCAGCACACAGTTGGGCGATGTGCTACGCGGCGATAACCCGAGCAGCATTGCGGCCAATTTGGCGGGCTACTTTACCACCCTGGCGGGCGGTATCGACGGTGTGCTAACGCGTGATCAGCTCGCTATCGTGATGAGCGGCAAGGCCACAGACGAACAGCTAACAGCAATTATGCGGTCGGTTGACCTCAACGGCGATGGCGTTATCAGCGGTTTAGAGAGCGTCATTATCGCAGGTATGCCGACCGATGCCGTGCTGGGAACCGTGTTGCGTAACAAGATGAGTGAGCTGGATAAAAATCAGCTGACCCATGCGCAGATCCGTAGTGCCCTATCACCCATTGCAAGTGACGCTGAAATAGCGCGGCTAATCCGCGAAGTTGATGTGAATGGCGATGGCATGATTAGCCAGCAAGAACTAGCTAACCAGCGCCTCGCAGGGCTTGCTGGCGGCATTGGCACAACGCTAGCGCCAATGTTCGACCGCATCGACCTGGATGCATCTGGGCTAATCGATTGGAACGAGTTCCACAGTGCCTTCCAGGGCATGGCAAGTGATGATGAGCTACGCCGGATTTTTGACAAATTGGATGCCGACGGCTCAGGCACCATCAGCCGTCTTGAGGCACTCAACCGTTCGAATGAAGGCACCGAAGCCAACACCGACAGCATGGAGAAACAGGCACGCGACCAACTGCGCGAGCTTAATGGTCTGGTCAGCGAAATGACCCGCACTACTGACCAGTTTGTTTCGCTCAACACAACAATGCTCAGCCTGCGTGACGCCATCATCGCACTAGGCGTTGCTCAAGATGATATCGCACGTATAGAAGAAGAGCGCGCTGCTGCTGAACAGGCAGAGCGCGACCGCATTAGCAATGAGCGCACCGTGTCTCAGTACGCAGCGGCAGCCAGCAGCCACATGGCGCAATCCGTTGACGCTATTGGCCGAGCCCAGCGTGGCGTTGATGCTGTAGGGATGGGTAGCCAGGAAATTAGCGAAATATCAAAGCTCATTGAACGCTATGCAGGCGACGATGGCCTTTTACAAAGCAGCGAATACGGCGCGCTGCGAGACACTATTGAGTCTATGGACCCGGGGCATTACCGGGGCGTTGCTCGTACGCTCGCACTCGCTGCGCGGCACGCATCACAAGCTGCATTTAATGAGCGGGATGCTGCCAACGTGGGTGTATCCGGTGATGATCGTGTTGATGCACAGGGCGTAAATTATTGGGATCTGTGGCAATCGCACCTTCGCTTTGCAAAAGGCGGTGTGTTTACCAACTCGGTAGTGGACGAACCCACATCGTTTGCGATGGGGCTGATGGGTGAAGCCGGTCCAGAAGCGATTATGCCGCTAAAACGGCACTCTGACGGTTCGCTCGGCGTTCGCGCTGAACTGCCTGCGTTCCCACAATTCTCTGCGCTGAATAATAGCGACATCGTTGAAACGCTTCGCGATCTGAAGCGCGAGGTGCAAGAACTGCGTAAAGAGAACGCCCTACTACAAGCCGAAAGCAACAAGCACCTGGCAGCAGCTAACAATCAGCGTGGGGCGGTAGCTAAGGGCCAGATCGGTGCTATCGAACGCGGCAACCGCATGCTGAAAAAGATGGAAGATGAGAAACGGCTAGAGGCGGCAAAACGATGACATGGACCCTCACGCTTCAGGCCCGCGACGAAGAAAACCAGCCGCAGACGCTGCGCTTTAGCTTAGGTCGCCACATGGATGCAGAAGACAACTTCTACGACCCCCGCATCCAGCAGCCTGGGCTATACGAGGCAGGCCTCTATGCAGGCCAGCTGCTGCAACAAAGCCGAAGCGGCTACGGAGAAACAACGCTCATCAACACCGATGGCGGCCTGGACTACCTCGCCGACTACGCCGTCGATGGCCGTGAAATGGTGCTAGCACTCGATGGCGTGCCGCAAGTTGTAGGCACCGTCGCACGCCTGGCGTTTTCAGATGACGAAGTCTCTGTGGTACTGCGCGACCCGCTTGAGCCGCTACGCTCCCCCCACCCGATGGAGACGTACGCAGGCACCAACGTACTGCCCAATGGCCTGGAAGGCACACAGGACGATATAGCCGGTGAGCCCAAGCCATTGGTATTCGGCGAAGTTCGCAACGCCCAACCAGTTTTGGTCAACACCGCGCTGTTGATCTACCAGGTATCGTCACTCGCCGATTGCACGATTCAAGCGGTTTACGACAGAGGGGTCGCGCTAACGGATGGCGGCACATACGCCAGCCTGGCAGCGCTGCAAAGCACAGCGCCCAGCCCTGGCGAGTATCGCGCTTATCAGGGCTATGTGCGCCTCGGTAGCACAGCGGCAGGCACCGTGACGGTGGATGCCGAGCAAAACGACCCACGTGCCGGGGCCGTTGCCCAGGCGCTGGCAACGGCGCGTGGCTACACCCTGCATGACGACGACGTGGCCACGCTCAACGCCTACGGAGCTGTGCGCCTCTACCTCACAGCAGAAACAAACACGCTTGAGCTGCTCGACCGTATCGCGGAAAGCATTGGCGGCTACCTCTCAGCACAGGCCGACCAGGTGCTGCGGGTTGGCATCTGGGAGGCTCCCGAGCCAACCGACATCGCCATTCAGGACTACGCAATCGCCACCGTGAGCCGCAGCGCCACAGGCGCAGGCCCCGGCGGCCTTCCAGTATGGCAAGTGAATATCGGCTGTGATCGCATCGAAACCGTACAGTCGGATTTGCAAAGCAACGTCTCCGAAGCCCGCCGCGCCCGCCTGGCGCGACAGACCCGCCGTGTGGTGGCCTCCGATGAAAACGTGCGTGACCGGCACCCACTGGCAGGTGAAATCACCATCAACAGTGTGCTGGCCAGCTACGCGCAAAGCCAGGCAGTAGCAGACCGTGTGCTAGCCCTACTGAGCGCCCGCCGCGATACCGTGACCGTGGAAGCAGTAGAGGCGCTGCTACCCACGGTAGTCGGCAATCTCACGCTCATCACCCCGCGCCAGGGCTACGGCGCAGGCCGCGCTATGCGTGTCACAGGCTACCGACTCAACGCGCAAACCAACGAACTAACACTGAACCTGTGGGGCTAATCATGGCACTCGATCCCAATAAAATCGCCCTCTGCTGGCCCAACTACATCGATGCCGCTGTACTAAGCGGCGGCCAGTGGGTCAGCACGCTGCCGCTTGAGCACGTGCAAGACAAGCGGTTTTCTGTCGTTGCTAAGTCATCGACGTCGCTCCCGTCTGATACGCAGTTCTCAATCACGCTGCCTAAACGTCGCCCGCTACAGACGATTGCGATTGCCGCTCACAACATGAGTTCTACTGCTACTGTGCGCGCCAGAGTCTATCGCGATGCTGAACAAACGGATCTGGTCTGTGACACGGGCTTTCAAGACGTATGGCCAGCTGTCTACGGCGCCGATGATGTCGTCTGGGGTGACGACAATTTTTGGAATAGGAGTCTCACGGAAGACGACCGCAGTAATTACACCCCACTGATGACGCTGTTCTTTGACGAGCGTCAGCTAGGTATCAGCGTACGCGTTGAAATCTCAGATGCGGGTAATCAAGACGGCGGTGTCATTTTGGGTCGCGTCATGCTCGCAGATGCCTGGCAGCCCAACTACAACGTGAATTACGGCATCCGCCACGGCTACAACACTGGCACAGAAATCACCACGGCGGGTGATAGCGCACGCACCGAGTACGCACGTCGTGTCACACCCAAGCGCACGGTCAACTTCCAGCTCGCAAACCTAAACGAAGATGAAGCGTTCCTACGCGTACACCGTCTGCAGCGCACACAAGATATCGTCGGCGAGATCCTCTACGTCTACTCATCACGCCCATCTCCGCTGAATTTTGGCCGCACGATGATTGCCCGGCAAGCGGAGCTTGATGGCATCACAAACCCCTACCACGCAAATTTTGAAAACGCCATGTCACTGCTGGAGATACTCTAATGCCTACCAATAGCGTAACGTTCCCAGCTGAACTCGGCGGTGACGGGAAAACCTACACAGATGACGCGCATCCTGATACAGGCTTGGATGGCCTGGGGTACACAACTCGGTTTATTCCGTGCCAAAAGCAGACAGTCGCAATGGCTGTATCAGCTAAAAACAATGCCGATGCCGCCGAAGCGTTCACTGCACAGTGCCAAACACTGCGCAACAACACAGAGCACTATGCAAAGGCGGCTGAGGTCGCTGCTAATAACGTGCCCCGGTCATTTTCATCATCAGCAATCGCAGATCCTGCGCTGCCAGGCGTTGCGCAAGATGTGCGGTTGTTCGATATGTCAGCAAGAGAGGAAATGGCGTACCAGCTCTCCGCTCAAAACTCTGAGTCAGAATTGCCGCAACTGACAGGTACAGTGCTGGGTGAGTGTTATTTCGGGTTACCGACAATGGACCAGACGTTTAAGGTCGTCTCTCCCTTTCCTCGCATAAACGCTGAGGGTAGAAAAGTTGCGAACGCGAACTTTGGTGGCAGTCAAACCATCGCACTCTCAGATATTCGGGCTGCAACTTTTAATAGCTCGCTGAACTTGCCGCTATTTGAAGTCGCGGGTGTCGATCAGTACGGCATCACCGCATTTCGCTACGTCGGAAAACAACCCCTCCACACAGTAATTCGCGGTGGTATTCAGTGGCTTCAGCGTATTTTTACGGGGTCGATTTCAGCGACAGCAGCAACAGATGCATGGATCCGTCTGTCTCCCCTCCCGCTTGGCGACCAGCCCGCATCCGGCATGGAAGAAAGAGAGGGGATGCCAGCGTGGGAAGCTGGAGGTCAAGCCCGCGGGCGTCAATATTTGGGATTCTGTGCTGCCAGCGGAGCGCAGCATTTTCAACTGATTGAAAAAGAGTGGAATGATCAGCTAGGTCGTATCTCACCTGAGGTAGAGAGCGCGATAGCGGAAAACCCTGAGCTAAATACTGAGCCTTACGAAAACGCCTGGCTGTCTGCTGGCGAAGAGGAATCGTTAGACCCAGATGATGCTGGCGCCAATATTCCAGATCAAGATCAGCAGGCGAATTTAAAAACATCAGCATGGATCCCTGTTACTGGTGGGCTTTGGTACCGAGGTGCCGTCATGCCATCTGAGGCAGGATCATCTCGGGGCCGAGCGCAATGGCGGGACGCGGATGGAAATATAACGGCGATTAATTTGGGCAGCGGTAACTTTCTTTACCAGATGCCCGAAGCAGCTGTTGAATTCCGTATTTACTACGCTGGCCCGCAGGATTCTGACGTTACAGGGCTCTCAATCAAGACAGTCGCCCAGAGCCAGATTAACTCTCAGATCGTCACTAGAGGAACGTGGCGGCGTTACAACATCAATGTCTGTAGAGACGTGGTGTTTTATCCCAATACTGTCTACAGGCTAGAGATGAAAATTTTTGGCTCTCATCGTATCGACGGTAACGGTGTGGGTTACTGGTTTGAGTACGACGATGGATACCGCATCGAGAGTGGCGGCTTAAGCTTTATGTTTGACGCATCGGCGTTGATTAAGGAGAGAGCAAAAATACATGACAACCGGGGGACTGAGTAATGGCCGTCCTATATGCCGATAGCACGTTCAGTTTAAGTGAAGTTGAAGAATTCCCTGTCACCCCTGGCCACTCTGTTGAAAACTACAGTATGGGTGTTCGAGAATTCTATAACTTCGACAAAATAACTGACCAAGTCAATTTTAAAGCCGTGATTTACATGCACGGCTCTGGGGGGCATGGTCGTTTGGCGGCCGACAATCCACTGGTCAAAGCGATAACAGATAAGGGGTATGCGCTGTTAAGTGTTTCTGGGCTGGGCTCCCCCTACTCAAGTAAAGCTCCATGGACATACGGTTATGGCAATGTGATGTCGCCGATGCTGTACGGCAGAATGATTAAGGCATTCTGGCAAACGCAGGCGACTGTTGAAGCCCTGGTTGGCAAACGCATGGGGGTACTGATCCCTACAGGATTTCAGAACGGGTTCATTAACACAAACTCTACGGCTGAAGGACTGAGTACGCCCTCTGGATCAACTAGGACGACCCACTGGGTACCTGTGGCTGGGGCCAAGCAGTTTAGGGTAAAACTGCTACAAGGGGAGTCTAACCGGTTACGCCTTCAATGGAGGATGCCTGATAACTCTCTTGTGTATGTTAACAACCATGGTTCCTCTGGCCTGTCTGACGAACCCGACGGTCAGTATATTTTGGATGTACCGGAAGGGGCCACTGAAGTACGTATCTATTATGCCACGGCAGCGGCAGCAGCCTCTGACCCAGAAATCTCGATCTCTATTTTCATGCCAGTTGCGCTGCTCGGGCACTCACTAGGTGCTCAACAGGCTTTTTCATGGGCTAGCTTAGTTAAAGAGGTTAGGCCTAGGTCTGCATCATTGGTTAATTACATCATTGGAAACGGGGCAACGATAGCAGGGAGTGGTAACTTCAGATGGAATCACATACACAGAAACATAGCGGCGTACAGCAACATCTTCCGGCGAATTACACACCCAGCGATTGCCTACTACTCTGATGACGACGGCTTCTGCCCTCGCGACTTCTCTGAGCGGCTACGTATGACGCTGAAACCCGATCAAGACAATCTTTACTTTATCAGTCCGGGGGCGCTAGGCCACAGCTGGTTCAGTCAGCGACCCGATTTAGTAGCAAATCATTTAGAGCAAATGTTTAACGGAGAACCGATTACTATCGACTCTACAGACCCCGAATCAGCGCTGGCAGTACCAGGGCCGTAGTTGAATAGAAAGGAGTGGCCACCCAAGGTGCTGTAACACCATGGGTGGCCACCAACAAGCAGAACACCCTGCAAGTCGGCCAAGACTCCCCTGCCTCGCGAGGCACAGGCAGTCTAAGCCAAACGTTAGAACGTTAGAAGGCTTGACATGGTGTTAATCGAAATCCGTTGCACTCGGTGCAACCGCAAGCTGGCTAACGTCAGCGACTACCAGTTCATCGAAATAAAATGCCCGCGTTGCAGGCACTTAAATCAACAGAGAGCCACGAGCTCCAAACCCTTAAAGGAGATGCCTCGTGGCTACCCCAATCATTCCCTGGATGGGCGGCAAGCGCCGTCTAGCTGATCGTATCTTTCCACTGATGCCACCGCACCAATGCTATGTAGAGCCCTTTGCAGGAGGAGCCGCGCTGTTCTTCCTGCGCCCTTCTCCCGCCGAGGTGGAAGTACTCAACGACGTCAACGGTGACTTGGTGAACTTATACCGCGTCGTACAAAACCACCTGGAGGAGTTCGTCAGGCAATTCAAGTGGGCGCTCTCCAGCCGCCAGGTGTTTGAGTGGCTGAAGATGACTCGGCCTGAAACGCTCACAGATATACAGCGCGCAGCGCGCTTCTACTATCTACAGCAGAACGCCTTCGGTGCCCGCATCGAAGGCCAAACGTTTGGCACCGCAACCACCACGCCGCCAGGGCTAAACCTGCTGCGCTTAGAGGAGTCGCTTTCGGCAGCCCACCTGCGTTTAGCAAGCACCTTTATAGAGCATCTAAGTTGGCAAGCCTGCATAGAGCGATATGACCGCCCACACACTCTTTTTTATATGGACCCGCCCTACTGGCAGACAGAAGGATATGGGGTACCCTTTGGCATAGAGCAGTACGAGGAAATGGCGATCATGTTAGCCAAGCTGAAAGGCAAGGCCATCATCAGCCTCAACGACCACCCAGACATCCGCCGGATCTTCGCGGACTACCACATCGAAACCACTGACATCCGCTACACTGTCGGCGGCGGCAAAGGCTCAGACGCCAAAGAGGTGCTGATCTTCAGTTGGGACGTGGATGCCGAGCCAGCGGGGCTTTTTTGAGAAAAAGAGAGGGAGGACAGGCAAGACTTATGCAATTTCCACAATCAGGATTGCCCGATACAATCGGATCCACTCATGCTTATCGCCTGACTTCCCTTGCTTTTCAAAGTAGTGGCCTCGGCAACGTTCCCCCTGCCTCGGCTGAGAGTTGACCCTTGGGATCTCCCCTGAGGTCTTGTGTATCCGGCGCCGCCGGGAAACACTCTCTCATCCTTCTAGTCCATGCTGCCCCTCAGTCAGGCGCCATGCAGGGGGGTTACCTGGTGGCATGAGAGGACATCCAAAAAGTTGGCCAAGAATCAGCCCTCCTTTTAATGTCCAGCGCGAATGCGCTAGCAACAAGCTAATCATACCAAAGAAAATAGAAGTGCCAAAGAGAGTGCAAAATTAGCTATGGCGTTCTTCTCATGACAGTGCCAAATGTCTCGCAAGGATATGCCAAATCTGCCGCGCGCTTACAATTACTCACACTGCTTTCACCCTGTTAGCAGCCAAATGACAACCAAGCGACGACCAGTTGGCAACCAAATCACTGCCAGCTACAGCAAAATATAGGGTGGATAATTGATAACCATAAATGTACTATGTACACCAAACCAACGCATTGGCTAAAGGAAGTTCCCTAACGTGAGTCATGCGATTGAATTTATCGGAACCCCGACGTTCACCCGCCAGATCCAGGCGATTGCGACAGACGATGAATTAAAGGAGCTGCAGCGCACCCTGATTGCTCAACCCGACAAAGGTGACCTGATCCAGGGCACGGGTGGTCTGCGTAAAATACGCATGGCGCTGAGCAACCAAGGTAAGAGCGGCGGTGCCAGGGTTATCTACTTTTTGGCAACGGCAGAAAGAGTTTATCTGATACTGGCCTACCCAAAGAGCGTCAAAGACAACTTAACGCCCGCTGAAAAGGTCACCCTGAAAACACTGACCCACCAATTGAAGGGGGAGGTTTCCAAATGAGCATTTTTGACGAGCTGCAATCATCACTGCAGGAAGCCGTTGAGATCAAACAAGGTAAAGCGCAGGCCAGCCGTATCACTCGCCATGAGGTGGCCGATGTGAAAGCCATCCGCGCCAAGCTTCATGTTTCTCAGGCTGAGTTTGCTGAGGCTATGGGAACCAGCGTGGACACCATCAAAAGCTGGGAAACCAAGCGACGTAACCCTACAGGACTAGCTGCTAAGGTACTTGCCACCATTCAAGACAATCCCACTTTTTTTGAAGAGCTTGCTTCGCATTAGCGCTTTTTTGCAGGACGAATGCAGTGTCAATATCAAGTTAATATTCATGAAGAATATCGTTCGATACTCAAGTGTTGTTTGCCGTAGGCAATCTGCCGATTAAATCGGCCTTTTACTTTGACCACTACCCGCGCCGGAATTTGTGTGCGGCCTGCCTGATAAGCTTTTTCTGCACTGGCTGGCTCCCACTGAACCCCTAGACGGTTCAATGCCTCTTTGGCAGCCTGATCAAAGCCACCGGGCGCTGCAATCATTGGTTTGCCCGTAATACGGTTTGGGCGCGCTTTAGCGTATAGCCCCTTACCAATACGTACTAATCGTCCCTGCGCCTCTAATTGCCGAAGCACACGGCCAACTTGGTCATAACCACCCAGTGCAGCGAAATCGTCACGTAGAAAAACCACCCGCCGACTTTTGCGAATTTTGTCACGAATGAGTGACTCAAGCGTTTGGGTGGTCATGTAACACCTCCAGCAGCTGGATTATGACAGAATTTTACTCTATACCTTCAGATTAAGGAATACAAAAACACGACACCATATAAAAACAAAATTTAATTTTAATATAATAAAATCATTTATTTATAAAATTTTATATAAAATAAAACCGCCGCAATCGCTACACAGAATAGCCTCTATTCTGAGCCTCTCAAAAGCAAGGTGCTGATACAAAAGTCCGCGAAAACCCGTATGTCGTTGGGCCAACAAGGAAAGAACAGGGCTCGGGTGTATCTACTTTTATCCACGTCAGAACGGATCTATGATACTGGCCTACCCCTAGTGGGACTCTTTAATGTCTGCTGAAAAGGCCGCATAGATAACACTGACCCACCAATTATTGAAGGGGTAGGTTTCAAAATGAGCATTTTTGACGAACTGCAAACATCGCTGCAGGAAGCCGTGGAGATCAAACAAGGCAAAGCACAGGCCAAGCTGCATGTCTCTCAGGCGGAGTTTGCCGAGGCCATGGGAACCAGTGTGGGCACCATCGAAAACTGGGAAACCAAGCACCGTAACCCTACGGGACTAGCTGCTAAGGTACTGGCGACGATTCAGGATAACCCAGAATTTTTCAACGGGCTTGCTTCGTATTAAAGTCTTATTCTCTAGAGCTACCTCAAAAACAGCTTTGCTATCATGCATAAACGGAGCGGATGCAGATCCAGTGTAGTCTTACCCTGGAATAGGTATGGCAAGGCGTAAAGCAAGCAATACTCGCATCTTAGAGGCCAAAATATGGATAGGATGCACGCTTCCTATACGAATGTCTAATAGGACTCTCTTGATACCGAGATTTGATTGCACTATAAATTAAATAGTCAGGCATTCATGCATCAATGGCGATGCCAAGTAATGCCAACATATATATGAAATCAATCGGCAAGAAGAGCAGCGTTAGTAAGCGCTCTCAGCCGCTGGTTGATTAATAGAGCAAATGGGCTCTCTCGGGATTAATTCCGGGAGGGCCCTTTTTTTTTACTACAAATATAAGAGGCCGAAAAATGCGCCACGGTGATATTTCTAGCAGTAACGATACTGTAGGTGTTGCAGTTGTTAACTACAAAATGCCGCGCCTGCATACTAAATCTGAAGTAATTGAAAACGCACAAAAAATTGCCGATATGGTTGTCGGAATGAAGCAAGGTCTTCCTGGCATGGATCTTGTAATTTTCCCAGAGTATAGCCTGCAAGGAATCATGTACGATCCTGAAGAAATGATGCAAACAGCAGCTACGATTCCAGGAGAAGAAACCGAAATTTTTGCGAGGGCCTGCCGTAAAGCTAATACATGGGGTGTCTTTTCAATCACAGGGGAGCGCCATGAAGAACACCCTAATAAAACTCCCTATAACACTCTGATATTGATGGATAATAAGGGCGAAATCGTACAGAAATATAGGAAGATTATTCCATGGTGCCCCATTGAAGGATGGTACCCAGGAGGAGAAACCTATGTCTCCGATGGCCCCAAAGGCATGAAAATCAGCCTCATCATTTGTGATGATGGAAATTATCCTGAAATCTGGCGCGATTGCGCCATGAAAGGTGCTGAGCTAATTGTTCGCTGCCAGGGTTATATGTATCCATCGAAAGAACAGCAAATTATGATGTCTAAAGCCATGGCATGGGCAAATAACTCCTACGTTGCTGTTGCTAATGCTGCTGGATTTGATGGCGTATATTGTTACTTTGGCCACTCAGCTATTGTTGGATTTGATGGAAGAACTCTGGGCGAATGTGGGGAAGAAGAAATGGGTATTCAATATGCCCAGCTTTCCATATCTCAAATTCGCGATGCTCGGGAAAACGATCAATCGCAAAATCACCTCTTCAAAATTCTACACCGTGGATATAGTGGTATGCATGAATCAGGTGATGGCGATAAAGGTCTTGCTGAGTGTCCTTTTGAGTTTTATAAAACTTGGGTTAATGATGCAGAAAAAGCAAGGGAAAATGTAGAAAAAATAACGCGGAGTACTGCCGGAGTAGCTCAATGCCCTGTAGGTAGCATTCCATATGAAGGAAAAGAAAAGGAAGCCTAATACCTAATATAAATAAAAGCATAAAGCCACCGGCTATTTTTAGCCGGTGTGTTGTCCGATTAACAAAACTAACAAGAGCGACACATATGCCTTTTATAAACGATATGATTGCTGATTCAGCTCAAAAGACTAAAAATATTGAAGCTTTACAAGCTGAAAATTCATCAGAAAATGATGTTATTAATTCACACATGTCCAATAGTAAAGAACTTAATAGTAGGTTTAGATTTAACATTGATACTGTCATGGCTTCTGTAAAGTCTGAAATTATTGGACAAGGTCAAGCAATTATTGCTGTGGAAGACATGCTCAAAGTTGTTCGTGCTGATATAACAGATCCGAGAAAACCCCTTTATACCTCTTTATTTCTTGGGCCAACTGGCGTAGGGAAAACTGAGATTGTTAGAGCTCTTGCAAGATCGCTTTATGGCGATGCTGATGCTTTTTGTCGTGTAGATATGAACACGCTTTCACAAGAACATTATGCTGCATCACTTACCGGCGCTCCTCCTGGTTATGTAGGAGCAAAAGAAGGTAAAACAATAATTGATCAAGAAAAACTTGAAGGAAAACTAGGCCTACCTGGCATTGTCCTTCTAGATGAACTTGAAAAAGCTAGCAAGGAAGTGCATCAAGCCCTTTTAAATGTTTTTGATAATGGATTGCTTACAGTAGCATCTGGAGAAAAAACATACAGTTTCAGAAATGCTATAATTTTCATGACGAGTAATCTAGCGGCCCAAGAAATACAAAAGCTTGAAGAGAAACATCAGCACCCAATTTATGGAATGATTACGAGAAATATCTCTGGAAGAAAAAAAGCTGTAGACACTATAGTAAAAAAGAAGATACTCAACACATTCTCGCCGGAGTTTGTTAATAGAATTGATAACATTACAATATTCAACTGGATTGAAACTGGTACGGTTGAAAAAATTGTAGATCTTGAAATAAAAAGGCTCAATCGTAGGCTTAAAAAGCATAATTGTATAGTGGAAGTTGAAAATGAAATTATTAAGCTTATAGTAAACTCTGGTTTTGATCGCCAATTTGGGGCAAGGTCACTTCGTCGTTCCATGAGAAAAATACTCGAGGTACCTTTGGCCGAGTATCTTCTAGACTATCATAGAGTTGATGAAATAAATTCCAATAAAATTATTTATAAAGCACAACTTGAAAATAGTGAAGTAAAATTTACAACAAAGAAGATATAAACCATGACCAATGATTCAAACAGTAGTACGACAGTTGGCTTGTTGTTTTCTGATACTGGCGTAACGTCTGATATCGAAAGATCCCAGAGGTTTGGAGCACGTCTTGCAATCAATGAAATCAATAATTGTGGGGGGGTAAATGGATTTCCAATCCTTATAGAAGAGCACGATTTAGGAGGGGAGCCAGATAGGTTTAGATCTTACGTTGACAAATTGATAAAAGAAAAAAATATAAAGCTTTTTATCGGCTGCTATATGTCGCACACAAGAAAAGCTGTAATGTCATCTATAGAAAGGGCTGATGCTTTATTATTTTACCCTACCCCTTATGAGGGTTTTGAGTATTCGCCAAATATAATTTATGGCGGCCCATCACCAAATCAAAACAGCGCTCCTTTAGCTGCATACTTAATTAAAAACTATGGAAATAAAATTGTTTTTGTAGGGTCTGACTACATTTACCCCCGAGAAAGCCACCATGTAATGCGTATGCTTTATAAGCAACATGGGGGGGAGATTCTAGATGAAATTTACATCCCTCTATATCCTTCTAAAGAAGAAGTAGAGCATGCGGTGAAGCGTGCTGTAAGCATGGAACCAGATGTAGTTTTTTCAACAGTAGTTGGACATGGAACATCGGAGTTTTATAGCCATTTTGCTGATCATTATTTAAATAAAAACAGACCTCCTATTGCTAGTCTAACCACAAGTGAAGCAGAAATACGTAAAATGACTCCTTCGGTAGCGGAGGGAAACATAGTAGTAGCGCCTTATTTTACAACTGTAAAGACAAGTAAAAGTCTTAGGTTCATTGAAGCTGCTAAAAAGTATTTCCCAAGAGATGTTTGCATCACAGCTTGGGCAGAAGCCGCATATCATCAAACAATGATGTTATGTGAGTCTATCCGAAGATCTAATAGCTCTAGAGTAGAAGATATAAAGAAAGAATTATACTCCTTTCATTTCGAAGCACCACAAGGAGAAGTTTGGATAGAAAAGGAAAACAATCATACCAATTTAGCCTCTAGGATTGCAGTCATCAATAGCAAGGGAGAGTTTGATGTCAAATGGACATCTCCATGCCCTATCAAACCAGACCCATATGTTGTGGTACATAGACTTGATGATTGGTCGAGTTTGATGCCTAAGGCTGTCTTCCCATGAAAGGATCACCCATACTTTATAGCCTCAGGGATTTACAGGTTCTTGTTATGTACCCAGAAGGAGAAGTGAATGATTCTTTATTGTTACAACTAATACGTATTGGCTGCAATGTAAGGCATTTATGGCCACCACCTGAAAAAATCAGCTTTGAAGTCGACGTGGTATTTTCAGCTATTCCTCAGGATCACTTCTACTCAAAAATAAAAAGCTTATCCAAAGGGTTTTCTAATGAAGTAACTTTTATTACCGTTGTTGAATATGAAAGCCCTACTGTAATATCTCAAATGTTAGAGATAGGCGCACACGGAGTTATTTCTTTGCCGATTAACTCAAACACTATACTTCCAAGCTTAGTGCTTGCTAGAAATAACAGCGAAATTATAAAAAAATATAATCGCAGCATTGAAAAGTTAGAAGAAAAGCTAGCGCTTATAAATGTAGTTAACAAAGCTAAAATCCTATTGATGCAGAAATTTAATATGGAAGAGGAAGAGGCACATCGACACCTAACAAAAAAATCGATGAAAGAGAGAAAAAGTTTAATAAAAACTTCAGAAGAAATTCTAGCGACTAACGAAAAACAATCAAAATAGTGGAGAGTTTAAAATGATACTAGGGCTTACACTCTTATATGTTGGAGCTGTATTGTTTGTCAATGGAATATGGCTGCTAGGAAGGATTAGCGATAAAGAAATATCAGTTATAAACATTCTTGTTGGCACGCTGAGCTTTCTGACCGCTTTGTACTTAATATTCCACGATCCTGGCAATTTATCTTCAATTAGTGCAGGTGCATTTACGATTCTTTTTGCATTTACATATTTATGGGTTGGGGCTAATCAGCTCTTGAAAGTAGACGGTTCTGGGCTGGGATGGTTCTGTCTATTTGTTAGCATCACAGCTGCTATTGTAGGTATAAATTCTATATCTTCATTAAGCACTGACTTTAGCCTTTGGAATACATTTAATTGGTTTGCCTGGTCTCTGCTTTGGTTCTGCTTTTTTGCTCTTTTGGCACTTTCAAAAAACATACAAAAAAGCGTGGCTTTTTACTCCATATTTTGTGCCGTATTCACAGGATGGATACCTGGAATAATGATCCTGCAAAAGATGATAACAGTTTAATCTCACGAACTTATAAGATGTATCCTTGACAAATATAAAGGGGGCCTCCCCCTTTCTTATTTTTAGCTAGCCTCATTGGACCTGAAATATGTCGCTTCATCATGCGATAAGACTCGACTTAACGATTGGTGAAGATACTTTGTATGCAAAAAAAACCTGCCATAGTAGCGTCATATTCTCCATCTTCAAGTTAGGCAAACCAAATGCTTCGCTTGCAGTCAATTCTTTTGCAGCGTCTCTTCTTGAGGCTTACGAAATATACTTCATGTCATGAAATACTATCAAATAGCTCTTCCGGCACATCTTCAAAAAAGCGACAGAACGGCAGGGAGCCAACCAGTGTGACGCTCTGCTTGGCTCGCGTCATGGCGACGTAGAGAACACGACGTAACAGGCTTGCTTCCAGCTCTTTATCTTCTTGCGCAACGCTGTCGAGAATACGGCCAGGATATTGGGCGTCATGCAGCCCCATGACAACCACATGGTCGAATTCCAAGCCCTTTAGCTGATGAAAGGTGGTCACGGCTACACCGCCTGTAAAGCCACCAAGTCCGGCACCCTTCACCTTCTTAACCTTAAGACCGCGCTTTTCCAGTGCTTTCTGTGCAGGATAGAGCTGACGAGAGAAAGGCAACACTACTGCCACGGACGTCGTACGCAGCCGCTTAAACTCGCTGGCAACAAAATCATATCCTTTTTCATAGGCTTGCTTGGCATCAGGTGCCAACAACAATTTGACCTTATCGCCTTCCTTGGTAGGGCGAACCGGCGTCGTGTAATCACTACTCTCGGTCACGTCATTGTTCGCCAGCAAGTGCTCGGCAACATCCATGATTTGTTGTGTGGTGCGGTGACTAGCGGACAAGCGCCGGGAACGCCCGCCTTGTACCTGAATACCGACAGAGGACCAAGTGAAGCTACGGCGATAGATCTTCTGCGCGATGTCACCGGCCATGCTTAGCGATACACGCGGAATCTTCGCGGCTACCAGCAGCCAGCTCTTGTCGAAATCCTGCACCTCATCAATCACAACGTGATCATAGCGGTAGTCATCAGGGAGATCTCCGCCCCGCTCCATCAACACGCGCAACAGTACTCCAGCGGGATTGTCATAGTCCTCCTGACGAGTTTCCTCCAGCCACTCCAAATACAACTCAAAAACAAACCAGATGAAACGACGGTCTTCCTGCGTCACACGTACTGCGGTGCCTCGTCCAGTACGTTCGACGGCAAGATAATCATCGAGCCGTGTGACATGCTGTCCAAAAAGCCAAGCGATCTCTTCACCCCACCACCCCAGCAGCTGCGGCGCCTCCTTCAATTCGAAGAAACGATGACTACCGATCTCCTCTTCCGCCTCTTTGATCAGCCGCTTAAGTTGTTCACTACGTGTTTTGCCATCAACCCAGCCGACGAATTCTAAGCCCATATCCTTGGCGGTGCTGCGTGACCAGTCATGAAAGGTTCTGACGTCCACGCTTCCCTTCATCCCTGCCTGACTGAACGCCTTCTTCACATAGGCACACAAAGCTGAGTTGTAGGTCAAAAACAGCAAGGAGCCTTTATTCATTGCCGATAGCAGCCTGCCCGCTCGAGCGGCTAGCACAGTCGTCTTGCCGCTGCCTGCCTGGCCCCGAACTAGCAAGTGCTGAGAGGGATCGAGATCAATTACCGCTTGCTGCTCATCAGTGAACGTAATAGTTGGCTGGGCAGGTGTAGTTGGCATCGTTTCGACGCTAGCCTTTGCACTACCGCCCTTCTGGGAGGAGGCACCCAGAAGACTCCAACGATATGACGCATCGACTTCTGCCTTACCTTCCGTTCGCAGGCGATACAGTAGCGAATTGATATCGCTCCGATCCACATGCTGACCGAACTCATCTTTTAAAATAGTCGCTAACTGACGTGCCTTTACCGGTGCATGCAGCTGCAACAGTTTCGTCACCTGAACTTCAAATACATCCTGATTCATTACCTATCCTTGCACTTTGCCCTATCCCTGCGTATTTGATGTTTGCAAGAATCGATTTGTCAGGCAAGAGGGCCAATTGGGTGGCTGACACTCTGTCAGTTGTCGCTTACAAAGGCTATCTATCAACCACAGCCTCAATGTCCTTTCTACTTTGCTAGCTTAGCTAATCAACTGTGCAGTTTCTGGCTCATAAACTAACCCCATAATCGACCCATCCCGAATCCGCTGTACCGCCTCATCAATCACATGCAATGGCACCAAGAACCACTCGCGTGGCTTAACCGGGTGCCCGAAGCGATCTTGAATAGTCAGCTCAAGCTGTGCGGGGGCGAAAATGCGATGAAAAAGCGCTTCCAGTTTGCGGCGGTTGATACCGGCCAGCTTATAAGTAGCCACTACTTCAACATCGGCCAGTAGGTAGGTGGCATCATGAGCGGCATTGGCGATGCGCGCTTCGACCTTGCCACCGGTTACGCCGATTTTGTGGATCAGCTCCCGGTGCTCAGCCACAAACGGGTGCTCTGAGAGGCTGCGCAGCACGTAGATAGTGCCGCTTTCGATGTCGTTGTCTTCCCAGGTTTCGCTGAAACGGTTTTCAGTGGGCGGTTGTTCAGCAAACAGTGGCCCGGCATCGGGTTCGGTAATACGGCGGCTGGCTTCATCTTTGTAGAGCGCTCTTACTAACGACAGGCGCAGCAGATTGCTTTCCGTGCCGTTAGAGAAAATCACTCGCAGGCGGGCATCTTTCTTGCCTTGGGGTGAATCAAACTCTTCACCCTCCTCGGCCACATAAGCCGTTTGCCCATCCACGATGAACCACTGCCCCACTTCGATGGTAGCGTTCTTGCCAAAGCGACGCGTGGTTCTTAGCCCACTTTTCAGCTCGCTTTCTATTTGCTCAAACAGCGGCTGGTAGGTTGCAAAGTCTTCGCATTTCTCTCTATTCGCCACTTCTTCAGCGGCACGCTTCTCCGCGCTTGAACGCACATGCTTTAGCTCAGTAAGCTCAGACGCCCCTGAAACCCCTGAAAGCTCAGTCAGCAAGGCGTCATCGTCCAGCGTATCTATTGCGTCCACGTCGCTGGTACTGTTGCCATCTAACAAACCTTGGTGATCAAGGGACTCCACTAGGGTTCGGCACTCTTCGAGCGAACGGATGCGATCAAGACGCACGGCATAGAGCCGTTCAAAAATATCGTTGCCTTCACCGTGCTGCGGGGCACGGCCATACTGCTCAACAAAGCGCTGAATCTCTTCAAATCCCGCGATGATGCGCTCTTCGCGTGCCGAAAGGCCTTTCTTTTTATCGGGTTGCGCTAACTCTTCTAGCTCGGCGCGCAAGTCGTCCAGATCAGTCATAACGCCCCTCATCTTTAAAGCGTACGAATGCAGAAGCGCCTTCGGCCATGCGTTTTTCCCAGGCATCTTGTGAGCTAATAGAAGGCAACCGCCCTCGCTCTTTCTTGAATTTGACCGCTCTCATAGCGAGCTCTTTGGCTTCATCAGGCGCCAGATTGGTACGTTTACCAGAGATGATAGCAGCCACTTGCTTCAGGCTGTCTTCGTTCATGGCTACACTAAGAATCGCGTAGGCCTCGCTAAAAGGGTTGATGCGATCAATCAAATCAATATCGAGCTCCCGCACGTCCATGGCGAACTTGCGCACCCCTGCTATTAACGCGGTATTCGGCTTTGGCTCATTGCTACCGATATCCACAGCCTCACTACCCGCTAGCAGCTGCTTGGCCTGCTGGGTGAGGTTGAGCGCAGCGATGGCATGCTGGCGAACGGCTTCTTGATCTTGCTCATCCAGGTTCGGGTAGCGGTCTTTGATGATCTTGCCCATACGTACCTGGGTGAGCTCTTCAGGCACCAGCTCTTCATCAAACAAACCACGCTCAATGGTGGTCTTGTCCTGCACAAAACCGGTGATCACTTCATTCAGGTCTTCTTGGCAAATTCGGGTCGCTTCTTCGCTTTTGGGTTCAGCAAGCCCCTTGATTTCGATGTGATATTTACCGGTTTCTTCGTTAACGCCTACGTTGCATTTGCTGGGGTTGTAGCCTTCATCACCGTAGTCGAACCCTTCTTGCGGACCGCTGGTGGGGTGCTTTGGCTTGAACTCAAAGCGTGGTGCTAGCACTTGCTCCATCAATAAGCTGGCAGCGATGGCTTTTAGAGTATCGTTAATGGCTTCGGTCACCGCCTGCTCAGCGGCATCCGGCTCGGCGATCAAATTCGTGAAGCGTGCCCGTGTCTTGCCCGGCGCATCCCGCGTGGCGCGACCAATGATCTGCACAATCTCCGTTAGGCTGGAACGGTAGCCCACTGTCAACGCATGTTCACACCAAATCCAATCAAAGCCCTCTTTCGCCATGCCCAGGGCAATGATGATGTCGACATGGTCACGGTTATTTTTCTGCGCAGGATCCTTCAATGCGCTCGATACACGTTCACGTTTGGTTGAATCATCATCTACCAAATCAGCAATTTTAAGCAGCCGCCCTTTCGGCGTTTTCACCAGTTGAAAACCGGTGGTCGGATCAGCCCCCTGCCACTCTCCCAGCGCTTCGATGATGTGCTCAACTTCACGAACCTTATCCTTGGAGCTCTCGCGTGAATTAACATTGGGGATATGGAGAATGGTCTTCTCAGCAGGATCAAGCACCTTGAGGATGTCATCAGCGTACGAGCCAGAATAGAAGTAGTAGCCGATATCCAGCTGCTTTAGGTACTCGTAACCGTTGAGCTGCTCGTAATAGGTGTAGGTCACCGTATCAAAGCGCGATTCATCCTGTGGGGCCAACACCGCTTCGGTATCGCCTCGGAAATAGGAGCCAGTCATAGCCACGACATGCACCTTATCGCGGTTGATAAAGCCGCCCAAGTGGGCACCTAGCTTATTGTCGGGGTTCGCCGACACGTGGTGGAATTCATCCACGGCAATCAGGCGGTCATCAAACGCTGCTACCCCAAACTGATCAATCGCAAAGCGGAACGTGGCATGGGTACACACCAACACTTTGTCGCTGCTTTCAAGGAAAGCGCCTAACGATTTGACCTTGCCGCCATTGTCCGTGCCCGGCGCGTTGCACAGGTTCCATTTGGGTTCTACATGCCAATCAGCCCAGAAGCCATAATTACTGAGCAGCTCGTCGTTAAAGCTGGAGCCGATAGACTTTTCAGGCACCACAATAATGGCCTGTTTAAGCCCCTGGTTATGCAGCTTATCCAGCGCAATAAACATTAAGGCGCGACTTTTACCCGATGCAGGGGGAGACTTGATCAGCAGGTACTGCTCGCCTCGTCGCTCATAAGCACGCTCTTGCATGGGCCGCATGCCCAGTTCATTGGACGTGGTAGAACTGCCATTGCTAGCGTACGAAACGGAAACTGAGGGTACTCTTTTCGTCATAATGCGATACCTGTCAGGGCCGCCTTAGCCCATCCTTGAAAACTTGCTTCTGCAACTGTCAAGGAACGCTTGACAGTTGAGAAAGCTCATAGTCCGTTGGCGCTTATTTTCCACGACGGCTCATATCTACTTATTTTAACTCTCTTCACTTCCATAATTTAGGAATCTTGGAAGGACAGATGCAACAGCCTCAATTTCAGGCTGGAAGGACTTTAATGCCTTCTTGATCGCGTTAGCGATTTGATCATGGTCTTGCACGTCATCTACAGCAAAGAAGTTTTTCTTTAGAAATTTAGAATATTTCTTTCCTTCGTCAGATGCACCGCGTTGAAATCCGATCTGTCTCAATCCGTTTTCGTTCGCGATATCTTTAATTTCTTCAATAAGCTCGCGCCTGAAATCATGGTCACTCAGCGGACCAACCTCAGCATACAAACGTACCTGGCCGCTACCACCATCTGCGTCACTAGTCAGTTGCAACCACATGATGACAGGGAACCCAGCCCACCAGTTTTCGCAACCATGCCAATAGAACTGATCTTCGCCAAGCGCCTCGTACCAACTTTTGGGCAAAAAGCTAAATGTGTTTGTGTCAGAGTGATTAAGTATGAAGCTCTGCTTTCCAATTTCAGCAGTATCGCCATACTCAAGCTCTTCGCCAAAAACTGCCTCGCATGCAATGATGAAATCTGTGCTTTTCCCGTGTTCTACAACAAAATCCAAAACCCGGCGGTGGTCGCGGTAAAGCTGACGGGCCAACTTTTCCATCTCTTTTTGTTCATCGCTCATACCCGTCGCTTCCTTAATAACGTCGAGATAATGCTGCAAAAATTGTTCAACCTCAGGAGCAAGTGGCACTCGTCCTGACAACGCGCTTTGCCCTAAAAGCTCGCAAATCGTAGCGTATTCGATCGGCGCGTATCTTGTATCGTCAGCTTCTTCTTCCCAAAGAGTGAGGAATATTCCGCGGAGATTGCGATAGGTATCACCGTCCATCAATGAGGATGAAACGACATCCATGTACCTCTTCAACTGATTACCGTGCTGGCTGCTGTTGAACTTGTTCTCGATAATAAACACCCAACCGTTCTGGGCGCTCAGAACCAACAGATCAATGTGTCTCCATTCTCTGCGCACCTCTGCATCCATCATGTCAGCTTGTGATACCTTCAAGGCACTTGGAGACAGCGTGCTATCGTGACCGCGCAAGGCCTGAGCCAAAAACGCCTTGAGGAAGGTATCACCCAGACCGTGCGTCTCCTGAGGGCTAAGCAGCCAGCCAAGAATGGCTGAGTGACGAATTTCCATACGTTCCATGCCCATCGTCTTGATAGGGTTAAAGCGGCCTAGATGGGCTCGAATGTTGTCAAGATCTGAGTTGTTAACGAATAGGCTTTCAAGATCATCTAAAGACGGAATGCTCGTGTCTTTACTCATACCGCTACCTTAGCTGTCATCTTGGTATACAGCTCAAACAGCTTTTCCAGACGCTCGGTATCGTTCTTGAAGCGCCGTCCAATATAGATACGCTCCAGCACCTCATCATTACGCTCATGGGCTTCGCGCAGATTGTCGGGCATTTTTTCAGGGTCGTAGAGGTCAGCGATAGTGGCCGGAAAGTGCGCTTCACGAGCCAGCAAAATATTCTCGGCACAACGGGTTAGATCTGCTTTGTTTTTCTCGGTTAAGGTTGGGACAGGAAAAGTGTTCCAGCCGAGAGTGTTGGAGTAGCGGAAGTCGGTTTTTAATTTTCCGCAGACAGTTGAAATCCAAATAAAGTGAATGCGAGAAGCAATAAGTGAAAAAGGAACTAAGGTTTCTGCATCCATTTGAAAATGTGGAGCCAAGACTAAGCTGTTTTCGGGTAACAATCCTGGCGTTACGTACTCCTTTCCTTCTGCCAAGAGCTGCGGAACAAAAATTCTAGGTTTCGCAACGAAGCGGTCTTCAGTATATTTTTGCGGCGTACTTGCAGCTCTCTTCGTAGCCTCTTTAGGGCTTTTTAAACGAGACTCACGAACCAGCCCTACCTTTTTGGAAACAAATTCATTTGATTCTTTTTCTTGACGTAATAGTAAGTCGGGCTTCAGAGCCCATCGAATTAAGCCTTTAGTGAACTCATTTGCTCCATAAGCACGGAGAATCGCTCTAGAGAGAGCTGGACTGCCAGCAAGTGCTTTATTTCGCTCTGAATTTTTAAAAAGGTAAGCACCGCCGTCTGTCGGGGCACTACCGCGTTCAAGCAAATACCCTGAACTTAATGCATTAGAACTAGAGGAAATAAAGGTGTCATTTGCTGGAACTAGATAGGGGTTAATATTTGGCACTTCTCGAACGACTTCTTTACCAAATTTGTCTGAAGCAAAAAGCTTTGCAGAGCCATTTCTTCTAGACGACACTCCCACAATAACAACTGTTACACCAGCATTATGAGAGGCAAGGTTTGACCACTTAAAACTAGTATGGGCGAATTTTATTCGCAAACCGCGGCCCAACAGCCAAGGCCACAGCAACGGAACCTGTTGACCTTGGCAAATAGAGTTAGTCATAACAAAAGAGAAGTCTGCATCGACCATACAAACGTACTGAGAGGCTTTAACTATCCACCCAGCGACAAAGTCAAGCCCACGAAAACCTTGCAGCGAATCAGATATTGCTGCCGCCAAATCTACTTTCTGAGTCCGATCTTGCCCACGCGTACCTAAATACGGCGGATTTCCACAAATGTAGGTCTCCCCACCCTCATTCTCAAAATCGATCTGCGCCTGATCCGACGGAGACTCAAATAGATCATCTGCATGGTGTTTTACCGCTGTACCAGTGGGAGGGCAAATGCTCAGCCAATCTAGCCGCAAGGCATTGCCGCAGGTAATCCAGTTATCAGAGCTGAGGGGTAAAAACTCGGCGAGTGCCAGCTTCTTGCCACGATAGTGCAAGTCACACTGATACTCAGCAATGATCAGTGCAAGGCGAGCAACCTCCGCAGAAAAGTCACGCAGCTCAATGCCTCGGAAATTGGTCAGCGGTATATCGGTCGGCCTGCTTGGCTCTTTACGGCGCTGATTGATCTCTGCCTCAATCTCACGCATTTGCTTGTAGGCGATAACCAAGAAATTGCCCGAACCGCAGGCAGGGTCAAATACGCGAATTTTGGCCATGCGGCTGCGCAGATTCAGCAGCTTGCGGGTGTTGTCGCCTGCTTCTTCCAGCTTTTCGCGCAGGTCATCCAGAAACAGTGGGTTCAGCACTTTCAGAATGTTCGGCACGCTGGTGTAGTGCATGCCCAATGCACCACGCTCTTCGTCGTCGGCCACCGCCTGAATCATTGAGCCGAAAATATCAGGGTTGATCTGTGTCCAATCCAGGCTGCCGATGTGCAGCAGATAAGAGCGAGCGATCTTGCTGAAGCGCGGCACTTCGACACTGCCTGAAAACAAACCGCCGTTTACATAGGGAAACTTTCCTGCCCAGCGGGGGATATTCGCCGCAGCATGATCCTCTCGCCGCGTGTTCATGGCGCGGAAGATTTCGCTAATCACCTCATGGGTATTGGCGGAATCTCTGGCGCTCATTTCTGAGACAGTATCGGTAAACAGCCCGCTACCGGCGAAGATGTCCGTGTCTTCGGCAAAAAAACAGAAGATCAGCCTTGCCATGAAGTGATTCATTTCATGGCGCTGCTCTTCTGTGCCCCAGCCTGGGTTATCTTTCAGAAGCTCGACATACAGCCGGTTCAGACGGCTGGTAGCACGAATATCAAACGAGCTTTCACGCACCTGCTTAACGGTAGTGATCCCTGCCAAGGGCAGAAAGAAACCAAAGTGATCCGGAAATTCTTCATACCTGCAGGCGACTGTCTCGCCACTCTCTAGCTCTTCGGCCTCCAGCATCTCACCGTCGGTGGCGAGCACGAACTTAGCCTTGGCACGCGTAGTGGCTGGGCTCGCCTTCAAAGCGGCTAGAGTTTGAGTAACGGCACCGGCCTCTGCCACAGCAATATGGATATTGCTCGTCTGCAATACCCCGCCCCAGGCGCCTGCAAAGTCCGACTTATTAGACGTACCGGAACGCAGCCGCTTAATGGTGGTCGCCTTGTTGCCAAAGGCTTCCAGAAAAGCATAGGGGAACTCAGCCGGGTCAAAGGGCTGTTGTGCTAGGTCAGAGATTGCGGATTCGATTTCAACTGCGTTCATGACGTGCCGTTTTTCCTGTTCGCCTTAAAGCGAGTGCTGCATTTCTCGTTGCTAAGCCATTCAGTCGCAATAGTTACATGCAGACTACAAAGCTCCATTGAACTAAGAACATTAATCGCAAATAAAAATAAGCGCAGCGACTAAGTACTGGCATCCACAGTACCTGTCCTCACTCAATAAGTATTTGTTAGTTAATTGCGGTTATCATACACAGCCAATAACGAGCTATCAGCCTTTGAACGCGCACAATTAAGAAGATAAACAAAGAAAGGGTAAAACGCTTGGCGGGGAGCCGCAAACCAAGGGACTCATAATCCCCTGCTTTTAAAATAGGCAAATATAGAAATGGTGGGCCCAGTAGGACTTGAACCTACGACCAAGGGATTATGAGTCCCCTGCTCTAACCAACTGAGCTATAGGCCCGTAAAGCGTGCATATAATAGCGAATGTGTTCGGGCGAGGCTACCCCTTGTAACGCTATCTTGTGATGATTGAGGCACTTTTTTTGGGTTTGCTGGTCTGGTAGTCATATATTTATGCGGAGACGCGCTGTGAAAGCACTGATTGCTCTACTTCCTTTGTTGTTGGTGATGCCGGTGCACGCTGACTGGCAGCTTGACCCTGCGCAGTCTCAGGTGCGGGCATCTATTACCCAGTTAAACGGCGATGCACCGCAAACGCATCATCATAAAGTGCGCGATCTACGGGGCGATATTTCCAGCGATGGCACGCTTCGCCTTCCTTTAAGACTAAGCCAAACAGATGTACTAGAACGCTTTGGCCAGCTACCGCCCTGGATAGGCTTGCTCGCCAACACCACGCTTGTCACTCTGGTCACGCAACTGCCTCCAGAGCGGCTGGATAGCTTAGATATTGGTGAATCCACAGTGGAAATTCTCACCTTCCGGGTGCAAACCGACTTAATTAATCAGGAAGAGGCAGTGCCACTACGCTTTACCCGCGAGGGGCTTAACGAGGTACGCGTGACCCACGCCGAGCCCATGGCGATGGATGGCAAAGTGCTGATGGCAAACAGCACGGTGCGCACCGTGCTGTCGTTGCTGGGCTATCAGGAGATCGACGAGCATGTGCCCGTTACGCTAAATGCGCTACTGGTTAACCGTTAGCGGCTTCTTAGGCATTCAGCGCTTCTACATCCCCCGCCAATGCTTCACCGGTTTGTACTCGCCACTGAGCGGCGTAGTGACCATTGGCGGTTAGCAGGCTTGAGTGGCTACCACGCTCGGCCACTTGGCCTTTTTCAATCACCACGATTTCATCAGCGTGCACGATAGTAGACAGCCGGTGGGCAATCATAATCACCGTGCGGCCGTGGGCAATACGTTTAAGCGAGCGCTGAATCGCGGCTTCGGTTTCGTTGTCCACCGCGCTGGTGGCTTCATCCAACACTAGAATGGGTGGGTCTTTAAGTAGCGCTCGTGCCAGCGAAAGCCGTTGACGCTGGCCACCGGAAAGGCGCGCACCCCGCTCACCTACCGGGGTATCCAACCCTTGGGGTAGCGTTTCAATAAAGCCCCACGCCTCTGCAGTTTTAGCGGCATCGATAATTTCCGCCTCACCAGCCTCAGGCTTGCCATAGGCAATATTGTCGCGAATGCTGCCTTCAAATAAGTACACATCCTGGCTAACCAGGCCAACCGCTTGGCGCAGCGAGTGCATGCTAACGTCGGTAATCGGCTGGCCGTCTACCAGTACGCGACCACTTTCAGGGTCATAAAAGCGCAGCAACAATTTGACCAGGGTCGATTTACCAGAGCCGGTGGCTCCCACCAATGCTAGGGTGTTGCCTGCTGGCACGTGTAGGTTCACTCCACTCACACCTACTTGGCTTGAGGCATACAGGAAGCTTACCGCTTCGAAACGCACTTCGCCTTTCACTGGTGCGGCCAAGGGCTTGGTACTGTCGTCTTTAACGACAATCGGCACTTCCAACAGGTCCAGAATCCGCCGGGTACTAGCCATGGCCCGCTCGAACAGATCAATCACCTGGGCAAGGCCAGTCAGCGGCCACAGCAGCCGTTGGGTCAAAAACACCAAAACGCCGTAAGCGCCAATGTTCAAAGTACCGTTGAGTGCCATCATGCCGCCGACGGTAAAGGTCGCCAAAAAGCCTGCCAGAATTGCCATCCGGATGACGGGAATAAAGGCAGAGCTAACCCTAATCGCTCGACGGTTGGCTTCTACATAAGCCTCACTGGCATCGCGCAGCCGCTCGGCCTCTCTTGCTTCACTGGTAAAGCTTTTGATAGTGGCAATGCCGCTGAGGTTATTAGAAAGACGGCTAGCTAGGTCACCAACCTTTTCACGTACATCGCTGTATAACGGGCCCGCTTTGCGTTGGAAAAAGAACGCTCCCCAAATAATCAGCGGAATAGGAGTGAAGGCAAGCAGTGCAATCAGCGGTGAGAGCACGAAGAACACTGCCCCCACCGCCACCACGGTCACAGCTACCTGTATTAGCGAGTTGGCGCCGCCATCCAAGAAGCGTTCCAACTGATTCACATCGTCGTTCATGGTAGCCACAAGCTGGCCGGAGCTTTTTGACTCAAAAAACGCCATATCGAGTCGCTGGGCATGCTCGTAGGTGTCCTGGCGCATGTCCGCCTGCAACCGCTGGGCTAAATTACGCCACAAAATTTGGTAGAGGTATTCGAACAGCGACTCCCCCGCCCAAATTACGAAGGTCAGCACCGCCAAGATGGCGATTTGCTCCTGGGGAGTTTCAAACCCAAGCCGTGCAACAAAGCTGTTTTCTTGGTTTACAACAACATCAAGTGCCACACCAATGAGAATTTCTGGGGCTATATCAAACAGCTTGTTGATGATAGAACAGATAGTGGCAGCAGCTATCTGCCGCCGATAACCTTTGGCATAGCGTAATAGCCGTACTAACGCATGAAAACTTTGATTTGAGGGTGTCGCTTGGGAGCTAGGCTTTGAAGAAGCCACATCGGTTCCTTTTCGGTTGCTATATTAGTGCCCGTACAGGGTTAGGCAGGCTGCGCCGTGCGGCGAACGTTGGCCAGCAGCGGGCTACCGGTGGCGGGGTCTATCAGCAGCGTACACTCTACCTGGTATAGCTCGCGTACCAACTCTGGCGTGACCACATCGGTTGGCGGGCCCTGAGCAATAATCTGGCCGCCACGCATCGCAATCAGATTATCCGCGTAACGGCAGGCGCTGGCCAGATCATGCAGTACCATCACCACAGTGCGACCATGGCAGGCAAGATGGCGCACTAACTCAAATACTTCAATTTGGTGTCCTAAGTCCAGCGCAGAGGTGGGTTCATCCAATAACAGTAGCGGGGTTTGCTGCGCAATGGTCATGGCGATCCAGGCGCGCTGGCGCTGCCCGCCAGAAAGTGCCTCTAGTGGTCTGTCGGCCAGCTCTTCCAACCCAGCGGCGGCGAGCGCGTACAGAACAACTTTCTGATCTTCTGCTGACCACTGACGCAGCCAGCCTTGATGGGGCTGACGGCCAAAACGGATCAGCTCTGTAACGGTTAAGCCTTCCGGTGCCACCGCTTCTTGGGGCAACAACGCTAGCTGGGTGGCCAACTGGCGTGCGGGCAGGCGTTGTATATCGCCGCCATCCAACAGCACCGCCCCACTGTCGGGTTTGTGCAAGCGGGCAAGGCCGGAAAGCAGGGTAGATTTACCGCAGCCGTTGGGGCCCACAATGGCAGTGACTTGGCCACTAGGCAGGCTAACGCCCAGCCCTTCAATCACCCGACGCTGGCCATAACTCAGGCTTAACGCATCAGTGGCAAGCGTGGGTGGTGTAGATGGGTTGTTCATGAGTGGCTCCGTTGTGGGCGCATGAGTATCCAGAGCAACCAGGGGCCGCCCACCACGGCGGTGACAATTCCCACCGGAATTTCTATAGGTGCAAACAGTGTGCGCCCAGCAAGGTCAGCCAGCAGCATCACCAAGGCACCCGACAGCAGAGAGGCAACAATAGGCACATGACGAGCGCTGGAAAGCGAGCGGGCGATTTCAGGGCCAATGAGCGCGACCATCCCCACCGGGCCAGCTACTGCCACCGCAAAGGCGGTTAGTATCACGGAAAGCATCAAAACCTGCAGCCTTCGCATCTTCACGTTGACCCCAAGACCACTGGCAGTGGCATCTTTAAAGCGCAGCAAGGTAAGCGAACGCGCCAGTGCCAGCGCCGCTATTAATCCCAACGCCAAACCAATGCTCAGCAGTTGCACCGCCCCACCTGGACGGGCATTCAGCGAGCCAACGGTCCAGGGGTAAGCCGCATTGGCGGTATCAATAGCTACCCGCGCCAGTAACAATTGGGTAATAGCACCAAATACTGCCCCCACACCAATCCCGGCCACAATAAACCGATAGCCCTGTGTGCCGCTGCCAGCAGCAAGGCCAAAGGTAAGCACAGCAGCGGTGGTTGCACCTGCCAACGCCATGACAGGTGGCGCAATAGAAACCCCCATACCCACAATCGAGGCCACCGCAAAAGCGGTTGCGCCGTTATCAATCCCAATAATACCAGGCGTTGCTAAACGGTTACGGGCCAAAGTTTGCATGAGCACCCCAGCAAGTGCGAATGCCGCCCCAGTAAAGCAGGCAGCAGCCAGACGTGGTAGGCGCAGCTCCTGAACCATAAAGGCGGTCATCATATCGCCTCTGCCGATTACTGCAGGAATCACAGCACTAGGAGCCAGTGGTATGCTGCCTAAACTTAAATAGAGCAAGCAAGCCGCCAACAGCGCAATGAACAAGCCTGCATTGACCACTACTGCGCGCTTTTCCAGCAACACACTACAACCAGCACGCGGCCAGGCTACGAGCCAGTAACCACCGGGGGGTGGTACGTCATCCTCGTGCATAGTCTCATTAAGCGGGGTAGCAACACCGCCTAAAGGCGGATTATTCGCCGTTATTTTCATATCAACAGACAACCAAAATATAGCCACGCCGCGTTGGCGTCGTGGTGTTTAGCAAACGAGGGGTCATAACATGGGCAGGCGCTTGGCGCGTACAACGGCAATCAGCACCGGTGCGCCACATAGCGCGGTTAATACGCCTAGCGGCAGCTCGGAAGGCGCCACCACTACGCGGGAAACAATATCTGCCGTGAGCACAATCAGCGGCCCGATAGGCAGGCAAAACCACAACGTACGGCGAATATCTGGTCCGGCGAAGGCTCGGGCTACAAACGGCACTACCAACCCCACAAACGCAATTGGCCCAGCAATAGCCGTGGCCGCACCTACCAATAATGCAACGCAGCCCACCGCCATCCAGCGGATCAATCCGGGCCGGTGCCCCAAGCCGCTTGCCGCACGTTCTCCTAACGCCAGCGCTGCTAGTGGGCGCGCCATTACTACAATAACAATCCCGGCCACTAACAGGCTGGGTAGCACAGCTAGCAGATCATCCAACCGCCGCCCGGCAAGGCTACCAATCACCCAGAAGCGAATTTCATCGGCAGCACGCTGATCATATAGCAGTATTAAGGAACTAAGTGAACCTAATAGCCCAGAAAATGCTGCCCCTGCCAACACCAAGCGCACCGGGTCATTGCCCACACCGCGAAAACGCGCCACGCTGAGTACGCAGACACAACCTATCAGTGCCCCAAACTGAGCAACAGAGATGCGCAGTGTCGCAGCACTAGCCCCCAGCACCAACGCCAGCGCCACCGCAAAAGCGGCCCCAGCACTTACACCTAGCAGGCCAGGCTCAGCGAGTGGGTTGCGGGAAACCGCTTGTAAAAGCGCCCCTGCCACCCCCAGCGCAATACCAACCACAATGCCGATTAAGGTACGCGGGCCACGTAGTTCCCACACGACGAAGTGTGCGTCACTGTCTTGGTTGCCTTGCAACAGCCCCAGTACCCGCTGCGGCCCCACCTCACCTGCGCCAATCAGTAGACTAACGACACTCACCGCCACAAGGGCGGTGAGCAGAATAAGCATCCATATACGGGGTGGGTAACGCCGGGTGGCACTACCCACAACATTGTCAAGTGATGTCACGGCATCTCTCACGGCAACAATGCGTTCTCGATGTCATCCAAAATGGCTTGGGCAGCAAGCGGACCGTTGGCGCTGCTCCACAGTTGGCCATTCACCGGCACTACCCGCTCGCTTTGCACCACATTAAGTCGGGTAAAAGCGGCGCTTTGCTTAGCGGCATCCAGTGCCGCCTGACCGTCAGCATTTAGGGTCGCCAGGAACAACCAGTCACCGTCTACCTGAGAAAGATTTTCCAAACTAAGCACGTCACTGTGAGGACTGTCTTCTTTTATCAAACCCGCATCTTGCACATCAAGTCCCACTTTGGCCATCAAGCCGGTCGCGATTAGTTCTTTTGATATCACCATAGGACCAGAAGGCATCCAACGTGCTAAGAAGGCACTTCCCCCCGCATTTGCTTCGGAGATAGCATTGGCAAGCTCAGTGGTACGCTGGTCTACCGCAGCGATGGCCTCTTCAATGGCCTCTTCACGGTTAAGTGCTTGACCGTACAGGCGCGCTTCGGCTTTCCAGTTATCCGCTGCCAGCCGCTGTGTATGGGGCACCACAGTGGGTGCAATACGGGAAAGCAACTGATACTGCTCTTCAGGAAGCTGGGCGGCAGCCAAAATTAAGTCTGGCTGCTGGGAGAGTACAGCTTCGATATTGATTTCACGCACAACGCCAACAATTGCTGGACGCTCATCATTCAGATAAGCCTCTATATATTCAGCGACGTTATCTCCACCGCGGGTGGTGACAGCGCCCACCGGGATAACGCCAGCCGCTAAGGCAGCATCCAACGCACCTTCATACAGCGTCACGACACGCTCGGGGGCGTCACTTACGTCAATTTCACCATAGGCGGTATCCAGGGTGCGTGCTTGAGCCGCGCCAGCTAGTAAACCGCTTACCACGATCCCCACCAACCCATTGCGAAGTGACGTATAACGCATAAGTGACTCTCCTATTTATCTGTGGTGACGATAATAACGATTCTCAACATCACTTGCACCAACATTACTGCGAATTCCTTGTTCCACTCTGCGCAACACCCTTTTCAATACACACCCTGCTAACTCGGTCATCTTATCCACTTATTCTTGCAGGAGACTTCCTGTTTCCAGCCTAAGTCCAGCCTGAGTTGCCAATCACGCAACGCATTGTTCCATGATATTCGCTCGCGCATGGGAACTTTTCTTTTTAGAATCCTCGCCTCATTTGATAATCAATATCATTAGCAGTGAATATCAGCAGGGGAACGCTATGCCACGCTTTACTCGCACCGCCTTAGCCAGCGCTATTGCTCTTGGCGTTGCCGCCACCACGGTCAATGCCCAAGAAGCGACGCAACAGAACAGCACTACGCTCAACAACATGGTTGTTACCGCTGCTGGCTATGAGCAAACGCTGAACAATGCTCCAGCCAGCATCTCAGTGGTGACGCGTGAAGAGCTTGAGCAGAAGCAGTTTTCTAACATTGCCGAGGCCATTGCCAATGTTCCAGGTGTTGATGTACGCTCTGGTACCGGCAAAACCGGTGGCCTGAACATATCAATTCGCGGCATGCCAAGCGCCTATACACTTATTTTGATCGACGGTCGTCGTCAGAATACCTCTGGTAGCGTGACTCCCAATGGTTTTGGCGAAACCTCTACCGGCTTTATGCCACCGCTTTCCGCCATTGAGCGGATTGAGGTTATTCGTGGGCCGATGTCGACACTTTACGGCTCTGACGCTATGGGTGGTGTTATTAACATCATTACTCGTCGCGTGGGTGAAGACTGGGTAGGCTCTGTTTCTGTTGAAAACAAATTCCAGCAAGATCGCGACGCGGGTAACAGCTCGACGATCAACTTATACACTTCCGGACCTTTAGTAGAAGACAGGGTTGGCCTACAGCTACGCGGCCGCCTGTTTGACCGCGACGGCTCTGAGCGCATGATTGAGAATGGCTCTGGCCGCGACCCCCGCCCTTCTGATGGGCGTATTTACTCTATCGGCGGACGCTTAAACGTAACGCCGGACGACACCAATGAATTCTGGCTGGATGCTGAACGCTCGCGCCAAGTCTATAACAATGATGACTGCCGCCTGGGTAGTTTGGATGGACGGACACGAGACTGCTCAGAAGAATCACCAGGCAGTGCTTGGGGCTATGAAGATGAGCTCCGCTTTAACCGCGACCAGATCGCTGTAGGACACACTGGCCGCTATGCCGCTGGCACCTGGGAAAGCAGCGTTACCCGCAATACTACCGAAACTCTGGGCCGTACCCTACCAGCGGGAAGCGCTCCTGAGTACGGCTATGATGCACTGGGTGGCGAAGCGCGACTGCTTGAGAACCGCGACATCGTCGTTGATAGCAAATTTGTTGCTCCCCTGGGTGATCACATGGTCACCGTTGGCGGCCAATACATTGATGCCAAATTAGAAGATGGTGCAGCTGGTAACCAGGCTTTTGAACAGACCAGCTGGGCTGTGTTTGCAGAAGATGAATGGTTGCTGCGCGATGACTTAGCGTTCACCTTTGGCGGACGCTATGAGCATCATGACGCTTTTGGTGGCCATTTCAGCCCGCGCGGCTATTTAGTCTGGAACACTACCCCCAACTGGACGTTGAAAGGTGGCGTGAGCCGTGGCTATAAGACACCTTCGCTTAATGACCTGCATGACGGCGTAACCGGATTCACTTCACAAGGTCGTACAGTCACCATTGGCTCGCCGAATCTTGAACCGGAAAAGAGCACCAACTATGAAATCGGTGCTATTTACGATAATCAAGACGGTTTTGCTGCGGGTGCCACCGTGTTCTACAACAGCTTTACTGATCGTATTGCCAGCGGCACTGCTATACCCAACTGTCAATTTATCGACAGCAACGGTAATACGCCCAATGCTGGGCTTGGCAACTGCATCAACATCGGCAACTTTACTGCTCAGGAAAACTTCGGCCAACAAATCAATATTGATAAAGCCGAAACCCGTGGCGTAGAGCTAAACGCTAGCTATCAAATCGCGCCAGCGTGGCATATCAGCGGCGGTTACACGTTCACCGACTCCGAAGTTACTACCGGTGTAAATGAAGGCCAATTGCTGACTAACACCCCGAAACATAAGCTAACTGCTGACCTCACTTGGGCAGTCACCGACCGCTGGAGCACCACCCTGGAAGGTGAATACTACTCCTCCCGTGAGCGTATCACTGGTACCCCCAGTGGTGAGTCCGCTTCTTTGGTTAATCAGCTCGGTAACAAACTAGATGGTTACGCGCTGTTTAGCCTACGCAACTCTTACCGCTTCAGTGACAACGTGCGCTTGACGGGTACTATCTACAACCTGTTTGATAAAGACTTCACTGGCTCAGATACCTTTGAGCATAATGGTGAAACCTTGCGCGCTTATAACTTCACTCAAACTGGCCGTTCTACTGAAGGCGTTGCACTCGACGGCCGCAGTTTCTGGATCTCTGCTACCTACGATTTCTAGTTGGTTCTAGCTCGCTACTGTTTCAATTCGAACCTTCTGCCCCGGTCACGTACCGGGGCTTTTTTTGTGCACCCGGCACGGGCGCACAAAAAAACGGCTATCAATGGATAGCCGCTGTTCTTCTATTCTGATGCTTCTATGCTAATACTGTTGTTCTGATACTGTTGTTCTGATGTTTTGCTTTAGAGATTTACTTTAGTGGCTTGAAGGTAGTGACCTATAAGGCATTGACTTAGAAGGAAACGTTTAAGCCCAGCCAGACACGCCGACCATCTTCTACATAGCCATACTCATCGTAAGTGATCTCTTCATCAAACAGATTATAAATACCGACATTAACAGTAGCGCTAGGTGTCACACGATAGCCAATCCCCGCATCCACGAACGTATAGGATGGTGCCACAATATTGCTTGAGGAACGTCCCCCGGTGGGCTGGCTCTCTTTGCCACGATATGAAACTCTTGTCCACTGAGTAAGCTCAGGTGTCACTTGCCAATCCAACGTGGTAGATAGCTGATGACGAGGCAACTTGGTGAGGGGCTGCCCTGCGTATTCACCGCTTTTCTGCTCGGAATCCGTGTATGTATAACTACTTCTCAAAGAAACATTATCCATTAACTCCGCGGCCAAGCTCATTTCTACACCTTGAGTAACCGCTTCGTCCACATTGCGATAAGTGGTCGGATCGCTCCCAAACTGGTTAGGCCCAGCACTACAGATGTCGATGGGGCAGGAAACACGCGTAATCTTGTCTTCAAAATCATTATGGAAGACAGTAAAACTACCACTAACTCCCTGACCGCTGTCATATAGAATACCGAGCTCTTTGTTCAGCGAGGTTTCCGGTTTAAGGCCTGGATTTCCGTAAATATTACCACCTCGACTAACAGCTCCCCAGTCAGGGGACGTTTCGCGCAGTGTTGGAGCACGATAGCCTGTTGAAACACCTCCCTTTATGGTCCAAGTAGGCGAGAGATTCCACACGCTATACAAGCGAGGACTAACATGGCTGCCGTAATCATCAGACTCATCAACCCGCACACCACCAGTAAGAGACCAAGTATCGGTTAGGTACCACTCGTCTTCTAAGAAAACTGCCCAACTGGAATTGTCGAGATTAGTGACATCAGCAGAGATGCTATTAGTTGTCGTATCTTCCAATGACTCATCTTCGTAGCTGGCACCTATTGTTACCATGTGCATACCCAGCGGCATTACCAGGCTGGTTTTAGCGATGGTATTGGTGATTGTAATATCCCGGGCCACGTTTTTAGTACTTTCACGCTGTACAAAAGTTTCGGTCGTACCAATATCAAACCTACCGCTATGTGTTAGCGCCAGATGACGACTATTGTGCTTACTGTTACTTTCAGCATCGGTGACTTCTACTGATCGTCCCGGTGTAGAGCTGCGCTCTTGATCGGTATATCCCGCTTCTAGGGAGATATCATGCTGCTGACTTGGCGCCCAAGTTAAGCGACCGGTTAAGCTTTGTAATGACTTATCATTATAACCACTGACAATATCATCTTCGTCACGTTGAGAGGTACGACCGTAAAGCTGCAGCCCCAGTTGGTCACTTACCAGTGGACCACTAAGATAGAAGTTGGCATCTCGGCTATCGCCGGAACTGCTTCTTTCCTGGATCACAGTATCCAGCTGTAAATTCCCGCTCCACTCATCAGCAACTCGCCGCGTAATGATGTTAATAACGCCGCCAATGGCATCGGAGCCATATAGCGTTGCCATTGGGCCACGTACAACTTCGATACGGTCAATAGCTTGAAGCGGTGGCAACCAATCTTGCTCGAACCCGGCACTGCCATTAGGGCGAGAATCCCTAGAGCTACGGGGACGGCCATCCACAAGAATCAACGTGTACTGTGCTGGCATGCCACGTAGCGAGATATCATACCCATTATCGCCGCCTCCACCACCAGTCACGATAACGCCCGGCATATCGCGCAGTGCATCGGTAACGTCACGGTAATAACCTTTTTCGAGCTGCTCACGCGTGGCAACACTAATAGAGGCGGGCGCATTAGTAATTTGCTGTTCAAAGCCTGAGGCAGTAACCACCATATCGTCTAAACGAGGCGATTCTTGCGCCCACACCCCACCACTGGCCAGCGTAGAAACGACGCTTGCCAGCAGCTTGCGACGAAAACATAAAGACATAAACGTGTTCCTTGGGAGTAACGATAAAATCGCACAAACAAATACGAACTATTAACATTTATATTTTTGCACACCCTCTTCGTAAAGAGGTGAGACGCTACGTTCAAGCAAACGGAACACAAATGTTTATTATTTTCATTCACGCGGATTGCTGGCACAATAAGCCGATTATGTTTGCCCAATGGGCCTAGCCATGTATGACTTTGATGAACTTGCTGCCTTTGCAGATGTTATGGAAACTGGCAGCCTAACGCGCAGTGCACAGAAATTAGGGCTGGCTAAATCGACTCTCAGTCGCCGTATTAGTCAGTTAGAAGCAAGGCTGAACCAGCCGTTACTAAGGCGCCAAGCAAACCGCTTAATTCCTACCGAAGCGGGGCAGTTATTTCACACCTACTGTAATGAGCTGTTAGCAATGGCGGCGCACAGCCGCGAGGCATTGTCTGAACTCAGCGAGGAGATCAGTGGCAAAATTACCCTCGAAGTACACGGGGCGCTTGCGCGATGGATCGCCAACGTGGTTGATGCATTTTTAAAACGTCACCCCAAGCTAGAGCTAACACTACATACCCGTGAAGCACCGCCTACTAAAATGCACAGTAACAGTGTGCATATATGGCTGGGTGCCACCAATGAATGCGGGCTGAATCAGGAACGGCTAGGAAGCTTATCCCATGGCCTTTACGCCAGCCCTACCTACCTTGCTAACACGGGCTATCCTGAGCATCCAAGGCAGCTGGAGTCCCATGACTGGGTTGATTTAATGGATAGCGCCTCCAATGGTTTACTGCTACGCCACAGTAATTACGATACGCATATGTTTAACCCCCCTCGCTCGCGGCTGAAGGTCGACTTAATCGAGCTACACTTAAATGCAATTGCCTGTGGTCAAGGGATTGGGCTTTTACCCCATTGGCTGGTTGAACGGCGCGAGCAGTACCACCCCGGCGAACTCACAAACTGCTTGCCCGGCTGGGAACCTACCCCCTTGCCGATAACGATGCTTTACGCTTATGGCCACCACTCACGTCGCGTCAACGCGCTTTTGGATTTTATACGTAAGCAAGCCCCCGCCGTTTGGCAAACCAATCAAGCATTGGTTAATGCCGATTGATGCCATCACCTTGCCAGTTAGCGGCCTAATTAACGACAATAGGCCGCTAATCATCGTCAAGGAACGTTAATGCTCGCCGAACTGTTTGCCGTAATGGCCCCTGTTCTTGCCGGCGCGGGGCTAGGTTTTTGGTGGATCCGTCTGGGGCACCCCTACCCTGTCGACTTCATTACCCGCTTAGTATTTAACATTGGTACGCCCGCGCTAGTACTTGCATCTCTTGCAGGTGCCGAGATTGATGCCAGTACCTTTGGCCGTACGATGCTAGCCACCTCTCTGGTAATACTCACCATGGGGGCAGCCACTTTTGTCGTCGCCAAGCTGCTGCGTCGTGACTGGCGGGTCCTACTCGCCCCAATGATGTATCCCAATACCGGCAACATGGGGCTACCTGTCGTACTTTATGCTTTCGGGAGCGCAGGGTTTGCGTACGGCATTACTGTTATGGTGACGGTATCACTATTTCAGTTCACGCTGGGTGCCGTGCTGAATAGCGATGGCAATCCCATTAAATCGTTACTAAAAACACCTACGGTTTATGCCATCCTCATCTCTATGGCACTGCTGCTTACTGACACATCCCTACCTCCATGGTTAGCCAATACCGTGGACCTGATGTCAGGCTTTACGGTTCCTCTTATGCTAATCACCCTGGGTGTTTCCTTAGCCAGCATTCAGGTAAAAAGCTTACGCTCTGGAATAGGCTTTAGCTTGGTACGAGTCCCTCTTGCCGCTGCAGCAGCGTGGCTAATCGCCGGTTGGGTGGGGCTCCCCCCTCTGGCACAAAGCATTTTAGTGTTGCAAATGTGCATGCCTGTGGCGGTATTTAATTACTTATTCGCGCAACGTGCACAGCGTGAACCAGAGTATGTCGCCAGCCTCGTTTTCTGCTCCACACTGCTCGCTCTGCTCTATCTCCCGGTGCTGTTAGCCCTTCTCATGTAGCATTCAACGGAACCCCTCTCTCTTAAGACAGTCACTGCTAGACTAATAACACTCGTTATATCGGCTATGACCACCTTAGGAGAACAAGCCATGTACGCCTCAAAGAAAACATGTCCTCAAACTTACTGTTATAAACAGGCTTTGAGCGGACTGTTATTAATAGGCGCCATGGGCACGGTACATGCAGATGCCACTCCGCAAATAATCGAGACTGAGCACCTGACACTCTCTATAGAGAGTGTCGCGACAGGCTTTCAAAACCCATGGGCAGTCGCCTTCCTGCCTGATGGCCGCTACTTGGTTAGTGAGCGTAGGGGCAATCTCAACCTTGTAGAGCCTGAGAGCGGCCAGTCAAAGGCGCTTGATGGACTTCCCTCCGTTAACCATCACGGTCAGGGTGGATTGCTTGACGTTGTTCTTCATCCCTCGTTTGGCGATGGAGACAATGACTGGGTTTACTTTACCTGGAGCAAGCCCGAAGGCAGC
Organism: Halomonas sp. 'Soap Lake #6'; assembly: GCF_003031405.1. Classification (NCBI taxonomy): domain Bacteria; kingdom Pseudomonadati; phylum Pseudomonadota; class Gammaproteobacteria; order Oceanospirillales; family Halomonadaceae; genus Halomonas; species Halomonas sp. 'Soap Lake #6'. The sequence goes on from NZ_CP020469.1 coordinate 2,699,402, forward strand.
AACAGCCGCTCAGCGTTATCGCGAGCAAAGTGGCAAGGCGATACCTTGGGAGAGATAGAGCACCTTTTTGAGCAAGACCGCGCCTCTTCCCCAGGCCGGCACTATGGTTCACGCCTAGCGTGGTTAGACGACGGTACTCTACTGATGAGCATTGGCGATCGCGGGGTTGATCCATCACGCGCTCAGACCAGTGATGACCATGCCGGCTCTACGCTGCGTCTCACTGCAACAGGTGGTGTACCCGACGATAACCCTTTTGTCGATGACGACAACACTCTGGATGAGATTTACACTCTTGGTAATCGCAATATCCAAGGCATGACGGTATTGAGCAATGGGCAAGCCTGGGCCTCCGAACACGGCCCCCGCACCGGTGATGAACTCAACCATTTAGAGCCAAGCAATAACTATGGTTGGCCAGAGGTTAGTCAAGGCAATGACTACGCCACAAACCAACCTATAGGAGTGGAGTCTCTACCCGGCATGGCCGATCCGGTTTATCTATTTGAAGGCCGCTTTGCTCCCTCCGGTTTAGCAGAGGTGACTAGTGATGCCTTCTCTGGCTGGCACGGCAATTTATTAGCGGGTGGATTAGCCAGCGAAACACTGCTACGGGTAGTGCTAGACAATGACCAAGTGGTTGATGAAGAGGTTATCTTAAAGGGCCAGCTAGGCAGAATCCGCGATGTACGCCAAGGACCAGATGATGCCATTTACGTGCTAACCGATAGCACTCAAGGTGGCCTCTACCGCCTAAAAGTGGCTCACTGAGTCACTTTTGCAGCAAAAATGCTATCGCCCCAGTTATCGCCCAGCTTAAAAATTCATTCATACAGGCTCTTCGCTGACGAACGGCTAATGACTATCACGGATTCCCGATGCGACTACGTAATTTAATTATCTTAACGGTGATTGTGCCGCTCTTTGTCGTACTGGTGGTGTTTAGCCTCGTTGCCATTAAGTCATTGGAAGATAACGTTCGCTCCAAGCTACAGACAGAAGTCGAAATCATCACTCGAGCACTAAGCAGCTCGTTGAGTTACGCGGTGACACGCGATAGTGCAACGCCTTTGGAAGAAGCGCTGCAGTCAGCTTTCTCATTCCACCGAATATACGGGGCCTATGTGTTTGATACCCAGGGTCGAGAAGTATATGGCCTTGGCTTAGGCAAAAACCTGTTTACTCAGGAAGAGATCAAGCAAGTCATAGAACGGGATGATCTCTACAGCAATTATCGCCAACATGAAGGTTGGACTTACTACTCAGCTTTGATACCGCTACGCACGCAAGATGGCATGGTTCAAGGAGTATTACAGGTAAATCGGCTCAATACCGGGATCGAGAATTACACTGGGTTTATCAGCATTGTCGCAGTACTGGTCTTTGTAATCGGCGCAGCAGGTATCGTGTTTAGCATCTGGTGGGGGTTTCGTCGCTATATTGAGCAGCCATTGAATCGCCTGCTACGCGTTATGCTACTTGTTGAAGATGGTGACCGTAGCCAGCGAGCGACGGAGGATGGCCCCACCGAGTATCGTCGTTTAGCATCAGGACTTAACGGTATGCTGGATGCAATGGCAGAAAAAGACCGCGATATTGATGCCCGCCAACGCCGCGAGATTGAGCTGGAGAAGCGGCTGCGTAAATCCAAAAAACTGGCTGAACTCGGGGTGCTTGCAGCGGGCGTTGCCCACGAAATCGGCGCACCGCTTACCGTCATTAACGGCCAGGCCCAACGCCTGGCACGCCGAGAGGTTATTGGTGATGACGAGCGTGCGAAACTTGGCCGAATACGTGGCGAAGTAGAACGTATCGTTGAAATTGTCCGCCAACTAATGGAATTAGGCCGGCAACATAATGTAGAGAAAGACAATCAACCCCTCGACCAGCTTGTCATTAGCGCCAGCGAACTGGTGGAAGAGGAGCTGGAACCACGAAATATTCACTTGGATATTGATCTTCCGACACCGACACCCCATTTACTGGTGAACGGACAACAAATTGTGCAAGTACTGACCAATTTATTACGCAATGCCGCACAGGCACCTAACGTTAGCCTCATACGCGTACGTGCACAGCGGCACGACGACGAGCTAACACTATGGGTGGAAGATAACGGGCCTGGCATTCCAACATCACATCACCATCAAGTGTTTGACCCTTTCTTCACGACAAAGCCTGTAGGGCAAGGCAGTGGGCTTGGGCTATCTATGGTGCACCGTATTATTAACGACCACGGCGGGACAATTGGCGTATTTAACAGTGGCCTTGGCGGCGCTGGATTTGAAATTACGCTACCCCTTACCCTTAGTGAAACCGTATCCGCTTGAGGACAACGTTTGTGACCCATCAGGAACACCTTTTACCTTTATTGGTGGTGGAAGATGACGCCGCTATACGTGAGCTCTTGGAAGAAGAGCTCAATGACGCGGGCTATGACACATTAGGCGTCCCCAGTGCAGAGGAGGCCATTGCGCTGCTTAGCCATACCTCCGTCGCGATGATGATTACCGATGTCCGCTTACCAGGTATGACCGGCATTCAACTCCTGCAACAGCTGCGCCAAAGCGGTAGCGAGCTAGGTATTATTGTGATCACTGCGTTCGGCACGATTGATCAGGCAGTAGAGGCTCTTAAACTTGGGGCAGATGATTTTCTCACTAAACCTCTCGATTTAGACGCTATACGCGAAGCAGTATTTCGCGTGCTAGAACGTCAGCGTTTGTCGCTTACCCAAGGAGATACCGAGCTAAGCCACTTTCACGGTATAGCAGGCAAAAGCCACGTCATGCAGTCACTATTTCATGACGCATCGCGGCTGGCGAAAAGTGATGCCCCCATTCTCATTTTAGGAGAAAGCGGTACAGGTAAGGAGCTATTAGCTCGCGCCATTCACAAAGAGAGCCCGCGCCACGACGCCCCTTTTGTGCCTGTTAACTGTGCCAGCATTCCGGCCGACTTAATGGAAAGTGAGTTTTTCGGCCATGTTAAAGGTGCATTTACCGGCGCTAACGAGGCACGTAAAGGGCTTTTTCACAGCGCGCAAGGTGGCAGCCTATTTTTAGATGAAATTGGCGAAATGCCGATAAACCTACAAGCCAAACTGCTACGCGCACTACAAGAGAAAACCGTGCGCCCAGTGGGCGGCGAGCGTGAAGAGCCAGTAGATGTCCGCATCATTGCAGCTACCCATCGCAACCTGGAAAAAGAGATTGAACAGGAGAATTTCCGCAGCGATTTATTCTATCGCCTGGAGACCTTTTCACTGCGTATTCCCCCATTACGGGAGCGCGGTAGTGACATCGAACTATTGGTGTTTACACTGATCGACAAACTTGCGGAAGCGCAAGGTAAGCAAATTGAGCAAATTGAGCCTGAGGCGCTCAACAGCCTTTTAAATTACACCTACCCAGGCAACGTACGCGAGCTTGAAAATGCCATCATGCGTGCCGTGACACTAAGCGAAGAAGGCCTTTTACAGCACCAGGATCTACCGGAACGGCTACGAGATCAGGCTAACCAAGATTCAAGCAGTGAAATAACACCAACGCTCAGCGGAGAAGTACTGCCTGGCGCATCTCAAGTGCCCGCTCCTGCGCCTACTCGCTGGCCAAGTCTTGAAGAGGTAGAAAAACGCTATATACGCAAAGTGCTGGAAGCGACCGGAGGCAACAAGCGCCGCACGGCCGAAGTATTAGGTATCGCACGTCGCACTTTGTACCGTCGGTTAGAAGATGACAGTGAACAGACTTAAAAACACCACTTAGCGACTCCTAATCGGCTACTTCCTGAGGCAGCCAAACCGAAGTGCTGCCCAAGAAGTGCTATCTCAGAAATGCTTCCTAGAAGGCTAGGCCCGCCCTAGCCTTCTAGAATTACTCGATACGGCCACGTTGTAGCCGCAAAATTTTTCCCGCTATAATTCATCGCTGGGCGCATCACCGGCGTCGTCATCTGACATAGGCCCTTGGCTCATCGGCTGTTCCGGCTCAGGCTCGACATCTTCATTCGGCGGTGAACTATCGCCACACCCAGACAGCACCAACATTGTACAGGCTAACGTTGTACTAAGTAGCAGCGCACTTAAACGGCGGCTCTGCTTTGTTGACATCATGTCATCCTCCTTCCTTTAGTTCCTGAGTACAGGGTTATTAGCTCGTCCCACTAACGGCATGTTCAACCTAATTGCCTATTCAACCTAATTACCTATTCAACCTAATTACCTATTCAACATAGTGGTTTCAATCTTAACTTGCCAAACTGGTCTTCTCTGGTCTTCTCTGATTTGATACGCCAAGAAGCCATAGCAAACAGCGATCAGTGGCAATATTGGTCAATGATAAACATCAGTCAATGGCAAACAGTCAATGGCAAACTCTGGACAAAAAAAACCCTCGCGGGCGCGAGGGAAAAGGATGATAAACCGCGTGGAGCAGCCGCAGGGAACAGACAGCTGGTTCGGCTTACCATCGTAGGGAGCGGTAAACACTTACTGGGTGTTGGTTAACTCATCGTCATTTTCAGTTTCATCTGCACCAGGCATAGGATCTGTACCTTCTCCAAAACCTGGGGCATCGGGATCTGTCTCATCCATATCGGGCTCATCACCGGGCATAGGCTCTTGGCTAGCAGCCGGATCGTCCATAGCTGGGTCACTTAGGCCTGGATCATCCATCGCAGCAGGCTCGTCTGACATAGCAGGGTCATTTTCCATTCCAGGCGCTTGACCTGGTTGCGTAGTCGCATCCTGCTCCATAGTCTCAGGTTGCTGAGCAGGCGGTAGTTCTTCTTCACCGTTGCCACAGCCCGCTAGCGCCAATGTACTAACGGTAGCTGCCAACATGCACAACGTTAATACACGAGGGCGCTTAAAAATTTGCTTATCCATGAGACTTACTACCTCCGTTAAAACTGGTTTATGTCGCTCAGCCACTCTTTTTGGCCAATCTTTATCACTTTCGCTCTATTCGATCAACTTATAGCATTTGATCAGCTTATATCACGAAGTAAAAAAACGCTTATATATAATATATGGAGACTGGCCCTTCCCCTTCACTCTCTTCACTTTACTGGCTGGCGTTTCACCATTAGCTGTGTACATGCAGAAAACAATTCACACAGCATGCCATAACAGCAAAATAATGATAAAACAAAGCAAAATCAATATCTTATAAAAACATAAAAATCTACCACTTATTATTCCATCAATATTAGCGCGGGTTAAAAATGACACATGTGGCATTTGATAGCCCATATGCCGAGCCGATATGGCACACTAGGCCAATAATACGCAGCGTGTATCAACGATGGCAGCGAGTCATTTACAATGCCAGACTGCTAGTGATAGAACCTACTAGCGCTTCGTTTCAGCATGTTCGTACATGTTGATCTGTCCTCCGTTGAACCACGGTTAAGCACTGCTTGTTATGATGATCCTTGTTAGGTACTAGCAGTGTAACGCACGTCTATGCCGCACTCCTCAGGCATAGACGACAGCATCCTCTGAACTGGATGCACTGAGTTTTTAATAAAAATGGAGAAGCTTTCGTGGATAATCCTGATTCTAAACGCTCCCCTGAAGAACCAGCATCAGAGGGCATACCGGCCCCTGAGGGCGCAGCGAATCTTATCGATACCGATTACGTGATTGGCCAAGACAACATCACTACCAGCACCATGGGGGTAAACCTTGATCTACACGGCAAGGTATTTACCATCTCGTCAATCGTAGTGCTGCTGTTTGTCATTCTTACGCTTGCCTTACAGGACACTATCGCGCCGGTTTATAGCGCTATTTTCGGTTTTTTAACCGGTAATTTGTCGTGGTTCTTTATTCTGGCCGCCAATATTTTCGTTATTCTTTGTCTTGGGTTGATTGTCTCTCCGCTGGGTAAAATCCGCATAGGTGGCGCTGACGCTAAGCCTGACTTTACCTATGTAGGCTGGTTTTCAATGCTGTTTGCCGCTGGCATGGGCATTGGCTTGATGTTTTTTGGCGTCAACGAACCACTAACTCACTTTGGTACGTCACTCGATGGCGGAAGCTGGGCACCGCTAGCGGGCGCTGAAGGTGATACTGCAGGCGCCGCTGCATTAGGCATGGCTGCAACGATCTTCCACTGGGGCCTACACCCCTGGGCAATTTATGCGGTGGTCGCACTTTCACTGGCCTTGTTCTCGTTTAACAAAGGTCTCCCCCTTTCAATGCGTTCGGTGTTCTACCCCATACTGGGTGAACGCGTATGGGGATGGCCAGGCCACGTGATTGATATATTGGCTGTCTTTGCCACACTGTTTGGTTTGGCGACGTCTCTTGGCCTGGGTGCAACGCAAGCAGCAGCAGGCTTAAGCTACTTGTTCGGCGCACCAGAAAGCGATATCACAATGATCCTGCTGATCATTGGCATCACCATCATCGCCATTGGTTCGATCATAGCTGGGGTGGATAAAGGCGTTCAGTTGCTATCAAAGATCAATATTGCGATGGCAGCACTGCTACTGTTTTTCGTTATCGCCGTTGGCCCAACACTGCTAATTGCTACCGGCTTCTTTGAAAACTTGATTAACTATGCTGTGCACTTGCCTGCCCTCTCTAATCCGTTTGGTCGTGAAGATGCTAACTTCAGCCAGGGCTGGACTGCCTTCTACTGGGCATGGTGGATTTCCTGGTCTCCGTATGTCGGTATGTTTATTGCCCGGGTTTCACGTGGGCGCACTGTTCGGGAGTTTCTGATCTCTGTATTGCTGGTACCTTCCCTTGTATCGGTACTATGGATGACGACGTTTGGCGGCACCGCCATTGACCAGTACGTTAGCCAAGGTATTGAGGCAGTACGCGATGCGGGCGTTGATTTACAGCTGTTTATCATGCTTGAACAGCTACCACTGTCGCAAATCACTTCATTCGTAGCGATTCTGTTGGTGGTGATATTCTTTGTCACCTCGTCGGATTCAGGCTCGCTGGTTATCGATTCGATCACTGCTGGCGGTAAGGTTGATGCGCCGATACCGCAACGGGTATTTTGGGCGATTATTGAAGGAGCTATCGCGATTGCGCTGCTACTTGGCGGTGGCTTAACCGCACTGCAAACCATGGCAGTCTCCACTGGTTTCCCGTTCACCATTATTTTGTTGGTGGCATGCTATGCCATTATCAAAGGCCTGATGAGCGAACCCAAACCCGCATAAACACGCTAGTAATAAGCAAAACGGGCAGCCTAAGTGGCTGCCCGTTTGCGTTTCCCCAATGACAATACATCCGCAGTTCAACACCAGATGTCTTTCAGCGGCGTTTCCGGTGCGTAGTGATAGGAAATTTGTGCTTGCAGCAGCTCAGCGGTGGCAAGCGCATCCACTAAGGCATGATGACCTTGATAAGTAGGTAACCCATACCTTGCACGGCTAGCATTTAAACGAATAGAAACGGGTGGCCTTCCCAACCAACGACGAAAGCGGGCCCAAAGTGTTTGCCGATGCATCCTAGCTTCTAACGACATAGTATCGATCATCGGAAACAGCACCCCCTCCCCACGCCTGGCTTTCACTGCTGCATCAAAAAATGGGCGCTCAATATTACGAAAATGCACCACCACCACACGCCCTGCTATTGCCTTTAACAGCTCATCCAGCACAGCGTCTAAATCTGGTGCAGTGGCAATTTCTGAATGGGTGATATGGTGATAAGCGATGGATTCTTCATCAAGTGACCTAGAGGGCTTAACCACCCAATAACGGCGCTCGGCTAGCTTGATGCGATCTAATGAGAATGGCACTACACCCACACTGACAATACTATGGCGACGTTCATCAAGCCCAGTGGTTTCCATATCCAGAGCCACCATTGGCACCTGAGATATTGGCGTCTCAGGACTAGGCAATGATGCCTCAAAAAACTGTTTGAGAGCATCATCTTGAGCATGCTGTGCCCGGGCTTTCAGATAACCAGACCAATTCGCCTGAGTTATACGCTGACGTGGTCGTATTCCCCTCATGCTAACGCCTCGCTCCTGGGCGCTGAGCAGGCACCGGATAGCGGAATTTCAAAAACTTTTGTGCATTGTTTAATACCTGGAATGCATCTTTAAGGGTATGGCGCTCACTGTCAGCAACATTTTCTGGCTCAATATTATTATCTGGTTCTCGATCCTCTTGAAGGTCGATCATTTGGTGGCGAATCCGCGACATACATAAAAACTCAAGCGCATAGCTAAGCTTATCGCTAACACCGGTGGCCAATAATTGAGTATTACTAATGGCGTCCAGACGTTGAAAGGAGCTCTGTGCTTTTGAGCCGCAGGCCAGTGCATGCACGCGGATCAGATCTACCATAGGTGCAGTACCGCGCCGCTTTAAATTAATGGAGTTATTGTGCTTACCATCTTTTTCCATCACAAAGGTGCGGAAAAAGCCAAGCGGCGGAGTACGATTTAGTGCGTTGCGGGCCATAGCCGCTAAAAATAGCGGCGATTTTGGTGCCGTCTCGGCGATTAGATCCTGCAACGTTTCAACAAAGTGATCCTCTCCATAAATACTGTCTAAATCGAAGAAAATCGAGCTATGTAATAATTTTTCTGGTGTTGGATTAGCCATCCAATCAGCGAAGTAGCGTTTCCAAACCTTCAGCGGCTGCCTCCATTGGCGATTGGTCGCCATCACATCACCCTTACAGTAGGTGTAACCGCAGGCATCTAACCCATCGCTGACAATTTTCGCCAACGCATAAAAATAGTCGTCGTGCTGCTCAGGGTTAAAGTCATCAGACAGAATCAGCGCATTATCCTGGTCAGTCACAATACTCTGTTCATTGCGCGCCATGGAGCCATTCACCATGAAGCAGTAAGGCACGGGGGGTGGACCCAGCTCCGCTTCGGCCATCTCCAACAGTCGTCGTGCAAAACTGCGGCCGATGGTCGAAAGCGCACTACCCACCATCTGAGAATTAGCGCCTTCCTGTACCATGCGCACAAAAGCTGCGCGTACGTCAGGCGCCAGCTTGGCCAACCCTTGAGCGCTCGACTGATTAAAAATATTGCTCACTAAATAGAGGCCGCTATGGGTCTCGTAACGAATGATGTCGGATAGGTGGACGACACCAACAGGGCGTTGGCGGTAAAGCACCGGCAAATGATGCACATTACTGCGCAGCATCGTCAGCATGGCTTCGTATATTGAGGCATCCGCCTGAACAGTAATGAGGCGCTCGGAGATCACATCGCCAATCGGCGTTTGCGGCGATAAGCCCTCAGCGACGATGCGAGTGCGAAAGTCACTATCGGTAAGAATGCCGCACATTTGCCAAGTTTTACCTTCGCTATCCTGAAAGCTGTAACGAGGGTTGTCACTTCCTTTATTGATCACTAATACAGCAGAGGCCTGGGCTTCAGATACCTGCTTAGCGGCTTCCTGCACGCTGGTGGTTGCCTCGACCATCACTGGATAACGCGTCACCAATTTCCGTATTCGCGTGACCATCATATCGTTGGATTTTTTCTGTTGCTCAGCAACGGTTTCTAAGCGGGGCCGTTCCAACTCAACAAAATCGGCAAAATCATCATCCTCTTCACATAACCGCTGAAAGACTGCGCCTGAAATATAGTAAATCAGAGTGTCTTCAATAGCCTTGGCAGGAAAGCGTACTTTTTGGTTTCGCAATAGACTGAAGTGCCCAAAAATATCGCCCTCACCTAAACGATTATAAAGCTCTCCTCGACGGCGATAGACCTCCACAGCGCCACTGCGAATAAAACATAGTTCGTTAAGTGTTTGATTAATCGTCAGAATATCGCTACCCGCTTTGAAATAGCGCACCTCCGTCTGTTCAGCAATGGCATCTAGAAGCTCATCTGAAAGTCCATCAAACGGGGGAAACTGCCCCATGTGTTGACGTATTTCTAACAGTTCAATATCCATACGCTCTCCTGCTGGGGCACCTAATATCATCAGGTGGATGCCTTGAACAAGCTAGTACTAAGTTTGACGTGGCGGGTAGATGGCGTAAACCCTCAAGGCGATAAAAGAGCCATGGGGCGAACTATAAATAGGCCTTAAGAAATAGGCCTTAAGAAATAGGCCTTAAGAAATAGGTTTTAAGAAATAGATCTTAAGCATAAGGGTATAAACACGGCCCACGAAAAAGCCCAGCGCGTTAGCGCTGGGCTTTTGTAACAAGCGGTGCGGCAGATTACTTCGCAGGTTAAGAAAAATCTGTCACTATCCGCAAGACTGTTCGCTCAACAATTATTATGACTGGTTAGCCATTTCTTGAACGCGTTGCATCATTTCCGGATCTTGCTGGATGGACTGGCCGATCGCATTAAAGGTATCGACATCTAGGCCGCTATCTTCGACGATTTCAATCATACGGTCATTAGCTTCAGCCCGAACTTCCTGTTGGTCAGCTTCACCCTCTGCTTCCTGCAGACGCTGTGTGTACTCTTGCGAGATCACGGCGATTTCTTGAGAGGCATCGGCGAACTGCTGAAGCTGCTGATCAGAAAAATCTTGAGCCGGGGCTTGCTGAGTAGCCATCGGGTCTTGTGCCGGGTCTTGAGCTTGCTGCGCGTGGGCAGTGCCTGCTAACAGACCAGTAGCGAGAAGAGCAGCAGAAAACAGAGCAGTCATACGTTGCATAATTAAGAAACCTCATTGGCGCGTTATGAATGTGCCAAGTGTGACGCGCTGTTCAGGAACAGGTTCAACTTTTTATGTAATTTTAAGCAACCGAAAGAACAAAAAGTAACGAAAACGGTTTTTTTAGAGTAAAAACAGAGGCTTTATATCAATGCGCGCTCATCAGGTATCAGATAAAAAAATTTCCTCCTTAGGGCTAACAGCGATGCCTGGGGTATTTGTTCTGCTCTGGAGTACCGGTTTTATTGGCGCAAAATTTGGCCTTCCCTATGCTGAACCTTTCACTTTTTTATTCATACGGTTCGTTCTGACCCTACTCGCGCTAATCCCCCTGGTAGGGTTAATGCGTATCGCTTGGCCTTCTTCCCTCAGGTTATGGGGGCATATCGGCATATCTGGTTTACTAGTGCATGGCACTTACCTTGGTGGTGTCTTCTATGCCATTTACCTAGGTATGCCAGCAGGGCTAGCAGCGCTTCTGGTTGGCTTACAGCCGTTGTTAACTGCTGCCTGTGCGGGACCATTGCTAGGCGAACGCTTAACCTCTCGCCAATGGCTAGGGCTTTTGCTCGGGCTAATAGGGATTAGCCTGGTGCTTGGCAGCAAGCTTGATATGGGCAACTCACTATTCGAAGGGTTTGGCATTGGTGCGCTATTAAGCGTTATTGCAGCCCTGCTCGGCATTTCGCTCGGAACTCTTTATCAAAAACGTTACTGCACCAGCATGCCCCTGCTTTCCGGGGCGGTGATTCAATATATCGCCGCAGGCTCGTTGTTAGGTGTCGGTGCACTCCTGTTTGAGACGCGGGAAGTACAATGGAGTACAACGTTTATCCTCACATTAGGCTGGCTTGTACTGATTCTTTCGATTGCGGCTATTTTGTTACTGATGGCCTTGATAAAAAAAGGCGAAGCTTCAAGAGTGGCCAGCCTCTTTTACCTTGTGCCGCCGGTCACTGCGCTACAGGCATGGTGGCTCTTTGACGAGCGCCTGCCACTGCTCGGGTTAGCGGGGATGGTCGTTGCCATTATGGGTGTCATTATGGTGGTACGGCGCCCCCGTAAAGCGGCCTATTGAAACATTACAAACGCTGCAAATAGCTGACGCCGCCTAAGTTGCGCATTTGCTGACGAATCCACTGGCCACGCCGCTCAACCTGGGCATCTGGCCGAGATGCGCTGCGGGTACGGGGGCTAGGCAGAATAGCTGCTAGCAAGCTTGCTTGACGCTCGGTTAACGCACTGCCTGAAGCACCAAAATAGTGATCGGCAGCCGCTTCCAGCCCAAACACACCGGTGTCCCACTCAGCTACATTCAAGTAAACCTCTAAAATACGCTGCTTGCTCCAGAACGTTTCAATCAGCAGCGTAAACCACGCTTCAAGCCCTTTACGAGCCCAGCTGCGACCACTCCATAAAAAAACGTTCTTCGCGGTCTGTTGGCTTAGCGTGCTGGCCCCGCGTAGACGCGCACCATCACGGCTGGCTTGCCAGGCGCGCTGCATTTCGACTAAATCGAACCCCCGATGGGCAGGAAAGCGCTGGTCTTCAGCGGCAATCACCGCCAACTTGGCGTTACTGGATAAATTATCCCAGCTACGCCATTGGCGTTTTATTTCAATGGGTTCGCTATTTATCCAGCTTTGTATTTTACGCTCTACCATCACCATGGAGCCTGGGGGCGGCACAAAGCGAAAGAGCAGGACTAAAGCAACTGAGAGCACCACAAAAAGCAGCGCACCACGCCAAACAAGACGCCATAAAAGGCGAAGAAAACGGCGCAGTGCGCGATTGAGCATTTCGGTATCCTTAACGCTTCATAAGATGCTCGGCATGATAGCGCAAGTGGTCCTCAATGAACGAGGCGATAAAGAAGTAGCTGTGATCATACCCTGGCTGACGACGCAGTGTGAGTGGATGATCATGCTCTTCACAAACGGCCTCTAAACGTTCTGGCATCAGCTGCTCTCCCAAGAATTGGTCAGCGTCCCCCTGGTCAATAAACAGACGTTGGCGAGAAGCTCCATTTGCCACCAGCTCACAGGCATCGTATTGACGCCAGCGAGACGGGTCATCACCCAGATAACTAGTGAAAGCATTTTTCCCCCAAGGGCAGTTCATTGGGTTAACAATAGGGGCAAATGCGGACACAGAGCGGAACCGGCCGGGGTGACGAAGGGCGAGAATTAACGCGCCATGCCCTCCCATAGAGTGGCCGCTGATCGACTCACGCCCATTAACCGGAAAGTGCTGCCGTACGACAGAAGGAAGCTCTTCCACCACATAGTCATACATGCGGTAGTTGGATTTCCACGGCGTCTGGGTAGCATTGACATAGAAGCCAGCGCCAGAGCCAAGATCATAGCTGTCGTGTTCACCGGGCAGGTCGGTGCCACGTGGGCTGGTATCAGGACATACAATCGCCACACCAAGTTCTGCGGCAATACGGTGGGCACCCGCCTTCTGCATAAAGTTTTCGTCGTTACAGGTAAGACCTGACAACCACCACAGCAGCGGCACCCGCTCGTTTTCTGCCTGGGGCGGCAAATACACAGCAAACACCATGTCACAGTCCAGCGCCCGGGAGTAGTGGCGGTAGCGCTTGTGCCAGCCGCCACAACTGCGGTTGGCCGACACCAGTTCTAAAGTTTCGCTCATGCTCATGGCCAGGCTCCTTGAGAAGATGAAAACGCGGCAGAGGATCCCTACCGCGCTCTGTTACCCTTTTTATCCATAATACTCAGTAATGCAAGACGGTACGAATGCTCTTGCCTTGATGTAGTAGATCGAATGCCTCGTTGATCTTCTCAAACGGCATATCATGAGTAATAAAGTCGTCAATGTTGATTTCGCCGTTCATATAGCGCTCAACGTAGCCAGGCAGCTCGCTGCGTCCTTTTACGCCGCCAAAAGCAGAGCCTTTCCAAACACGCCCGGTAACCAGTTGGAACGGCCGGGTGGAGATCTCTTCACCAGCGCCGGCTACGCCAATCACGATCGACTCGCCCCAGCCTTTATGGCAGCACTCAAGGGCCGAACGCATGACATTTACGTTACCGATACACTCAAAAGAGTAGTCAACGCCACCGTCAGTCATATCGACGATTACCTGCTGAATGGGGTCGCTATACTCTTTCGGGTTAACGAAGTCGGTAGCTCCGAACTGCTTGGCCAGCTCAAATTTGTCGGCATTCACATCGATAGCAATAATTCGCGCGGCTTTTGCCATCACTGCTCCCTGGATGACTGCCAAACCAATAGCCCCCAAGCCAAAAACGGCAACTGTGGAGCCAGGTTCAACCTTAGCGGTGTTGAGCACCGCCCCGATACCGGTAGTGACACCGCAGCCTAGTAGACAAATTTTGTCCATCGGCGCTTCTTTAGAGACAACCGCAAGAGAGACCTCGGGCAGCACGGTGTACTCACTAAAGGTGGAAGTGCCCATATAGTGGTGGAGCATTTTACCATCTAGCGAGAAGCGCGAGGTGCCATCAGGCATTACGCCCTTGCCTTGGGTAGCGCGTACGCTGCCACACAGATTGGTTTTGCCTGACAAACAGAATTTACACTTACCGCACTCAGCGGTGTACAGCGGGATCACATGGTCACCTGGCTTAACGCTGGTAACACCTGCACCCACTTCCTGAACGACACCAGCCCCCTCATGGCCCAGCACCGCAGGGAAATTACCCTCAGGGTCAGCACCAGAAAGTGTAAAGGCATCCGTATGGCATACGCTGGTGGCAGCCATTCTTACTAACACTTCACCTGCCTTCGGTCCTTCAACATCAATCTCGACGAGCTCTAGCGGTTTGCCCGCCTCTAATGCAACAGCTGCACGTGATTTCATCGCTTTATCTCCTAAGCAGTATCAGTAGACGGCAGTATCAATAGACGACCGATTACCGGTTTGACCATAAGACCGCAGTGGATGAAGTTTAGGCCAGCTAGTGGGCCTAGATAAGAGGGGATATACTCACAAGATTATTGCTACTGAGCAACAATCACCAATTTCTCAAGGAGCACCTATGCAGCGCTGGGACCGTATTGAAGCGTTTGTTGAAGTAGTGCGGCTAGGCACCTTTTCGGCTGCCGCCCGCCATCTAAAAGTATCGACATCACATATTAGCCGCCTGGTAAGCCAGCTTGAAAACCAGTTGGGTGTGCAGCTTCTTTATCGCACTACGCGGCAAATTCGCCTAACCGATGCAGGTGCTATTTATGTTGAACACTGCCGCCATTTATTCGACGGCCTGCGCGATGCAGAACAAGCCATTAGCGAATTGCAGTCCAAACCCCGTGGGCTACTTAAACTGACCTCTGCCACTACCTTTGGCGAACGCTATATCGCCCCACTGGTAAATAATTTCCAATGCCTACACCCCCAACTAGAGGTGCATATGCATTTTACCAACCGCCGCGTGGAGCTAATTGAAGAGGGTTTCGACATTGCCATTCGTATGGGGGTACTCAAGGACTCAACCCTCATTGCCAAACGGCTATGCGAACGGAGGGAGTATATAGTGGGGTCTTGGGCCTATTTCCGCCAAGCACCCAGGCCACATACACTTTCAGAACTGAGCCAACATCGCTGCCTAATTGGCTCGCGCCCTAACTGGCTGTTTGAGGTCAATGGGCAGCGTCGCGAAGTCAAAGTAGAGAGCTGTTGGAGCGGTAATTCTGGGCCCGCCTTATTAGACGCTGCACTAAAAGGGTTGGGCCTGGCTCAGCTACCGGATTACTACGTAGCGCCCTACCTTGCCAGCGGCGAGCTAATAGCGGTGCTGGAACCATTCCAGCACCATGATACTGCTGTGTGGGCGGTCTATCCTCGCCACCGCCACTTATCACCGAAAATTCGTCAGCTGGTCGATTATCTTGTCGCTAATATTGACAGCGTCTTACCAAGCCCACCACCTGCTAGCACTCAATCGCATTAACGGCCAACCCACCCTTGGAGGTCTCTTTATACTTATCCTGCATATCACGACCTGTGTCGCGCATTGTGCGAATGACCTTATCTAGCGAGATAAAATGCTCACCGTCACCGTGAAGCGCCATGCGCGCTGCGTTAATCGCCTTAACCGAGGCAATCGCATTACGCTCAATACATGGCACTTGCACCAATCCAGCAACTGGGTCACAGGTAAGCCCTAAATTATGTTCAAGGCCAATTTCAGCAGCGTTCTCCACCTGTTTCGCGGAACCACCCAGCACTTCGGCTAGCCCCGCTGCCGCCATGGCGCAGGCAGACCCCACCTCCCCTTGACAGCCAACCTCAGCGCCAGAAATAGAAGCGTTTTTCTTGCACAAAATACCGACAGCTCCTGCAGCAAGAAGGAAGTCCACGACATCCGCATCACAAGCATCGGGCTCAAACTTGAGGTAATAAGCCAAAACGGCAGGCACAATACCCGCCGCACCGTTAGTAGGCGCGGTGACCATGCGACGTCCAGCGGCATTCTCTTCATTGACAGCAAGGGCAAAGAGATTGACCCAGTCCATAACGGTAAAGCTAGAGACTATTAACCGCTGGTTATCCGGTGGTGAAAGTAGCTGTTGATGCAACGACTGAGCACGCCGCCTGACATTAAGCCCACCAGGTAAGCATCCTGAAGCCTTTAGGCCGTTTTCGATACTCGCTTGCATGGCGTGCCAAATGGTCAGCAGCTCTTGGCGGATGGCCTCTTCACCGCGCCACGCTTTTTCATTTTCTAGCATGAGCTGGCTGATACGGAGCTGATGCGTTTGGCATAGTGCAAGCAACTCGCTACCGGTATCAAAAGGATAAGGTAGCGTTGTGACATCCTCTTCAACACCACCTTGCTCCGCGCACGCCTGATCAATATAGAAGCCACCTCCTAAGGAGTAATAAGTATTGGTGGCGACTACGTTTTCATCTTGGTAAGCCGTTAACACCATCGCATTGGGGTGAAACGGTAAGCAGCTATCGTCCCACTCAATATCGTGCTTCCGATCAAATGCTAGTGTTTGCCCACCTGGCAGCGTTAAAGCGCCCCCCTGGTCCAAGGCTTCCAGTCTTGGCTCAATGCTATCGGGATCAATCGTCTCCGGCGCCTCGCCCATTAGCCCCATGATCACCGCTCTGTCTGTCCCATGGCCTACCCCCGTGGATGCTAGAGAACCATGTAGCCGCACGACAAGACGGCTACATGGCTGCTTTCCCAGCGATTGTGCAAAAGCGCTGGCGGCGCGCATCGGCCCAACGGTATGAGAGCTAGAAGGCCCGACGCCAATTCTAAAAAGATCAAACACACTAATTGCCATGGTATTTTCCGCCCCTCAGCGGTTGCTATGACTTACCACTACTACTTTGCAGTGTTACTTGCTCATCGTCGAGTCATTCACGGCCCACGGCCTGTCTCCACTCCAAAAAAGATCAGCGTGCTTACATAGTTAAGTGACGATATAATGAACATTCACCCATGCATGTATCCCTCTACATAGATTACTCACGACCCCGATAAGGATGCTGGTATGCCTCCATCACCACCCCAGTGGCCAATAAGCTTTGGCTACGCTTTGTTGCGTGCAACGCTGTATGTACTTTTTATCGCGGGCATCGCCCAGGGAGGCTACTTCGAAGCTCTCTATTTTCCCAATGTGCGCTATAGCGAATTAGGCTTTACAGAGTTCACCCAAACACTGGTATTAGCCAGCTGCTGCATACTACTCATCTACATACGCCAGGTACTTCGTGTCTGGCCTACCGTCACCTTATTGTTGCTTGCCTTTGTCGCTGCATCACTAGTTCGCGAGCAGGATTTTTTCCTCGACCATTACGTTGCCAGGCATACCTGGAAAATATTGGTTACTCTTATCGTAGTACCAGCCCTCGTCTGGGTCATTGTCCAGCGACGTCGCTTTCTGGAAGAGTTTAAATACTATAGCAATACATTTGCCTTTGGGCTGTTCGCCGCGGGCACTCTTGTTACCTACATTTTTTCACGCCTGTATGGTCGTCAAGATTTCTGGCGTGCGGTACTACAAGAGAATTACATACGTGATTTCAAAAATATTGCCGAGGAATCCATTGAGCTACTCGGTTACAGCTTAATTTTATTCGCTATGATTGAGCTTCTTTTACTTGCCCGCCGAATAGCTCAAGCACGCTAAAACTCGCAGTAAATACATCATTTACTCTACGCCGCTCAACGATACGGTTAGGCGGCATTTCATTTTTTAGATCGCGCTATGCGTAAAGCCATTTGCGCCACCCCACGCTTCAACGTAGTGTCGCCAGCCAGGCCTAAATGGGCACTTTTGCTAAAAAAACCCACACTGACGACATAAACCCTATGACAAAACCACAAAATCGCGAAGAAACCCTAAAACGAGGGGCATTCACACGCTTCCTCGATAGCGTTGAGTGGCTCGGCAACCTACTCCCTCACCCCGTCACTCTGTTTGCCATTCTCTGTATACTCGTTGTAGTGGCCAGCGGAATTGCTGGTGCACTCGGCGTCTCTGTTGCAGACCCACGCCCTGCCAATGAAGGCGAGTGGATTGCGGTTAACTCACTGTTAAACGCTGAAGGGCTTCGCCGCCTAGTCACCGAAATGGTAACGAACTTCACCGGCTTTGCCCCCCTAGGCACGGTACTTGTTGCTATGCTGGGCGTTGGCATTGCCGAACACTCAGGGCTGCTATCTGCCAGCATGCGTGCCTTAGTGCTTAACCGCTCACCACGCATTGTGACTTACGCCATAGTATTTGCGGGCATTATGTCCAACATGGCGGCTGAACTTGGCTATGTGGTACTTATCCCCTTGGCCGCGATGATCTTTCATTCGCTTGGGCGTCACCCGCTGGCAGGCCTTGCCGCTGCATTCTGCGGGGTATCCGGGGGGTACAGCGCTAACTTACTGATTGGCACCGTCGACCCACTGCTCTCGGGTATTACCCAGGAAGCAGCAAGACTGCTAGACCCTGCTTATATAGTAGGTGCGGAAGCCAATTGGTTCTTTATGTTTGCCAGCACGTTTTTCGTCACCTTGATTGGCGGCTTTGTTACCGAACGCATCGTGGAGCCTAAGCTAGGCAAATTTGACTCTGCCTACGCCGATAGTGATATCGACCAGCAGCGTATGGAAGGCCTTACCAACGATGAAAAACGTGCTCTAAAAGGCACGGGGTTAGCCACACTGATTTTGATTGCACTCGTGGCAATTATGGTAGTGCCCGAGGGCGGAATTTTACGCAATCCTGAGACTGGCTTAGTGAGTGGCTCGCCATTTCTACGCGGCATTGTAGTAATCGTAGCGGTCTCCTTTAGCATTTTAGGTTTCACCTACGGGCGCTTGGCAGGCACCATGCGAAATGACCGAGATGTGGTCGATGCCATGGCGAAAAGCATGAGCAGTTTGGGCTTGTATATCGTACTGGTATTTTTTGCCGCCCAGTTTGTAGCACTGTTCAACTGGAGCAACTTTGGTACGGTAACCGCCGTTGCAGGAGCAGACTTGTTACAGTCATTGGGGTTACGTGGCCCAGGTCTGTTTGCGCTGTTTATCATTATGTGTGCCTTCGTTAACTTATCGCTAGGCAGCGCTTCCGCTCAGTGGGCTGTAACTGCACCAATCTTTGTGCCCATGCTTATGCTGATGGGCTATGCCCCGGAAGTTATCCAAGCGGCATACCGAATCGGCGACTCAGTCACCAACCTCATCACACCGATGATGAGCTATTTCGGTTTGATTCTTGCCGTGGCGACACGCTACCGGAAGGATATGGGCATTGGTACCCTGGTAGCCATTATGCTGCCCTATACGCTGTTTATGCTGGTTGGCTGGACGTTACTGTTCTTTATCTGGGTATTCGTTTTCGGCTTACCGGTTGGCCCAGGATCCGCCACCCACTACACGCTGTAAATATCCACTACGTAGCATGAAAAGTACGTAGCACAAAAAGTACACAGCACAAAAAGCCCGTCGTTCTCAGAACGGCGGGCTTTTTAAGTAACTAGGGTAACGGTAGCTATACCGCCCCCTGCTAGCTTCTTCTGACTAATACTTACTCGTCGAGGAACGAGCGCAGTGGCTCAGAGCGGCTTGGATGGCGTAGCTTGCGCAATGCCTTCGCTTCGATCTGGCGGATCCGCTCGCGGGTAACGTCGAACTGCTTACCTACTTCCTCCAGCGTATGGTCGGTATTCATATCAATACCAAAACGCATGCGCAGCACCTTCGCTTCGCGGGCGGTTAAGCCGCCAAGTACGTTGCGAGTGGCTTCGATCAAACCTTCACCGGTAGCCATATCAATCGGCAGCAACATAGTGCCATCTTCGATAAAGTCACCCAGGTGTGAGTCATCATCATCACCAATAGGCGTCTCCATGGAGATCGGCTCTTTGGCAATTTTGAGCACCTTGCGCACTTTGTCTTCCGGCATTTCCAGGCGTTCGCCCAGCTCTTCCGGAGTCGGCTCACGGCCCATTTCCTGCAGCATCTGGCGCGACACGCGATTGAGCTTGTTGATGGTCTCAATCATGTGCACCGGAATACGGATAGTACGCGCCTGGTCTGCAATGGAGCGGGTAATCGCCTGACGAATCCACCAAGTGGCGTAAGTCGAGAACTTATAACCGCGGCGGTATTCAAACTTGTCTACCGCCTTCATCAGACCAATGTTGCCTTCCTGGATTAAATCCAAGAACTGCAGGCCACGGTTGGTATACTTCTTAGCTATCGAGATAACCAAGCGCAGGTTTGCCTCAACCATCTCTTTCTTGGCGCGACGAGCCTTCGCCTCACCAATAGAAAGCTTGCGGTTAACCTCTTTAAGGTCGGCCACGGTGAGCTGCACCATGTCTTCCTCAAAAGCGATCTTACGCTGGGAGCGAGCGATATCGGCACGCAACGGCTCTAGGCGGTCAGCATACTTGGGCTGCGCTGCCTGGAAAGTATCTAGCCATTTCTGGTCAGACTCGTTACCAGGGAAAGACTTAATAAATGTCTTACGCGGCACCTTGGCTTTCTTAACGCACAGCTGCATCACCGCTTTTTCCTGGGCTCGCACCTGCTCAACACTGATACGTACCTGGCCTACCAAGCGCTCAAAATGCTTCGGCACTAACTTGATCGGCGAAAAAAGCTCAGCAAGACGAGCTTGCTCGGTTTTCAGCACAGCGCTACCGCGACCGTGCTTCGCCAGCGCCGCCTCTACTACAACATTCTGCTCACGAATCTGCTCGAAGCGGGCTTTCGCCTCTTCAGGATCCGGGCCGCCTTCACTTGCCGTAGAGTCGTCATCTTCGTCGTCATCATCGCTGTCGATATCATGGTCATCGCTCAGCTCGGCATCGACTTCAGGCTCTGGCACTTCAGCTTCTGCAACGCCAGGAATCCCTTCATCAGGATCGATAAAGCCCGAGAACAGGTCAGACAAGCGGCCTGGGGCTTCTTCATCCTGGGTGGCGTCGTAGGCTTCGAGGATGGAGGCAACCGCGCCAGGCAAATATGCCAGCGCCGACATTACTTCACGGGTACCCTCTTCGATCCGTTTGGCGATTTCAATTTCGCCTTCACGGGTCAAAAGCTCGACCGTTCCCATCTCACGCATGTACATGCGTACGGGGTCAGTGGTGCGACCGACGTCGCTTTCCACAGCGGCGAGTGCCGCTACGGCCTCTTCCGCAGCGGACTCGTCCGTGGAGTGATCCGACATCATCAAAGTGTCTTCATCTGGCGCTTCTTCAACGACACTAATACCCATGTCGTTGATCATGCCAATGATGTCTTCCACTTGATCCGGGTCGGCGATATCCTCGGGTAGATGGTCGTTGACCTCGGCATAGGTCAGGTAACCCTGTTCCTTGCCGCGCGCGATCAACTCCTTCAGACGCGACTGCTGCTGCGCATTTCCAGCCATAGAAACCCTATCTCGACGAAGAAGAATGAAACACCTGGGGGGCGCTGAATCGTATAAACTCAACAAGCCGTACAGTATAGCGTAAATAGCTGGTTTTTTTCCAGCAGAACGTATTTGCGCGGTCACCCAGGTGTGTTAGGTTATTCGGTTAGGCCAGCGTTTGGCGACTGACCTTTATCTGGTGTCAGAGTAGGAGAATTCAACCCCTACAACAAATGCCTGCGTTACTATCGTTTGGTCATCGCAAGCAATTGCATGAATTTTTGCCTCTCTTCAACAGACAGTTTCTCACCAGACTCCTGCTTTTTGACCAATGCTGAAAACTGTTGCATCAATGTTTCCAGCTCCTTTTGCGGCGTGAGCTGTGCTCGCTTGTTTTGCAGATAATCCACTAAACTAACGAGTTCTCCTTCCCTTGCACTTTTTGGCAATGGCAATTCACGCTTTGCAAGCGTTGCTAGCACCTGCCCTTCGTGACTTCCCTGAAAGTGTGCTAACACCACCTGCGGACTGCGATAGCGACCAGCACGCAGTAGCGCAATCAAATCTCGACATAGCGGCGTCTCTTCACTATCAGGCAGCCAATCCAGCGTGTCCGGTAATACAGACACGAGCTTTGGTTCGTGCAGTAGTAACTGCACAATACGCTCCACCGTGGAGAGCACCTGTGCAGCACCTTTGCGGCGAGGGTGATCACCGGAGCGCCTAGTAGGAGGGCGCTCAGTGGAAGCCCGCGTCTCATATATGGGCTCATCAAGCGAGGCCTCTACCGGCTCCCAATGCAATGAGTCTTTTTGCGCAGCACTGACAGCCCGCTTCTCAAGCAACCCTTTTAATTGCTCCTGAGCTAAACCGCTGCGCTTCGCCAACGCCTCCAGCAGTAGTGATTTGAGCATGCCTTCAGGCATTTTGTTCAACGCCTCAAGCACTTGGCTGGCAAATCGCTCGCGCCCTTCCACCGTATTGAGATCACGCCCCTGGGAAGCCTGCTCGAACAGAAACTCCGAGAGCGGCATCGCGCAGGTGACGCGATCCTGAAACGCCTCGCTTCCCTCACGACGCACCAGCGTATCTGGGTCATCACCTTCAGGTAGAAACAAGAAGCGCGCTTCGCGGCCATCGATCATTAGCGGCAGTGCAGTCTCAAGAGCGCGACTTGCGGCTTGGCGTCCCGCTCGATCTCCATCAAAGCAGAACACTACACGGCTCACTAACCGAAACAGGCGACTAAGGTGATCTTCAGTGGTCGCGGTACCCAGCGTCGCCACAGCATTGTGGATACCATATTGAGCCAGGGCAACCACATCCATATAGCCTTCAACGATCACCAGCTGTTCTAACTTGCTGGAGGCTTGGCGCGCTTCATACAAACCATATAGCTCGCGCCCCTTATGAAATACAGGAGTTTCCGGCGAATTGAGATATTTCGGCTGCTCATCACCCATCACCCGTCCACCAAAAGCGATGGTCCGGCCACGCAAGTCACGGATAGGGAACATGACACGATCACGAAAGCGATCATAGGTGCGCCCAGTATCCTCACGATGAATCAACAGGCCATACTCCACCTGCACTGGTTCACCGATACCTTTAGCACTCAAGTGCTGCTTTAGGGCTTCCCACCCCCCAGGCGCATAGCCAATACCATAGGTACTTACCACTTCGGACGAGAGCCCTCGATCCACCAGATAGCGTTGGGCGTTCTGCCCCTCCTGCATTTTCAACCGCTCGCGATAAAAGCTGGCGGCCACTTCTAGCAGGTTAACGCCCTCTTTACGCTTTTTTTCACGCTCTTGAGCACGCGGGTCATCAGCCCCTTCTCTTGGCACTTCTAGACCTAAGCGCCCAGCCAACTGCTCAACCGCCTCGGGAAACGGCAGCTTGTCATACTCCATCAAAAAACGCAGTGCGTTGCCGTGAGCACCACACCCAAAGCAGTGGTAGAACTGCTTGTCAGCGCTAACAGTAAACGACGGCGTTTTTTCTTGATGAAAAGGGCACAGGCCAGAGTAGTTGCGGCCCGCTTTTTTAAGCTGCACGCGCTCGCCAACCAGCTCAACCACGTCAACGCGGCTCAGCAAGTCGTCAATAAAACGCTGTGGAATTTGGCCTGCCATGGGCTGCGGGCATCCTCGCGCGAAGCGCTTGCAGGCGTGTTTAATGTCATTAGGCGGCGTGCCTGATCACCTTAAACGACGCAACAAAAACAATTCAGCAAAAACAATGCAGAAAAAACAATGCAACAACTTAGCACATAAAACGAAAAACAAACGGCCACCTAGTGGCGGCCGCTTGGCATCCCTCTTGAGATAACCAGCTAACAACGCTGGCTACCCCCAGGTACGGATCAATAGAGCCGTTCGAAACGCTTACGCTCACGCTGTAACTTCTTAGCATGACGTTTTACGGCAGCTGCCGCTTTGCGCTTACGCTCAGCAGTCGGCTTCTCGTAGTGCTCGCGACGACGTACTTCAGAGAGAACGCCAGCTTTTTCGCAAGAACGCTTGAAGCGACGCAGGGCGACGTCAAACGGCTCGTTATCACGTACTTTTACAGAAGGCATTAAGCACTCACCTACCTTAAGGAGTCTTGAGTTCGGATAGTACGCACACTGCCTATGCATGAACTGCGGACACAGTGTACGACCCAGTTTTACAGCGCACAGTAGTCTAGTCGTGGTTGACGATCTTTGCAAATGCTAGACTAGGTCGTTTAGCGATTACTGACGCCTTTCTGACGATTTTCCACTCCGACTATTTCCAACGGGTTCTATTGTTATGCGCGTATTGGGCATTGAAACGTCTTGCGACGAAACTGGCGTCGCGATCTATGACGCCACGCAAACTGGCGGCAGCGGCCTGTTGGCCGATGCGCTCTACAGCCAAATTGCCATGCATGCGGAATACGGCGGAGTGGTGCCCGAACTTGCATCAAGGGACCACACCCGCAAGCTGCTACCGTTAATTGACCAAGTGTTGCAGGAGGCCCAGCTCACCCGGCGAGACCTGGATGGCATTGCTTATACTGCGGGCCCAGGCCTAGTGGGTGCCCTGATGGTAGGTGCCAGCACTGCCCATGGGATGGCACGGGCTTTAAACATTCCCGTGCTTGGCGTTCACCATATGGAAGGCCACCTACTGGCCCCAATGCTTGAGGATGACGCACCAGACTTTCCGTTTGTAGCACTGTTGGTCTCTGGCGGGCACACGCAACTTGTGGAGGTAAAAGGCTTGGGCCGCTACCAGCTACTAGGCGAATCAGTCGACGACGCCGCCGGAGAAGCGTTCGATAAGGCCGCTAAAATGCTGGGTCTTGCCTACCCTGGCGGTCCACTCATTGCCAAACTTGCCGAGCAGGGCGACCCCAAGCGGTTTCGCTTTCCGCGCCCCATGACAGACCGTCCCGGCCTGGATTTCAGCTTTTCAGGTTTAAAAACCCACACCCTCACCGCTATTCGTCAGCTAGATGCAGCAGGCAAGCTGGATAGTCAGGCACGCGCCGATATCGCCCGAGCATTTGAAGAAGCCGTAGTGGACACACTGGTCATCAAATGCCGCCGCGCGCTGGACCAAACAGGGTTGAAGCGCATTGTAATGGCAGGTGGTGTTAGCGCTAACACACGGCTGCGTGAACGGTTAGCGCTCGAGACCGAAAAACGCAATGCCCGCGCTTACTATCCGCGCGGTCGTTTTTGTACCGATAACGGCGCCATGATTGCCTATGTTGGCGCTCAGCGCCTAGCCGCAGGCGAGCGAGATGAGGACGGTATCATGAAGGCGACACCCCGCTGGCCACTAGACACTTTATTACCGCCTTCTGCCCGCTAGCCTCAAAGGTTAGGCTCCTCACCCCGACGTAAACGGCGAATATTTAACCAGTGGCGGGCCAGCACCAGTATGCTAAGCCCGCCAACCACACCAACATAAGCGGGCGCCAGCCAAAAGCACACCAAAGGCGCAGTTAATGCGCTGATCAGCGATGCGGCAGCCGCCGTGCGCAACCGCCATGCCAATAGCGCCCAACAAACCGCGCTTAGCAGGGCCACACTGGGCACCAACACTAGCAGCACACCAAAAGCGCTAGCCACGGCTTTCCCCCCGCGAAATCCATGCCATAACGGGTAACTGTGGCCTAGCAGTACCGCCAAACCCACCGCTCCCTGTAACCAAATAGGCAACGCCAGCAGCTTAGCCGCCAGCACTACTGGCATTGCTTTGAGTGCATCTAATAGCAGAGTAGCCGCTGCTAATCGCGGCCCGTAAAGGCGCAGCACGTTCGAAAACCCTGGGTTACATGAGCCGTGATACCTCGGGTCTGCTACCCCCGCCAAGCGACACACACTTAGCGCCGCCAGCCAACTCCCACTCAGGTAACCCAGCACTATTAACATCATGGCCTGCTCACTTTATTGCTGGTGGCGCTAACTCTGGCATCACTCACCCTGTTAGAGTTAGCTCTGATGAAATAGCTCTGATGAAATAGCTTTGATAAAACAGCCCTCATCACTCAATCCAACGCCTTACTGTCGTTTAGCGTCATCCTCCAGTACAATCGCCCGCTTGTTGCCGCTAGAGGAAGGCTCATGGATCGCATTTTGATCGAAGCATTAGCAGTAGACACCGTGATCGGGGTGTACGACTGGGAGCGCACTATTGTTCAATCGCTGCGTTTGGACTTATCACTCGCAACGGATATACGCCCTGCGGCGGCGGCCGATGATTTACGTCTAACGCTTGATTATGCCGCTATTTGCCAGCGAATCCAGCAATTCGCCGATGAGCATCAGTTTGCCCTAGTAGAAACATTTGCCGAACGCCTCGCCGAATGTTTACGCCATGAATTCTCGATTAGCTGGTTGCGACTTACCGTGCGTAAACCAGGTGCCGTTCCTCAAGCGGCAAGTGTTGGGCTTGAAATTACCCGAGGCACACTCCCGGGGGCCATCGAGGCAATGCATTCATGAACTTGGTGACTGTCAGTTTAGGCAGCAATATCGATCCCGACACCCATATTCGCTTGTGTCTGGATGCGCTGGAAGATACGTTTGGTAACCTACAAATATCACGCATCTTTGAAAGCGAGCCGGTTGGCTTTAAAGACAGTCGCAATTTCTACAACCTAGTGGTGGCATTTCATAGCAACTGGTCGGTAAGTGAGCTACAGGCGTGGTCTAAACGGCTTGAAATCGCTCATGGCCGTACCCCTGAGATGGTTAAATGCAGCCCACGCGCACTGGATATTGACTTACTCACCGTCGGCAACGTCTGCGGCACCATTGATGGCGTCACGCTTCCGCGCGCCGAAATCACCCGCAACGCCTTTGTGCTACAGCCGCTGGCAGAACTGCTGCCAAACGAGTGCCACCCCTATTGCCTAACCCCATATGCCACCCTGTGGCAGAACTTTCACTTAGGGGATCAGCGCTTATGGGCGGTGGATTTCTACTGGCGGCAGCGCTGGGTCTCCCAAGCGGACCTGCAGCCACGGGCTGCCCAAGCAAGATAGCATGTGATTAAACGGTTAGATTAGCGCATGGGCGACCGCTAGTTGGCGCCGTGCGCGTAGCGCCTCACCCAGCGCACCGCCACGTAACCCCTCACTTACAAGTGCCTGAGGGTCAACCGCCCTAGCTGCCTGCCAAGCTTTAAGCAGCAGCACCTCGTCTGTACTATTTATGTGGCGGATCAGCTGTAGCTGAGCCTCGACTTGCTTGGGCTTTCGCCACCCATCTAAACGCTCCAACCAATGCAGCACACGCTCGTCAGTAAGCGGGGCAGCTACCAGACCCAGGCTCAGCGCCACATGACAGGCAAGCTGGGCCACTGCATTAGGTAGCCGCAGCCGTCTGGCAAGCACATCGCGCTGCGTGCTATCCAGCACGGATACCAGCAACGCATAGCGCCAGTGAGCCAAGGGCAAGTTTGACTGCTCTGGCACCTGCTTCAGTCGTGTTAAACCTGCTGATAAATGCTCGTTTAGCTCTGGCCACCAAACGCTCAATGCTCCACAGCGTTGCAGCGTAGTGAAGTAGATTTCAGGGTTTGGCTCAGCCAGTGCTTTTTCGGTTTCGACCCACACACGTTCCGCCGCCAGGTGCTCAAGCTCTCCGCTGTGACTTACCTGCTGCATGAGATCAAGGGTTTCAGCAGCGATGGTGAATCCTAAGTTGGCATAGCGGGCCAAAAAGCGTGCGGTACGCAACACCCGTAAGGGATCCTCACTAAACGCTGGAGAAACATGGCGTAACAGACGATTTTGGATATCTTGCTGACCATTGAATGGGTCAGTTAGCTGTCCATCGGCGCGCTGAGCAATAGCATTAATGGTTAAATCCCGCCGCAGCAAATCCTCTTCCAAGGTAACATCTGGGCTAGCATGCACCTCGAAACCGCCATAACCATGGCCCGATTTTCGCTCAGTACGGGCTAGCGCATACTCTTCCGCTGTTTCGGGATGCAGGAATACTGGAAAATCTCGACCCACTGGCTTAAAACCCCGCTTGCGCATCGCGTCAGGTGTCGCACCAACCACCACCCAGTCGTTATCGTAAACAGGCCAACCCAGCAGCTCATCGCGCACAGCCCCACCTACGCGATAAACCTCAAGCCCTTTTATGCGAGGGTCTTCCTTGAACACGTCAATAACCTCTAACTTGCTGACTAGGCACGCTAATGCGTTCACTCGTATCCAGGTTAAGCGCCGTCAGCGAACCGCCCCAGACGCAGCCAGTGTCAATAGCGTTAACATTCACTTTTGCCCCAACCGTTTGTCCTTCCAACGCTGCCCAGTGCCCAAATAGTAGCTGCACCGCGTCGCTTCGTGGGTACTGAAACCAGGGATAAAAGCCTTCCGGGGCACTATCTAGCCCCTCTTTTGCGGCAAAATCTAACCGCCCCTGATCATCAATAAAGCGCATCCGCGTTAGTACATTAACAATACAGCGTAATCGGTCGACGCCTTCTAATTGATTATCGAATCGATCAGGCTGGTTGCCAAACAGCTGGGTTAAGAAGGCTCCCGAGCGTTCGCTCATTAGTACCTCCTGAACTTCTTGGCTAAGCGATAGCGTCTGCTGGACGCTCCAGGTTGGCAGCACACCAGCATGGGTCATCAGCGTGTTGCCTTCATTAATCGCCAGGGGCTGGCTTTGCAACCAGTCCAGCAGCGCTTCGCGATCTGGCGCGGAGAGAATATCACTAAGGGTATCGTGCTTTTTTAGCTTCCCCCCTCCGCGAGCCACCACTAGCAGGTGGAAATCGTGGTTGCCCAGCACGCAGCGTACCGCACTGCCCAACGCCTTAACTTCTCGCAGACAGGCCAATGAGCCAGGCCCACGGTTAATCAAATCCCCCACCAACCAAAGCGTATCGTTTATGGGATTAAAGTTAAGCTGCTCAAGCAGACTGACGAACTCGGCATGACAACCGTGCAGGTCGCCAATGACGTAAGTGCTCATGGGCTACACCCTTAGGAAAAAGTCATCAATGAAGCTGGCGTGGCACTGCTAGCCGAAAAGGTACAATAGGCACATCGAAGACACGCTGGGTATAGGTATTAAGCAGCGTGTAAGCACCTTCCATCACTCCAACAGGCGTCTGTAAGATAGCCCGGCTGGTGTAACGAAAGCGCTGCCCTGGACCAATCAGTGGCTGCTGCCCCACTACCCCTTTGCCACGCACTTCCTGACTATCGCCACCACCCTGGGTGATTTTCCAGTAACGCGCCATTAGCTGCACACTATGAGGGCTTTGGTTATGCACCGTGACGGTATAGCTAAAGACATAGCGCGCCTCAGCATCATTTGATTCGGAGGCGCAGTACTCTGGTATTACACTGACCTCGATAGCTAGCCCGCTCACCCCTTATCGCTCCCCGTGCTGGCTTGGGCCTCGTCGGCAGCGACTCGATTAGCAATGGTCACGTATTCCTCAACACTTAATGTTTGCGGGCGACGAACAGGGTCAATCCCCAGTGCTTCCAGGGTCTCGACGCTCACTCGGCCTTTAAGGTTATTACGCAGCGTTTTTCGCCGCTGACCAAAGGCTAATTTGACCAGTTCAAACAGTAGCGCTGGGTCATCAGCGGTATGGGGCAAACTGTCGTGAGGCGTCAACCGAACGATGGCAGAATCAACTTTCGGCCGCGGCACAAACGCTTCCGGTGGCACAATAAATAGCTGGTCCACATGGCAGTAGTACTGGGCCATCACCGACAGACGCCCCCAGTCGGTACTGCCAGGTTCGGCAGCCAAACGCTCAACCACCTCTTTTTGCAGCATAAAGTGCATATCGGCAATGGCATTGCCCATCGTCAGCAAATGCACAATTAATGGCGTGGAGATGTTGTAAGGCAGGTTACCAACCACACGCAGTGCCGGGCCATCTCCTTTCAGCGCGGCAAAATCAAACTTCAGCGCGTCGCCTTCATGGATCACAAACTCGGGGTAGTTGAAAAACTGTACACGCAGGCCAGGAATCAGGTCACGGTCTAACTCAATTACCTCCAGCTTACCTGTCGCCTCTAACAGTGGGGCGGTAAGCGCTCCTTGACCAGGGCCAATTTCGACAAGACGATCACCATCGCGCGGCCCAATAGAGCGGACAATACGCGAGATAATACCGAGGTCGCGCAAAAAGTTCTGGCCGAAACGTTTACGAGCGCGGTGCTGCTGGGGCACTTGAGACATCTAACAGTGATCCTTGGGAGAATAATTCGTGAAGTTTACTGTAAATGAGCTGAACGCATGAGCTTAGGTATGCATTGACTGTATTAACTAATTGCCTGAATGAATAGATTGCGCCCGCTGATCAGCCAGGCGGCACGCTAAGTTCAGTGCAACGACGAGGCTACTGGGGTCGGCAACACCACGCCCGGCAAGATCGAGCGCAGTGCCATGATCAACCGAAGTACGCACCAGAGGCAAACCAAGGGTAATGTTGGCTGCCTGCCCAAAGCCTGCATATTTTAGCACTGCAAGCCCTTGGTCATGATACATCGCCAATACCGCATCAACGCCTGCCAAATGCCGTGGCGTGAATAGCGTATCGGCGGGTAGAGGACCTTGTATGGCCAAGCCCTCAGCGCGCAACGCATTGAGCGCCGGAGTGATTATTTCCAGCTCCTCCCGACCCAGATGGCCATCTTCTCCAGCGTGGGGGTTTAAGCCACATACCGCAATACGCGGCTCAGCAATCCCAAACTGGCGCTTTAGGTCTTCCGCCAGCAAGCGACTGACGCGTTGAACCCGCTCATAGGTAATCGCATCCGCCACATCGCGCAGCGGCAAGTGCGTGGTGACCAGCGCAACCCTCAGGTCGCCGCTGCCGTTCCAACTGCTGGCTTGGGCGTGCAACGCCTTGTCGGTGGCCAACACCATAACGACCTCATCCACGCCACAGGCATCCCGCAGCCACTCAGTGTGGCCAGTGAAGCTGGCAAAACCACCTTCAATAATCGCCCCTTTATGCAGCGGAGCAGTGACCATCGCGGCGGCACGGCCTTGCAGGCAGGCATCAACAGCAACCTGCAGCGTATTCAGCACATAGCGGGCATTGGCAGGGTTTAACACACCTGGGGTCGCAGGAGCTTCCAGCCATACTGGAAACACCGCCAAGCGCCCATTGGAAGAAGCTGTGCCCTCCTCTGGCGCTGCTTCTACAACCTCTACATCTAGCGCCAGCAGAGCGGCCCGCTGGCGCAGCATGTCAGGATCACCCACTGCAAGAGTGCGATCAGGCAGCCTGCCCTGAGCCGC
This sequence comes from Halomonas sp. 'Soap Lake #6', assembly GCF_003031405.1. Classification (NCBI taxonomy): domain Bacteria; kingdom Pseudomonadati; phylum Pseudomonadota; class Gammaproteobacteria; order Oceanospirillales; family Halomonadaceae; genus Halomonas; species Halomonas sp. 'Soap Lake #6'. The sequence continues at coordinate 2,730,675 of NZ_CP020469.1, forward strand.
TAGCATCAGCACTAACTCAGGACCAATGCCCGCCGGCTCGCCGGTGGTGATCAACAATGGCAGGCGTGGATGGCTAGGCATTAAAGACGAATATCCACAAAGGCTTGCTCGCGAATCTCATTCTGCCAGACCTGGAGCTCTTCATTCGCCCGCCGCTGGAAAATCGCTTGACGCACTTGCTCACGGCGGCTCTCTTCAGTGACATCCTGGCGACGACGCTCCAGTACTTCAATGACATGGTAACCAAACTGTGAACGCACCGGCTGGGAGATTTGATTGGTTGCGAGCGAGCCCATCGCCTCCTCAAAGGCAGGTACTGTTTGCCCTGGGCGCACCCAACCAAGCTCACCGCCATTCATGGCACTGCCATGGTCATCACTAAACTGACGGGCTACTGCTGCAAAATCATCACCTTGCTGCAGGCGCTGGAGCGCTTGCTCAGCCCTGGCGCGCGCTTGGTTCTCATCACGTGTGGGGGTAAGCTCGACCAGCACATGACGTGCACGCGTCTCCTCAATGAAGGCCTGCCCCTGCTGTGCCCCCTGCTGGCTTAGAAAGCGTTCAACATCGCGTTCACTCACCGCAACACGCTGGCTAACACGACGCTGCTGCACCTGGCGCATAAGCATTTCGCGGCGAATCTCTTCGCGCACATTGGCCAGGCTCATCCCGTCGGCCTCCACCGCGTCGGCGAACTCATCCAGCGTCATGCCGTTCGACTCAGCAATCGTTCTTAGTTGGCGGTTCAGCTCGGTATCGTCAACGCTCAAGTTAGCTTGACTCGCCATCTGCAGTTGAATTTCCTCCATCACCATGCGCTCAAGCACTTGCTCAGCCAACTGAGAGCGTGGCGGCAAATTGCCCCCTTGGGCTTCGGCTTGCTGCTCAACCTGCGCAATGCGGTCGTTTAGCTCACTACGCATAATGACGCCATCGTTAACCACGGCAACGACATTATCCAGCATTTGGCGCTGAGTGGACTCAAAGTTCTGCGCGTGCAGGGTGAGCGGCACAAGCGCAACGCTGGCCCCCAGGCACAGTGCCATCATGCTACCCGTAGAGAGGAGTTTTGCCCGTTTTTTTGCGACAAGGGTTAGCAGGGTCTTTCTGATCGTCATATAAAGTCTCTTTCAGTCGCCATTTAAGGATTCATTAAAGGGGTGTCGGGCGATAACCAGGAATCGCCCGCTCAAAATAGCTGTCGGCGTCCTGCCCAACGCCACCCAGGCCGCGGAACACAAAGCGTAAAAACAGTCCACGATCGTTGAAGTCATCATTCACTCGGGCGGTATCGTTATCATCCACCCACTCGCGCCATACTAACTGCACACCATAGCAGCAGTCGTTCCACTGCAAGCCCGCTAACTGCTCCAGCGAACGGTCATTAGTTTGATCGTGAAGGTAACGACCAATCAAATCAATGCGAGGGCTGGCTTTCCAGGCAAATGAGAGATCCCACTCTTCACGATTGTAATTACGGAAGCCATCGTCCCCTGGCACAACGCCCGGATCGAACCCTTCGATCTCCCAACGGTAGCCAAGGTTCACTACATGCCCATCTGGATGCCGATAACGCAGATCAACGCTTGAGCGTTCGGTCTGCTCACGGTGATCATCGTAGAGCCACTCATAGCCAGTGCTCCAGCGATCATTAATCTGCCAATCTAGCCGAGTTACCAGTGGAGAGCGGTCTCGAGTGGCTTGATAGCGGCTTTGAGGATTGACGTTAGGATCGTCTTCAGGCCTCGCTGGCAGCGTATCAGGGTCTCCATCACTATCAATCCGACGCTCGGAAAAATAGATGCTCTGGCCTACTCCAAAGGTCAATCGGTCACGACCAGCGTCGTCCTCAATCAAACGCGACTGCACACCGACAGAAACGCGGTTAAGGTCTCCGACTCGGTCAGCACCTGAAAAACGCTGCGGCGACCATAACTGATCCCACGAAAATGCTCGCTCACGGCTATCAAAATCGGGCAACTGAGTTTGGTTAGTGCGCGGTACATAGGCGTAATTGAGACGAGGCTCCAGGGTTTGGCGGTAATCACGCCCGCCCAGCTCAAGCTCACGGTCAAATACTAACCCGCTGTCGATAGAGGTAATCGCAATACTGCGGGTAGGTGAGGTATCGCGGTCAGTAACGCGCTCACCGTAGTCGAGTTCATAAGCGGTTTGCCACAATTCGGTTCGTGGCTCGATATAACCCCAAGGTTGCTCTACGCGCCAGCCAAAAGCAGGCGTTAAGTGCAGGCGCGTACCAATAGCAGCTTCACGCTCGGGCACTTGACGCTCATCCACATCTCGCCAGAAATAGGTAACGTTGGAGCGCCACTGGCTATAGAACCCACTGCCGAATTGCCAATCTGAGTTAGCCGTTAAGCTGGGCAGTCGGTAAAAGGGTTTATCGCTATCGCTCAACGGGTCTTCTAAGCGCTGGAACCCTTGCGCTCGGGCATCCAGTTGCCAGCGATCACCGCGATAATCGACCTGAGCCAACCGCTCCATACTTACCCGGTCGCTATTACCAAACTCGCCACCAAAGTCATCAAAGTAGCGCCCATCACTAGCAGCACCGTAGCGTAAGTTGTAGTCGCTGCGCTCATTCACCCGGCCGGTATGATCAGCATCGATATACCAGCGCTTATCACCTTCAAAACGATTACTGCCCGTTTCGCTTCCTCCATCGCTATTTAAAAAGCCGCCTTCGACGGTACCTCGGCTTTCAGCAAATAAATAACGGTATTCACCGTTGAGCAGTAAGCCATGATCCGACATCCAGCGCGGGGTGATAGTAGCATCGTGATTAGGGGCGATGTTCCAGTAAAAGGGCTGCGCGTAATCAAAGACTTTACTCGAGAAACCGATAGAAGGCGACAGCAGCCCAGTATGACGCCGGTCGTCGATAGGAAAGCGTAGCCACGGCCAGTAAAATATCGGTACGTCTTTCACTTCCAAACGGGCATGGCGTGCCGTACCAAAGCCTTTAGCCTGATCAAGCTTGATATCGCTACCTACCAGTTGCCAGCTATTAACGCCGGGGTCACAGGAAGTAAAGGTGGCATCACGCAGGCGATACTGATTTTCACCGGTTTGCTCAAGCCGACCGGCCTGCCCGCGAATGTGCTGCTCATAAAGGACATAATGGCTATTGCTTAACGAGGCGCGGTCTTCGTTAAGCATCAATGTGGCTTGGTCGCCCCGCAACAACGCTTGGCCGTCGCGTAAGGCTAGGTTACCTTCCACATCGACCTGCTGGCGGTTCGCAGGTAAGAAGACTTGTTCAGCCTCGAGCTCCGTATTGCCACGCCGTAGTACGACATCCCCTCGCAGCAGTGCTTCACCATCTGCGGCGTAATCCACCTCTTGGGTTTCAACCGATAGCGTTTCGGGGTTCTGTTCCGCTGGCAAGCGGTAGCCAGGCATTACATAGCGCCCACGACACAGTTGGTGTGGCGCTTCATCTTGCCCAAAGGGCTGCCAGTCAAGCGCCTCAGCAGGCAGCGACTGACTTTGAGCCACCACTGAAAAGGAGGCGCCCGCGAGCAAACTGCCCAACAGCGTTTGCACAGCCGGCGCGGTGCGCGAAAATCGCTTGCCCATGTTCGTTATCCTTGGCATCCAGAATCGGTATTATACAGGCCGCACGATGCCCGACCAGCAAGGAGCTTGCATGTCCTCTTCCAGGATCGACGCCCTCACCCGATGGGCGGCTAAACAAAACGGCCTTGATGTTGCCAACATTACCATTGCACCAGCAGGTGGCGACGCCAGTTTTCGGCGCTATTTTCGACTCACTCTGCCTGACGGCAGTACCCAAGTGGTCATGGATGCCCCGCCCGCCCAAGAAAATTCCGCGCCTTTTGTAGCGATTGGCCGGCGCTGGTACGCAGCTGGGCTGCCAGTACCTAACATTCACGCAGCAGATTTAGACAGCGGCTTTTTGCTGCTGGACGACTTAGGCGATACGCCACTGCAAGCCTTTTTTACCAATGAGCAGAATACCCAGAGAAGCCACCAGCAGGCTCTGGATTTAATTGGCCAGCTGCAAAACCGCGCCAACCCGGATGCACTTCCCGCCTACGATGCAGCACTATTAGGCCGTGAACTCGACCTATTCCCCGATTGGTGCCTGGATAAGTGGCTCGGGCTTTCTATTCCCGATAGCTGGGCAACACTGCACGCGCAGTTAATTGAACAGGCCCTTGAACAACCCATAGTTAGCGTACATCGCGACTTTGATGCAATGAATATTATGGTGCTGAACCAGCATCTTTATATGATTGATTTTCAAGACGCTGTCGCTGGGCCGCTTAGCTATGATGTTATTTCCCTGTTGCGGGGGCGCTATTGTCGCTTTTCAAACGAACAGTTTAGCCAACTGGTCCAGCACTTTTATGATCAGGCGCGTCGGGATGGGCGACTCTCTCGCCACGTCAGCGACGCTAACTTTCTTAGCCAATGCCACGCAATGGCCACCCAGCGCTCGCTCAAAGTGCTGGGAATTTTCTGTAGGCTTACGTTACGTGACCAAAAGCAGGGCTACTTAGCCCGTTTGCCACACTTTTTAGATCATTTAGAAGATAGCTTAAATGCCTTGCCCCAACATGGTGATTTCAGCCAGTGGGTTAGCGCAACACTTCGCCCAGCCATTACCCAGCGGTTAGCGGACACCATCATATGAAAGCGATGATTCTAGCCGCGGGGCTTGGTAAACGCATGCGCCCACTCACCGACCACTGTCCAAAACCCCTACTACCTGTGGCTGGAAAACCGTTGATTGTTCACCACCTTGAACGGCTACAGCACGCAGGCATTGAAGACGTTGTGATTAACGTCAGCTACCGCGCCGAACAGATAATGACCGCGTTAGGCGACGGTGCTGCATATCAGTTGCGTATCCACTGGAGCCATGAGCCCACCCCACTGGAGACTGGCGGAGGTATCCAAAACGTACTGCCGCTGCTTGGCGACGCACCGTTTTTACTCATCAATGGCGACGTATGGTGCGATTACCTTCCTCACGAATCAGCACTCTCCCCCAACGATGTTGCTCATTTAGTATTGGTAGATAACCCAGCCCATCATCCAGCAGGTGATTTCACTCTTAAGCATGGGCGGGTCTCCCTAGCGAGCGAACAGTGCCTTACCTTTGCAGGCATCAGCCTGCTACGCCCGGGGCTGGTGGCTAACGAGCCGCCGGGAGCCTTCGCTCTTGCGCCACTGCTTAAGCAGGCGATGGAGACTAACCAGGTGAGTGGTGAACACTTTTCAGGCCACTGGGTCGATGTAGGTACCCCAGAACGGTTAACTGCCCTTGAGCACCACCTGACGCAGATTAGCGAGTGATGAAGCAGTGCGCTACCCAATAGAAATGTTATGCTGCGCGACTTACCTTTCGTCGCCAAGATGAGGAGAGTTCAACGTGAAAGCACGGGTAAAATGGACGGATGGCCGCCAGTTTGTAGCGGAATCAGGCAGCGGGCACAGCGTTGTAATCGACGGCCCGCCCGATCACGGCGGCCGGAACACGGGGCCACGCCCCATGGAAATGCTACTGATGGGGATGGGAAGCTGCACGGCATTTGATGTCCTGAACATCCTCGACAAAGCCCGGGCCGATGTTACCGACTGTGTGGCAGAACTTGATGCTGAGCGTGCCGACGAAGTGCCCGCCGTGTTCACCAAAATCCATGTCCACTTCGTGGTGACTGGGCGTAACCTCAAAGAGAAGCAAGTACAGCGCGCCGTCGAACTTTCTGCAGAAAAATACTGCAGCGCTTCCATCATGCTCGTGAAAGGTGGTGTTGATATTACCCACTCGTTCGAGATCATTGAGGCTTGAACTGCCCAGGGGGTAGTACACACAGCATGAGCCAAACCATCTCTCTAGGAACCGTCTCTCTAGGAACCGTCTCAAGAACGGCGCTTAGAACAGTTCTAAGCACGGATCTAAGCATGGTTCTAAGAAAGATGTTAAGCAAAACGCTAAGAATAGTTCTTAGCACGCAGTTGCAAAGGCACCTGCCAGACACGCTTGGCGTAAAAAAAATTGCCTGGCCGGATGCATACCACGCGATGGGCGGGCATAATACGCCCGCTTGTATTTATCCCTGCTGCGTAGCACGTGCTTGTGAGCATTATGCAACCCGTGTGGTGACAAATACTTCTCGGTTCCGGCGCTGGCTCGTCGGGGTGTCTTCATCTGCCATAGGGAGGTTCGGACGTGTCAGATAATCTCCGACTCCACGGGTTCAACAACCTGACTAGCTCGTTGAGCTTTAACATTTACGACATCTGTTATGCCAAAACCGAAGAGCAGCGTGCGGCTTATATTGATTATATCGATGAGCTTTACAACGCCGAACGTTTGACGCAGATCCTTAAAGACGTAACCAATATCATCGGCGCGCACGTGCTGAATATTTCGCGTCAAGATTATGAACCGCACGGGGCAAGCGTCACCATCCTGATCGCTGAACACGAGCTGGATGAACCAAACCTTGAGCACACCGAGCCAGGCCCCGGCCCACTGCCCGAAACGGTAGTAGCCCACCTGGATAAAAGCCACGTGACTGTGCATAGCTATCCCGAGTCCCACCCAGACAACGGTATCAGCACTTTCCGCCTGGATATCGATGTATCTACCTGTGGTCATATCAGCCCCCTCAAGGCGCTGAACTATCTGATCCACAGCTTTGATTCCGACATTGTCACCATGGATTACCGCGTACGCGGCTTTACCCGCGACGTGGATGGAAAAAAACTGTTTATTGATCACGATATTACCTCGATCCAAGACTACTTGGCAGAAGATACCAAGCAGGCTTACCAGATGATCGATGTGAACGTGTACCAAGAAAATATGTTCCACACCAAGATGTTGCTTAAAGACTTCGTGCTAGATAACTATCTGTTCGGCACGTCACGCCGCGACATTACCTTTGAAGAAGCACGGGATATCGAAAGCCGCCTGCGCAAAGAGATGCTTGAGATTTTTTACTCGCGCAATCTCGATTAAGCGTTTTCCCACAGCAACACACCGCTGTTTGAAGCGCTTAAATATCGAAAAGCCGTCCCACGATTCATCGCGGGACGGCTTTTTTTGATATGAACACTCGGACCAGCTATTGGTAAAGGCTTGGCTCGCCCTCAGGGCGCGTTTTGAAGCGTCGGTGGAGCCATAAATACTGCTCAGGGTGCTTACGGATCGCCCGTTCAATGAACTCATTCACACGGGTAGCGTCTGCCACCTCATCCCTACTTGGAAAGTTGTCAAACGCAGGCAAGCACTCAATCGTATAGGTTCGATTGTCTGGATTGCGGTGGAACATTAGCGGCACCACAGGAGCCCCCGTCATACGGGCGATCTTGCCAGTTAAACGAATAGTCGCTGCCTGCTGTTCAAAGAGCGGTGCAAAGACACTCACCTCACGGCCAAAGTCCTGGTCCGGAGAATACCAAACAATATGGCCTGCCTTAATCCGCCGAACGACTCCACGCAAGTCGTGACGATCGATTGCCTGACCAAAAATACGTGAACGCGCACGGGTCATAAACTTCTCAAACAACGGATTATTGTGCGGGCGGTACACCACATCAGCCGGAAAGAACAATGAGTGCAGCGCGCCCCCCAGGTCTAGCGTCGAGAAGTGAATACCTACCACCAGCACGCCTTTTCCCTGAGCCTTCGCACGGGCAAGGTGTTCTTGCCCATGATACGCCACGCGATGGCGTAAACCTTCAGCATCACGGCACCAGCCAGTGGCTGTTTCCACCAGGCCTATTCCATTAGCGATAAAGATTTCTTTAACCAACTTGCGCTGTTGCTCGGCACTTTTTTCAGGAAAGCAGAGAGCAATGTTGGTTGCAGCAATCTGTCGGCGCCGTTTGGCTAAACGCCAAGCCATCAGACCAATCGCCTTGCCAACCCAAAGTTTGAGCCGCCATGGAAGCCAAGCGGCAACATACATCGCCGCAATTGCCAGCCAAGTTGGCCAATAGCGTGGATGAGCAAACGAACGGGGATACGACTTTTTAGACATACTAATAACCGTTTAAATCCGGGCACCATGATAGTGCCTGGGGGCCCTAGGCAATACCCCTGTTAACAGGGTATAGCTAATCGTGTCGCAATAACGGGCTACCTCGTCAATCGGCAGCACGGTGCCATCACTGGAAGCCCCCCATAGCACCACTTCACTACCGATGGCAGCCTCAGGGATATCGGTTACATCAACCGTCAACATATCCATAGAGACTTTACCGGCAATAGCGCATCGCTGGCCATTGACTAGCACAGGAGTCCCATCGACCGCATGGCGATCATAACCATCACCATAGCCTGCAGCCACCACCGCGATCCTAGAGCGCCGCTCTGCACGCCAACGGCCGCCATATCCAACTTGCTCGCCTATATTCAGTTCCCGCAACGCGATAATTTCCGAGCGTAGACTCATTACTGGGCGCAACTGCTGGGTTACTTCATTTGCCACTTCCAGCGGATCGCTACCGTAGAGCATAACGCCAGGGCGATTCCAATCCCCATGGGCGGTTGGCCAAGCCAGGGTAGCAGGCGAGTTGGCCAAGCAGAGGGGGGCATTCAACTGCTCGGCTAACCCCATCAATACGACCATCTGCTGATTAAAATAGCTGCCTTCGCGTGCATCCGCTGTAGCAAAGTGGCTCATTAAATGTAATGCCGTTACTTGCGGCGCACTGACTAAACGTTGCCAAACCGCCGGTGCCTCTTCGGGAGAGAAGCCTAAGCGATGCATACCCGAATCAACCTTGAGCCATACGGGGATAGGCTGGCGGGGTGAAAATGCTAATAATGCAGCAACCTGCCACTCACTATGAACGCTGATCCAGAACCCATGCTGGTCGACAAGCGCCAGTTCTTCGGCACTAAAAATACCCTCAAGGAGGATAATCGGCTTTTTTATGCCGCCAGCACGAAGAGCGAGAGCTTCTTCGATGCAGGCCACGGCAAAAGCAGGCACATCGGCCTCCAGGGCCTGCGCGCACGCAAGGGCACCATGGCCATAGGCGTCGGCTTTAATCACTGCTACCGAGCGGCTTTGAGGCGCGCAGCGGCACGCCAACTGATAATTATGACGCAACGCGTCTAAGTCAATATGAGCCACTAGCGGGCGCATCACGTTTCTCGCTTACCGTAAATAGTTCAAAGTTAATGAAAAGCCTTTTACCTAAAACCAGCGCACCGAGTGGTCAACTCGGTGCGCTGGTTTTGCTCTGCTCTAATATGCACAGCTGTAGCAAGCGGCTCTTAAGACTGCGAAACGTATCAGTAGCACAGTGTGAGAGCAGTTGAGCACTTACGGCTGAATATGTCGGCCAGTGCTGCTACCTTGGCACCTCGCTCTAGACACCTGACTCTAACAACATAGCGCTAAGTGCATCGCTGTAAGTACATTCCTGTAAGTACACTGCTGTAAGTACATACTTAGCTCTCGAAGATAGCCTCCAGGGATAAGCCTTGTTTTTCAAGCGAACGGCGCAGCTTCTTTAATGCTTCTACCTGAATTTGACGAACCCGTTCACGGGTAAGCCCTATCTCCGCTCCCACTTCTTCCAGTGTTGCAGCTTCGTGACCGCGCAGACCGAAGCGTCGTACCACAACCTCACGCTGCTTTTCACTCAACTCGTCAAGCCAGAGGTCAACGTGCTCACGCACGTCGCCATCAACTAAGCACGCTTCGGGGCCTTGCACTTCATCATCCGCCAGCGTATCAATCAGCGGCTTATCACTTTCGCCCCCCATCGGGTAGTCTACTGATGAGACACGCTCATTAAGCCCCAGCATTTTTTTGACAGTTTCAACCGGCTTGTCGAGATGGTCGGCTATCTCTTCTGCGGTGGCTTCATGATCCAGCTTTTGGGTCAGTTCACGAGCCGCCCGCAAGTAGATATTAAGCTCTTTCACCACATGAATCGGCAAACGGATGGTACGCGTCTGGTTCATTAGCGCACGCTCTATGGTTTGACGGATCCACCAGGTAGCATAGGTTGAAAAACGGAAACCGCGTTCCGGGTCAAACTTCTCCACCGCACGAATAAGCCCCAAATTGCCCTCTTCGATCAGATCCAATAGCGTTAAACCGCGGTTAAGGTAACGCCTTGCTATTTTAACCACCAAACGCAAATTAGACTCAATCATGCGTGAGCGACCCAATGGGTCACCTTTGCGAGCTAAACGACCGTAATATACCTCTTCCTCTGGGGTTAGCAGCGGCGAAAAGCCAATTTCGTTGAGATAAATTTGCGTTGCATCCAAGCTTTGAGTCGATTGACGGTCTTCGCGCCCCAACGCTTTCTCGAAGGCTTCCTCTTCTGCTGTGACATCATCATCAGCATCGTCTACAGCCTCCTCTACAGCGCCCAGGTCAATCTCCTGCAGATCCTTCTCCAGCATACTCATAGTCTTACCCCCGTTATTTCGCCTACCCGCCATTTTGAAAAGTGAAAGTGCTCGCACTCCATGTACGCGTTCACCGTTATTGTTATATGACGCCCTTTACTCAGCTATTCGGGTGTTACCGGTAAGCGCGGTAGCTTACCGTTCCTGATCGGTACTAATAACCATCTAATGGCTAACGAGACGGCAGGTAATTCAGCGGGTTTTGGGGCTGCCCATCACGGCGAACCTCAAAGTGCAGTTTGACGCTATCTGCATCGCTATCACCCATGGTGGCAATTACCTCACCAGCCTCAACGACATCATTCTCTTTAACATTTAAACTATCATTATGAGCATAAGCACTGAGATATTGGTCATTGTGCTTAAGTAATATCAAGTTGCCATACCCTCGAACACCACTGCCTGCATAAACAATAATACCAGGCCCAGCAGCTCTAACAGGTTGCCCCTTTTGCCCAGCGATATCAATCCCAGCGGTGATTGAACCACCCTGGCCAAATTCGCCGGCGACGTTGCCATCGGTCGGCCACCGCCAGTTAACCTCATCTACTGGAGTAAAGGTACGAGAGGAGCGGTCAGCTTGCGCACTTTGGCTAGGCTGAGAGGCGGCAGGCGCAGGCTCTCGAGCAGCAGGCTCTGGCTCACGAACCGGCTCTGGTTCTCGGGCAGGTTCTGGCTCAGCAGCCGGCTCTGGTTCACGAACAGGCTCCGGCTCACGGGTGGAGGAAGAGGCTTGCTCGGACGCTTGCGCAGTCGTCACTTCATCACTGGTGGCAGAGCGAGGGCTGGTTTCAGTTGATGTACTCTCGGCCACCTGCTGAGCGGCCTCCAGTGCTGAGCGCTCTGCCGTTAAACGCTGGTTCCGCTCAATGGCACTCTCATCAGGTAATAACCAATCTAACTCTTGGTCGTTGCTTGCTACAGCAGTGGCTGGCGGCTTTAATCCCGTAGCCACAACACCCGATGCCGGACGGCTTGATGCCTCACTCGCTGCCTGAGTACTTCCCCCACCCGCCCCTTCGCGTAATGCAATGGTTTGCCCCGGGTAAATTTGATAGGGAGCACTAATATTGTTGAGTGCTGCTAGCTGACGATAATCGAGGTTGTGTTGCCATGCGATACCGTACAACGTATCACCTGCCTTCACCGTGTACTGCGGCGAACTGTCTACCGCACGACGCGCCTCGCTTAAATCACGTACTTGTGGGGTGCTTTGTTGCTGATTGGCGCAACCGCTAATCGCCAACGCTAACACTGACATCATGAAAACCTTACGCATACAAACCCTGCTCCTTTTCAACGCCGCGCATGTGATCTGCTAAACGGTGCTCGCTGCGTGACGGTTAAGTAACACCACCAGCAACACACCACCAGCCATAAGTGCAACCACACCCGCTACTTGTGCCGATGCCCCAGTTAGTACGGCGTAATCATTTGGTAATAGATAACGATAGGCTAACGGTATCATTTGCCCTTCAGGCCCGATTTGGTAGCGTAACAGCTCTCTCCAGGGCCAGAGAACCGGTAACGAGCCAACAATAAAGCCCAGCAGCAACTGTAACGTGGAGTCGTGATGACGACGTAATAACCACGATAGCAAGCGGGAAAAGAGTGCCAAGCCAATCACACATCCCATGCCAAACAAAATAATAATACCGATATCGAAGCTGCGGATAGCGCCCATGATGGTGCCGTAGAGTCCCATCGTGAGCAATAAAAAGCTACCAGAAACACCTGGCAGAAGCATGGCGCTAATCGCAATAGCACCTGCCAACATGACAACTAACGCCTCATTTCCGACTAACAAAACCAACGGCATCATGCCAGGTAAGGCTTGCGCTAGTAGCAAACCAACCGCTAGAGGAAACAGGTACCAGATTTTCCAGCCGTGTCCAGCCTTGCCTACCACTAATGCAGAGGCCGCGACTAAACCAAAAAAGAAGCCATCCAGCAGCAGGGGGTACACCTCCATAAGCCAGAGTGCCAAATGGGCGACACTGACCAGACTTACCGCCACCCCTAAAAGAAGCGGAATCAAAAATGCTAAATTTAAGTGTTGGCTAACACCAGCCAAACCCTTGTCTCGCCAAGCCACAAGCACGCTAGGGCCAAACTGCTTAATAGTATTGATAAGCTCTTCATAGATACCAGTAATGAAGGCGATAGTGCCGCCTGAAACGCCCGGTACCGCATCAGCAGCCCCCATACCAGCGCCTTTTAAAAATAGTCCTAAAAATCGACGCTTCAATCCACCACTCCTTGCAAAAGGGGTACAAAACGTACGGGTTCGAGCCGCCGCTTTTCGAAAGCACCACCCACGCGTTTTATCTGGGTAAGCCACTGGCTGCCGTCAGGCTCTTCTAAGGGGGCTATCAACACGCCGTCACGACTGAGCTGCTCAAGCAAGGCTTCTGGCAGTGTCTGCGCACAGGCTGTCAGTAAAATAACGTCAAAGGGCGCAACCTCTGGCCAACCATCACCACCGTCCGCTACCGTCAGAGTTGCCGCTGCATCAAGCCTCCATAACCGTTCAGCAGCACGCTCGTGTAGGGCATAAATACGCTCTATAGAGTATAGCGAGGCAACCAAGCGCGATAAAATAAGCGTTTGATAGCCAGAGCCGGTGCCCACCTCGAGCACATGGCGCGGTTGTGAACGCAGCACTAGCTCCGTCATTCGCGCGACAGTAAGCGGCTGCGAAAGGGTCTGACCAAAACCAATCGGCAGCGCAGTATCTTCATAAGCGTGGTGAGCCAGCGCCTCATCAACAAACAGGTGCCTTGGCTCACTGGCCATTACATCCAGAACCCGGGTATCACGGATACCCTGCTGAACAAGCCGCTCAACCATACGATCTCGAGTACGCTGAGAGGTCATACCTCGCCCGCGAAGCTCGACCGGTGATAGCTCAGGCAAAAGCATCCAACCAATCCTGTACATCGCTGCGCGCGGGGTGGCGCGTTAGGTCAGTCTGTAATGGTGTAATTGATACGTACCCTGCCTCAATGGCTGCAAAGTCGGTGTCTTCACCGTCATCAGCGTTCGCAGCCACTGGCGCTATCCAGTAACGGGTGCGCCCACGCGGATCCTTCACCGGCACAGGTTTCTCTGCTGGCCCGCGATAACCCAAGCGGGTAACTTTAACGCCTTTAATTTCTTCCCACGGTACATCTGGAACATTCACATTTAACAGCGTGCGCGGCGGCAGCGACAGCTGTTCGGCAGCGCCTATCAAGCTAGCCGCCACTTTAGCCGCAGTAGCAAAATGAAGCTCGCCGCACAGCGACATGGCAATAGCAGTCATGCCTAAATTACGCCCTTCCATCGCCGCCGCCACTGTGCCGGAATAGAGCACATCATCACCAAGGTTGCTACCGTGGTTAATGCCCGAAATAACCAGATCAGGGCGTTCATTCCAAACACCGTTAACACCTAGGTAGACGCAGTCTGCTGGCGTACCATCAACGCTGTAAAAGCCATTATCCAAGGCGGTTAGTGAGAGTGGCCGCGAGAGTGTAAGCGAGTTGCTGGCGCCGCTGCGGTCACGGTCAGGGGCCACAACGCGCAAATTTGCATGGGCCGCCAACGCATCATGCAATGCCCGTAGGCCCGGTGCATGGACTCCATCATCGTTGGAAAGCAGCAATCGCCGCATTAGCGTCTCCTTGAGGTAAACCGTGTTCAGATATGCCCTACTGGCACTCGTTAAACAAAATCGGGATGATCAATCAGCTCACTTACCACTGCCGTGGCGAAACTCCCCCGCGGCAGCGCGAATGACAGTTGCACGGCACTTTGCTCCCTAAGAAGCTGGGGAGCCACCAGTTTGACCCTCAGCGCTCGCTGAGCACGCTTAACACCGCTCTTTTCTAATCCATCACAGAGATTAGGGTGTTGCTGCTGCAACTGTGATTCATAAGCGGCTATTTGCTTTTCTGCTCTGTGGCCAACGCCCCAGAGCACGCCAGTGGGGTGAAGGTCTAACTCACCAGCACGGGTAACTAAGTTATCATCAACCTCATCGATGCTAAACACACTTTGGGTACCATCGAGCATTAATGTGTCGCCCGCTAAGGGCTGACACCATGTGCCATCCTTAAGACGAGCGCTCAATAGCTCGTTAAACAAGAAGCTGCGCGCGGTCGATAACATCATCCCCTGACGATCATCGCGCTTGCGCCACCCCTTAGCGAGCAGTGCTTCCGCACGCTGCAAGTTACGCCCACCAGGGCCAAACCGTTGGGGGCCAAAGTAGTTTGCCACACCAGAGCTGCACAGCACTTGCCAACGCTGCTCAAAGTCATCGGACTGCACTGCTTCACCGCTCAACTTTAACGTGAAGTGGTTAGTGCGATGCACACCTCTTTTCAGCTTTCTAGGATGGCGGGCCTGCTCTAAAACGGTGATACCAAGGGTCGCCAACGAGGCAGCCAACTCTGCTGGCGCATCGCGCCCAGGCAGGTGAACGCTTAACCATTGCCGAGTGACCGCTACGCGATCTTTCATTCCTGAATAGCCAATATCCCTAGGTGTCACGCCACATATCCGGCTTACGCTTTTCACCACATCTAACGTGGTTTGGTCTCGCTTTTCAAGCCGTAACCATAAGTGCTCCCCATGGGCTTCAGGGGTAAAATCCAACTGTTCGTCAACAATGAAATCTTCTGGCTGAGCGCGGTAGCTGCCAGGTTTAGGTGCCCCTAGCTGACCATCCAGCAGGCGCTGCCACGATGGTAACTTAAGCATTCAAAACCTCTAGCCGCTCAACTAGTACGACAGCTTCAGCAGCAATCCCCTCACCACGTCCGGTAAACCCAAGCCGCTCAGTGGTGGTGGCTTTCACATTCACCTGCCCAATGCTTACGCCTATGTCTTCGGCAATCACCGCTCGCATGGCGTCAATATGCGGCGCCATTTTAGGTGCCTGGGCCATGATGGTGGCATCCAGGTTCACCAGCCCATAGCCTGCATCACGCACAAGCTTTACTACGCGACGTAGCAGGTCACGGCTATCCGCGCCTTTCCATGCGGCATCGGTATCGGGAAAGTGGCGTCCAATATCACCTAACGCACAGGCGCCGAGCAGTGCATCACTGACCGTATGCAATAACACATCACCATCGGAGTGAGCCACAAAACCGTGCTCAAACGGTAGCTTTACGCCGCCAATCATTAAATGGTCACCAGGCCCAAAACGGTGTACATCAAATCCATGCCCTATTCGCATTAGCAACTCCTTTCAGGTACATATCCTTTCAGATACACAGGCCACTTGTGATGCCATAATCGCGCTGGCAAGGGCGAGATCGCCGGGGTGGGTGACTTTTACATTATCTCGACGCCCACTCACTAAGAGCGGAGTTCTACCCAATGCTTCAACAGCGGACGCCTCATCAGTAACGATACAGCCATTATCAACAGCGTATTCGAGGGCTTCGCGCAAGAGTGCATAACGAAATCCCTGAGGCGTTAAAGCGTGCCATAAACCATCCCGAGGCACTGTTGCCACACTCAACTGGTCGATGGAAGCACGCTTCATAGTATCAGCCACCGGCATGGCAAGTAGCGCGCCATCAGGATGCTCGCTGGCTGCATGGTAAAGGGCTCGTAAATCTTCTGGGGTAACACAAGGCCTCGCCACGTCGTGCACCATCACTACGTCTGCGGCTTGCGCCGGTATTGCCTGTAAGGCATTTAATACGCTACCCATACGCTCGGTGCCCCCTGTAACGCGCTGCCAGTGGGTGAAAGGCACCCAGGCTGGATTAAACCACTGGTCGTCGTTGTCTAGGCAGAGGACTAGTTGCGCCTGTGGAAACGCCGCGTATAGGCGCTGGAGAGTATGCGTAAGAATCGATTGTTCAGCAATTTTGAGGTACTGCTTGGGTTTATCAGCCCCCATGCGTTTGCCTTGGCCCGCAGCCGGTACAATCAGCCACAGTGAGTCGCTCATCGCTCCGCCCTTTCATTCGCTCGGCCTGGCTGCACCACTAACCCCGCATTAAGGCCAATGAGCTCTGTTTCAATTGCAACACCAGGCACCCAGAAAAATTGCTCATCGCTACGCACCATTCCCATATCACTGCGGGCGCGCTCTTCGATAGCATCCAGGCCGGTTTTAAGATCGGTGACTTCTGCCGCTAAACGTGCATTTCGATCACGCAGTGGCACATTGGCAGCCTCTTGCACGGCAACACGCTCTTCTACCAGTTGAAGATCCTGCCACCCACCATTGCCTAACCATAGTTGGTACTGAAGAAGCCCCAATACGGCAAGCAGCGCAACCACTAGCCATTTATGCATCACCGAGTTCCTTGTTGACAGCGTAAACGGCGCGCATTATGCCATTAAGGAGGCATACCCAGCGAGCCACTCCGCTACTTTAACTTTAATAACAGATAAGTAACCTTAAATCGGTATTCATCACCACGTAAATTACTTAAAGGGCAACGCCTTTTTTGCCCCCAGGCGGTACGCATTGACGTGTACCGCTTCTTGCTCACAGAATTGTGTAACAGCTGCCGCCAAACCTGGATGCGCTACGTAATGCAACGAGCACACGCGCTGAGGCGCAAACCCACGAACCAGTTTATGCTCACCTTGTGTACCAGGGTCAAACAGCGTTAACCCCCGTGCTAAGCAGTACTCAATACCTTGGTAGTAACAGGCCTCAAAATGCAGGCAATCAGCCATCACCTCACTGCCCCAATAACGACCATAGAGCGCTGTCTCACCCCGAAAGTAGAGCGCTGTCGCTACTGGCCGATCATCCAGAAGCGCTTGCACCAATACCAGCGTTTCAGGCATGGTTTGGCGCAAGCGTTCAAAAAATTCGCGGTTTAGGTACGGGGATCTGCCTCGCTCATGATAGGTAATGGTATAGCAGCGATAAAAATGCGCCATTGCCGCTTGTGTTATCTCTTCACCTTCTAAAAGACGCATGGTGATCCCTTGCTCAGCAACCAAGCGGCGCTCCCGTTTGATCATTTTGCGGCGCTTAGAGGTAAGACTTGCCAAGAAACCATCAAAGTCTTTAAAACCACGATCACGCCACTGGAACTGCACCCCCTCTCGGGCAATCAGGCCAGGAAACTGGTGTCGCCATGCAGCTACTTCCTGCTCTTCAGCAAACAGCAGATGCCAGCTGGATAGCGAGCGCTCAGTGCACTGCGCTTGCCAAGCTGAAGCAAGCTGGGCGCGCACCTCGTCAGCATCTACATCAGCGGCTATCAGGCTACGCGGCCCCGGGACCGGCGTGAATGGGATCGCACTTAGCGCCTTGGGGTAATAATCCCCACCTACACGCTCCAGTGCCTCCGCCCAGCCCCAGTCAAACACATATTCACCGTAAGAGTGGTGTTTGCGGTACATGGGCAGTGCTCCTACTAATCGTCCTGCCTGCCAAACGCTCAGATGACATGGCTCCCAGCCGCTCTTACTACTCACTGAGCCACTGCTCTCAAGCGCCTGTAAAAAGGCGTGACGCAAAAATGGATGCTCTTTACTTACTAACGTGTCCCATTGGCTTGCCGCGACAGCCTCAATGGCAGGTAGAATAGCGTGTGATAGCGAGCGTGAAGGCATAGCGTCTCTCAAGGGGGCGTCAGCTAAAACAACCGGTAATTAATAGCGTACCACTCTACCATTACCACTAACGCTCAACGATGGTGACTACGCTATTAGTTAGGTATTTCTCGCGGCGTACCATTCATCATGCGTTCATCAAGGAGAAACCATGCAACGCGATCTAGCCGGCATTTTTCACGCTCAACAGGATGCCTTTACCCAGGCACCTTTTCCCTCACTGACTACCCGACGCGAGCGACTAGGCCGCTTAGCCCGCATGACCAAACGCCACCAACGCGACATAGTGCGTGCTATCCAGACAGACTTTGGACAGCGTAGTGAAACAGAAATACGGCTGACTGAAATTAGCGCTGTGCTGCAAGCCATTACTTATACCCGGCGCCGCTTATGGCACTGGATGCGCCCCCAACGAGCAGGCATGCCCTGGCGCTTATTGCCTGCCAAGGCACGTATTGCGCCTCAGCCACTTGGCGTTGTCGGTGTAATGGCTCCTTGGAACTACCCCTGGAGCCTGGCATTAATGCCTGTGATAGATGCCTTTGCAGCCGGTAATGTGGTGATGCTCAAACCCAGCGAGTATGCCTCCCACACCAGCGCGCTGCTCGCCAAACTCATTCCTCAATACTTCACTGAAGAGGAGTTTAGCGTTATAGAGGGTGGGGTGGATGTGGCTGAAGTGTTTAGCGCCCTGCCTTTTGATCATCTGCTGTTTACGGGCTCAACCCAGGTGGGCCGCAGAGTTGCACTGGCAGCGGCAGCTAATTTAACTCCTGTCACCCTAGAGCTGGGTGGCAAATCGCCTGCTATTGTGGCTGCAGATGCTGATTTAGAGCACGCTGCCGCGGCCATTGTATTTGGTAAAGGGATGAATGCTGGGCAAACCTGTATCGCACCCGATTATGTATTGGTGGAAAGCCGCCATTTAGAAGCGATGATAAAAGCACTAACCCAGGCCATAGCCCATCAGCGACCTAACGATAAAGAAGCAACGTCAGCTATTAGCGAGCGTCATCAACGGCGTATCGATAGCCTACTCAATGAAGCTCGTGATCATGGCTGCCGCATCATTGACTCCGGCGCCCACGCTCCTGTCTTAATTATTGACCCTACCCAAGACCTAGCGGTCATGCGCGAAGAAATTTTTGGTCGCTGCCTGCCAGTAATAGGCGTTAAAGGCTTCGACGATGCCATTGGTTATGTAAATGCTCGCGCGCACCCACTCGCGCTTTATGCATTCACGAATGATAAAACCCTTCAATCTACATTACGCCAACGCACCCGCTCAGGAGCACTCGTCTTTAATGAAACGTTGCTCCATCACTCAGTGCCATCGCTCCCCTTTGGCGGTGTAGGGGAAAGTGGCATGGGTACCTACCACGGACGCCATGGGTTTGAGCGTTTCAGTCATCTGCGCGGCATATTCTATCAAGCAAAAAAACCAACTAGCCGCTTACTCAGGCCACCTTATCACCGTTGGTTATTGAAGCTGCTTGGGCTTGGTTAACGATAATGCTTAAAGGTGACTGCTAAATACCAGGTATTGGCAAAGCACCACTGTGGTTTAGGTCTCATAATGAGTTAGAAGCGCGTAAAACCAGTGCCAAGGCCTCGTTTTTTGCCCTAGAGGCCACTGAGTCGGGCATAATGAGAGGCATGCACAACACGCGCGCAATTTGCTAACGTTAAGATTACCGTCGCGATTGATGATGTTGGGACTGCCCATCCGTCCCTTGCCCATGTCAAAGCATTGCCTTTTAAAACATTAAACTGGCCGCGCCTTTGTAATGAACCAGAAAGTTGTAATGAACCAGAAATTTATGATGCATCAGAAAGATGGTGCAGAAGAATCGTCTGAGTTCTTTACGTGGTGCGAAGAGTGGGCACCCAACCAACCCCTGACCACTGACATGGAGTCTATTAATGGCGCATGACCTGCTTGACCGCTTACGCGAACGCTTGGAAGAGCTAAACCGCTCAGAACGCAAAGTCGCCAACGTTATTCTTGAAGACCCGGCGGCTGCAACCAGCCTGAGCATCGCAAGCCTTGCCCAAGCGGCCAGCGTCAGCGAACCTACGGTCAATCGCTTCTGCCGTAATTTTGGCGCCAAGGGCTTCCCGGACTTTAAGATCAAGCTTGCTCAAAGCCTCGCAGGGGGAACCCCCTACGTTACTCGAGCGGTTGAGCCTGGCGACTCCGCTACCCAATACACCCATAAAATCTTTGGTGCCACTATCGCTGCCTTAGATGAAGCCCAGCGTGAAGTTGATATGGCGGCTGTAGAACGTATGGTCGACTATCTCACTCAGGCAAAGCAGGTGCACTTTTTCGGGCTTGGAGCATCCGGTGCTGTCGCCCAGGACGCCCAGCATAAGTTTTTCCGCTTTAACTTACCCGTCATGGCTTATGTGGATGTGCTTATGCAGCGTATGGTAGCCGCAGCCTGCCATACTGGAGATGTGGTAGTGATTATTTCCTATACAGGTCGTACGAGGGAATTAGTCGATATCGCGCGGGTAGCACGAGAAGCTGGCGCTGTGGTGCTTGGCATTAC
This sequence comes from Halomonas sp. 'Soap Lake #6', assembly GCF_003031405.1. Lineage (NCBI taxonomy): Bacteria > Pseudomonadati > Pseudomonadota > Gammaproteobacteria > Oceanospirillales > Halomonadaceae > Halomonas > Halomonas sp. 'Soap Lake #6'. Next base: position 2,751,252 of record NZ_CP020469.1, read on the forward strand.
AGCCCCTGCCTCCCCGCTTTCTCAAGAGTGTACCGCTACACTTGAAGTTTCCACACCAGAAGACACAGACCACTATATGCCGATGACTTCGCGGGTCATTCAGCTAACCCTGATTGATGCGCTGGCAACCGGAGTTACGCTGCGACGCGGCGAAGACTTTCTGCCGCACCTGAAGAAGATTAAAGACAGCTTGCGCGATACCCGATTCCCAGTGGAAAAAACCGGTAAGTAATCGGTAAGCTGCCAGGATCAATAGCTGCGTTATTTGTTAACAATATTCCGTGAACAACCGTCAGTTAATAACAGCCAACTAGTAACAGTTAGCTGCTAACAGCGGCGGTTACGGTAATTTCTACTTTTAGCTCATCGGCAGGCAGCGGCGCGCATACACAGGTGCGCGCAGGTGCATAGCCTTCCGGTACCCACGCATCCCATACTTCGTTCATCGCGGCAAAGTCGCCCCCCTCTTTAAGGTAAATAGTGGCACTTAAGAGCTGCTCACGGCTTGAACCAATCTCTTTTAGTAATTCATCAACTCGCGCCAGCATGCTTTCAGTTTGCTCTTTGATGCCTTCGTGGCGGGCTTCAGGGCCTGATACCTGACCGCATAGGTAGGCCACACCTTGATGGATGACAGCACGGCTCATACGGGCTTTTGTATCATGGCGTTGAATTGTCATAGGTAAAACTCCTAGGTAATGCCAAAAAAAGCAGTGTAAACCGCCTGCGCTTTGCTGCCTACAGTTGCGTACTTAAGAACACCCTGTGGGCACCGGCCGGTGCTCAAATACGCGACGTAATACAAAACTTGTATGGGCGCCGGTCACCCCTTCAATACGGTTAATCACATGCAGCAGTAAGTGCTGATAATCGTCCATATCCCGCACCAAAATTTTAAGCTGAAAATCAGCGTCCTGGCCGGTAATAATCAAGCACTCAATCACATTGGGGATGTCTCGAATATGGCGTTCGAAATTATCAAAACGCTCTGGAGTGTGCTTATCCATGGAAATGTGCAGCAGTGCCATTAGCTGATAACCCAGCTGCCGCGCATCAATCTCAGCCCGATACTGAGTAATTAGCCCATTCTCTTCCAGCGCCCGCACCCGGCGTAGGCATGGCGATGGTGATAGGCCAATACGCTCAGCAAGCTCCTGATTGCTGATGCGTCCCTCCTGCTGAAGCACGTCTAGTATACGGCGATCAAAACGATCAAGCTCAAGGGGGGTTACTGGCATAACAGACAACTCCTGCCAAAAAAAACAATATACCCGGCATTATCTGCCAAATAAAAACCAGAAAGCCATATTTTAGCAATAAATTTTCGCAATGATTCAATTAAACTGTATTGGCTGCCACAAGCAGCCCATTTGGAGCCTCATCCAGCAACCTCCGCTAAGCGGCTTACGCCACAAGCGGCCGCACTCTACAATGCTTAATTACCAGGAAGTTCGCCATGTCTGCTTTTGATCATCGCAAGTATCGCCCTGCTCCTCGCGTCCCCGCGTTTAATCGCCAATGGCCTGACCGCGACCTTACCAAGGCACCGATTTGGGTCAGTGAAGACCTACGCGATGGTAACCAAGCGCTACTTGAGCCGATGACCGTTGCGCAAAAGCAGCGTTTTTGGCAGCAGATCATCAAAGTCGGTATTAAGGAGGTGATGGTAGGCTTCCCCTCGGCCAGCCAGCCTGACTACGATTTTGTACGCTGGCTAATTGAAGAGGATCAGATTCCAGAAGATGTGACGATTGCGGTGCTGGTGCAGTGCCGTGAACACCTGATCGAAAAAACCTTTGAGTCACTGGTGGGCGTTAAACGCGCCATTATCCACCTCTATAACTCCACCTCGACTATTCAGCGCGAACGGGTATTCGAGATGGACCGCGATGGCATTACCGATATTGCCGTGCAGGGTGCCACTTGGGTGAAAACCTATGCGGCTCAGCACCCCGGTGTTGACTGGCGCTTCCAATACTCACCAGAGAGCTTTTCAAGTACCGAGATCGACTTCTCCCTGGCAATTTGTGAAGCCGTTATGGATGTGTGGCAACCCACACCTGAAAACAAGTGTATTCTTAATCTGCCCACCACTGTGGAAGTCGCAGGGCCACACCATCACGCAGATCAGATCGAATATTTCTGCCAGCATATTAGCCGCCGAGACAGCGTGATTATTTCTGTGCATACCCACAATGACCGAGGCGGCGCAGTAGCCTCAGCAGAACTGGCATTATTAGCGGGTGCTGACCGTGTCGAAGGCACTTTGCTGGGTAACGGCGAACGCACAGGCAATATGGATATTGTTACCTTGGCGATGAACCTCTACAGCCAAGGCATCGATCCTGAGCTTGATCTCTCAAACCCTGATGAAATTGTCCAGGTGGTGCATGAGTGCACCGGTATCACCGTACACCCTCGCCACCCGTGGGTTGGAGAGATGGTCTACACAGCGTTTTCTGGCAGTCACCAGGATGCTATTCGTAAATCACTCAAGCATCAAAAACCCGACGAACCGTGGCAAGTGGCTTACTTACCTATCGATCCCCACGATATTGGCCGCGACTACCAAGCCGTTATTCGGGTGAACAGTCAGTCGGGCAAGGGCGGCATGGCCTTTCTGCTGGAGCGGGACTACGGTATTAACCTGCCCCGCTGGATGATGCTGGCACTTGCCCCTTACGTTCAACAGGAGAGTGAACGCCGCAACAGTGAGCTTTCTAGTGAAATCATTCGCCAAGTAATGTTCGATAACTTTGCGTACGATACCCCCCTCTCACTAGCTGACTATCAGCTTTCTAAAGGACAGTATGAGGGTATCGACGTTACCCTGTGGCAAGGTAAAGAAACACTGCGGCTTTCAGGTACGGGCAATGGCGCAATGTCGTCGTTTACCGATGCGTGGAAAAAACACTCAGGCAGCCATGTGGCTATTATTGACTACAGCGAACACTCCCTTGGCGGCGGCAGCGAGGCTAATGCCATTGCCTTTGTGCAGCTCAATATCGATGGACAACGCATATGTGCCGTCGCGGAAGATAGCGATACCGTTAGCGCTTCACTGAAGGCAGTGTTGTCAGGCATCAACATCGCCCAGGCAGCCACCCAACGCCAGCTTGCAGACACTGCGCTAGAGGCGTAACTGCAGCAATTATTCAGCGCACTCGATACATTTCAGTACTAGCGGGTCCCAGGTGAGGCGTTTGGCCCCTATCCATTCGCCACACTCAATGCACTCTCCGAAGTGCTCTTGATCGATACGCTGCAACGCGCCGCTAATACGCTTTAGCGTCATTTGACGGCGCTGCTCTATCTGCCTTTGCCATTGCCTGACCCTGCAGCGCATCGATACGTGACAGCCGCCCCACTGAAGTCTGGTCAAGCACCACCGTCTCTCGGGAAGATGCACTCTCAATGCTTTCTTCTCTCAACGAAACATCCAATGCCAGTAGTTTCTGGCGTAGCGCGGCAATGTCGACCTCAGGGTGATTCATCTGCGTCTCCTAATAGCTCCAAAACAGATAGTAGCTCCAGAACAGATAGTGGCTTCAGAGCAGATAGTGGCTTCAGAGCAGATAGTATTAAGTACAGAAGCCGCTTCAGCGCAGAATCAGCACCGGCAAGTGAGCATTGCGCAACATGGCGGTGGTCGTACTACCCAATAGCAGGTGGCGAATACGTGAGTGGCCATAAGCACCCATCACTAGCAAATCGATCCCCTGTTCCTGCTTATAGGCTCGCAGTGTTTCCTCTACTTCACCCGCGCGTATCGCTCCTTTAGCCTCATGGCCAGCAACCCGTAATGTTTCGAGTGCCCAATGCAGCTGTGAACGGTTTTCGGCAGTTTCAGCACCAACAATGACCACATGGCAAGTTGCCCCTGCAAATAGCGGGCTTTTGGCTAGCATCTCAACGCCTTTGCGAGCTGTTTTGCTGCCATCAAATGCCATCATCACATTGCTGGGCGAGGTGAACTGCTTGGAAACCATCAATACCGGGCGATGTATTTCGCGCACCAAGCGCTCCAGATTGGAACCTATATGCCCGCTGGCTTGGAGCGCCGTTTCACCCCGCTTGCCTAACACCAACAAGCGTACCTCTTTTTCGTTCTCAACCAGCGTTTCCACCAGCGACCCGTTGCGCTGAAGGCACAGCGGATCAGTAATACCGGCTGCCTTTGCGCGAACTTTTGCCGCATCAAGTATTAAGCGCCCCCGTTCACGGGCAACTTTTGCGCGCTGCTCTTCGATATCCGATAATTTTTCGAGTAGATGTTCTCGGGTGCCTAGGCCCAAATTTCCGGTTAGATCAGGCTCTGCCACCTGGGGATGGTTGTCCAAGACATGGATAAAGCTTAACGGTGCACCCAGGGCTTTGGCGGCCCAGGCGGCATAGTCACAGATGCTCTCTGAATACTGAGATCCATCAATTGCTGCTAGCACGCGATCAGACATAAAGGCCTCTCCTGGAGCGGGTGCATAAACGCTGTTGTTATTCTCACTCTTTTTTACACGAACTTATTGACCAACGACACCTTATACACATTTTTAATACATACGCTTTTAGCTCTCCACTCAGGTGATACAATTAGCGACTCATCATGCAGCCAGCAAAAAGGAGTAAGCATGGGGCATGGCTTCGCAAGCTTACTATTAGTGGCGCTGGGTGGAGCCCTGGGCGGCATGGGGCGCTTCGCGGTTTCCAATCTCATAGCCCATCTACTGGGCAAAGCTTTTCCTTGGGGCACTCTCATTGTGAATGCCAGCGGAGCCTTCATAGCAGGCTGGCTGCTGGGTTACTACGGGATGCTAACCACGCAACCGCTATGGTTATTTGCTGTAGCGGGGCTACTGGGTGGCTACACCACAGTTTCATCGTTTAGCTTACAAACCCTTGAGCTTTGGCAAAGTGGTCATCCGCTGCGCGCTGCCATTAACATTGCCGTTACGCTCGTATTAGGTCTTGCGATGGGCACGCTGGGCTGGCTGCTGGGCATGGGGGTACGATGAACTGGAAAGCCTATTTAGCTGTCGGTGTTGGCAGTGGTATTGGCAGCGTACTGCGCTATGGCGTGTCACTTGCATCTTTTGCAGCTCTTGGAGGTTACTTTCCCTGGGGCACCCTGCTAGTTAACGTACTAGGCTCAGGGTTAATTGGCTGGCTAGCCGCAACTGCCTCACGCTTTCCTCATACCAGCCTCGCGCGCTGGCAACCACTGCTCGTAGCCGGGTTCTGCGGCGGTTTTACCACGTTCTCGCTATTTAGCCTGGAGACCCTGTTCCTCATTCAGCAAGGGCATCCAGCATTAGCACTACTCTATGTAATGATCAGTCTACCGTTATGGTTACTGGCTGCCTGGTCAGGAGAACGTATGGCGCTTTCTCGACCAGCCATCCCATAGCCCACCATTAGGCCAACCTTCAATCCAGGAAATCCTCCCTAGAGAAGCCCGGGTATTTTTATGCGCGAACAGTTAGAGCAGCAGCAGTCCTGGCTTTACTTGGGGTTTATCTGTTTAGGACTGGCCATCGGCATATTGGCTCCTACGCTGGCGTCATCGTTGGAACATTTTCTATGGCCCCTATTGGGCATACTGTTGTACGCCACCTTCACGCAAATTCCGCTGTTACATATCAGGCAAAGCCTCACCGACACCCGCTTTATGGCGGCGCTGCTAACAGGCAACTTTATTATTATTCCAACACTGTTAGGGCTGTTGGTGCTGTGGCTACCGCTTTCCCCCCCGGTAATCGCCGGGGTACTGCTAGTGTTACTAGTGCCCTGCACCGATTGGTTTATTACCTTTACGCACTTAGGCAAAGGCGATGCGGCTCGCGCCATTGCAGCTACACCACTACTGCTACTGGTACAAATGGTCATGTTGCCGGTTTATCTATGGCTATTTTTAGGCGGCGAATGGTTCCAGCTCACCTTTTCTACAAATCTGCTCAGCGCATTCGCTGGGCTAATTTTGCTGCCTTTAGGGTTGGCATGGTTGACGGAATTTGCTGCTCAGCGTTATCACACCATGAGACTCGCCATCGAGCATCTTGGCTACCTACCGGTGCCACTGCTTGCTTTAGTGGTGTTGGTGATTGCGGCAACACAGGTCAATAGCGTGCTGGCGCTTTCCCATGTATTAGTGCAGGTGGTATTTATTTTCACGGGTTACTTGGTGGTGGCAGCGATACTGGGGAAAGTACTTGGAAAGCTATTTAGGCTCCCTGCAACAAGTGCCCGAACCCTCGCCTTTAGCTTTGGTACGCGTAACTCTTTCGTTATGCTTCCTATCGCACTTACTCTGCCCAACGGTTGGCAGGCTGCGGTGGTAGTAATTGTATTTCAGTCCCTGGTTGAGCTATTTGGCATGGTGGCGTATTTACGTTGGCTACCCAGTAAACTGCTGCCTGATTAACCACTAAAAAGCCGGCTCACTCAAGAAAATGAGGGCCGGCTGCGGAAAAGTTCGCAAAAGCGAGCTAATCGGTAAGTGTTAAGAGCAGGCAGTTAGCGCAAAATCAGCACCGGTATCCGGCTACTGCGTAACATGGCAGTGGTGGTACTACCCACTAGCAAGTGGCGAATACGCGAATGGCCGTAAGCTCCCATTACTAATAAATCGATCCCATGCTCGTTTTCGTAGGCTTGCAGGGTGTCGTCCACATCGCCAGCGCGAACAGCGCCCTCTGCCTTGTGTCCAGCATCGTGCAGCGTGCTTAGCGCCCACCCCAGCTGTAAACGTTGTTCAACGGTGTCGGCACCCACAATCAACACATGGCACTCTGCACCCGCAAACAGCGGTGAGAGGGCCAGCATTTCCACGCCTTTGCGGGCAGTTTTGCTACCATCAAACGCGATAAGCACCTTTTCAGGCTGCTTAAAGGTTTTCGGCACCATGAGTATTGGGCGATGCATTTCACGCACCACTCGCTCAAGGTTAGAGCCTAAGTGACCACTGGCTTGGTGTGCAGTTTCGCCACGTTTACCAACTACCAGCAGACGTATATCTTTTTCCAGCTCTACCAGGGTTTCAACCAGCGTACCATTAAGCTGGCGTGTAACAGGGTCGTTAACCCCTCCTTCCGCGGCCCGTACTTTGGCGGCTTCCAGCATCAGCTTGCCCTGCTCGCGATTTACCTTGGCACGCTGCTCATCAAGCTCAGAAAGCTCTTTCATCAGGCGCTCACGAGCACCGAAATGCAGGTTGCCCGACAAGTTTTGCTCATCAGGCACTTGGGAGTGATTATCCACCACATGCACAAAGCTTAGTGGTGCACTTAGTGCCACACTCGCCCAAGCAGCGTAGTCGCATACACCTTCTGAAAACTGAGAACCATCAATTGCAGCTAATACGTGTTCAGTCATCTCGCTCTCCTTGCGGTAATTAGTGGCCACCCATCAGCTTTTCAACCGCGGCTGGATCATTATGAACCGCATAACGATCTACCACTGTCGCACTGGCTTCGCTCAAACCAACCAGTTCTACCTCGGTACCTTCACGACGGAATTTAATCACCACACGATCCAGCGCCTGAACAGCGGTAATATCCCAAAAGTGGGCTTTCGATAAGTTGATAGTGACCTTATCAATGCTCTCTTTGAAATCGAAGGCCGCAATAAAGCGCTCAGAGGAGGCAAAAAACACTTGGCCTTTACACTCACGATTTTTATCACTGGGCGTATCGGTCAGGTCATCCACAATGGTGGCGGTCATCATCGATTCCAGAAGGCCTACCACGGTCAACATTAGTGCTGTTGGGAAAATAATCATCAGTGTTTCCAGGTTCAGCGGCACGTTAGGCCACAAGAACACTGGAAGTGTATCGGGCAACTCCCCCATATCACCAACGCTACGAATATCCATACCGCTCACCATATACACCACGGTAAGCACCACGATACACACCAGAGGAGAGGGGATTGATTTACCAATCACAGGCAGGTATGGGAAAAGATAAATGATGCCTAAGCCCGCCATGGTCATCACATAGACGTGCCACGTCACGTTGGTTAGCTCCGGCAGTTGCGCCATAAAGATCAATATCGCCAGCGCATTCACAAAACCGGTAACTACCGAACGAGATACAAATCTCATCAGCTCAGCAAGCTTCAGGTAACCAGCAATAATCTGTAATACCCCCGTCAACAGCGTTGCGGCCAGCAGGTATTCAAGGCCATGCTCACGCACCAGGGTAACCATCAGCAGCGCCATGGCACCGGTAGCCGCCGAAATCATACCTGGACGGCCACCAGTAAAGGCAATAATTACCGCGATACAAAACGAGGCATAAAGCCCTACTTTAGGGTCAACGCCCGCAATAATTGAGAACGCAATCGCCTCAGGAATTAGCGCCAGCGCGACGACAATACCTGAGAGCGTGTCGCCCTTAATATTAGAGAACCACTCTTGCTTACTGAAAAGTGTCATTCAGGGAGTCCATGGTTGAGGATGAATCACAACGCACCAACGCCGCGTTTAAAGCAGCAATGTCGTGCGGGCTAATTATCAATAGGTATGGAGTACGCTACGTTACAGCGACATTTTTCGCGCCAGTAGCAAAGATTGGCCAAGACAAGCCGAACGCCGTTGTAACGCAATAAGCGCCATAGCGTTTTAGGAGGGGGATTACCTAGGGTGGAGTCATCAGCCCTGAGGTGGGCAGCAAAGAGGCTACCAGTAGGCGTTTCATTTCAATATTGCCTTGTTAAATTTTTACGAAAAAATCGATAAAGCGGTCGTCTAAACCAGCTTTCAGAAAGCTGCAATGCAACAAGGCGCAAGATTCTACCAATAAAATTGCCATCATGCATCTTACATCCTAGACGTTTAGACGACGACTTCGGGATGACCTCTTACCTTGCCTTGGCTTACCATAAGCCCCATTGGAGCCATTTTTCTTGCATAATATTCACTTGGCTAACAACGTTCACTTCAAAGGAGCAGCACATGAGTCAATCAATTGCAGTAATTAAGGGCGACGGAATTGGCCCCGAAATCATGGATGCTACCCTGCGTGTACTGGATGCTTTGGAGTGTGGTCTACATTACGATTTTGTTGATGCAGGACTCGCAGCTCTGGAAAAGCATGGCACACTAATTCCTCAGGAATCGCTTGATGCGATTGAGAAATACGGCATCGCTCTAAAGGGCCCACTGACCACCCCTATTGGTAAAGGCTTCTCCTCTATCAATGTTCAACTGCGCCGTCACTTCGACCTGTATGCAAACGTGCGCCCTGCCATCAGCTTCCCCGGCACACGCTCTCGCTACGAAGATATCGACATGATTACCGTACGGGAAAATACCGAGGGCGCCTATCTCTCCGATGGCCAGGAGATGATTGACGATGGCAACACCGGGATCTCGGTCATCAAAGTAACCCGCCATGGCTCCGAGCGCATCGTCCGTTACGCGTTTGAGCTAGCTAAAAACAATGGCCGCAAAAAAGTCACTGCTGTTCATAAGGCCAACATTATCAAAACCAGCTCAGGGCTGTTTTTGGACGTGGCTCGGGAAATTGCCAAAGAGTATCCAGAGATCGAGTTTCAGGAAATGATCGTGGATAACGCTTGCATGCAGTTGGTGATGAATCCGCATCAGTTCGATGTAGTCGTCACCACGAACCTGTTTGGCGATATTCTTTCTGACTTGTGCGCTGGGTTAGTGGGCGGTTTAGGCTTAGCCCCCGGCGCTAACATCGGCGAAAAAGCAGCTATTTTTGAAGCTGTGCACGGCTCGGCACCGGATATTGCAGGGCAAAAAATAGCCAACCCTTGTGCGCTACTGCTGGCAGCAGCACAGATGCTCGACCACTTGGGTATGAACGAAAAAGGTAACGCTATTCGCCACGGTATTCGCACGGTGCTGGAGAACCGCCGCGATATGGTCACTCCAGATATGGGCGGCACCGGCACCACGGATACCTTTGCTCAAGCACTAGTGGAGCAGGTAACCGCTTAGCAAAAGAGCGCATACCCCCTCTCTAGGGAGGAAGCAGTTATTTTTCTGCATAACCCATAACAGAGGGCGCCTTCTCTCCCCTGTTCTCACATCATCGCGGCACACAATAGTCGCGGTGATGGCTGCCAGCATAAAAGAGACTGAGACGTTGGTGACTGAGATCCTGAAAAACGCACAGCAGGTCTCTCACTCGATTGGGCACCTCACTTGAGATACTGCTTAACAAAATAAACCCGCCAGCATAGGGGCTGGCGGGCGATCATATAACCATACTGCTCAAACAAGCCAACTAGCTCAGTTTCGTTTTACGCAGGTACGGCAGTACAGCATTGAACTCGCCAAATTTCTGCTTGGCTTCCTCATCGGACACGCTCGGGGGGATGATAACGTCCTGACCTAATGTCCAATCAGCAGGTGTGGCAATACCATGTTTAACCGTGGTTTGCAGTGCATCTAAAGCACGCAAAATTTCGGCGAAATTACGCCCCACGGTCATTGGATAAGTCATGGAAAGCTTTAGCTGCTTATCTGGGCCAATGATAAACACCGAGCGCACGGTGGCACTATCAGCGGGGGTGCGACCATCAGGTAAATAGGCATCTTCCGGCAGCATGTCGAAAAGTTTAGAAACGTGTAGCCCTTCATCGGCAATAATCGGAAAACCCACTCTACTACCGCTGAACTTTTCAATATCCCCTGCCCAGCGTTTATGGCCTTCAACGCCATCAACAGAAACACCAATCACTTTGGTACCGCGTTTTTCCCACTCAGCGCTTAACGTCGCTACTGCGCCGAACTCAGTGGTGCAGACAGGAGTGAAATCTTTCGGGTGAGAAAAGAGGATCGCCCAGCTGTCGCCGATCCAGTCATGAAAACGGATAGGGCCTTGGCTAGTGTCTGCTTCGAAATCTGGCACTACCGAATTGATACGTAATGACATCGTTCCTCCTCATTAGGGTCAAGTGACCTTAATACCTTATATGACTTTCAACGCCTTCACTATAGAACGTTTTATGCTAAGTCAACACCTGCTCAATATCCGTGCAAAGTGATTAATGTTGACCTTGGCTTATCTGGATAGCCCTACCCTTTCCCCCATCCCCCAAACCATTCACCACTGCCACTCACAGCGTGCAACCGCATCGTGGGCATGCAAGCTTTCTGCATGAACGACTTTAAGCTGAAACCCTGAGATAGCGTCCATATTTCTAAGCGTGCGCTCCAACCGTTTTGCCGCATCTTCGCAAAACATCAGGTTCTGACCATTAGCCAGCGCAAAGGCCTGCTCATCAATGCGCTTAACCGCTGTTTGCAGCGCGGTCCCTAAGGCTTTCTCGATACGCTCAATCAGCGCCGCTAGCGGTATATCGTCATTCTCCTTTAGCCGTACAGAGCAATGGGCGTAACTACGCTGGCTGTGGGGAGTGGCAAGAATTCCCTCTTCGCTGCCTAGCCAAGCAATCACTGATTGTTTGGTTAGCGGTATATCGTCAAAATCCTCCGCAAAGGCTTGCTGGATTAACTGCCTAGCCAACGCAGCGGAGCAGGGGCATGTGGAGGAGTAGCCTACAGAGACGTCTAGCTCAAGCTGAAACCCTGATGGAGTAAGCTGCCCACGCAGCGTAAAGGGGTAGCTTTTCCACCCAGACAGAGGGCTAATCAGCGCGTCTCGCTTCAGCAGTACCTCACCACTGAAGGTCAGATAAGCGTGTTCAGACAGTCCTTGATGGCTATCCAAAAAAGCCCCGAGAACGCGCTGCATCGACACTTGTGTCAGTGCTTGGTGCTCTAAAGACTCGAGCGCCATATAAAGCCGCGACATATGAATGCCACGGGCCTCCGCAGCCTCCAAGCTAACCCCAGCCGAAGCCTTGGCACTTACCAAGCTACCTGCCAACGCCACAGGCAATGTAATGCCTTCCATCCCTACCCAGGAAAGCGTACCTGGTAAATGGGAGGGCTGTTGAGCAATATCGGGTAAGGTAAGCGCCGTCATGGGGTGGCCTCGTTCGTGGGTGTGGTCTTGGATGTGATCGTTGATGAGCAAGCTGGTGTAAAAAAACTATAAAGCTGGGCCACGGTGTCAGGTGCGACGTTTTGAGTGATAAAAACGAAACGTGAGATACGGTCAGTGACACTATTGATAGGCAGCGGCGCCGGCGGATGAAAAATATGCTGAACGCCGTGCAGCGCTAATGGCTCCTCACGATCAGTCAGATGCACCACCGCTTTAATGCGCAGCATTTTTTCCCCCATAAAGGACATTAATAAATCTAGCCAATTCTCCAGGACGTCAGGTTTAATCGGCTCCTCAACGCAAAAGCAAAACGCATTAATATTCTCTCCATGGCGAGTGAGAGATGGCTTACTGCTTGGCGGCTCAAGCGTAGAGGTAACGCTAGGTTGCGGTGTCTCATCACGTCCATGATCCGTGGCATGATGAAGGTGATAGCTTGATGATTTTAGCCACTGCTCAACTTGATACCCTTGGGACGCACCTCGATAAAGCCCTGCCCCCACCAATAAATCGGGAGAAAGGTTGCCATTCAACACTTGCCACTGCTCTGCAGCCGGGTTGAGTGACGCTAACTGGTTGGCCAGCTGTGTTAAGCGCTCCTGATTAACCAAATCAGTTTTAGTAATCAGCAGCCGATCAGCCACCGCCACTTGACGCTGGGACTCGCGGTGCGCCTGCAGCGTTGCCTCACCATTTGCGGCATCCACACAGCACACCACACTATCAAGCTGAAAACGATGAGCCAGCCAATGGTCCATCATCAACAGTTGTAGAATAGGCGCAGGGTCCGCAAGCCCAGTGGTTTCAATCACCACACGTGCAGGCGCGGGTTTGCCTTTAGCTAGCAGTTCATCAATCGCCTGCTGTAGTGTGCGGCTTAAGTCGCCCCGCAAGGTGCAGCATAAACAGCCGCTACTCATCTCTACTACTGCTTGCTCATCGCTGTGGGTAATAAGCTGATGGTCAAGACCAATATCCCCAAACTCATTAATCACTACTAAGGTATTGCGCATGGACGCCTGACGCACCCAGCGATTTAGCAAGGTCGTTTTACCACTACCTAAAAAACCAGTGAGTACGTTAACAGGCGTTAGCGTAGTGAACTGCATTACTCCCCCCGCGTTTTGCGGTAATGATGCTCTTTTTGCTCTTGGCGCTCTTTCGCTTCTATACAAAGTTTCGCCGTGGGCCGAAAGAGTAGCCGCGCAATACCGATGGGGTCCCCGGTCTCCTCACAGTAACCATATTCACCGTTTTCAATGCGTTTTAGCGCTGCATCGATGTTATTGATTAAACGGCTTTCGCGGTCAGCTTGACGCAGTGCCAAGCTAAGTTCCTCTTCAAATGAGGCTTGATCCGCTTCGTCACTATCTCGCTCATGGGATGAAATAGCAGCCTTAACCTCTTTTAAGTGCTCTTCAAGCTCCTTGCGCTCGTTTATCAGTCGCTCACGAAAAAAAGCCAGCTGGGCGGCATTCATATACTCGTCATCTGGCGAGGCCAATAGCTCGGCCTCCTCAGCTTTTTGCTTGGCTACGGGATTAGCAGTGGTGACTGCTTTACTGCGGGTGTGCTGAGTAGTATCAGGTTGCAATGTCTAGCCTCCTCTTGGTAAAAACGTTATAACATAACAAATAAAGCCCTGCGACCTATCTCTCTTAATACTCCCTCATATAGGTGCAGCTTAGCCCAGGAAACAGGAGACCTAAATGCCAACGCCTCTTTCACCGCAAGCAACACAGCTTGAGCCACCTCAACACGCCGCCGTTGATACTGACATCAGCATACTGCCGCGGATTTTTGAAGATTCCGTCAATATTGCTATTTTCCACCGTGCACTACCCGCAGAAATTGCGATGAGCGCTAATGCTCAATGTCGAACAACCCGAGACTGGCAGTACGCTTGGCTTGGCAGCCCTACAGACGCCCTAAAAGAAGATTTATACCGAAAATTGCCAGAGCCTTCCGCAGGTGAAGCTCTTATTGATGATGTTGCTACTATTGCAGAAGCCATTGCCTACCTATTCGATACCGACACCGTAGGGGTTCGACTACGCTTATTAACAGCCGCTATGTGCCCGCGTTTTCACTGCGATAACTTACCGGTGCGTTTAGTCACTACCTATACAGGGCCAGGCAGTGAGTGGCTACCGGAATATGCCATCAACCGCGCTGGGCTAGGTGCTCCAAAGCCTGACCGCCCAGAGATCGTACGTGATTCAAATGCTATTCAACGTATGCAGGCTGGTGACATCGCGCTAATAAAAGGCAGTGGCTGGGAAGGTTGTGAAGAGCGTGGTTTGGTGCATCGCAGCCCCTCTCTGGAGCAAGGACAAAAACGGCTGCTACTGACAATTGATCCTGCTTAAAAAGCTCACAACTGACAACTTACCAAGCGTGCTCTACTGTTTCAGTCAAAAAAAGCGGCGCTAAATGCGCCGCTCAAGTTGATCAAAAACAGTAACCAATAAGCCGTTAATACTGGGTAACGCATAGTGATAGGTACACGATTGCACGTGTTATGAATTCTAGGAGGCAAAGGGAGCATGCCTCAAGCTGTTATAGATACATGGTCAAGTATCTGGGAGCACTTCGGTTCAGGCGAATCGAAGCATATTCGTGCTTATACTACTGATTTTGAACTGTATAAAAGTGGCCACGAAGTCGACATTTTTATTGCTATTAAGTAGGTTGCATCACTAGGCCAAGCACTGCGTCGTCTTTACGTTATAGACTCCTCGGCTCTTACAAAAACGCCTCCAGGAGGAGGCGTTTAGCAGATAGCTCACACTTGCATTAACCGCTTACGCGAATACTTCCGTCCATTCACTGCGCTTGGCCAATAAATTGCGGGCCAGTTCTTGAGCGCCTTCCAGACTATGGCTAGCAGCCCAGCCACATTGCATTTCGTTGCAAGCAGGCACTTCAGTCGCAGTGAGCACATCATTTAGCGTTTGCTCAATGATGCTTAGCACGCCGTTGTAGTCGTCGTGGTTGATCAGCGCAATGTAAAAGCCGGTTTGACAACCCATAGGACTGATATCAACCACTTTATCGGTATGATTGCGGGAAAGCTCAGCCATTAAGTGCTCAAGAGAGTGCAGCGAGGGCATCTCCATGTGCTCTTTATTCGGCTGGCAAATGCGCAGATCGTACTTATGGATACGGTCGCCATTTTGGCCTTCTTTAATATCGGCCAAACGCACATACGGTGCTTTTACTTTGGTATGGTCCAAATTAAAGCTTTCGACGTTCATTTTCTTTTCGGTCATGTTGGCTCCGCCTTCATCGTGTGTCGTGCACGTATTCTACACGCTTGCCATTTTTTACACCTTGGGTGCGTCGTAGTTCCAAGGCTCATCGGTGTAAACGCACACGTTGGCATCTTCGATATCACCGTCAGGAGACTCGACGTGCTTGGCGAAGAAGTCCTGAATTTCTTTGCGCTGGCAGTGGGCCTCAAACTCTTCGCGGCTCGCCCAAATTTCATGGAACACAATTGGGTAACTGGTACCTGTGGCAAATGGGTTATCAATTTGCCGAGTTACGGTGTAGTGAATGCAAGCATCTTCACGATGAGTATTTGGCTCTAAGCTTTGCAGTGCTTTAAACACCTCTTCCTCTTTACCGGCTTTGGGTTTGAAGCTTGCGATGCAATAGATTTTTTCCGACATGGTCGAATCCTTAAATATTTAGCGTACGCTATTATGCGGCTTCAGCAATCGGGTTCACAACCTAACGTAGCATCCATTCAACCAGCGTTTCGAAATCAGGCACCGATTGAAAGCTCCTATGCTGTTGGAGAAGAAATTAGCGATGAAAGCGATCTTCTGCATGCAGAATTACTGCCCTCTTCAAAACAACGTTTTCTGCAAAAAAAAGCGCCACTGCGAAGCTACGCAGCGGCGCATGAGTTACATCAACGCAGTTAAACCGTAAAGGCAGTTTCTTGCTGGCCCGTTTTCAAATCGCCAGAGCGCACTAACTCATCAGTGATACGGTCTATCGCACGCTTGGTGCGGCCAATCATCTCGTCCACTTCATCACGATTAATGGTCAGTGGTGGTGCAAAGCCTAAGATATCGCCCTGTGGCATGGCACGGGCAATCAGATTCTCTTCCAGAGCCGCTGCCGCCACACGGGGGCCAACTTTGAGTGCAGGATCGAAGTGTAGGCGCTGCTTGGCGTCTGGTGAGAACTCCAGCGCCGCCATCAAGCCAACGCCACGTACATCGCCTAGCAGTGGGTGATCCTCAAAGTTAGCTTTTAGCTGTTGCTGGAAGTAGCCGCCGGTTTCAGCAGCGTTACTTACCAGGTTTTCGCGCTCGATAATATCGAGGTTAGCAAGGCCTGCGGCACACCCAAGAGCGTGGCCAGAGTAGGTCCAACCATGGCCGATGGGACCAAACTCACCGGTGCCCTGCTCAAGCACTTGCCAGACTTTTTCACCCACAATTACGCCGGAAAGCGGTTGGTAAGCGCTGGTTAGACCTTTGGCAATAGTGACCAAATCAGGCTTCATATTGTAGTGGTGGCTACCAAAATCAGAGCCGGTGCGGCCAAAGCCACATACCACTTCATCGGCAATTAGCAGTACATTGTACTTTTCCAGAACCGCTTGAATAGCGTCCCAGTAACCTTCTGGCGGCGGCACAATACCACCAGTACCTAGCACTGGCTCACCGATAAAGGCGGCCACGGTATCTGGTCCCTCCTCCAGAATCATTGCTTCCAGCTTGTCGGCGCAGTAAGCGGAGAACTCAAGCTCGGTCATACCGTGCTGTTCGGCGGCGCGTAGGTAGTAGTGAGGCGCTTCGGTATGGCGAATAGTGTCAATCGGTAGATCGAAGTGGTCATGGAACGCTTTCAGACCAGTTAGCGAGCCTGAGGCGATACCAGAACCATGGTAGCCGCGCATGCGCGAGATGACTTTTTTCTTCTGCGGACGGCCCAGTACATTGTTGTAGTAGCGTACGATCTTGAGCTGGGTTTCGTTGGCATCCGAGCCGGACATGCCGTAGTAAACCTTGGACATATTCATGCCAGCGATTTTCAGAATACGCTCGGAAAGCTCAATCTGTGGCTCGTTAGAGTGGCCTACGTAGGTGTGATAGTAAGAGAGCTCCAGCGCTTGCTTGTAGATCGCCTCAGCGACTTCGGTGCGGCCATAACCAATGTTGACACAGTAAAGCCCAGCGAAACCGTCGATAAATTCACGGCCATCTTTATCAACAATATTGATGCCTTTACCGCCGGTAATCACACGACCGGGCGCATCGCCGTGGGCGAAATCGCGCAGGTGGGTAGAGGCGTGAAAGGTGACTTTACGATCGCGTTCGATCAAATCCTGATGCAAGCTCATAGCGTTCTCTCTATACAATAAACCTCCCCGATCAGCGAGGAGGGTGTTTTAAATTATTTTGCCGGCCGCTAGCTGCCCGAAACTGAGCCCAAGGCTCCAAGGCAGTAATACTTGGTTTCGAGATACTCATCAATACCGGTGGCGCCGCCCTCACGGCCAAGACCAGACTGCTTAACGCCACCAAAGGGTACCGGTGGCCCGGTCATCTTCACCGAGTTGACGCTGACCATGCCATACTCCAGCGCACGCATTAGCTTCCAGATTCGGCGAATATCGTGGGTGTAGATATACGCAGCCAAGCCGTACTCGGTATCGTTGGCCATCTCAATGACCTCATCATCGGTACTATAAGCGGTAATACCGGCTACAGGTGCAAAGTTCTCTTCCCGCCAGACTTTCATGCGCGGCGTTACGCCTGTCAGCATCGCCGGCATAAAGAAATTCTCGCCAGGCGCCTGACTTTGATCCCCGCCGATCACAGTGGCGCCTTTTGAGATGGCATCGTCAACAATCGCTGCAGCTTTCTCCACCGCTTGGCGATGAATCAGCGGACCAAGGTCAATCTCGCCCTGTAAGCCATTGCCCACGGTAAGAGCCAACATACGCTCGCTGAAATGCTCCACGAACGCATCGTGAATAGACTCGTGTACCAGTATTCGATTCGCTGCCAAGCAGTCCTGTCCTGCGGTTTGGAACTTAGCGTCGATTGCCGCGTAGGCGGCTTGCTTGGGATCCATATCTGGTCCCACAATAAACGGAGCGTTGCCGCCTAGTTCCAAGGAAAGCCGTTTAACGGTGCTAGCGCTTTGCTCGATTAACAAGCGACCCACCCGGGTGGAACCGGTGAATGAGAGCGCCCGAATACGTGGCTCGCCGCAAAGGATTTTTGAGACTTCTGCCGGGTCACCCAGCACCACATTGAAAATACCCGCCGGAATACCTGCGCGTTCAGCTAACTCAGCCAGCGCCAGCGCAGAAAACGGCGTCTCATTAGCAGGTTTTACAATCACCGGGCAGCCCGCGGCAAGCGCGGCCGCTGCTTTGCGGGTAATCATTGCTAGTGGAAAATTCCAGGGCGTAATCATCGCCGCAATGCCCACGGGTTCTTTAATGGTCCCAAGCGAGGCGTTAGGAATATGGCTGGGAATGGTCTCGCCGTAAGTGCGCTTACCCTCTTCCGCGAACCAGCGCACAAAACTTGCACCATACTCTACCTCACCACGAGCATCGGGCAGTGGCTTGCCCTGCTCAAGCGTCATGATAGTGGCGAGGTCTTCACGATTAGCTTGAATTAAGTCATACCAAGCCAGCAAGCGCTCGCAGCGCTCGTCAGCACGCAGAGCACGCCAGTGAACAAACGCTGCTTCAGCAGCATCCACAGCGGCGGTAATTTGTTTGGCTTCCAGCAACGGGATATGGCCAATGGCTTCATTGGTGGCAGGGTCATACACCGCTTCTTCGCGACCGCCTTCGCCGTGAGTCCACTTGCCATTTACATAAGCATACTGCCGAAACAAGCGCGGATCTGTTAAGCGTTTCGCGAGCGTGGTCGATAGTGTGGTCATGGGCACCTCCCCTGGTTGCTGCCAAACGTAGGCGACAAACCGTTGCATAAAAGAGTGAATAGCTCGGCCTAAAGCCGAGCTGATTCGATGTATCTAGGGTAAAGGAGAGTCGCCACGAAGTGTTTTTGAAAACCGGGTCTTAACACACGACTTTTTTTGTCAGAGGGCGTTTAGCAGTGCTTTTTTTTTGTGGGACTTACAATAGCTTTTGGCGAGCTTGCGACAGAAGGTAAGCATTTCATTAAAGGACGTCGTCAGTATCAATGCCGATTGGCACACGCTTAACGGTTTTCGTCACAATGTAGGTGAAGTAGCGTTCAATACCGGCGTCAGATACCAGCCACTTATCCATTAAGCGCTGATAGCTATCAATGGTGCGTGCCTCAAACTTCACTAGGTAATCCACTCCGCCCCCAACCGCCACACACTCAGTAACTTCAGAGGTTTGCATTACCAGTGCTTCAAAGCGGGCAAAGCTTTCGGCATTGTGCTGCTTGAGTTCGATTTGTACCCATACAGGATTTCGCGGAACTAGCACGTCGGCGTTAATGCTTGCGGTGTACCCTTCGATAACTCCCGCCTTTTCCAGCCGTTTTACCCGCTCCCAGCAGGGGCTGACCGAAAGATTAATGGCTTCGGCCAGCTTTGACTTGGTAATTCGCCCATCACGGGAAAGGATGTCGAGGATTTTTAGATCATAGCGGTCAAGTTTCATCATCCCAGGCGTTACACCTCCAGGCGTTCAACAACATCGGCAATCACCGCTAGGGTATCCCCCATATTGATCAGCGATGGCGCCCGACGAGCCATTAAAATTCCATCACGCTCCGCTGTATAAGCCACCGGCGCCGTACCGCTGCGTGTCATGTCATACACATAAGCGATGGTTTGGCCTTTTTTAACTTCGTCACCCAGCGCCACCAGCAGTTCAAGCACACCTGAATGTTGGCTCTGTACGTAGCAGCTGGCATCGGGCATATCGAGATACATCTGCCCACCTTCAGGCATTTCCACTTCGCCTTTTACCAAGCCATAGTGGATTAAGAAGTTGCGTACACCGCGCTCGGCAATAGCAATGCTTTGAGGGGTAGAGGTACCGCCGCCGCCAAGCTCGGTGGCTACAAACACTTTGCCCTGGCGCTCGCAGGCGGTATCAAACAGTTTTTCCGCATCCAACTCAAACATCACCATAGCATAGGGAGCACCGAATGCTTTGGCTCCTTCCAAAGCGGCTTGCTGTTGATTTTTATCATCCAGGACATGGGACGCGCCAAAAGGCAGAATATCCAACGTTCGACCACCGGAGTGCAGGTCGAGCACTACATCGCTCATCGGTACCAGCACGCGGGTGAAGTAGTCAGCAATTTGCGGCGTAACGCTACCATTGGGATCGCCTGGAAAGCTGCGGTTAAGGTTGCCCTTATCCATTGGTGAGGTGCGCTTCCCCGCCATCACTGCAGGAGTATTCATACACGGCACGATAATCACACGCCCGCTAACCTCTTCTGCCTTTAGCATCGAAGAGAGCTTCAGCAGCGAGGTAATCCCTTCGTACTCATCGCCGTGGTTACCGCCAGTAAGCAATGCTGTGGGGCCTTCGCCATTTTTGACCACAGTGACAGGGATCATCACCGCTCCCCAGGCCGACTCATCGGTTGAGATTGGCAGCTTTAAGAAGCCGTGCTGTACACCGTCAGCATCGAAATCAACGGTGGCAGAGATTGGGCTGGGCCGCAGTTGGTTCGCGTGAGAGGTCATTGCGTATTCCTTGTGTGTTTTTCAAGCAACTACTTAACAAACAGCTGACGCGGAAAATTAGCCAGAGTTTCGCAGCCATCTTCAGTAATTAGAATGCTTTCGGTGATTTCCAACCCCCAATCCTCTACCCATAGGCCAGGCATAAAGTGGAATGTCATACCGGGCTTTAGGATAGTCTCATCCGAGGGGCGAAGGCTCATCGTGCGCTCGCCCCAGTCGGGCGGATAGGAAATACCAATAGGGTAACCGCAACGGGCGCCGCCTCGGTCAAAGCCGTATTTATCCATAGCCGCTCCTAGCGCCATGGCGATATCCGCTGTGCGATTACCAGGCTTTGCCACCGCTAACCCATTTTCGATGCCTTCCAGCAGGGCCGACTCAGCACGAATAAAGTCAGTCGGCGGCGTTCCCAGAAAGACAGTACGCGACATCGGCGCATGATAGCGCTTAAACACCCCGGCAATTTCAAAAAAGGTACCTTCACCTTTACGAAACGGAGTGTCGTCCCAGGTCAGGTGCGGTGCTGCGGCATCTTTACCAGTCGGCAACATAGGTACGATGGCCGGGTAATCACCACCAAATACTTTGCCGTTTTCATCCACAAAGCCTTCAATTCCGACACGATAAATCTCGGACACCAGTTTGCTCTTAGGTAAGCCCGGCTCAATCACTTCCAGAATTCGCGTATGCATGCCTTCGACTATTTTGGCAGCAATGCGCATATAAGTGATTTCCTGAGGAGACTTAATCGCCCGGCACCAGTTCACCAAGGCATTAGCATCCATAAAACGCGCGTGGGGCAGTTCACGTAGCAAGCTTTGATACGCTTTGGCGGAGAAGTAGTAGTTATCCATCTCCATCCCTACCACGCCAGTATGCCAGCCACGATCAGGCATAATCGACTGGGCTAGATACTCCATGGGATGCATATCGGGGTTTTGGACGTAGTAATCCGGATAGTAAGTGATGTTATCAGGATGAATCCAACAGGTGCGCAATGCGCCGTTGGCATCCATTCGTCGGCCAAACCATACCGGCTCGCCTTCAAGGCCTACGAGTACGCACTGATGAACGTAAAACGACCAGCCATCATAGCCGGTCAGCCACGCCATATTGGAAGGGTCGCTGACGATCAGCACATCAATGCCGCGGCCAGCCATTTCTGCACGCACCTTCCACAGGCGGGTAGCATACTCTTCGCGCGTAAAGGGCAGGGAAACCTCAGTCATCGGGCAACTCGCCATCAAAGATCACTAAGAACCAGCGCCAAAGCTTATTGTAAGCTAGACACTGGGCCACAGGATCGACCTGGCCACCCCCGCAGTAGGCCTGCCAATGTCGTCTTAGGGCGATACTAGCACTCCCCCTTGGTTGGTGGTCAAAGGCTTTATGACAAAAAGTACATACGGCATCGTTATTTGCACTAAGCAAGCTTGCAACGGCCTTTAGTGCTCACCATCATAGCCTGCAGTGATGACACTTTTATCAAGAGGGTAACTAGATGAAAATTGTTGTGCATATTGATGAGGCCGCACAGTGGCAGGAAGCTCTTTCTGAAGCGCTACCAGCAGCTACGGTCGTTACAAGCGAGGCTCCTGCGGATGAGCGTAAAGAGGCTGACTATCTCGCCATCTGGAAAGCCCCCGCGCACCTGATTCAGGAGCAAACCCAACTAAAGGGCATTATTAACCTGGGTGCAGGCGTGGATTACCTGCTGAAGACACCCGGACTGCCTCGTGATGTCCCCATCGTAAAGCTACGTGACGCGGGTATGGGCGAGCTAATGGCCGACTATGCCCTCTATGGTGTGATGCACTTCTACCGCAGTATGGATCGTTACGCAGAGCAACAGCCCAGCGCTCAATGGCAGCCTCATACAGTACCGGAGAAATCTCAATGGCCGGTAGGCGTGCTAGGCTTGGGGGCAATAGGTCGCTTTGTGGCCAACGCTCTGCAGCAGGCTGGCTTCCCGGTACTGGGCTGGAGCCGCTCTCCCAAACAGATTAGCGGCGTGCACTGCTTTCATGGCGATGACGGACTTAACGAGCTGCTCAGTCAAACGCAGAGCCTTGTCACTATTCTCCCCGACACAGCTGCTACTAAACATATTCTCAACGCTGAGCGGCTAGCTCAACTGCCAAAAGGCGCCAGCGTGATCAACCCAGGCCGTGGCAGTCTCATCGATGAGCAGGCACTACTTAATGCACTGGGCCATGGCGACCAGCTAGGGCATCTACGCGGTGCACTGCTAGACGTATTTAGTGAAGAGCCGCTACCTGCCAACAACCCTCTATGGCAACACCCCCGGGTTATTATCACTCCCCACATGGCGGCTCCTACGCCATTACACGATGCTATTGACCAAGTGATTGCGTATATTCATGCCTTCGAAACGGGTGAGCAGCTTGCTACCGTAAACCCAGACGATGGCTACTGATGCTTACCACCGCCTTCAATATGCTAATAATTATTGGGAACAAAGTGCCCACCATGGGCTCTTAAGGCAATACCAACAACGGAGGCTGGGCCTTTGCATAACGTTTCGTCACGTTCAGTCAAAAGTAAGCTAACAGGCACTACCGCCTTGGTGGTTTGTGGCTTGGTCTTTTACGGTTCAGCCGCCGCCGATAGCGAGCCCAGGGCCGCTACCCTACCCCTGCAAACACCTCAGCCCTTCGAAGCTCAATATCGGCTTGAAATTCGTGGCTGGCCGAGCGCGACCATTACCCATACACTCAGTAACGAAGGCTTTCATTGGCGAAGTGATATGCGCTTCTCCGTTGCTGTGGCACGAGGCCAGGAGCGCAGCCGCTTTATATTAGACGATAACGAAACCCGTCCACTGTTTTACAACAGTAGCTACTCGCTGTTTGGGATAGGTGATAGTTATCAGCTAAATGAAGCCGACCTAAGCTCGCCTGATCGGCAAACCGCACTGTTTGACCTATCACGCCGGGCGGGGCATGAAAACTGTACAGCAAGCGCCCCCTGCGAGATTGAATTTGTCGATCACAAGGGCCGAGATGAGCATTTTCAATATTATATGACTGAGCCAGGCACCATCAGAGTACCTGCAGGTCAGTTTGAGGCGCACCGAGTGACGCTAATTGATACCGAAAAACCTGATCGCCATTTACAGATTAACTTCCACCCAGACTGGCCTGGGCTGATCCTTTCTGCGGAATATCAAAAAGAAGGCCGCCGTGAAACACAGCTGACATTGACTAGCTTCAACCCAGACGGGGGCACGACGCCCTAAATGCTTTCTGGCTTATTAATTGTTTTATTACCGCTAGTACTCGGTTACTTGGTTCCGGTACGCTCCAAACAGATACAACAGCTGATAAACCGAGCCGTTAGCGGCTCAGTTTATTTGATCCTACTGTTTATGGGCATTAGCTTGGCGGGGCTTGAAAACCTTTCCAGCCAACTTTCACGCTTGGGCGGTAATGCCCTGCTACTGTTTAGCATTACCACGCTGTTTAATTTGGCAGCGCTGTGGTGGCTATCGCAACGCTTGCCGTTAAAAGCTGGTAATTCGCCGATCGTAAAAGATGCGCCCACCAGCAAGCTAGCGGCTATGCAGGGCTCATTACTGCTCGTTGCGGTAGTGGCCGGTGGCGTTATTGTCGGTTTGCTATTGGGCCCAGCGCTGGGGGAAGCCCTCTTCGCTACGGCGGACTGGCTAGCAGAGTGGGTGCTATATCTACTGCTGGTGTTGATTGGCTGCCAACTGCGTAACTCCGGCATGCCATTAAAGCAGATCTTACTCAATCGCATGGGGTTAGCAATTGCCATAACCCTAGCCGTCAGTTCGTTGTTGGCAGGCTTAGTGGCCGCCCCGCTGCTCTCGCTTAGCTGGAACGAAGGCCTAGCCATGGCCTCAGGCTTTGGCTGGTACTCGCTTTCGGCGATTCTGATTGGTGACCAGTTAGGCCCGCTGATGGGCGGTGTGGCATTTTTCAATGACCTGACCCGCGAACTTTTGGCATTTGTTCTGATACCGCTAGTGATCCACCGCCACACCGCACTCGCGATTGGCTACGGCGGCGCCACTTCCATGGACTTCACCCTGCCCGTTATTCAACAGCATGGCGGCGTAGCCTGCGTCCCCATCGCCGTGGTCAGTGGCTTTATTCTATCGCTACTCTCTCCACCGCTGATTCTGTTTTTTCTTTCGCTGTCGGGTTAGCTGTTCAGGCAATAGAGTAGACGTGCGCGCTCTGCACCACCCATAGCGAGCAGTCAGCATTTAATGGCTTGGAAGTGGCCTTAAAAGGCGGGCAGATAGGCAGTGAAAGCTACTTTGTGACTATTCGCGACGGCATCACCGAGGCTACTTCTCAACCATACTAGTGTCGTAGCGTCCTGAATTCGGTAGGATTAGCGTCATCGCTCGCTTCACCGCCCAGGATGCTCACCCTTTATGCTCAACGGAATTTGGTTAAGCTTTTTCATTGCTGCGTTTGCGGCGTCCCTGTGGCAGTGGTTAGTCGGTGGTGATAGCGAGGTTTTTGCACGTCTGGTGCAGTCGCTGTTTGATATGGCCCGGGTAAGCGTCGATATCATTCTGGTGCTGTTAGGTACCATGACGCTATGGCTAGGCTTTCTTTCCATTGCCGAAAAGGCTGGTCTAATTCGCTTGCTTGGCCGCGTACTCGACCCGCTATTCTGCCGCCTCATGCCTGAGGTGCCCCGTGGCCACCCGGCCATGGGACTGATCAGCATGAACTTTGCGGCCAATATCCTGGGGTTGGATAACGCTGCAACGCCCATTGGCATCAAAGCCATGCACTCGCTGCAAAGCCTGAACACCAGCCAGGAAACTGCCAGTAACGCGCAAATTCTATTTTTGGTGCTGAACACCTCATCACTTACTCTGCTCCCCGTCACGATCTTTATGTATCGCGCCCAGCAAGGCGCTGTAGAGCCTACGTTAGTGTTTTTACCGATATTGCTGGCCACCAGCGCATCCAGCTTGGCTGGGCTTCTCGCCGTGGCAATAATGCAACGCTTAAAGCTTTGGCAACCCGTAGTGCTCGCCTATTTAGTCGCGGCTGCGCTGGTCTTAGGGTTGCTCATCACTACCCTGGCGGGCATGTCAGCCCAAGCGTTGGCGGCTGCTTCAACACTAGTGGGCAATCTGACGCTTTTTAGCATCGTAATTATGTTTTTAGTCGTTGGTGCACTGCGCGGCGTCAGGGTCTATGACGCCTTTATCGAAGGTGCGAAAGAGGGTGTTAGCTTTACTGTCACCCTACTGCCTTACTTAGTTGCAATGCTGGTGGCGGTAGGGATACTACGCGCCAGTGGTGTGCTGGATGCAGGCTTAAGCGGCGTACGCTGGCTGGTAGAAAGCATAGGTTGGGATACCCGCTTTGTGGATGCTTTACCTACCGCCTTTGTAAAGCCGCTTTCCGGTAGCGGCGCACGGGCCATGATGATCGAAACCATGAACACCTTCGGGGTAGACAGCTTTGCTGGGCTACTGGCCGCGACCTTACAAGGCAGCACTGAAACTACTTTTTACGTTATCGCCGTCTACTTCGGCGCTGTTGGTATTCGCCGGATTCGCCACGGCCTGGGCTGTGCCCTGGTTGCCGATGCCGCAGGCATCATTACCGCCATAGCGGTGTGCTACTGGTTTTTTGGCTCAGCGATTTAGTGGGCAAATCAGTCGCAGAGCAAACTTTTTTATAACAATATATTGGGTAACTACTGATGCATCACCAACATGCAGCGCTTCACAATGAGCTTCATGCAAGACCCCCTATCTATTTTGAAGGCCCGGCCTGTCTTCATCACTACGCATTTATGGTTAACGGTGATGATATCGATGCCCTGCTTATTCGTCTCGCCGGTGCGACAGGAACCACCGCTACCCTTGATCAAGTACAGCAGATCGTCAGTTGCCAAGACTGTTCCGTTAAATGGGAACGGCACACCGAGTTTTTTACGCTGACGATTAAGCAAGCAAATAGTGACAGCCCACAAGTATGGCCAGCGCCTCCCGCTTTTTTAAACACCATCTTAGCGGACTACGCTGAACACATAGTCAACGCCAGCGTGTTACGTGTTGAAACTGCCAACCGCTGGGCTGGCAGTGTTGAGGCCTACGGATTAGACCAACCAGCAGGTTCGAAAGTTGGTGGTGGAGATGCCACCGTATGGAGCGACTTCAACCTGGATGAGCAGCACATTAATCGCTTGTTACTGGTCAATGAGCGTTTGGACAGCTATCGCCTAGGTAGGATGGTCAGACGCTTATTCGATATTGAAACCTACCGTATGATGGCTATGTTGGCGCTGCCTGAAGCAAAAGCATTGAGCAGCGAACTGCAACACTATGAAGCCGAACTCTCCGCGCTCTCTCACCAGCACGCAGAGCAGCATACTGCCCCGTCCGAACCCATGCTCAGCGCCCTGACTCTACTTTCTGCAAAGCTTGAGCGTTGTGGTGTGCAGACTCGTCAACGCTTTAGCGCCACCGACGCCTACGCCAGCATTGTATTGGCGCGAATTAATGAGCTACGCGAAGAGCGCTTTGGTAATTACCCTCGGCTTGGCATGTTTATTTTGCGTCGTTTTGAGCCCGCAGTGCGTTACTGCGATGCGATGAACCGTCGGGTGGAAACCCTGGCCACCAGCGCCACAAGGTTAAACGACTTGTTACGCACCCGCACCCAAGTCGAAATCGAGGGCCAAAACTACAAAATTCTGCAGAGTCTAGACGCCCGAGCCAGCAGCCAGCTAAAAATTCAGAAGGCCGTTGAAGGGCTCTCGATCATTGTTATCAGCTACTACATTTTCAGCTTGATGAAGTTAGGCTTGGAGAGCTTAAAAGCGCTTGGCTACGATATAGAACCGAGCGTTGCCGCAGCTGTAATAGCACCGCTCGGCGCGCTTATTATCGCCGTCTTAACCTGGCGGATTTGGAAGGTGAAGCAGCACTAACCTCTGCTTAACAAAATGCTTTAAGCACGCTTCTTGACATCCTCCGGCCACTAAATCAGAGACGGTAGTGGCGGATTCCCAGGTTGTTACCTTCCTGGTTCCTGCTTCGTTGTCCGTCGCCTTCAATGCCTTGGCATTGCTGGCCTTATACAAACTCCACAGGCGTATATTTCCGAGTGCCCCTCGGTATGATCTTTCAACTCTCAGCATCGGCTAACAGCGCGGTACCGGCTTGCAGGATATTGCGGGCGGCATTGAGGTCTCGATCAATACCTTGGGCGCCGCAGCCAGGGCAATCCCAGCGACGAACGCCGAGCGGTAGCGACTCCAATACAAATCCACAGCCATGGCAGCGCTTGCTGCTGGGGTACCAGCGGTCGATCTGAACGAATTGACGCCCCGCCCATTTGGCCTTGTAGCCAAGCTGGCGCACCAACTCTCCCCAGCCGATATCGCTGATGGCTTTGGAGAGATGACGATTTTTGACCATGTTCTTAACCTGCAAACTCTCCGCTACGATCACTTGGTTCTCGTTAACGATTTGGCGGGTGAGTTTGTGAAGGTGGTCAAGTCGCGTGTCAGCGATCTTGGCGTGACAACGAGCGACCTTTAACCGTGCTTTTGCACGATTGTTCGAGCCTTTTTTCTTACGGCTGAGCTGCCGCTGCGCCCGCGCCAGTTTACGCGCATAGCGTGCCGTATGACGCGGGTTGTTAACCCGCATTCCATCACTGGTCACGAACAGGTCTTTTAATCCAAAATCAATCCCTACCATCGTCGGCGTGATCGGCAGCGCCTCAGTGTCTACCTTGCACAAGCAACTGATGAAATAGCGACCGGCACAGTCTTTGGATACCGTCACGGAGCTAGGGGCCGATGGCAGGTCGCGGCTCCAGCGGATGTTCAGCGGCTCGCGGCACTTGGCCAGCGTGATCTGGCCGTCACGGTACGAAAACGCCGAACTGACAAACGTCGCCGACTGGCGGTGCTTTTTGGATTTAAAGCTGGGATAGCGTGCCCGCTTGGCAAAGAAATTCTTGAAGGCGGTTTGCTGATGGCGCAGGCATTGCTGCAACGGCACCGAACTGACCTCGGCCAGAAAGGCGGTGTCAGGCTGCTTTTTCAACTGCGTCAACAACGCGCTGGCGTCGTTATAGCCGACCTTTTCCTGGCGCTGATAGAACGCATCGGTGCGATAGCGCAGCACTGCATTCCAGACAAACCGCACGCACCCAAACGTCCGCGCCAGAAGCGTTGCCTGCTCAGGCGTAGGGTAGAATCGGTATTTGTAAGCGCGCTCGGTTGTCATGGCTTACCATTTATATGGTTTTTATGTAAGAAGGCAAGCATTAGCAACAAGGCGTTCTTTCGGACGCCGCGCTATCCATCGCCGCCCAATGCGGTGGCTTGGATGGAGTATTCCGCGCATTTCGATAAAAAACGGTGCGTACTTGCTAAAGTTACGCACCCATTGCTTAGTTAGCGGCTGGCTGATTCTTTGCTCACCCGCTTAATTAGCCCGCCTTGGCTGCCCGGGCAGCGTGGAGCTTTTTATAGCTATCGATAAGGCGTAGGTGACGGTCTAGGCCTTCCAGCTGCATACTGGTAGGTGTTAGACCGTGAAAGCGCACTTCGCCGTTTACCGAACCCACTACAGCAACCATGGTGTCTACGCCGAACATCCGCTGGAAGTTAGGGAGGTAATCGTCCAGCTCCAGTTCGTCGTCCAGAGCGATTTCCAGTACCGCGTTCACCGCTTGATAGAACAAGCCACGCTCAACCGTATTGTCGTTGTACTGCAGGAACATCTGCACGCAGTCCAACGCTTCCTCGTGGCGCTGCAGGGCAAGATAAACCAGCAGTTTTAGCTCCAGAATAGTCAACTGCCCCCACACGGTATTCTCATCGAATTCGATGCCGATCAGCGTGATGATATCGGCGTGGTCGTCCATCTGGCTCTCTTCCAGCCGCTCCACTAAGTCAGTTAGCTGGGCATCATCAAGACGATGCAGATTGAGTATATCTTCGCGGTAATCCAGCGCCTTGTTGGTGTTATCCCAGATCAGATCCTCAATCGGGTACACCTCGGAGTAGCCCGGCACCAGAATACGGCACACCGGTGCGCCCAGGTCTTCGTGTACTGCCATATACACTTCAGCACCCAGATCTTCAAAGATACCAAACAGCGTCTCAGCCTCCTCTTCGTTGCTGCCGGAGAAGTCCCACTCGCTGAACTCAAAATCTGGCTTGGCGCTGAAGAAGCGCCAAGAGACCACACCAAAGGAGTCGATAAAGTGCTCAACAAAGTTGTTGGGCTCAGACACGGTTTGCGAGTTAAAGGTTGGTAGCGGCAGGTCGTTCAAGCCCTCGAAGCTACGGCCTTGCAGCAGTTCAGTGAGACTGCGCTCCAGGGCTATTTCAAAGCTTGGGTGGGCGCCAAACGAGGCAAACACACCACCTGTCCGCGGGTTCATCAGCGTGACGCACATTACCGGGAACTGCCCCCCCATGGAGGCATCTTTCACCAGCACCGGAAAACCCTGCGCTTCCAAGGCGTTAATACCTTCGAGAATGTTCGGGTATTTTGCCAACACCTCCTGCGGGACATCTGGCAAGGTTAGCTCCTGCTCGAGGATCTCACGCTTCACCGCCCGCTCGAAAATTTCCGAAAGGCACTGCACCTGGGCTTCTACCAGGGTATTACCGGCGCTCATGCCGTTACTCAGGAACAGATTTTCGATCAGATTCGATGGGAAGTAGACCGTTTCGCCATCGGATTGGCGCACAAACGGCAGCGACACAATACCCCGATCTTCGCGGCCGGAGTTAGTATCAACCAGATGCGAACCGCACAGCTCGCCTTCAGGGTTGTAGATCGCCAGACAGTGCTCGTCGAGGATTCCCTCTGGTAACTCATCGCCCGGCCCTGGCTGGAACCACTTTTCATTGGGGTAGTGAACAAAGTCGCTTGCCGCAATCTCTTCGCCAAAAAACTGGTCGTTATAGAAGAAATTACAGCTTAAGCGCTCGATAAATTCGCCCAACGCAGAACACAGCGCGCTCTCTTTGGTAGCGCCTTTGCCATTGGTAAAGCACATAGGTGAGGCAGCGTCGCGAATATGCAGCGACCACACATGGGGTACGATATTCCGCCAGGAAGCGATCTCAATTTTCATGCCCAGGTCGGCAAGCATTGCACTCATATTCGCAATGGTCTGCTCCAGCGGCAGGTCTTTACCCGGGATATAGGTTGTACTGCCTTCTGGTGCGCCCATTAATAGTGCCTGAGCGTCTTCATCGATGTTCTCGACTGTCTCTATCTGGAACTCGGGGCCGGTTTGTACGACCTTCTTCACCGTGCAGCGGTCGATGGAGCGCAGAATACCTTCGCGATCTTTCGCGGAGATATCCTCCGGCAGCTCTACCTGAATTTTGAAAATCTGCTTGTAGCGGTTTTCAGGGTCAACAATGTTGTTTTGGGAAAGACGGATATTATCGGTAGGAATATCCCGTGCGTTGCAGTACACCTTTACGAAGTAAGCGGCACACATGGCCGACGAGGCCAAAAAGTAGTCAAACGGGCCAGGAGCTGAGCCATCGCCTTTGTAGCGAATAGGCTGATCGGAGATAACCGTGAAATCATCGAACTTAGCCTCCAAACGGAGATTGTCGAGATAGTTAACTTTAATTTCCATAAGAGGGCATCCGGAGCAATGAGTTTGCCTTGGCTTTTACAAATCATGGTCTGTTTAAACGCCTAGTCTTTTAACAACCGAGTCGTTTAAACAGGTAGGGCCATCGGCGAATTGCCGCCCATTATCCAGTTTTTCACCCTCTTCGTCTTGGTCAGTGTTAACCGTTTAACAATTTCACCAGCACTTTAGATTTACGGGCATGATTATAGGTCTCGCGCTTTAACGGCGGCAGGTCGTCCAGACTCGCAGTGCGAAAGCCCCGCTCCACAAACCAATGGGCAGTATGGGTAGTGAGAACAAACATTTCCGCTAAGCCACGCTGGCGGGCACGGCGCTCTAATGCCTCGACTAAGCGCTCTCCCCGTTCACCGCCCCGGTAGTTATCATGTACCGCTACACAGGCCAGCTCGCCCACGGTGGTACTAGGAAAAACATGCAGCGCAGCACAGCCGATCACCATACCGTCACGCTCAATCACCATATAATCATCAATTTCATGTTCAAGCCGCTCCCTGGAGCGAGCCACCAGCATCCCGCGACGCTCTAACGGCTCCAGCAACTCCAGCAGGCCTGCTACGTCATTAAGCGTAGCAGGACGAAGCTGCTCATAGCGGTGCTGGGTGATCATGGTACCCACACCGTCCCGGGTGAACAGCTCGCCCAGTAGCGCATCGTGATTACGCCAGGAAAGCAGGTGCGTGCGTGCCACGCCTTCCCGGGCAGCGGTACAAGCGGCATTTAAGTGGCGGGCCAACTCACTACCCGGCACCGCATGCTGCAGGCGTGGTTCCGCCTCAGCAGGCGAAAGTTGGCGCAGCAGCCCCTGCTCATCTTCTAGACCTTCAGATTCACCCAGTAGAATCAGCTTATCGGCTTTCAGCGCTACGGCAGCATGCTGAGCAACCTCTGAAGCGTCCAAATCAAACACCTCGCCGGTACTGGAAAAGCCCAGTGGCGGCAACAGCACAAGCGAACCTTTTTCCAGTAACCCTTCAATGGCGCTGGCCCGTACCCGGCGCACCTCGCCACTGTGGTCAAAATCGATCCCTTCGCGCACACCTAGCGGCTTGGCGGTCACCAGGTTGCCAGAAATAACGCTTAGCTCTACGCCATGTAGCGGCGTGCTGGGCAAACCCAAAGAGAGCCGAGCTTCCAGCCAGAGCCGCTGGTGGGCTGCCACCTGCTCTACGTGAGCCATCACCGCACGGTCGGCCACCCAACGGCCATCCACTCGCGTTGGCTTGACACCGGCAGCAGTGAGCGCTTCGTGCACTTGGGGGCGGATACCAAACACAACCACCAGCCGCACACCCAGGGTATGCAATAGCGCAAGATCCTGAATCAGTTGCTCCCCTCGCCCAGACGCCATGGCTTCGCCTTCAATTAAGATGACAAAGGTTCGCCCCCGGTGCGCATTAATGTAAGGGGAGGCATTGCGAAACCAATCAACAAAGGGGAAACGTGTGTCCAAGGGCCGCTCTCCGGCAGCAGGTGAAAGAAAATAGCCATGTTCATATTAACAGAGCACAAAAAACAGCGGCACCTTCTAATGCAAAGATCTTGTGCGCAGAATGTATGCAAAGATCTTATACAAAGAAGGTGCCGCTGCGTTCATAGCCAGCAATGGCATAACACCACGGCCTATAGCCGTGGGATTAGCCCAGTTTGTTAGCCAAACATGCCTTTGAACATAAAGAAGAACAGAATGGCCAAGCCCGCACCAGCGGGTAGCGTAATCAACCACGACATTACAAT
The DNA here is from genome assembly GCF_003031405.1 of Halomonas sp. 'Soap Lake #6'. Lineage (NCBI taxonomy): Bacteria > Pseudomonadati > Pseudomonadota > Gammaproteobacteria > Oceanospirillales > Halomonadaceae > Halomonas > Halomonas sp. 'Soap Lake #6'. The sequence continues at coordinate 2,784,319 of NZ_CP020469.1, forward strand.
GGTGCCGATAACTCGCAGGTTAAGTGCTGCCATGCCACGCGCCAGCCCTACCCCGAGAATGGCGCCAACCAGTGTATGGGTGGTGGAAATCGGCAAGCCGGTACCAGAAGCCAGTACAACAGTGGTAGCCGCTGCTAGCGTTGCCGCAAAGCCACGGCTGGGGGTTAATTCGGTAATGCCGGTACCCACCGTTGCAATCACCTTATGGCCGTAAGTAACAAGCCCCACTACGATGCCAGCACCACCTAGCACTAGCACCCACCAGGGTACTAAGGCAGCACTATCAATGACACCATCGCTACGCACCACACTGATAACCGCTGCCAACGGACCGACGGCATTAGCGACATCGTTGGAACCATGAGCAAATGCCATCGCACAGGCAGTAAAGATCATTAGCACGCCAAATACCCGCTCTACGTTAGCGTAACCAAAGTGATCGCTGGCGTTTTTCTCGTACTTAATACGACGTTGCAGCACAAGGCCCAGGCCCATAATGGCAGCACCCAGCAAAATCGACAGCAGGAAGCTTTGGCCGAAGGAGAGGTCTAGCCCGACGTGAGTCAAACCTTTGGTTAGCGTGACCATGGAAACGATAAACCCGACCAGGAATATATAGCCAGGCACGTAACGTTTAGCCGCTGCGAAGGGGTCTTTGTTTTCAAAAATCAGGTGATGTACCGACTTAAACAACACAAAACCGATGGTACCGGCCAACAGAGGCGAAATAACCCAACTGGAAGCAATCGTTCCTACTCGGCTCCAAGCCACCGCCTCAACACCTAACCCTACCGCGCCAAAGCCTACAATAGCGCCCACAATAGAGTGTGTGGTAGACACCGGCCAACCGCGAGCAGAAGCAATCATCAGCCAGATAGCCGCTGCCAGCAGCGCAGAGAGCATGCCGTAAACCAGTAGCTGTGGATTTGCTTCAAGTAGAACTGGGTCGAGCATGCCGCCACGAATAGTGGCGGTTACTTCCCCACCAGCTAACCAGGCGCCTAAAAACTCAAAAATAACCGCAATAATGATGGCCTGTTTGATGGTGATCGCTTTCGACCCCACCGAAGTCCCCATGGCGTTGGCTACATCGTTGGCACCCACGCCCCAGGCCATAAAGAAGCCAAACAGACAGGCCAGGATGATAAAAATTTCACCGTGCTGGGCAATAATCAGCATGAGATCCCCTTAGCGTGCGGTCAAAATCTGTAGGCGGCTGCCCACACGTTCGGCGCGATCAGACAACTCGCCAACCCAGTCAATGATCTTGTAGAGAAAGATCACATCCACCGGCGGTAACTGACTTTCCAACTCAAACAGCCGACGCCGAATAGCGATTTGCTGATCATCCGCTTGGTGCTCAAGAGTGTGCAGCTCACGAATCATATTCTGCATCACATCAGAAACATTGCGCCCAAACCCTGATTCAAGTAGATCTTTAAGCTCTTCAAGTGCTTGGCGTGCTTGAGCCACACAGGCCACGCTAGTGACCATGTACTCACGCATCGGCACTGCTAGTTCATCAGGCACACACATTTTACGGCCCAGCATAATACCGGTAATGTCGCGCACCTTATTGGCGATCTTATCCTGCACACTGATCAAATCGAGCAAGTCAGAGCGCGATACAGGTAAGAACATAGTGTTGGGCAGATTTAGCCGCAGCTCAGTTTTAAGCATATCGGCGTCGTGCTCTAACCGCGTCACGTTTTCGCGTATCGTAGCGGCGGTATCCCAATCACCAACAAGCGTTGCTTCAAAGAACGGCAACAGTTGATCGGCACATTCATTGGCCTTGACGATGTGGGCCAGCAGCGGCTGGAATGGCGAGCGGCCAAACATCGCGGAAAAAGGGTTGGAGGTAACCATATAGCCTTTAGCCTGTTTTCGGGGAGCCTGGAAATGGCGGCGCCAGTATAAAGAGTGCGCCCGCCGCCGTCATGAAAAGTTCACAATGTCATCAAAAATTCACTAAAACGTCACACCACCAAGGTGGCTAATGTCATGAAAAACTCAAACATTAATTTAGCAGTCAACGAGGTTGAGCTTAAGCTAGCGCTACCTTCCGCACACACCAAAACGCTACTGACCCACCCAATGCTAGCAGGCACTGCGCCGCTGAAGCAGTATTTAGTCAATACCTACTTCGACACGCTCTCCGGCGATTTGGCTAAATCAAAGGTCGCCGTCCGCCTGCGTCAAATCGATGACCGGATACTGCAGACCGTTAAAACGGCAGGCCATGGCGGGGGTGGCTTATCCAGCCGACAGGAGTGGGAGTGGCAACTTACCAGCCAACAGCTGGATCAAAAAGCCCTTCAACAGCTCCCTCCCTTTCAAGGCAAGCTAGCAGCCCATCTGGGCCAACTAGCCCCTACTTTGCGTACTGATTTCACTCGGCATAGCTGGCAGCTTACGTGGCAAGGGAGCCAAATTGAGCTAGTACTGGACGAAGGAGAAATAACCAGCGGCAACGCCCGAGCCTTGATTTGTGAAATAGAGCTTGAGCTAAAAGCAGGCGAACCAGAAGCGCTATGGTCACTGGCGCTAACGCTGTCGGAAAATGTTCCACTCCGCCCTTCTGACAGCAGCAAAGCAGCCCGTGGCAATGCCTTAGCCGCAAAGCAGTGGGCACTTCCCGAGGCCAGCACACCCACCCAATGGCTACACCGGGCTACCGTGGCACTAGATGCTTATCACGACAGCGGTCAAAACGAGCACTTGCGAGCGGCTCAGCACGCCTTGAACAACCTAGCAGCCCACCCCGAACTTGACGTTGGCCTCAACAGTTTGGCGCAGCAGTTGAACAAAGCGCTTAATGCCGATGGGCAGCCGAGCACTGCCTACGGCTATACTGCGTTAACGCTAGCGAATCGCTTGGCTGCTCAAACCCCGCTACGCTAATAAGCGTTAAGCCCACCCAGGATGACACGATGAGCTTTCATTTAGCGCCAGGCGCGGAAGGAATTCGCACACGACTATTCCATATTATTTTTGAGTCGGACACCCCTGGCGCCAAAGCGTTTGATATCGCTTTGATTATCGCCATCCTGATGAGCGTAGCGGTGATTTTGCTGGATAGCGTGGAAGCTTACTCCGAACGCTACGGGCAGTATTTCTTCTATGTCGAGTGGGCATTTACGCTGCTGTTCAGCGTTGAGCTAGCGGTGCGCATTTACTGCTTAGAGCGCCCCACCATTTACCTTAAAAGCTTCTACGGCATTGTCGATGTGATCGCGATTATTCCGACGTGGCTAGTGCTGCTAGTACCGGGGGCTCACGGACTAGTGATGGTTCGCATTCTTCGCGTGCTACGCATCTTCCGTATTCTAAGATTAATGGAGTTCATTGGTGAAGGGCGCCTACTGCTCGACGCACTTAAGCGCAGCCTTCGCCAAATCTTATTATTTTTCAGTAGCATCTTAATGGTAGTGATGCTGTTTGCGGCACTGATGTACACCATAGAATCACCAGAGTCAGGCTTTACCAGCATTCCTATGTCGATGTACTGGGCGATTGTTAGCATGACAACAGTGGGCTATGGCGACATTGTGCCTGCCACCTCGCTTGGCAAGGCTATCACCATGGTTCTCATGCTGCTGGGCTACTCCGTTATTGCCGTGCCTACTGGGGTATTTTCCGCCCAGGTGATCCGCTCGATTCGTGAGGATCGCTACTCTGAAGAAGCGTGCCCAGGCTGTGGCCACGACCGCCACGAAAAACGCGCCCGCTACTGCCTGCGCTGCGGCACTTGGCTGGATGAAGAGAGTGAGGACCCACGCAAGCACAAAAAAGATAAAAGCCCGCACTAGGCCAACTAGTCGATGCCTGCAAACCAGGGACTGAAGCTAACTACGGAACGGCGCAATATCCCCCCGCCCTTCACGAATAATTTTAGGCGGCAAGTCACGTAAATCAATGACACTGGTGGGGTCTAAATGACAGGCACCGCCATCAATAATGGCATCTAAGTGAGCGCCAAAGCGTTCGCGAATCTCTTCCGGGTCGTTCATGGGTAGATCATCGCCTACAGGAATCAGCGTCACGCTCATTAACGGCTCACCCAGGGCTGCCAATAGCGCATGAGTAATCCGGTGATCTGGTACACGCACGCCTATTGAGCGGCGCTTGGGGTGCAGTAACAGGCGCGGCACCTCAGACGTCGCATCCAAAATATAGGTATAAGGACCAGGGGTGTGGGCTTTCAGCAGCCGAAACACATCATTATCTACTTTAGCGTAAGTGCCAATTTCAGAGAGATCGGAGCACACCAAGGTAAAATTGTGTTTATCATCCAGTGAGCGTAGCCATTTGATCTTCTCAATGGCCTTCTTCTCGCCCAAATGGCAACCCAGTGCATAACCAGAATCAGTTGGGTACGCCACCACCCCGCCTTTACGAATAATCTCGATAGCTTGATCAATTAGACGCTTTTGCGGGTTTTCCGGATGAATCTGAAAATATTGGCTCATCGCTTACTCCTGCCTGTAGGCATATGTTCGCTAGGTACTTTTAACTATATCAGTAACTACCACAGTAACTATCTCAATAACTATCTCAATAACTATCTCAGCATCAGCTTAGCTGATTCGCTGGCTTAACCTAGTGCTAACATGCCACTGGGCGCATCCCGTAGGTGAGCAAGGCGTGGATGCTGCCAAATCGGCGGAGCCGCGGTGCGCGGTATCAAGCTCATGCTTCCGGGGGCGGCATGGCTACCAGGAAAGTGAAAATCACTGCCCATAGAGGCGTATAAATCACGCTCAACCAGCTGGCGAGCTAAATCACGGGTGCTATCAGGGTTTTGCTGACCACTAACCAGCTCAACGCCTTGCCCGCCTGCAGCCTGAAAGGTATCCATTAGCAGGCCACGTTTGCGCCTGGTTAACCCATGGCGCAGTGGGTGTGCCAACACCGCCACACCACCTGAAGCCACTACCCACTTCACCGCATCACTAATTTCTGGCCAGAGGGCTTTTACATCGCCTTTTTTACCACTACCCAGGTAACGCTTAAATGCGCTAGCCCAGTCAGCCACCATGCCATCGGCTACCAAGGCACGGGCAAAATCTGGACGCCCCAGCGGGCGCTCGCTTCCGGCCTGTAGCCGAGCTTTTTCCAGTGCGTTGGAAAGCCCCGCCTTCTCTAACCGCTCAGCAATGACCTCGGCTCGCTGTATACGCGCTACCCGCTGCTGCTCAAGCCCCTCCACCATAGGACCTTGCAGCCCACCAGGCATTAGCGCCACCACATGAATATTAATCCCCTGCCAACGCGTGGATAACTCACAGCCTGGCACTAAGCAAAGCCCAGCATGCTGAGCAGCCTCTGCTGCCTCGGCTATGCCATCCATGGTGTCGTGATCGGTCAGCGCCATATAGCGAAGCCCACGCTCAGCACAGAGCGTAACCAGCTCGCTGGGCGTCAGCGCACCGTCAGATGCTGTGGAGTGCATGTGTAAATCCACCGGGTATCGCTGGTCGGCATCAAAGGTAAGGGGGAGAGAGTTTGCAGGAAGTAGGGGCATAAGCATGACGCCGTGTGGCGAGTTTGTCAGAATAGGCGTGTCAGACACGAACAGGCTTCCTGTTTCCCTTTAATGGTTCACAGGCGCTCGCCATGGTGCGCGCTTACGCGGGTGCGGTCAATGTTACGCTGGACAATCGCCCCCTGCATTCAAGGAGTTATTTCCATGCATTACGCCATTATCAGTGAAGATGTAGCTAACAGCTTGGAGCGCCGGTTATCGGCACGCCCAGATCACTTGGCTCGCCTAGAGGCCCTGCGCGATGAAGGCCGCCTGGTGTTAGCTGGCCCACACCCCGCCATTGACGCTGACAACCCGGGCGAAGCGGGCTTTAGCGGCAGCTTAGTCGTAGCGGAATTCGACAGCCTAGAAGCCGCACAGGCATGGGCAGATGCAGACCCATACATCATTGCAGGGGTCTATGCCAAGGTAATTGTTAAGCCGTTCAAAAAAGTTTTGCCTTGACCCTTTTGGGCGAATATGGAGGGTCCGCCTGGTTTTTCACAGAGCCTGTGGAAAACTCTGTGCAAACCCAGCGGACGCTTTTCTACAGGCCAGTGATAACGCCCCGACTAGCAAATTGATCATTTTTTAACCAATTCTTATCGCTCACTTTATTAGTACGGGGATACCCGCGTGACCCAACGTCCAAACGCTTTACCTCCACTCGCGGCGTTAACCATACCAGCACTTACTTGGAACGAGGGGGCCCCCCACTCAACAGCGTTCGATGACGTCTATTTCACCCGCGGCGATGGGCGCGCCGAAACCGAGCACGTTTTCTTGGGAGCTAACCACCTTCCCGAACGTTTTGCAGCGTGGCAGCATGCCCGCGCTTTTGTGATTGGTGAAACGGGCTTTGGCACCGGGCTAAATATGCTGTGCGCCTGGGCCTGCTTTGAACAGCATGCGCCAGCAAGCGCACGGCTACACCTGTTATCCACAGAAAAGTTTCCCCTTGACCAGTACTCTCTGACACGCGCATTAAGCGCTTGGCCTTCTCTCGCGGGTTATTCACAGCAACTGTGCTCCCTGTGGCCCGAGGCTGTTAGTGGTATCCACCGTTTACATCTTAGCGAGCGTGTAACTCTCGACCTGCATTTTGGTGATACCACCGAGCGGTTGAGCTTATTAGATGGCCAAGTGGACGCTTGGTTTTTGGACGGTTTTGCACCGTCTAAAAACGCTGAAATGTGGCAACCTGAACTGTTTGAAGCCATGGCTTCACGCTCCCGCCCAGGTGCCACCTTTGCCACTTTTACCTGCGCTGGCATTGTGAAGCGTGGTCTAAAAGCAGCGGGATTTAGCTGGCAAAAAGTACCGGGGTTTGGGCGTAAACGGGAAATGCTCGCGGGTCATATCGATACGCCTCCCACCGACATGCGCCGCCAAGCAACACCTTGGTTTACCCCACCTACTGCGCATACTGCGACTCATGTGGTGGTCATAGGAGCAGGCATAGCAGGCTGCAGCGTAGCGGCCGCGCTAGCAAGACGTGGCTTACGCGTGACAGTGGTTGAACGGGATGCTCCCGGTGCTGGTGGCTCCGGTAACCGCCAGGGAGCCCTATACGTGAAGCTGGCAGCGGAGACCAATCACCAAAGCCGGTTCTATTTTGCGGGTATGCTCTACAGCCAGCGCTGGCTTAACCAGTTGACTACTGATGTGCCGCTGAATACGCCGCTATGGCAACCCTGTGGCGTGGTACAACTTGCCTTAAGCGACAAAGAAGCCAATCGTCAACAGCGCTTTATGGACCGCCATTCGCTGCCAGAGAAGGTCGTGACGGCTCAATCGGAAGACCTTAGTAAGCTAGTGGGGGTTCCGGTTAATGCTAACCACGGGTTGTTTTATCCCCAGGCTGGCTGGGTGCGGCCTAAGTTGCTATGCGAACAGCTGGTTAAGCACCCGAATATCACTCTGTATCAAGGGGAAGTAACCGCACTACACCAGCAAGGCAACGCATGGCAGATTATGTTGGCCAGTGGAGAGTCTATCAACGCAGATCAAGTAGTAGTGGCTAACGCAGCGCTTGCCAATCAATTTGCGCAAACCGCTGAGCTGCCGTTGCAGCAGGTACGTGGCCAAATCAGCGAACTGGCACTCCCAGAGGGGTTACAAGCCCCACAGCGAGTAGTATGCGCCGGTGGCTATGTATCGCCCCCAGTGGAGGGCGTACTAACCTTTGGTGCCAGTTTTATACCCAATAACACCACCAGCAATGTGACCGCTGACGACCACCAGCGCAACATTGATGAGCTGCGCCAAGCGCTACCAGATTGGGTTGCGCAGTTAGAAGCTTCCGGCCTGGCGCTGAGCGCTGAGAACCTGAAAGGCCGCGCCGCCGTACGGGCAGCAAGCCCGGATAAAAGCCCTTACGCAGGGCCAGTGCCGAAAGCCGATATCTGGCAGCACGTTTACGCGGTACTACGTAAGGATGCTTCCAAGGTACCAAGTACCCTGGGCGATCACTATCCAGGACTATGGATCACGACTGCCCACGGCTCGCGGGGGCTTGCCAGCGCCCCGCTATGCGCCGAGATAATTGCGTCTAGAATCTGCGATGAGCCACTCCCCCTGGAGCAGCCGCTGGTGGATCACCTACACCCTGGACGACGCATTATTAGCACGCTGGTGCGCGATCAGTAGTCGCCCTCTTCCTCGTCATCCGCCAGGTCTCGCCCAAAGGCACGCCATTGGGCGAGGGTCATCACCTCGGTCATTTCAAGCTCAAGGTCATGGGCAATAATCAGCTCGTGACGCTCAAGTTGCTGCTTAAGCTCGGCTACCCAGCCGCTCATACCGGCGCCCGTATCAGTGGTGTCGTACCCCTGGCGGGTAACAAAAGCTTCCAGCAGGGCATTTAGTGTTTCCGGCGGCAGCATACGCGCCGGCACTTCAATAAAACGGCCCATTAACTCTGCTCCCAGGCAGCTAAACGCTCAATAAAAGTCGCTTCGTCGATAACTTCCACACCCAACTGCTCGGCTTTGGTTAACTTGCTTCCCGCGGCCTCCCCTGCCACTAAGCAGGTTGTCTTTTTGGAAACGCTGCCCGCCACTTTGGCCCCTAACGCCTGCAGACGCGCCTTACCTTCATCGCGAGTCATGGTGTCCAGCGAGCCTGTTAGCACCCATGTTTGCCCTTCAAGGGGTGTTGGACCTTGGGTGACCTCACTCTCTTGCCAAGTGATGCCAGCCTCCAGCAGTGCTTGCAGAGTTTCAAGGTTATGGGGCTGACGGAAAAAGGTATGGATATGCGTCGCGACAATAGGCCCCACATCGTTCACCGCTTCTAACGCCACTTGCTCAGCGTTTTGTAACGCTTGCAAAGTACCAAAGTGGCTGGCGACATTAGCTGCCGTAGCCTCACCTACCTCACGAATACCCAGGGCATAAATAAACCGAGCCAGAGTCGTTTGTTTGGCTTTGTCTAATGCATTGACTAGATTAGTGGCTGACTTTATGCCCATTCGCGGCAAGCTTTGCAGTTGCTCAACACTTAGGCGAAAGAGATCAGCAGGCGTTTTTACCCAGTCTTGATCCACCAACTGTTCAATTAGCTTTTCACCCAGTCCGTCAACATCAAGTGCCTTACGGCTGGCAAAGTGCTTTAGGGCCTCTTTACGCTGCGCAGCGCAGTAAAGCCCACCAGAACAGCGGGCTACGACCTCACCCTCCAGGCGCTCAATGTCCGAGCCGCATACAGGGCAGTGATCGGGGAAGTTAATTGCCCGTGCATCTGCGGGGCGTTTATCGGTATCCACTCGCACTACTTGAGGTATGACATCACCAGCGCGGCGAATGGCTACCGTATCGCCAATCATAACGCCTAGCCGGGTGATTTCATCGGCATTGTGTAGCGTAGCATTGGACACCGTCACACCTGCCACGGTCACTGGCTCTAGCCGCGCGACTGGCGTAATGGCCCCCGTACGGCCCACCTGGAACTCCACATCATTAAGCGTGGTGACCTCTTCCTGGGCGGGAAATTTAAACGCCACTGCCCAGCGCGGCGCTCGGGCCACAAAGCCCAGCTCACGTTGGTGGCGAAGGTCGTTCACCTTAATCACCACGCCATCGATGTCATAGCCTAACTGATCACGTTTTTCGCCTAACTGCTCACAGAATTCCGCTACAGCTTCAGGACCACGCACAGTACAAAGCTCAGCGCTGGTTCGAAACCCCAGTGCGGATAGCCGCGCCATTAGCGCACTATGAGTTACATCCCCTAAATCAGGCTCAAGCCGCGCGGCCTGGTAGGCATGAAACTCCAGTGGACGGGTAGCAGTAATACGCGGGTCGAGCTGCCGCAGGCTGCCAGCGGCAGCGTTACGTGGGTTAGCAAATACCTTGCTACCTTCGCTCCTGGCACGCTCGTTAAGTGCCTCAAAGCCTGAGTGGCGCATAATCACCTCGCCACGGACTTCCAATAGCTCAGGTACACTCTTGCCTACTAACTTTAGCGGCACCGAACGTAGAGTGCGCAAGTTTGAGGTAATGCCTTCCCCGGTACGGCCATCACCACGGGTAGCACCGCTGACCAGTACGCCCTGCTCATATACCAACGATACCGCCGCACCATCAAGCTTTGGCTCGCAGCTAAACTCTATCTCTGCTGCCTGACACTCCAAGCGTTCGGCTATTCGCTCAGCAAACGCGAGGATATCTTCGCGACTAAAGGCGTTATCCAACGAGAGCATCGGGATCGCATGGGCAACTTCTGGAAAACCTTCCGCCGGTGCGGCTCCTACTCTTTGAGTTGGTGAATCTGGCGATACCTGGGTGGGATGTTCGGTCTCCAACTGCTGTAAACGCCGCAGTTTGCGGTCGTAATCTGCATCAGTCAGCGTTGGTTCATCTAATACATAGTAGCGGTAATTCGCATCATTCAGATCATCGCGCAGTTGGCTAATCTCTTCCCGCAGTGTTGACTCAGGCTGACTCATTAAAAAATTCCGGGTACAAAAACAGCTAGTTAGTAACAAAAACACCCGCCTTCTTTAGGAAGGCGGGTGTTTAGGCAACGTGGCGTCTAACGTGCCTGCATATGGCGATGCAAGCGGTTGCGGCGCTCGAATTCATGAACCCGTTGACGGGAAAATTCGATGGTTTGTGCAGTCATCACGCTGTGGTTTTCATCTTTCAGTTCGCCTCCCATATGACGCACCAATACCATGGCAGTTTCTACCATGGCTTCAAAGGCGGCCGAACTGTCTGTGGCACCAGGTAGCGGCATCAGCAGTGTGATACCTGGCGTGACGAAGTCGTCCATCTCTTCAATAGGGAAGGTGCCGGGTTTCAGCACGTTGACCATTGAGAACTGTAACTCGCTATCAGGACTTTCCGTTTCGAATCGATGAAAAATACCCATGGTACGGCTATAACGCATGCCACAAACCATCATCAACTCAAGAAGCTTGCCTCCATCAAAGCCCTCTGGGTCGCGGGAAAGCACGCTAATAACCACCATTTCATCAGCGTTAGTTAGCGTTTCTTTGGCATGTTCGCCGTTCACATCGTGGCGTAAGGCTTTTTCTAGCGTTGGATGGTTACGCACCACGCTGTCTTGAGAGGCGTAGGCTTCGGTTACGTACTCATCATACTCGTCAACGCTGTCATAGCCCTGAGAGTAGTCGTCAGCGTAGCCTGCTGCAGCCCCAAGCGAAGGCTCCTTGTAGCCATCAGTTGACATTACACTGTGAGATCTATCACTGTTAGACCTAGCACTTTGAGACTTAGCACTTTGGGACATGGCCTCAGCTGCAGCTGCTGCCTGAGCCTCTTCCTGATGAGCAATACGCTGCGCTTCCGCTGCTTTAGCGGCTGCTTCACGAGCCTCTGCACGCTCCTGGGCAAGACGCGCTTTTTCCGCTGCAGCAGCTTCTTTCGCTTCGCGGCGCTGCTCAGCTTCAAGTGCTTTGCGCTCTGCTTTCTGTTTAGCCAAGGCTTCAGCCCGCTTGGCTTTTTCAGCTTTTTTGATGGCTTTCTGTTTGCGGCGCTCAATCAAGCGGCGTTTGAAGGAACGAGCAATGCCTTCAAAATCAACTAAGCGATACTCATCGATTTCATCATCACCTAACTCACTGTACTCGCCAGCTGTACCCAGACGTAATTGGCGACGCTTGGGAGCATCAGAAGAGTGCTTGGCAAAAGCGGCATCTTCTGGCTCTGCGCGCAACACTGGTTCGTCTTGGTGATCCGCTTGCTGCTGAGCCGTGGGTACATCTACAGACCTTTCATCTACTGCAGAGACCGGAGTTGAGACGGATTCGGTTTGGCTATCATCAAGCGGCTTCTTCTGTGAAACAGTCGCCGCTGAAGGCGATTCTTCTTCTGTTCGTTCGTCCTCCTGATGATCGCTAACGGCCGGGGCAGATTCGCCATCAGGACTTTGCGCAGTTTCAGGAGCAGATGATTCAGCAGCTATCGGTTGTTCCGCAGTGATCGGTTCTTCCACAGCTGTAGCTTGCTCAGCGATGGGTGGACTAACCGTCTCCTGCTCCTGCTGTAGAACTTCCGGCTTGGGCTCTATGCTAGCCACAGCATTGTTAGCAATACTGTTGTTAACAATACTGTCGTTAACAATACCGTCGTTAGCAATACCATCAGAGCTGCTGGCTGGCGGGGTATCGGATGTTGATACACTGGGATCTTGGCGCTCTTGCTCAAAAGCCTTAGGCGGGTTCTGTTCGGATTGTGCGGCTAGTGGCGTAGCCGACATATCCGCATCAGAGTGCATTACCGAAGCTTGAGAAGCTTGAGCTGTAGGAGCAATTGAGGCATCCTGACTCACTGCAGATTTGTACCTAGGCATTGCCCTGGAAAAAGAGCGCCTAAAATCGGCAAGCACTTTAGAAGGCCCAGGATGCTCTTGGCGCTCTAATTTAGGTTTTCGGCCAAGACCGCTATAGTCAGCAGGCTTAACAACCCTGGCGCCACCGTTGGGCAACTCCCAGTTAATTTCCGCCTCTTTTACTGCGTCATTAAACTCTTCCGGCTTAGCGGCCGGCAGGTCTTTGACTGCTTGGTCTAAGCGAGGCACGCGACGCTGGCGTTGAAGTCTGCGTACGCCATCAACTACGATAAGCGATACCAGCGCCAGTCCTAGAATGATTAACCACTCTCTTAATTCCATGTCGAGCATTCCATGGGTCGTTTAACCGGTTGCTTGAGCACAGCACTTAAATGCCATACCCGAATATAGAACCTTCTTATGAATAAGCATTTATCACCAAGCATAGCGCGGATACTACGAAAAGTGCCAATTTTTACCAATTTTCACGCATTAAAGCCACATTAAGCGATACTAAACACCGTTTTTCTGACTATGGAACGACTTGAAAGTGCCATTTTCACGATAATTATTTATAACATTACTCATCCACTAAAGCTGCCGCTTCATCAATACCTACCGATACTAAGCGCGATACGCCAGGCTCCTGCATGGTAACCCCCATCAGGCGCTCTGCGGCCTCCATGGCAATTTTATTGTGAGTAATATAGATAAACTGCACGCTTTCAGACATTTCTTTTACCAACTTTGCATAACGACCTACGTTGGCGTCATCTAAAGGCGCATCAACTTCATCTAGCATACAAAAAGGTGCAGGATTCAGCTGGAAAATTGCAAACACTAGAGAAAGCGCGGTTAACGCCTTTTCGCCGCCCGACAATAGATGAATTGTGCTGTTTTTCTTGCCTGGCGGGCGAGCCATAATCGCCACGCCAGTTTCCAGCAGATCGTCCCCAGTTAGCGTTAACCAAGCAGCGCCGCCGCCAAACACGCGAGGAAATAGTGTTTGCAGCCCAGTATTAACCTGCTCGAAGGTCTCCCGGAAGCGTATACGGGTTTCCTGGTCGATGCGTTTAATTGCACGCTCTAAGGTTTCCAGCGCTTCGGTTAGTTCGGCGTGCTGGGCTTCCAGGTAGTTCCGCCGCTCAGCCTGCTGGTCGTACTCTTCAATCGCCGCAAGGTTAATGGCCCCAAGGCGACGAATTTTATCCGAGGTATTCTCTAAGCGCTCCTGCCAAGCCGTTTCGCTAGCGTCACTGGGCAAGTGTTCAGCAAGTGCTTCTGCATCATGACCAAGCTCTGCCAGCTGCTCATCTTGGGTAGCCGCTTTCAATGCCAGCGCCTGCACATCCATTCGTCGCTGTTGAAGTTGTTCACGGCTCTGCTCTAAATTGCGCTCATGCTGCTGGCGAGCCAGCTCGTCATTACGCAACTGCTCAGCAAGCGCTTGGGCCTGCTGGCGGGTGTCGTTTAAACGGCGCTCCTGCTGTTCACGCTGATGTAGTAACTCTTCCAGCTCTTCGCCAGCCAGCTCATCCGGCTCTACTAACATCTCCCGAGACTCTTCTAACTCGGCAATACGTAACAGTATCCGCTCTTCGCTATCACTACTGCGGGCTTGCTGGGCACGCAAACTTTCGCGCTCAGCGTTCAGTCGCTCACGCTCAAGTGCTAATGCTTGTTGGCGCGCTTTAAGCGGCGAATGCTGTAAGTTTAGCTGTTCGCGTTGTTCACGCTTATGGCTACGCTGTGCGGCACTGGTTTCGCGGGATTCAGCGGCTGCTTCCAACTGCTCCATAGCAACATGCCAACGAGCACGCTGCTCTTCTAAGGTAAGTGTTAGTTCTGCCTCACTCTCTTGCAGCTGAGCAAGCTCGTCGTCCAGCTCGGTGGCACGCCCCTCTAAATGCTCCAGGTGTTGGGCGAGGCGCTGCTCTTTTACTGCAAACTGTTGGAGGATCGCAGCATGGGCACGCTCCTGCTCAACCTGTTGCTCACGAGTAAGCTCTAAGGTTTCAATGGCTTCGCTTGCAGCATCGCACTGCTCGTCCAACAGCGCCAGGGCCTCTTCTACCTGCTCGCGCTGGGCGGCAAGTTCGTCAAACCGGCGACGAGTGATCAGGAGCGCATCAACGCCTTCGCCGTTGGCCTGCTGGTGCAACCAGCCGCGCCCACGCCATACGCCTTCACGGCTAACAACACTTTCCCCGGGAGCCAAAGCAGGCAGTAGTGTACTGGCCTCTTCATTGGTATCTACGTAATAAATACTCGCCAACCACTCTCCCAATGCCCCAGCACCAGTAACTAATGCATCGAGGCGATTATGAGAGGGGGCAGAGTGTGTCGCTTGGTCGATTAAGACCCACTCAGTGGCGAGCGCTTCAGGTAAGGGCTTTAATTGCTCTGCATCGACTAGTCGAGCGTTTAACCATGGGGCAAGCAGCGAGGAAATCACTCGTTCCCAGCCTGGCACCACACTAATGGCTTCACCTAACCGTGGTGCATCAACAAGGCCGTGGGCAGCTAATGTTTCGCTAAGACGGGGATCATGGTCAGCTAAGGCGGCATCTATTAAAGCCTGCAGTGACGCCAGCTCTCCTTGATACTGGCTAAGCTCAGCGCGCTGCTGATCGCGAGACTGAACAGCCTGTTGATAGGCGGCTTTGGCATCACTATAACGCTGCTGCCACTGCTCGCGTTCGACTTTAAATTCGTTAGCCCGCTGGTCAGCTTCTTGCCGTTGTGCTTGGCATTCAAGATATTCATTACGCAGTGCCGCCACATCAGCAAGCTCGCCACGCTGTTGGCGACGGCGCTGGCTTTCGGTCTGCAAGCGAGCAATACGCTGCTCTAAATCACGCAGTTGATCCTGGCTACGATCTGCTGCGCGACTGGCATCCCGCCAGTGATTCTCTGCATCGGACCACTGCTGTTCGGCAGCCTCCAGAGCCGGGCTGGCATCTGCAAGGGCTTGCTCAAGTATTTCTAGCTGCTCTTCAAGCGCTTCGTGTTCGGGAAGCAGCTCCTCCAGCCGCGCATCTATCGTCGCCAGCCGTTCCTGGTCGCCTTCACTCACCTGACGCTGATCATCAAGGTCACGGCGGGCCGTGGCAATATCGTTTGCTAGCTGTGCTTCGCGACTACGGCGGTGAGCTTGATCCTGTTCTAGACGGGCGATGCGAGTGGTAGTTTCATAAAACTGCTGCTGATGGCGATCAAGCACCTCAGCTAGCTCATCGTGCTGTTCCCTGGCCTGCTCCAATCGGGTTTCACATTGACGGACACCGAATACATCTTTCTCGACAGCGATTTCCAGCTCGCGAACACGACTCTCCTGATGAGACTGTTCAACACGCAACGTACGGCCGCGTAGTAGAGCCAGCTCACCCTTTAAGCGATACTCCTGCTGCTTCAACTCCTGATAGCGCTTTGCCGCTTCGGCTTGACGTTTAAGGCGCTCCAACTGCTTGTCGAGCTCTTCACGGATATCGTCCAGCCGCTCTAAGTTTTCCTGAGTACGCCGCATGCGGTTTTCAGTTTCCCGACGACGCTCTTTATACTTGGAGATGCCAGCGGCTTCCTCCAACGTGGCACGCAAATCGTCGGGGCGGGCCTCAATAAGCCGCGAAATCATCCCCTGACCAATAATGGCGTAGGAACGCGGGCCAAGCCCGGTGCCCATAAAAAGATCCGCAATATCCCGCCGGCGACACTTTTGACCATTAAAGAAGTAGTTTGATTGACCATCGCGGGTTACTAGGCGTTTAACAGCAATCTCTGCATACTGGGCATACACGCCGCCCATGCCACCATCGCGGTTATCAAATTTAAGCTCAATGGAGGCCTGACCAATGGGCTTACGCCCCGTCGAGCCATTAAAGATAACGTCTGCCATGGACTCGCCACGCAAGGTTTTCGCGGAGGACTCTCCCATGACCCAGCGCACGGCATCGATGATATTGGATTTGCCACAGCCATTTGGCCCAACGATAGCGGTCATATTGCCATCGAAGGGCACCGTAACGGGGTCAACAAAGGACTTAAACCCAACTAGACGAATAGAGGTTAAGCGCATTGTGGCCCTTTGTAGCGGTTACAACAGTAGTGATTACTACCGCAGTGGTTATTCAAAAATGCGGTCAATAACAACATTTGCCGCTTCATCTTCACTAATAGGACCTACGCTAACGTTTTCTAAGTCACCAAACAAATCACCCGGCTGAGGCGTTGCCTGGCCAGAAGGTGAAACGCGCACCATCAGACGCACGTCGCGTACCTGGGAGATTTGTGCCTGGGGCGACATGGCGGCAGCATCATCTAGCACCACGGTGATAGGCAGCTCCGATACCTGAGCGCGCACAACCGCCAAGGGTGGCAATTCACCCTCTCTATCTCGCGCAGTAATAAACACTGTCGCATCATTATCGACGCTGCCAACTAAGGCGTCATCCAGAGACACCTTAACCCGAACCCCTTGGCTTTGTGCCGCCGCCGCATCGGCTGTTTCTGGCTCAATACCTAAGCGCTGCTGGGCAACACGAATGCCGTCGCGTAGTGAAGCTGCAGTATTAGAGTCTTCAATATTGGCTGAGGCGCGGCGCCAGCGATCAATAGCTACTTCATAGTCGCCATTGTCAAAAGCATAAATACCCAGCACACCAAGTACCGTGGGCTGGCGTGGATCTTGCTCTAACGTTTCATCCACCAACGCCTGAACCTCTGGGGTTAGCTCGCGCTCAGCCATAAAGAAACGCAATTGGGTTAACTGAGCAAGCAACGGTGGAGTACGGCCATCGATTTCCATCAACCGCTCTAATGCAGCGGCAGCTTTCTCTGGCTGGCCTGAATCGCGGTATAGCGGAAAGAGTAAGCTCCATACATTGGGATTATTGGGCTGCCGCTCGGTTTCGGCCTCCATACGCTCAAGGTACATCGCTAAGGAGCCATCCGGGTCATTTCTCACTTCCTGCTGAATAGCATAAAGCGTAAGGTCGCCCTCAGCACCGTGTTGCTGATACCAAAACACACTCGCGACAACAACGCTTACCATTACAAGAGGAACTACCAGCTTACCGGAAGTGGCAGCTTTTAATGGCCGCTTGGTTTGGATAACCGTATCTTCCAGCAGGCTGCGCTCAAGTTCTAGGCGGTCTTCTGCAAAGCGAGCTTCATCGATATCGCCTCGTTCACGGGCGGCTTCCAAAGAAGCCAAGCGGCGTTTAAAGATTGCCACGTTCTGTTCGGCGGAGGTGTCGTTGGCTTCAAAGTGGTGTAGCTGGTCACTCAGCGCACGGGCACTACGCATTGGTGCTATCAGTAGCCACAAGGCGGGCAGTAATAGTAGAGCAATTGCAATCCAAAGCGGTGTCATGAAGACCTCTCGCGGTTGATCAGGGCATCCAGGCGGGCGCGCTCTTCAGCACTGAGAGCTTTTGCAGAAGCATTGCGTCGGGCACGAACCATTAATATGACCACTAGAACCCCGACAAATATTAGCCCTATGGGAAGCCCCCATAGCAAATAGGTACGATTTTCCAACCGAGGGTTGTAAAGAATATAATCGCCAAAACGCTGTACCATATGGTCGATAATTTCTATATCTGATTGACCATCCTGGAGCAGCAGGTAAACCCGTTCACGCATATCACCTGAAATGGGCGCATCGGAATCATCGATTGCTTGATTTTCACATAGCGGGCAGCGCATAGAAGCGGTTAAGTCACGGTAGCGCTTCTCCATCACTGGGTCATCAAACTCTCTAACTTCAATGCCACCGGCAATCACGCTTACTGCAAAAAGCAACATAAAAGCTGCTGAGAACGTACGAATTAACGCCATTTTTCCACCTCCGGCAAGATACGTTCGCGAACATCTTCAGGCGATACATAGCCTTTATGGTGATAGCGAATAACACCGTCGGCATCGACTAAAAAGGTCTCCGGCGCACCGTAGACACCAAGGTCAAAGCCAAGGCTGCCATCGGGGTCAAAAATATTGACCTCAAAGGGGTCGCCAAACTCGCTTAAGAACTCCAGCCCTTTTTCGCGGGTATCGCGATAGTTGATACCTACCATACGAATATTATTGTCCGCCAACTCCAATAACTGTGGCATCTCTTGCTTACAGGCAGGACACCATTCGCCCCAGACATTGACCAGGGTAACCTCGCCTGTCAGCAACGTTTGATCTACCCGACGATTCTCATCGCGCAGTGTACTGGCTTCAAACGCCGGGAATTCACGCGCCATGAGCGCCGAATCCCGATCAGAGGGATTAATCCCCAACCCTTGATAAAGAAACAGCGCAATACCAATAAAGCCTACTGGTAACAGTAGGAGCAGCAACCGCCGGGTCATGCTGTAGCCTCCTTCGACGACACTTGGCCAGCAGTTGCGGGCGCTGTACTGCGCGCAGTTACACGGCGATAGCGCTTATCGATAATGGCCAGGATGCCGCCAAATGCCATTAGCAAACCCCCCAACCATAGCCAGCGAACAAACGGTTTATATTGAATACGCATGGCGTAGCTACCGTCTTCCAGGTCCTCTCCCATGGCAACATAAAGGTCACGGAACAAGCCTGGCCGTAGGGCTACCTGGGTCATTGGCATACCGGTAGCCAGATAAAGGCGCTTCTCAGGACGCATCACAAAGCTACGCCCTGATTCGCCACGCTGTACCTGGATAATCGAAGTGTCTGCCAAGAAGTTAGGTCCACGACGGCTAGTCAGCTCGGTCATGGTGAACTGGTAGCCAGCGACCTCTACCGTGGTTCCTGGCGACATGCGGACGTTGCGCTCGATATTGTAGTTGGAAACGATGGCCACTCCCACGATGGTGACCGCAATACCAACATGCCCTAACACCATGCCCCAATAGGCAAGTGAAAGCTTGCGAAGGCCAGCCCCAAACGAGCTTGCATGGCGGGTCTTATCAAATAAATCGCGCACTATGGGCAGTACAATCCAGAGCGCTGAAATAATGCCTAAAGCCACCCAAAGGTTCCACTCTCCGCTATACAGCAGCGGTACTGCTGCGCCTAGAATCAGTGATACCGCTCCCGCCAACCATAGCTTGCGGACTAGCTCACCAGCAGCCATTCCTTTCCAACGAGCCATGGGGCCAAGGCCCATGAAGATACACATCACAACCGTTAGCGGTACAAATAGCGCGTTAAAGTAAGGAGGCCCTACGCTGATTTTACCCAGCCCCATGGAATCGAGAATTAACGGATACACCGTTCCCAACAATACAGTGACCGTCATAATGACCAGCAGGATATTGTTGATTAGCAGCAGAGAGTCGCGGGAAAGCCAGTTAAAACCAACTTTGTGACTTACCCGTGGCGCACGCAGTGCAAATACCAACAGCGAGAGGGTCACCGTAATCGTCAGCAGCATCAGTATAAAGAAGCCACGAGATGGGTCATTGGCAAAAGCGTGTACCGATGTCAGTACGCCGGAGCGCACCAAGAAAGTGCCCAACAGTGAAAGCGAGAAAGTCGAAATCGCCAACAGTACCGACCAACTTTTAAACGAGCCGCGCTTTTCTGTCACTGCCAAAGAGTGCATCAGCGCAGTACCCGTAAGCCAAGGCAGCAGCGATGCGTTCTCGACCGGATCCCAGAACCACCAGCCGCCCCAGCCAAGCTCGTAGTAAGCCCACCAGCTACCCAAGGCGATACCCACGGTAAGGAATGCCCAAGCTAGATTCGTCCAGGGACGTGCCCAGCGGGTCCAGGCAGCGTCCAAACGACCACCCAAAAGCGCAGCAATAGCAAAAGCAAAGACGACAGAAAAGCCCACATAGCCCATATAAAGCATCGGTGGGTGTACGATCAGGCCAAAATCCTGAAGTAGCGGGTTCAGATCAGCACCATCCTGCGGCATGTTTGGTAACAGACGCTCGAAGGGATTTGAGGTCATTAAAATAAACAGCAGGAAGCCAACGCATACCATCCCCATAACGCCTTGGACACGTGCGACCATGTCTCGCGGCAAGTCACCTGAGAAGATCGATGCCGCGCAGCCCCAGCCCGCCAGCATCAAGCTCCAAAGCAGCACCGAGCCTTCATGGTTACCCCACACCGCGCTAAATTTATAGTACCAGGGCAGCAGTGAGTTAGAGTTATTGGCAACGTTAGCAACACTAAAGTCATCTAACATGTAGCTTGTCGTTAGGCAGATATAGGCAATCGCGACAAAGAAAAACTGACCTGCCGCCATTGGCCGGCCATAGGCCATCCATAACGGCCGACGCGTAGCCGCCCCAACCAGGGGCATAATCGCCTGCACAATCGCCATTAGCAGGGCAATAACCAGGGCAAAGTGGCCAATTTCTGGAATCATTTTAATGAACATGAGCGCTCCGAGATAGCACTGGGCAATAACAGCCTGCTTAGCAGCAGAACAGCCTGAGCGTTAGTATTCGCTAGCGTGTGGAACGCCTTGCTGCTCCAACCGCTCACCAACCTTAGCCGCTTTCGCTTGGAAGTCGGCAGGTGAGTAACCAGCCTCCTCCAGCGCTTGGGCGACTTCAGGAGGCATGTAGTTTTCGTCGTGGCGTGCTAACACCTTGTCGGCACGGAAACGTCCGTCCGCCTGCAACTCACCAACCACGACAACACCCTGCCCTTCACGAAACAGGTCCGGCAAAATACCGCTGTAGTAAACATTAAGGTCATCGACGTAGTCGGTTACCGTAAACTCAACATCGAGACTTTCCCGGTCGCGATAAACCGACCCCTCTTTCACCATCCCACCCGCCCGAATCTGACGCTCAATAGGTGCATTACCTTGAGCAATTTGAACCGGACTAAAAAATAAATTGATATTAGCGCGCAGCGCATAGAGCGTTAGCCCAACGGCAATCGCCGTTAGTGATACTAACCCCAAAATAACAAACAGCTTTTGTTTACGTTTAGGCGTCATGGTGAACGTCCCCTTGAGCAGGTTTAACCGGTGCCTGCGCTGATCCATGTGGATAGCTTGCAGCTTGGTTTTCGCGTCGCGCGCGACGCTTCAAGCCTCGAAGCAACTGGCGGCGCTCTAACCGCGCATGCCACACAATTACCAGAAATAACAACGCAGTAACGCCCCAGGCAGACCATACGTACGGCCCATGGCCACCCATAGCGAGAAATTCATTAACTGAGGAGAAGACCATTAACGTAACTCCTCTATTAGATCACGTACCCAGCGCTTATTGGCTTCACGGCGTAAAATTTCGCTTCGAGTGCGCATCAGGGTTAATCCAATAAAAAAGCTATAAAACCCCAGTACCATGATTAACAACGGTGCCCACATCTCCATGGGCATGGCTGCACGGCCGGTAATAGTAAAAGTGGCGGGCTGGTGGAGCGTGTACCACCAGTCAACAGAGTACTTAATAATCGGAATATTAATGACGCCTACCATTGTCAGCACTGAGGCCGCTCGGGAGCCACTATCACGACTACTAAACGCCCCACGCAGCGCGATAACACCCAAGTACAAAAACAGTAAAATCAGCATGGAGGTAAGGCGGGCATCCCACATCCACCATGTGCCCCACGTAGGCACGCCCCATACAGCGCCGGAAAATAGCGCAACAAACGTCATCGCCGCGCCTAGAGGAGCCATGACAGTGGCAGCCATATCAGCGATTTTAATTTTCCACACCATAAACACTAGCCCAGCAATGGCCATGGAAACGAAAATCGACTGCGCCAAAAAAGCAGCTGGCACATGGACATAAATAATTCTGAAGCTATTGCCCTGCTGGTAGTCCGCAGGCGCAAACGCCAGCCCCCAAAGTGTGCCCGTTAGCAAAAGCAGCGCCGCTAATGCCCAAAACCAGGGCTGTAGCTTGGCACTAATAGCATAAAACCACTTGGGTGATCTCAGTTTGTTAATAAAGGCCCACATGGTTCCCGTCCTTTAACCGTTGATGCTGATACGTAGTGAAGCGGCGATAGCCCAGGGCGCTAGCATTAAAGCCACAGCCAACAGCGCGCCTAGAATTGCCAAGTGCGCTGTTACCCCATCCCCCATGATGGCCGCCTGTACGGCGCCTGCACCAAAAATAAGCACCGGAATATAAAGAGGCAGTACCAGCAAAGAAAGCAGTACGCCGCCGCGTGCTAACCCGACGGTTAGCGCTGCGCCAATCGCACCAATTAAGCTCAGGCTGGCCGTTCCAAGCGCCAGTGAAAGCGCTAATACGGCGTAACTACCCGTGGGTAAAGACAACATAATACCCAGCAGCGGTGCCATAAGCGCTAGTGGCAGGCCGGTAAGCAACCAATGAACGGCCACCTTTGCCAACCCCAGCGCTGCTAAGGGCTGCGGCGCCAAGAGTAGTTGTTCTAAACTGCCATCCTCATAATCACTGCGAAATAGGCTATCCAAAGAGAGCAGTGCCGCCAGCAGTGCCGCTACCCATAATAGGCCCGGTGCAATAACCGCCAGCAGCTCAGGGTCTGGTGAAATACCAATCGGAAACAAGGTAATTACCAGCGCAAAAAACACCAGCGGGTTTAACACCTCACCGCGGCGGCGAAGCATCAGCATCATGTCACGTTTTAGCGTGGCATTAAGGGCAATTAAAAGCCCCCCTTTAGGATCATGCACAGGCATTACCGGGGAACTGATGGTGGCATTTGTGCTAGGCAACACTGTCTCCTTCTACCCCAGCTGTACTCTTCTAAGTACCGGTGACGCAGTTAGCTCGTGGTGTGTAGTAACCAGTACACATCCGCCTGCACTGGCATGTGCGACAAGCTGCGCTTCAAGCGCCGCAACACCGTGGCGGTCAATCGCTGTAAAAGGCTCATCCAGTACCCAAAGTGCTCGAGGAGTAAGCGTTAACCTTGCCAGCGCTATACGTCGTTGCTGGCCAGCGGAAAGCTGGCCCGCCGGAACATCCTCAAATCCTCGCAGCCCGACTTTGCTCAACGCCTCTTCCCGCTGGGCCTCAGAGCCCTGCTCACCACTCAGCGCTTGATACCAAGCAAGGTTTTCCAGTGGAGAAAGCCCTGCTTTAACACCAGGGGCGTGGCCTAAATAGAGCAAATTGGCGAGAAAATGTTCACGAACGTCATGCATTAGCGAACCGTTCCAATAAAGCTCGCCATGGTAATCGCTTAGCTGGCCCGAGAGTATTTTTAGCAACGTCGTTTTGCCACTGCCATTGGGGCCTTCTATGCGTACGATCTCACCGCTCTGAATATCAAGATCGAGCCCTTCAAATAACCAGCGGTCATCACGTTCACATGCCAGTTGTCGGGCTTGTAGGCACAGGCTCAAAGTTCTCTCCAGCCACATTGATTTCGGGTCGAACTCTACACGGAAAGGCCCTTTGTCGCCAGTCAGGCTATGCGGTCTGGGGTCGCAGTATGATACACCTCAAAATTCGCTTAAACATAAACCCACGACACAACAGCACACTCACCACTAGCACTGTATGCAAAAACAGGCTTATACTACAAACACTGTATGGAAAAACACCACAGAACATAAACACAGCACTGCACTCAACCTCACGCCTAGGGAGCGGGCGCTGCATTGGAGAAACCACAATGACGATGTCAATGCCGGCACCAAAGCACCACCATAGCAATGCAATACATGCTGCTCCACCCATGGGCACGGCCCCCATAACTCGGCAGCGCTCTGCGATGCATGTTACACGGCGTAATACTTACGCGCTCAAGGTACGCGGCGACCGCATGCGAGACAGCAATCTTTTTGATGGTGATGTTATAATTATTCGTCGTTATCAACATGACACACAGCAAGAAACAGCAATTGTCACTATCAATCAACGTGAAGTTGCCTTAAAACGCCTTTCAATTAGCCGATTGGGCGTTCATTTATTGCCTGAAGACTCAGCAACGCCTGCCCTGTTTCTGCATAATTGTGATATTCAGGTATTAGGCATGGTAATGGGTATTGAGCAGCATCACTCAGCATCACAACACCATTAGGCCTAGCCACGCTCTCCCATACTACTCAGGAGCACTCTATATTGCGCTATCGGGTACCTCATTTAGCTCCTGTTCAATGGCACACTGCGGTAATAGAAGTTGAAAAAAGCCAATTCCTCACTTGGGTGTGCCACGCGCCGGATAAAGTTGCTTTTGATGCACTGCTGGATGCAGCAAAAGCAGCCCATCCCAATGCAAGCCACCACTGCACCGCCTTTATAGCGGGGCCTCCTGGGGAACAAACGCATATTGGTTTTTCAGATGATGGTGAACCTGGAGGAACAGCCGGAAGACCCATGTATCAAGCTTTACACGGCAGCGGCTTAGGTGAAATAGGCTGTGTTGTTATCCGCTATTTTGGCGGTACAAAGCTTGGCACTGGCGGCTTAGCTCGCGCGTATGCACAAGCCGTAAACGCAGGCCTTGAAGCACTGCCTACACGGGAAGTCATTGAGCGGGACTACTACCAACTGAATGTTAGCTTTGCCCATGAAGCCATAGTACGTACCTGGTGCGATGAGCAGCAGATCCCGGTTCAGCAAGCAGACTATGATAGTGATGGCGTACGCCTAACCATTGGCTGGCCACGGGATGTCCCTCTCGCTCTTGAAACACTAGAAAATCGTCTAAAAATGCCAATTGGTATCCATAAAGCACCTTAGTTTTCTTTTTACCTAAGTCTATAAATACTTAAGCCAATCAATCCCTAAGTTAATTAATAAATGACGAAGCCAATAAACAATCCACCAGTAAAAAAGCGCAGCCTACACAAGCAATTGCTTGGCAAGCTGCGCTCACTGACTTTCCAGGCACCCTAGCCCAGATACTTGATCATCACCCCCGCTGCAACTGCAGAACCAATCACGCCCGCTACGTTGGGGCCCATGGCATGCATTAGCAGGAAATTGTGGGGGTTTGACTCAAGCCCTACCTTATTAGCGACCCTAGCAGCCATGGGCACTGCCGACACCCCTGCCGCTCCAATCAAGGGGTTAATCGGCATGCGACTCACCAGATTCATCAGCTTCGCCATCAATACACCTGCCGAAGTACCGATACCAAAAGCAACAATACCTAGCCCCATAATACCCAGTGTTTCAAGGGCAAGAAAGCTCTCAGCCATTAGCTTAGAGCCAACAGCAAGGCCAAGCACAATAGTAACGATATTGATAAGGGCATTTTGCGCCGTGTCGGTTAATCGCTCAACCACACCACACTCACGCATCAGGTTGCCAAAGCAGAACATCCCCAGCAGTGGCGCAGCATCGGGTAAAAACAGCGCCACCAATACCAACAGAAGCAGTGGGAAGACGATTTTTTCGAGCTTAGACACCGGACGCAACTGCGTCATTGCGATTTCGCGCTCTTTCTTAGTGGTTAGCAGCCGCATAATCGGTGGCTGTATAAGCGGTACCAGCGCC
Organism: Halomonas sp. 'Soap Lake #6'; assembly: GCF_003031405.1. Classification (NCBI taxonomy): domain Bacteria; kingdom Pseudomonadati; phylum Pseudomonadota; class Gammaproteobacteria; order Oceanospirillales; family Halomonadaceae; genus Halomonas; species Halomonas sp. 'Soap Lake #6'. Next base: position 2,810,026 of record NZ_CP020469.1, read on the forward strand.
ATATAGGCATAAGCCGCCACAGCGATCGCACCCAACAGTTCCGGCGCCAACATACTGGAAACGTAGATAGACGTGGGACCATCTGCACCACCGATAATACCAATCGCCGCCGCCTGATTGATGGAGAAGTCCATCCATCCCATGGCGGACATACCCACCGCACCAAAGACCGTTGCAAAAATACCAAACTGCGCCGCCGCACCTAGAAATAGCGTCCGGGGATTCGCCAACAGCGGACCAAAATCCGTCATAGCCCCCACCCCCATAAAGATAATCAGCGGGGCAATGCCGGTAGTAATTGCAAGGCTATAAAATACGTAGAGCAAGCCATCACTGTAGCCAACATTAGTTGCAACATCTCGCGCAGCGCGCAGCTGATCAGGGCTTGCGCCGTCGTTGACTAGATACACCAGCGTTTCGCGCCATGCTTCAACACTGGCTAACGGGTCAAGCGTGGCGCCCAATGTGGATGCCATCTGTTGCAACACGGCAGGATTGGCCACATGAATGGCTTGATCCAAGGCTGAAATTGCCAAGCCAGCCTCAGGTATGTTGGCTAAAATCCCGCCAAAGCCGATAGGTACCAGCAGCAGAGGCTCAAACTTCTTGTAAATGGCTAAGTAGAGTAACCCTAGCCCCACAAGGATCATGACCGCCTGGCCAAGCTCGAGGTTATATAACCCCGAGCCTTCCCATAGGGTGATTAATTTTTCCATTACCGAAGCCCTTAAAGCTCGATCAGCGCATCGCCTACGGCTACGCTGTCGCCTTCGCTGACGTTGACTTTAGAAACCGTACCAGAACTACTGGCGCGAACTTCAGTTTCCATTTTCATGGCTTCCAAAATAATCACGACATCACCTGCTGCCACTTGGTCTCCAGGGCGTACATTCACCTTGAAGATATTGCCTGCCAGTGGCGCATCAATACTCTCGCCACTAGACACCGGCTCAGCTGCTTGCTGTGCTTGGGAGGTCGTTTGCTCTTGCACCCCACTAATCTCACCACCCTCCGAGACTTCCACCACAAACGCTTTACCATTGAGCTTGACGGTGTAGGTCTCTGGACCGCTAGCAACCACTGGAGCCTTCGCTTCAGCTTTTGCAGGCACTTTGGCCGCGGCTTGCGGCGCCTGGGGTACTGGTTCAAAAGCTTCTGGGTTATCACGGTTTTTCAAGAATTTCAGGCCAATTTGTGGAAACAGTGCATAAGTAAGCACGTCATCCACCTGCCGCTCACCACCAGCAAGACGAATCCCCTCTGCACTTGCTTTCTGCTTCAGCTCAGCGGCAAGTCTGTCCATTTCGGGGGCAAGGTTGTCCGCTGGACGGCAGGTAATCGGCTCACCACCTTCCAGCACACGCTTTTGCAGTTCGGCGTTGAACGGCGCGGGAGCATACCCATACTCTCCCTTAAGCAGCGCCTGAACTTCTTTAGAAATTGATTTGTAACGCTCGCCCATCATCACGTTCATGACGGCTTGGGTGCCGACAATTTGTGAGGTAGGCGTCACCAGCGGAATAAAGCCCAGGTCTTCACGCACTCGGGGGATTTCATTAAGCACGTCATCTAACTTGTCGCCAGCGCCCTGCTCTTTTAGCTGGCCTTCCATGTTGGTCAGCATACCGCCAGGTACCTGAGCAATCAGAATGCGCGAGTCGATACCTTTGAGCGACCCCTCAAAAGCGGCATACTTTTTACGCACTTCGCGGAAGTAGCTGGCAATATCTTCTAGCAGCTCCAGATCCAGGCCAGTATCGCGACCAGTATCTTTGAGCATCGCGACAACAGACTCGGTGGGGCTGTGGCCGTAGGTCATCGACATGGAGGAAATAGCGGTATCGACATTATCGATACCCGCCTCGACTGCCTTAAGAATCGTGGAAGTTGATAAGCCAGTAGTAGCGTGGCAGTGCAAGTGAACGGGAATAGATAGCTCTTTTTTCAATCGCGTAACCAAGTCATACGCAATGTATGGCGTTAGTAGCCCCGCCATATCCTTGATAGCCAGAGAGTCTGCCCCCATCGCCGCAATGGTTTTAGCTAGATCTACCCAGCTATCCAGGGTATGTACCGGGCTCACCGTGTAGGAGATAGTCCCCTGGGCATGACCACCTACTTGGCGCACAGCTTTAATAGCGCGCTCAAGATTTCGCGGGTCATTCATAGCATCGAAGACGCGGAATACATCAACGCCGTTAGTTTTCGCACGCTCAACAAACTTATCGACCACATCATCGGCGTAGTGGCGGTAACCCAGCAGATTCTGGCCACGCAGCAGCATCGCCTGAGGCGTGTTAGGCATGGCTTCTTTCAGCGCACGGATACGCTCCCAAGGGTCTTCACCCAGGTAACGAATGCACGCATCAAAGGTGGCGCCTCCCCAGGTTTCTAGCGACCAATAGCCGACCTTATCGAGTTTTTCGGCAATCGGCAGCATATCTTCAAGACGAAGCCGAGTGGCAAATAGCGATTGGTGGGCGTCGCGGAGGACAACATCAGTGATTCCCAGAGGACGAGTTGTTTCTTTCATGGTCGTGGCTCACAAGTCTATACGTTTTATGAATTTGTAGTAAAAATAACAAACAAACTGTCAAAAGTGGGATAAAGCAGCTACAAAAAGGACAGCCTACCGGCGGCGCGAAGAACGGTAACGGTGTACTGCAGCACTAATCACCGCCAACACTTCATCATCAGCGTCTTTTGAAGCAGAGGATTTTACACTTTTCCCACGAGCAGGTGATGCGACGGGCGCAGGCTGGAAGCGGCCAATCAGCGTTGACATTAGCGTTACGCTAATCACCAAAACCGTAAGAAAAACAAAGACGAACCCCATACCAAGCCCCATAAGGGCAAGCCCCTCATGGAGCAACTCCGTATCCTGCATACCGCATTCTCCTTATTTCAAATGCTTGTCGGTGCCTCAACAGCCTGTAAAGGCGCTTGGCGCAGTGAGGGCAATGCACTAACCTGCCACATCCAGAATAGATTGCAATGGCGCCATAGTGGAAGTCACGGTTGTTAATTTACTACAAAACGGTGGAATCGGTCTTGCCCCGATGGAGGGCGTGATCGATGCCCTTACCCGCGATTTACTTACCCGACAGGGTGGATTCGACTGGTCGGTGACTGAATTTGTACGGGTAGTTGATACACGCCTCCCCCCGCGCGTGTTTTATAAGCACTGCCCGGAGCTCACCAAACGTCCCGTCGCCACGCCTAGCGGCGTGCCTGTACACCTGCAGCTGCTAGGCTCAGACCCGGTAGCGCTGGCGGAGAATGCCCGCCAAGCGCTTTCGCTCGGAGCCCTCAGCATTGACTTGAATTTTGGCTGTCCTGCGAAACTGGTAAACCGCCATGATGGTGGTGCATCGTTGTTACGCCAGCCTGAACGCGTTTATCGTGCCGTTAGAGCGGTTGCCGAAGCACTAGACGGTGAAATACCCGTAACAGCGAAGATTCGCCTGGGTTTTGCCAATCGCCGTTTAGCAGTAGCGTGCGGCCAAGCCTGCGAAGCTGGTGGCGCTGCGCGCCTAGTGGTGCATGGACGCACCCGAGATGAAGGCTATCGCCCACCAGCGCATTGGGAGTGGATTGGAAAAGTGCGCCACCACATCTCTATACCCGTGGTGGCAAATGGCGATATATGGACGCTTGAGGATTACTGGAAAGCTCGCACCCTCTCTGGTTGCCGTGATGTCATGCTGGGACGTAGCGCCCTGGCGGACCCCTGGCTTGCACCACGTATTCGTCACTGGCAACGTACAGGAGAGCGCCTTCCTGAGACCACCTGGGAAATGCGCGTTAGCGTACTTATGCAGTACGCCACTCTGCAGCGTCAACACCTCCCTGACCGCGTTGTAGTGTCGCTCGTCAAACAGTGGCTAGCTCAAATGCGCCAGGGTAATGCGGAGGCAGACCAGCACTTCCAGCGCCTAAAGCGCCTCACCGACCTGGATACGCTGCTTAACAGCCTGCTACCGAGCACTCCAGCTGCGTTATATGAACCAGCGATAGCAAGCACCAGCCAAATTAACCACACAGCGCTTACGTAGCTAAAAAACATAAGCTAAAAAACATAACCCGAAAAACATAGCGCAAAAAAAAGCGCCCTTCCGCAAAATGCGTGGGGCGCTTTACACGATCGCAAGAACAAGGTGCGAGCCACCTTGAACCGGCTAGAAAACAGAAAACCCGCTCTCGTTGAGAGCGGGTTTTTAAAATCTGGCGCGCCCGGGAGGATTCGAACCTCCGACCCCCTGATTCGTAGTCAGGTACTCTATCCAGCTGAGCTACGGGCGCTTTACAGTTACATCTAACTAGTCAAACGATGAAAGCATTGTAACATCAACAGCTTACGCTTTCAAGAGGTAATATTCACAAGGTGGCGCGCCCGGGAGGATTCGAACCTCCGACCCCCTGATTCGTAGTCAGGTACTCTATCCAGCTGAGCTACGGGCGCTTAACCTTGCAACACCTCAGTCCTTCAACATCTCGGTCTTGCAATACTTCTGCTTGTCACATTACTGCTTCAAGCACTTGCTACTTAACATGCGGTTGGCGGAGAGAGAGGGATTCGAACCCTCGATAGGGCTATAAACCCTATACTCCCTTAGCAGGGGAGCGCCTTCAGCCACTCGGCCACCTCTCCTCAACAGCACGGCGCGAATATTACCGATTATAAGAACCAATGTCCAGCCCCACACCAATTTTTTTTCGCGCCGCCCGTATGTTACCGCATAAACGCCCTACAGCGGACGCAACCCTCGCGGCCATTTACTCAGGGTCACTTTCACTATTACGTTCGCGCTGAATGCGCTGGTAGATCTCTTCGCGGTGCACCGCGACATCTTTAGGCGCATTCACACCGATACGCACTTGATTACCTTTCACACCTAATACCGTGACGGTAATTTCATCTCCGATCATCAGAGTTTCGCCAACGCGGCGGGTTAAGATGAGCATGGCTGATCTCCTTCTCAGACGTTTTTACACAACGGGACGTGTCCACCAGAGGCGACGCCACCCCATTATGCTGCATGGCGTCGCTTGTCACCAATGACCATGGCTCCATGACACCCCAACTTCCCGTTGAAAGAAAGCTCACCACCACACGGCAGCAAGTATCACTCCTTCAGCGTAGAAGGTTTAAAGCATAGTTGTTATTCAGATTCGATATCTGACTTATCAAGACCAAAAGCCTTGTGTAAGGCGTTGACCGCTAGTTCCATATGCTTTTCATCGATCACCACAGAAATTTTAATTTCTGAGGTCGATACCATACGGATATTAACGTTCTCATCCGCCAACACGCGGAACATCTTAGAAGCAACGCCGGCGTGAGAGCGCATACCTACCCCCACCAGTGACACCTTGGCAATATTATCGTCGCCACGTAGCTCGCCACCGCCTAAGTCAGGAATAACGGTCTCTTCGATTAGCTTCTTCGTCGCTTTGTAGTCGCCTTTAGCTACGGTGAAGGTAAAGTCTGTATAGTCACCGGCAGGGGCTACATTTTGGACAATCATATCAACTTCGATATTTGCGTCGGCAATGGGGCCAAGAATGCGTGAAGCGACACCAGGTACGTCTGGTGTATTCAGCAGGGTGAGCTTAGCTTCATTTTTGGTAAAAGCGATACCGGAGATCAGCGGTTCTTCCATAGAGTCCTCGTCTTGGTCTGCGTCTGCAACAATTAGAGTGCCTGGGCCATCTTCAAAGCTCGACAATACCCGTAGCGGCACGTTGTACTTGCCTGCAAACTCCACAGCGCGGATTTGCAGCACTTTGGAGCCTAGGCTCGCTAGTTCAAGCATTTCTTCTACAGTAATGCTCTCAAGGCGTTGCGCCCTGGAACACACGCGGGGATCGGTAGTGTAAACACCATCGACATCCGTATAGATTTGGCACTCATCGGCACCTAGCGCTGCAGCCAACGCAACTCCAGTGGTATCAGAACCACCGCGCCCTAGCGTTGTAATATTGCCGTTCTCATCAACACCTTGAAAGCCAGCCACGACTACGACTTTGCCTGCATCCAGGTCGGCTTTCAGATCGTCGGTTTCAATGCGCTGAATACGCGCTTTGGTATAAGCGCTATCGGTATGGATTCCTACCTGAGCACCCGTATGAGAAGTGGCAGATACCCCAATTTGCTGAAGCGCCATGGCTAGCAGCGAAATGGTGACCTGCTCGCCGGTTGACAGCAGCATATCCATTTCACGCGGTGCAGGGTCTTCATTAAGGGCATGAGCCATATCAGTCAGGCGATTGGTCTCACCGCTCATCGCCGAGACCACCACAACCACCTGATGACCTTGATCGCGAAAGCCTTTGACCTTTTCCGCCACGGCCTTGATACGGTCGACAGAGCCCACCGAGGTGCCGCCGAACTTCTGTACGTATAATGCCATATGCCGTTTTTCCTATGCGTTCGGGAATGGAGGGTGAATGTTGTTATTACTGATTTCCTTAACCAACAAAAAGGCCGGTAGCAGATAATGCCACCGGCCTCCTCAATTAGCGAAGCGTGTTTTCCAACCAAGCCGGAACACTGCTCAGCGCTCCCGGCAGGGCATCGGGCTGGCTACCGCCGGCTTGCGCCATATCCGGGCGACCACCACCTTTACCTCCCACCTGCGAGGCAACGTGGTTAACCAGCTCGCCTGCTTTAACGCGACCCGTCAAATCCTGGGTTACCCCTGCAATGAGACTCACTTTACCAGCTGCCGCATCAGCCACTCCAAGCATCACTACGCCTGAGCCCAGCTTATTTTTTAATTGGTCGAGCACGCCACGCAAATCTTTACCAGAAACCCCTTCCAACTGGGTGACCAGTAGCTTAACGCCGTTAACCTCCTGCACTTGGCTAAGCATGTCACTGCCCGCTGCGCTAGCCAGTTTGGCTTTAAGCTGTTCAAGCTCTTTCTCAAGCGCACGGTTGCGCTCAACCAGCGACTCAACTCGCGCCTCAACCTGATCGGGCTTGGTTTTCAAACGCTCGCCCAGGCGCTGCACACGAGCTTCTTGCTCACGGAAATACGCCAGCGCATTTTCACCGGTAATGGCTTCTATGCGGCGTACTCCTGACGCAATGCCCACTTCGCTAATCACATGGCAGCAACCAATGTCGCCGCTGCGCTTAACATGGGTACCGCCACATAACTCGATAGAGAAGCCATCGGCCCCAATGGTCAACACGCGTACGTTGTCAGCATATTTAGCTTCAAACAGTGCTGCTGCCCCTTTGGCCTTGGCATCAGCCAAGCTCATTTGCTCAATCTTCGTCGGCGCATTAGCCAGAATTTGCTCGTTGACCAGCCGCTCAACTTCAGCCAGTTGTTCAGTAGTCATCGGTTCGAAATGGCTAAAATCAAAGCGTAGGCGCTCAGCATTCACTAGAGAACCCTTCTGTTGCACGTGATCGCCTAATACCATGCGCAGCGCTTGATGCAGCAAGTGGGTCGCTGAGTGGTTACGAATGGTGGCACCGCGCAGGCTAGCATCCACTTCGCCACGCACGCTTGCACCAACATTTAATACCCCTTCCACCATCACCCCTTGGTGAAGATGATGGCCGCTTTGCTTCTGGGTATCCGTCACCTGGAAGCGCCCACCAGCTACATGTAGATAGCCGGTGTCGCCCACTTGACCACCCGACTCACCGTAAAACGGCGTGCGGTCTAGCACCACGATACCCTTCTGACCAGCTTCCAGAGCAGCCAGAGCATTTCCCTCGCTATCTACAAGGGCAGTGACCGTGGCTTGGTCTTCCAATTGATCGTAACCAGTGAACTGGGTTTCACCTTCTAGCTCAATGGACGCGCTGTAATCAGCGCCAAACTGGCTCGCAGCACGTGCACGCTCACGCTGGGCTTCTAATTCGCGCTGGAAGCCCTCTTCATCTAGAGACACTTCCCGTTCACGGCACACATCGGCAGTAAGGTCATAGGGGAAGCCATAGGTATCGTATAGCTTAAACACCGTCTCACCAGACAATACATTGCCCTGAAGCTCTTCAAGTGCAGCGTTCAAAAGCCCCATGCCGTGATCTAGCGTGCGGGCAAACTGCTCTTCTTCTTTCAGCAGTACGCGGGCAATTTGGTCGCTGGCCTCGCGAAGCTCGGGGTAGGCATCGCCCATTTCGGTATCTAGCGCTGCAACCAGCTTATAGAAGAACGGTTCAGTAGCGCCCAGTTTGTGACCATGGCGAATCGCACGACGGATAATCCGACGCAATACATAGCCACGCCCTTCATTGGAAGGCAGTACGCCATCGACAATTAAAAAGGCACAGGAGCGAATATGGTCGGCAATTACTCGCAGCGAAGGTGCGCTGGTGTCGCTGTGGCCAGTGGCATCAGCTGCCGCTTTTAGCAGATTCTGGAACAGGTCGATTTCATAGTTGGAGTGTACGCCCTGCATCACGGCGGCCACGCGCTCTAACCCCATACCGGTATCAATAGAAGGCTTGGGAAGTGGGTTTAACGTGCCTGCTGCATCACGGTCGAACTGCATAAATACGAGGTTCCAGATCTCGATATAGCGGTCACCATCCTCTTCTGGGCTTCCTGGAGGGCCGCCCCAAACCTCGGGACCGTGGTCATAGAAGATCTCCGAACAGGGGCCACAAGGACCGGTATCCCCCATCTGCCAGAAGTTATCTTTTGCACCGATACGGGCGATGCGTTCGTGGGGCACTCCAATTTCGTCGGCCCAGATGTTGTAGGCCTCGTCGTCTTCAGTAAATACCGTGACCCATAACTTCTCTGCAGGCAGCCCGAGTCGTTCGGTGAGAAACTGCCAAGCGAAGCGAATAGCATCGTGCTTGAAGTAATCCCCAAAGCTAAAATTACCAAGCATCTCAAAGAAGGTATGGTGGCGCGCAGTATAGCCAACATTGTCCAAATCGTTATGCTTACCGCCAGCGCGTACACAGCGCTGTGCAGAAGCGGCCCGCACATAGGGGCGCGGATCACGGCCTAGAAAGACATCCTTAAAAGGCACCATGCCTGCATTAGTGAACAATAGGGTGGCATCGTTGCCTGGGACCAGTGACCCAGTTGGTACGATGGTGTGCCCCTGCTGTTCGAAGTAATCAAGAAAGGCCTGTCTGAGTTCTGCGCTTTTCATAGGGTATCCGTAACAAGAAAGCATGATGCCCCAGGGCGCTGTCGCCGCCACCCACTGGGGTCGCAAAGGACCCATTATAACGCAGTTGTCAAACGACTAAAGCCGCAGTTAGCGACCGATACTCAAACAGAGGGCATATTTACTGAGAAAAGGAGTCAGCTAGACAGGTAAGAGCATAGCGAATTTGCTCAAAGTTAAACCCACGGGACGCCAGAAAGCGTTCGCGCTTGGCGCGCTCTTTAGGGGACTCTCCGGGAGAAATATAGCGCCGCGCCAACGTCTCGCGGGCCAACTCAAACCAGTCCACACCTTCGCGCTCTTCCACGATAGCAAGTGCAGCCACTAACGTTTCTTGATCAATACCACGCTGGCGTAGCTCACCTTTAATACGGATGGTGCCCTGCCCGCGGGCAATACGTGATCGCACAAAGCTCTCGGCGAAGCGGGAATCGGACTGCAGCGCCTGCTCTGCCAGAGCATCCAGGCAAGCAGTGATGTCATCATCCTCAAAGGGCTTCTGCTGTAGTTTGCGCGCCAGCTCGGCGCGTGAGTATTCGCGCCGAGCCAGCAATTGAATAGCAACTTCACGTGGAGTTGCCTCACCACCGGAAGAAAACATATTACTCACTCAGTGGTTTAGAACCCAGCACCATGCAGCGGCTATAGCAAATCGTCATCGCTATCAGCGGCAATATCTGCAACAGGCGCCGCCTCTTCTTTTTTAGGATCAGCCTTGGCCAACAACTGATCGCGAATCTGGGTCTCGATCTCAAGCATGATTTCCGGATGCTCTTCCAGATACAGCGCTGAGTTCGCTTTGCCCTGTCCGATTTTTTTACCCTTATAGCTGTACCAAGCACCGGCTTTGTCGACCAGGCTGCACTGCACACCCAGATCAATGACTTCACCGGCGTGATAAATACCTTTACCGTAAAGAATCTGGAATTCAGCTTGGCGGAACGGCGGTGCTACCTTGTTTTTAACCACTTTCACACGAGTTTCGTTACCGGTGACTTCATCACCCACCTTCACCGAGCCGGTACGGCGAATATCCAAACGCACACTGGCGTAAAACTTGAGCGCATTACCACCTGTAGTGGTTTCAGGGCTACCAAACATAACGCCAATCTTCATACGGATCTGGTTGATAAAGATCACTAAGCAGTTAGCGTTTTTGATGTTACCGGTGATTTTACGCAGCGCCTGAGACATCAAACGTGCTTGCAGACCTACATGGGAATCACCCATTTCGCCTTCAATTTCAGCACGTGGGGTCAAGGCAGCGACTGAGTCGATAACGATCACATCGACACCGCCAGAACGCACCAGCATGTCGGTAATTTCAAGCGCTTGCTCACCAGTGTCTGGCTGGGAAACAAGTAAGTCATCCAGATTAACACCGAGCTTTTCAGCGTAGCTGGGGTCAAGGGCGTGTTCAGCATCCACGAACGCACACACTTTGCCCTGCTTTTGCGCCTGAGCAATCACCGAAAGGGTCAGGGTCGTTTTACCGGAAGATTCCGGGCCAAAGATTTCGCAGACACGACCATAAGGCAGACCGCCAATGCCGAGTGCGATATCAAGCCCCAGCGAACCAGTGGAGACAGACGGCATAATGACGCGAGGCGCGTCGCCAAGGCGCATAACTGTCCCTTTGCCAAACTGACGATCAATCTGGCTGAGTGCAGCATTAAGCGCTTTTGTGCGGTTGTCTTCCTGAGCCATGCAGAGATTCCTCATAACAAGCTGTATAATTAGCCAGTAGTATGCCAAAGATTGAGCCGTAAACAAATCCTCAGCTTCGCTTTCTCGCAATTATTTCTTCTTACTCGCTTTCGCAAGAGCATCCAATCGCGCTACCAGCCCTGCAAGAGCTTGGCGCACAGCCTGCTCTCGCACCGCCTGACGGTCACCAGGAAAGTGAAAACACTCAGCCTGCTGATGGCTAGTGTCTCCCCAGGCCAACCATACTGTTCCCACAGGCTTGTCAGCGCTGCCGCCATCGGGGCCTGCAACACCGCTCACGGCAACCGCAAGACCAGCGCCGCTTTCTCGACAAGCGCCCTCGACCATAGCTTTGACAACCGCCTCACTGACAGCCCCATGAGCTTCAAGCATTGCCGTTGGCACGTCCAACAAACGCGTTTTAGCCGCATTAGAGTATGTCACATAGCCCGAGGTGAAGTAGCTGGAACTGCCCGCTACCGATGTAATTGCGCTCGAAATGCCACCACCGGTACACGACTCAGCCGTGGTAACTTCAATGCCAAGCTGCTGGCATAGCCGCCCAAGCCGCTGAGCAAGCAGCGATAAATCGAGATTCTTAAGGCTAGAAACGCTAGGTGCCATTATGACTCCTTCATGTGAGACCTTAGGGTAGCGTAGAATACTGCGTTTATCTTTCTCAAAGAAATTGCTCAAAGAAATTGCTCAAAGAAACTGATCACAGAAATTGCCCAAAGAACCTGCTGTAAGCCCAATGGCTTGCGCCACGCTCAACCAGGACCCCCATGTCACAGGCTAGCCCCCAGCACACGCCAATGATGGCGCAATATCTTAAAATCAAACGCGATCACCCCGAGGTACTGCTGTTTTACCGTATGGGGGATTTTTACGAACTGTTTTTTGATGATGCCAAACGCGCTTCAGCATTACTGGATATTACCCTTACTCAACGAGGCCAGTCCGGTGGCAAACCGATCCCCATGGCTGGCATTCCTTACCATAGCGCTGAAGGGTATTTGGCTCGATTAGTAGCTACTGGCGAGTCAGTGGCTATTTGCGAGCAGATTGGCGATCCCGCTACTAGCAAAGGCCCCGTTGAACGCCAAGTTGTGCGTATTGTCACCCCCGGCACACTCCATGACGAAGCTCTGTTAGATGCGCGCCGTGATAACGTATTGGTGTCTGTCTCCCCTGGAAAGGACAGCTGGGGTCTTGCCTGGTTAGAGCTCTCCAGCGGCCGCTTTAACGTACTGGAAGTAGCAAGTGAAGCAGAGATGTTGGCGGAATTAACCCGCTTATCCCCTGCCGAACTGCTGGTGCCTGAAAGCCTAACGCTACCCGATGCCTGGTCGCAAAAGCGCAGCCTGCGCCGCCAGGGCGAATGGCTATTTGATTTAGAAAGCGCAACCCGCAGTCTGTGTGATCAATTTGAGGTACAGGATTTACGCGGCTTTGGCTGCGCGCACCTCACCACAGCCCTGGTGGCTGCTGGTGTGCTGATCGACTACGCTCGCGATACCCAGCGCTCACGCCTACCCCACGTTACCGCCATCGGCGTGGAAAACCGCGACGATGCTGTAGTGATCGATGCTGCCAGCCGCCGCAATCTAGAAATTGATATTAATCTAGGCGGCAACAGCGACAATACCCTAGCCAGTGTTTTAGACACTTGCACCACGGCCATGGGCTCTCGGCTGCTAAAACGCTGGCTTAACCGCCCGCTGCGCCAGCGAGACATTGTGGAAGGACGCCAGGCAGGCGTGGCTCTACTGTCAATCGATGCTGCCTACCAAGCACTTCGCGAGACGCTAAGCGATGTGGGTGATGTCGAGCGTATTCTTGGCCGTGTAGCACTATATAGTGCTCGCCCACGTGATTTAGCACGCCTTCGCGATGCACTGACTACGCTACCCGCACTGGAGCAGCTACTCAGCGAGATTGATAGCGGCAGTGCCTTAGATAGCATTAAGCCGCACATCCGCCCCTACCCAGAAATGACCGACACACTCACCCGGGCGCTGGTCGAGAACCCACCGGTAGTAATTCGCGATGGCGGCGTAATTGCCGACGGCTTTGACGCTGAGCTGGATGAACATCGCGGCATGGCCGAGAACGCTGGCGGCTATTTAGTGCAACTAGAGATACGCGAACGCGAGCGTACCGGCCTTGCCAATCTGAAAGTCGGTTACAACCGAGTGCACGGTTATTTCATTGAGCTACCCCGTTCTCAGGCGCAGCAGGCGCCAGCGGACTATATCCGCCGTCAAACGTTGAAAAACGCCGAACGCTTTATTATTCCCGAGCTAAAAGAGTTTGAGGACAAAGCACTCTCGGCCAAGTCACGGGCGCTAACCCGTGAAAAGTGGCTCTACGAACGCCTAATGGGCGAACTAAATGCACAGCTACACGCACTGCAAAGCACCTCGCGAGCACTGGCCGAGCTGGATGTATTGTGCACATTTGCCGAGCGTGCCGAGGCACTTAACTGGGTACGCCCGCAATTAGTGGATGCTACCGGCATCACCATTAGCGCAGGCCGCCACCCAGTGGTTGAGCACGTTAGCGACAAACCGTTTGTACCTAACGATGTCACGCTATCTCCCGATCAGCACATGTTAATTATCACCGGCCCTAACATGGGCGGTAAATCAACCTACATGCGCCAAACCGCGTTAATTGCCCTACTCGCCCATAGCGGTTGCTTTGTACCCGCCAGCGCCGCTGAAATTGGGCCTATTGACCGTATTTTTACCCGCATCGGCTCCTCCGACGACCTAGCAGGCGGACGCTCTACCTTTATGGTGGAGATGACAGAAACCGCTAACATCCTGCACAACGCGACTGAGCACAGCCTGGTGCTAATGGATGAGATTGGTCGTGGCACCAGCACCTTTGATGGCCTATCTCTGGCCTGGGCAAGTGCTGAGCATTTAGCGGTTGCACGTGCATTAACGCTATTTGCCACTCACTATTTTGAAATGACCGCACTTCCGGAGCAGGCAAACGGGGTGGCCAATATCCACCTGACAGCCACCGAGCACGGCGACGGCATCGTCTTTATGCACCGCATTGAGGCTGGCCCTGCAAGCCAGAGCTACGGTTTACAGGTTGCACAGTTGGCTGGCGTCCCCGCACCGGTCATTGCAAGGGCACGGGAAAAGCTCATCGCTTTGGAACAGCGCGATGTTGACCAACAGCAACACCATCCTGCCCCAGCAAGCATGGAAGCGCCGCAACAGAACGATTTGTTTGCCAGCGCCCCTCACCCGGTAGTGGATGCACTTGGCAAGGCAGACATAGATGATTTATCTCCCCGCGAAGCACTGGCACTGCTGTATCAATGGCGAGAGCTGCTGTGATTATGTCAATGGATGAGCGCAAGCGCTTGCCGCCGCGAGAGGGCGCCACTAGAATGTCGCTCATACACTTTAGCTTATAAAAAACCGCCGGTTTATAACCATTCACGATTGACCACGACCGGAAGCATCCGGTCTAGCAAGAGGGATAGCAAGATGACGTTTGTCGTTACCGAGAACTGCATCCAGTGCAAATACACCGACTGTGTGGAAGTCTGCCCGGTCGACTGCTTCTACGAAGGCCCCAACTTTCTGGTCATTCACCCAGACGAGTGCATCGACTGCGCACTGTGTGAGCCAGAGTGCCCTGCCGAGGCAATCTTTTCGGAAGACGAGTTGCCTGATGGCCAGGAGCAGTTTATCGAGATAAACGCGGAGCTTGCAGAAGTATGGCCAAACCTTGCAGAGAAGAAAGACCCTCTGCCTGATGCCGAAGAGTGGGATGGTAAAACAGGCAAGCTTGAAAAGTTAGAGCGTTAACACCTGCTCACGCCTCTCGTTCTTAGAAGCTGTTTGTTGGAAACCAGTTCTTACAAGCCACTCCTATTAAAAGTGCTTTATTGTTAATAGGGCTACTTTTGTTACCAGCTGTTACCAGTGCTTTTGTTACCTTTTCAAAGCCAGCGCTTGCGCTGGTTTTTTTGTGGATGACACACACAAAAAAAGGCGGCCCGTAGGCCGCCCGCTCCAAGCACTTCCTCTGACCACTCCCTATGTCAACTTCCTTAGGTGATGTCCCTGCCGGGGCCCATGTCACTATGTCACCCAGCACACCTACCTGCATCCCGTTGCATCCTGCCTGAAGCATCCTTGCCTCCCCTAGTCCTGAATACATTGTGACAGATAACTGAGACACCTCAAGGAGGCCAAAAATGCAAAAGGCGAGCCTTCCTGGCTCGCCTCTTTTTAACAACATCTTAAATAACAATGACTTAAATTAAAATTAGTGAAAAATTTCGTTTTTTCTTACCCAGTTCGAGCGAATGTCGTCGGCATTTGTAGGAGATCTCTTACAAAATCTTGAGAGATCTCTTACACGTAAGCATCCATTTATACGTTTACTGCCCTTTAATTGCCTTTAAACCGGGGTAAACAACATCGCCAAGCTCGGCCTCAATCACCAACAAGCGGTTGTACTTAGCTACACGATCAGAACGGCATAGCGAACCTGTTTTAATCTGGCCTGCACAGGTTCCCACGGCTAAATCAGCGATGGTGGTATCTTCTGTTTCACCACTGCGGTGAGAGATAACTGCAGTGAAGCCCGCATCCTGGGCCATTTTGATCGCATCCAACGTCTCAGACAGCGAACCAATCTGGTTGAACTTGATCAGGATGGAGTTACCGATCTGCTCATCGATGCCGCGCTTAAGGATTTTGGTATTGGTAACAAACAGGTCATCACCTACCAGCTGAACTTTGTCACCCAGCTTATCAGTCAGTGCTTTCCAGCCTGCCCAGTCGGACTCATCCATACCGTCTTCGATGGACAAAATCGGGTAGTCAGCACACAGGCCAGCCAGGTAATCAGTAAAGCCTTCAGCGTCGTAACTTTTACCCTCGCCAGCAAGGTTGTACTGGCCATCTTTGTAGAACTCAGATGAAGCGCAGTCGAGAGCTAGCGTCACATCACTACCCAGCGTGTACCCCGCATCAGCCACGGCCTGTTTAATAACTGCCAGCGCATCAGCATTAGAGGCCAAGTCAGGCGCAAAGCCACCCTCGTCCCCTACTGAGGTAGAAAGCCCTTTGGCCGACAGTACTTTTTTCAATGCATGGAAAATTTCCGCCCCCATACGCAGGCCTTCACGGAAATTAGCCGCACCCACCGGCTGCACCATGAACTCCTGGATATCGACGTTGTTATCTGCGTGCTCACCGCCATTGATAATGTTCATCATCGGCACAGGCATGCTGTACTGGCCAGGCTGACCGTACAGCTCAGCAATATGCGCATACAGCGGCACACCTTTAGCATTAGCAGCGGCTTTCGCGGCTGCCAAAGAGACCGCCAAAATAGCATTGGCGCCTAAGTTAGCTTTGTTTTCAGTACCGTCCAAGGCCAGCATGGCATCATCCAGGCCTCGCTGATCGCGCGCATCCATTCCCAATAACGCATCACGGATCTTGCCATTCACGGCCTCAACGGCTTTTAAAACGCCTTTGCCAAGGTAACGTGCCTTGTCGCCATCGCGCAGCTCAAGCGCCTCGCGAGAGCCCGTGGAAGCACCACTGGGTGCACAGGCCTCACCCACGGCACCACTTTCCAGACGAACCATGGCCTGGACGGTAGGGTTTCCACGGGAATCGAGTACTTCCAGCGCACTGATTTCAACAATTTTGGTCATGACAATATCCTTAAGTTATAAGTCTAATAGATGGTGGTGCGTCCAATTGTATTACGTTTATTACCGCGATCAGCGAATGGTCAATGGGTCGAAACCCTTCACGAGAGTGTCCAACTGCGTGAGCTGAGTTAAAAAAGGCATCAGTTGATCTAGCGGCAGCGCGCAAGGGCCATCGCACTTGGCGTTATCCGGGTCTGGATGCGCTTCCAAAAACAATCCAGCCAAACCAACCGCAACACCTGCCCGGGCCAGCTCTGCCACTTGGGCACGGCGGCCATCAGCGCTATCAGCACGCCCACCTGGACGCTGTAGCGCGTGGGTAACGTCGAAGAACACTGGGTAGCCGGTCTGCTTCATATCCCCAACGCCGAGCATATCAACAATCAAGTTGTTATAACCAAAGCTGCTACCCCGCTCGCATAACATTAGGCGGTCGTTGCCTGCTTCCTGAAACTTGCTAATAATATGGCGCATCTCATGGGGAGCCAAAAACTGTGGCTTCTTAATATTGATGGCCGCCCCAGTTTTGGCCATCGCGACCACTAAATCGGTTTGGCGAGCCAAAAATGCTGGTAGTTGGATAATATCGGCAACTTCCGCTGCAGGCTCAGCCTGCCATGGTTCATGCACATCGGTAATGATCGGCACGCCGTAGCGGGCTTTAATATCCGCCAGAATTTGCAAGCCTTTCTCCAACCCTGGACCACGGTAGGAGTGAATCGAGCTGCGGTTGGCTTTATCAAAACTTGCCTTAAACACATAAGGCATGCCCAGCTTTTGCGTCGCATCAACGTAGGCTTGGGCCACTTCATCAGCAAGCTCTGCCGACTCCAGTACGTTCATACCGCCTAGCAGCATCAGCGGCAAAGAATTGCCGGCGGTTAGGCCGGCAACGTTAATATGACGCTCTGGAAGTGAGGCTTGAGAAACCATATTTTTGGAAACCATATTTTTGGAAAACAAGTTTTTAGAAGACACTCGCTCCCCCCTACTCCTGAGGTGCCGCATGGGCACGGGTACGTGCTGTTTTATACTCAAGCGCCGCGTTCACAAACCCGGAAAACAGTGGGTGGCCATCGCGAGGCGTTGAGGTAAATTCCGGATGGAACTGACATGCAACGTACCAAGGGTGGTCCGCTAGTTCCACTACCTCAACCAGCGACTGATCGACGCTCTTACCCGAGATTACCAGCCCGGCTTTCTCCAGCTCATCAATAAACTGGTTATTAACTTCGAAGCGGTGGCGGTGACGCTCGACAATCTCATCGGAACCGTAGGCCTCACGAGCTTTACTGCCTGACGCCAGGTGACAAACCTGACCACCCAGACGCATTGTACCGCCTAAATCAGAGGCCGCATCGCGTAGCTCAATCTTACCTTCGGCGTTAATCCACTCGGTAATCAGCCCCACTACCGGGTGCTTGGTATCGTGGGTAAACTCGGTGGAGTTAGCGTCTTCCCAGCCTGCCACGTTGCGGGCAAACTCAATGACAGCCACCTGCATACCTAAACAAATACCCAGATAGGGGATGTTGTTTTCACGGGCAAACTGGGCAGTGAGAATTTTGCCTTCCACGCCACGCTCGCCGAAACCACCTGGCACTAGAATGGCGTCTTTACCCGCCAATCGCTCTGTGCCGTGGCGCTCAATATCTTCAGAGTCGATATAATCGACGTTAACCTTGATGCGACCTTGGATGCCAGCATGAATTAGCGCTTCGTTAAGCGACTTGTAGGCATCTAGTAGTTCCATGTACTTACCAACCATGGCGATGCTGACAGATTTCAGCGGATTCAGCTTGGCGTCCAGTACCTTAACCCACTCAGAAAGATCTGCTGGTTCTGCTTCCAGACGTAGCTTGTCGCAAACAATATCGTCTAAACCATGCTCGTGCAGCATCAGCGGAATACGGTAGATGGTGTCGGCATCCTGCAGCGGCACCACTGCACGCTCTTCCACGTTGGTGAACAGGGCGATTTTACGACGCTCGCTCTCTTCAAGTTCTACTTCGCTGCGGCAGATCAGAATATCCGGCTGGATACCGATAGAGCGCAACTCTTTGACGCTATGCTGAGTTGGCTTGGTTTTGGTTTCGCCAGCGGTCTTGATGTACGGCACCAGTGTAAGGTGCATGAAAAGAGCGCGGTTAGCCCCCAACTCGCTGCGAATCTGGCGAATCGACTCTAGGAAGGGCAGTGATTCAATATCACCTACCGTGCCACCGATCTCCACCAGTGCCACGTCAAAGCCTTCACCACCGGCGTAGACGCGCTGCTTGATCTCATCGGTGATGTGCGGAATGACCTGAACAGTGCCACCCAGATAGTCACCACGACGCTCTTTACGCAGCACGTGCTCGTACACGCGGCCTGTGGTGAAATTATTACCTTGGGTCATTTTAGTACGAATAAAGCGCTCATAGTGCCCGAGGTCCAGATCCGTCTCGGCGCCATCCTCGGTGACGAACACCTCGCCGTGCTGGAAAGGACTCATAGTGCCCGGGTCCACATTAATGTACGGGTCGAGCTTGAGCATGGTGACCTTAAGGCCGCGGGCCTCGAGAATCGCCGCCAGCGAGGCTGACGCGATGCCCTTGCCAAGAGAGGACACAACGCCGCCGGTCACGAAGATATATCGTGTCATGGAAAACCTGTCGAAACGTGATCAAAAGGCGTAACAGAAAGCCACACCAGGATGGGACGACAGAATAGCAGAATACGCCTTAAGGCTCAATTTGAACTGCCCTTGATAGACAACGCCAAAGCCAGGCCTAAGAGAGAATCTTTAGTTATGGCCGGAAAAATGCTGCCTGCTTTTCCGACATTTCCGCCGTCCCTGGCGATCAGATGACAAGAGCAGCCCCCATGGGAGGGGTCACAGCAGGCCTGGAGTCGGGGAAGTGTCGCCTGATTGAGCACTTCCCCAACCTCACTATCAAACGCCCAGGTAATTCAAAATCCCTTCAGCAGCTTGGCGGCCTTCATAAATTGCGGTGACCACCAAGTCGGAACCGCGCACCATATCGCCACCAGCAAATATTTTTTCATTGCTGGTTTGGAAGGCGTATTGGCCGTGCTCCGGCGCTTTTACCAAGTCCCAGTCGTTGAGTTCAATATTAGCGCTGTCGAACCAGGGGGCTGGGCTTGCTTGAAAACCAAAGGCTACCACCACCGCATCAGCAGCGATGATCTCTTCGGAACCAGGCACTACTTCAGGGCGACGGCGGCCATTTTCATCAGGCTCACCCAAGCGCGTACGCACCACCTTAACGCCTTCCACCTTCTCTTCGCCCACCACTGCAACGGGTTGGCGATTGAACAGGAACTCAACCCCCTCTTCTCGTGCATTGGCGACTTCACGGCGAGAGCCAGGCATATTCTCTTCATCTCGACGGTAGGCACAGATCACATTAGTGGCCCGCTGACGAATCGAGGTGCGGTTACAGTCCATAGCGGTATCACCACCGCCCAACACCACCACACGCTTCCCTTCCATTGAGATAAAGTCGTTAGGGTCTTTTTCAAACCCTAAACGGCGATTGACGTTGGCAATCAGGAAATCCAGCGCTTTATATACACCGGGCAGGTCTTCACCAGGGAAGCCTCCGGCCATGTATTTATAAGTACCCATACCCAGGAAAACCGCATCATACTCCTGGAGCAGCGTATCAAACTCAATATCGGTGCCAATTTCGGTATTCAAGCGAAACTCAACGCCCATCTCCTCAAAGACCGCGCGGCGACGCTCCATCACGTTCTTTTCCAACTTGAACTCTGGAATACCAAATGTCAGCAGACCACCAATCTCGGGGTACTTATCAAATACCACCGGCTTGACGCCGTTACGCGCCAGGATATCGGCACAACCCAGCCCTGCTGGCCCAGCACCTACAATGGCTACCTTTTTATCGGTCCAAACCACCTTTGACATATCCGGGCGCCAGCCCATGGCAAAAGCGGTATCCGTGATGTATTTCTCCACCGAGCCAATGGTAACCGCACCAAAGCCATCGTTCAGCGTGCAGTCGCCTTCACACAGACGGTCCTGGGGGCACACACGCCCACACACTTCCGGTAATGAGTTAGTTTTATGGGACAGCTCAGCCGCTTCAATGATATTGCCTTCCACCACCAACTGCAGCCAGTTGGGAATATAGTTGTGTACTGGACACTTCCACTCACAGTATGGGTTACCACAATGTAAGCAGCGATGCGCTTGGCTAGCGGCATCAGTCGGTTTAAACGACTCGTAAATTTCCGCAAACTCTTTTGAGCGTAAGTGGGCGGGCTTTTTTTGTGGGTCCTGACGACCCACATCAACAAACTGAAAATCGTTATTTAAACGGTTAGCCATGGTCTCTCTCCTCTCAGCGATGGGCTCTGGCGGGTTATTCCGGCTGACGCCGAGATTGATCCAGCAAACTACCTAAACTTGCCGCTTTAGGCTTCACCAGCCAGAAGTGGCGCGCGTAGTCACTAAAGTCTTCCAGAATCGCTGCTCCACGGGCCGAGCCTGTTGCCGCCACATAGGCTTCGATCATCTCCCGCAGGTGACGACGGTACGCTTCCATCACTTCGGTATTGACCCGGTGGATCTCTACCAGCTCGTGGTTGTACTTATCCACAAAGGTACGATCTTCATCCAGCACATAGGCAAAACCACCGGTCATACCTGCACCAAAGTTAACGCCGGTTTCACCCAACACACAGACCAAGCCACCAGTCATGTACTCACAACAGTGGTCGCCTGCACCTTCAATCACCGCGGTAGCACCCGAGTTACGCACGGCAAAGCGCTCACCAGCAGTACCTGCGGCGAACAGAGTCCCTCCAGTCGCACCATACAAGCAGGTATTACCAATAATGGCGGTTTTATGGCTTTCGAACTGGCTCACCTTCGGCGGCACAATCACAATGCTGCCACCGCTCATTCCTTTACCCACGTAGTCGTTGGCATCACCTTCAAGGTAGAGGTTTAAACCACGTGCGTTCCACACCCCAAAGCTTTGGCCCGCAACACCGGTAAAGCGCGCCGTGACCGGTGCTGTTTCCAGGCCATCCTCCCCATAGCGCTTGGCGATTGCTCCTGACGTCAGCGCCCCCACGCTGCGATCGCAGTTGGTGATTGTAAAATCAAAGACGCCACCCGATTGGTTTTCGATCGCCTCTTTTAACGCGGCGAGTACTTCCTGGTTCTTAGCGCCCGGATCATGAGGCACATTGCGACTCACTTGACAGAACTGCGGTGCGTCAGCAGGCACAAAGTCGTTAACCAGCAGAGGCATGAGATCTAACTTGCGCTGAGAGGCCGTACTACCTTCAAGCACTTCTAGCAGATCAGTGCGGCCAATCAGATCGGTCAACTGGCGCACCCCCAACGAAGCCATCAGTTCGCGCACTTCTTCGGCAATAAAGCGGAAGTAGTTTTTGACCATATCCACGGTGCCGCGGAAGTGCTCACCACGCAGAAAATCATCCTGGGTCGCAACACCGGTGGCGCAGTTATTCAGGTGACAAATACGCAGGTATTTGCAGCCCAACGCCACCATCGGTGCGGTACCAAAGCCAAAACTTTCAGCACCAAGAATTGCAGCTTTGATAACATCAAGGCCAGTTTTTAAGCCGCCGTCGGTTTGCAGGCGGATTTTGTCACGCAGGCCGTTGATACGTAGTGCTTGGTGCACTTCTGGAAGACCCAACTCCCAGGGTGAACCGGCGTGTTTGATTGAGGTCAAGGGGCTCGCCGCCGTACCACCGTCGTAGCCGGATACAGTGATTAAGTCCGCATAGGCTTTAGCAACACCAGTAGCAATAGTGCCGATACCTGGCTCGGAAACCAGCTTCACCGATACCTGAGCCTCTGGATTGACCTGTTTCAGGTCAAAAATCAGCTGTGCCAAGTCCTCAATGGAGTAGATATCGTGGTGGGGTGGTGGTGAAATCAGCGTCACACCAGGCACCGAGTAACGCAGTCGCGCAATCAATTGATTGACCTTACCTCCAGGCAACTGGCCACCTTCACCGGGCTTAGCGCCTTGCGCTACTTTAATCTGCAATACTTCTGCATTGACCAAGTACGCCGGGGTAACGCCAAAACGTCCGGAAGCAATCTGCTTGATCTTCGAGCTACGAATAGTGCCGTAGCGAGCAGGGTCCTCACCGCCCTCACCAGAGTTGGAGCGACCACCCGCCTCGTTCATCGCCTGCGCCAGCGCTTCATGCGCTTCAGGTGAAAGCGCACCGAGTGACATGCCAGCACTATCAAAACGCGGGATCAGCGCTTCAATCGGCTCAACGTCTTCCAACGGAATTGGTGCATCAGCAGGCTTGAGCTTCAGTAGGTCACGAATAGTGGCTACTGGGCGCTCATTAACTAGTTGAGCAAACTTTTTCCATTTGGCGTAGCTACCTTCTTGTACCGCTGCCTGTAGCGACTTAACCACATCAGGGTTATAAGCATGGTACTCATAGCCATGAACATACTTGAGCATGCCGCCCTGGGAGATGCCTTTGCGGGGAATCCAGGCATCTTTAGCCAATAACTCTTGCTGCAACTGCAACTCAGCAAAGCCGGCACCCTGGATACGCGATGCCATGCCCACAAAGCAGGTATCCATAATTTCATCAGAGAGGCCAACCGCTTCAAACAGCATCGAGCCACGATAGGAGGCCAGTGTTGAGATACCCATCTTCGAGAGAATCTTAAATAGCCCTTTTTGCAGGCCTTTACGGTAATTTTCCCGAGCATCGGCGGGGTTACCAGTCAGCTCACCGGTGCGGTGCATATCAGCCATGACCTGATACGCCAGCCACGGATAAACCGCCGTAGCACCGACACCAAACAGAACTGCCATCTGGTGGGCATCACGAGCGTAGCCGGTCTCCACAATAATATTGGCATTGGGGCGTAGCGCTATACGGCCAAGGTGGGAGTGAACCGCACCTACCGCCAACGCAGCCTGAATCGGTAGCTGTCCCTTGGGCAGCTCAGCATCGGTCAGCACAAGAATGACCTTGCCAGCAATTACCTGGGCTTCGGCTTCTTGGCATAACGCCGTAATCGCCTGCTGCAAGCTGGTGTGTTCAGGGTCGTAGCCCAAAGACATCGTGTGGCTAGCAAATGCAGGATCATCCTGGCTGACCAATGCCGTGAATTTGCGCGGCGATAGCACAGGAGTCGTCAAAATTAGTCGATGCGCATGCTCAGGCGTTGCCTTGAAAACATTTAGCTCCGCGCCGCAACAGGTTTCCAGCGACATTACGATCGCTTCACGCAGCGGGTCGATGGGCGGGTTGGTAACCTGGGCAAACTTCTGACGGAAGAAGTCGGTTAGTAAGCGCGGGCGGCTAGACAGCACTGCCATAGGAGTATCATCCCCCATCGAGCCTACCGCTTCTTGGCCGCTCTCTGCCAAGGGGCGCAACACCTGGTCACGCTCTTCAAAAGTTACCTGGAACATCTTTTGCTGAACGTTAAGCGCATCGGCATCCATGGTCTGGAAGCGAGCAAGTTCGGTCAGTGCAGACTCTAGATAACTAGCTTCTTGCTTAAGCCAACGCTTATAGGGGTACGCAGACTTTAAGCGGTCATCAATATCCTGGGTATGCAGCACTTCACCGGTTTGAGTGTCCACAGCCAAAATCTGGCCAGGGCCAACGCGACCTTTAGCAATTACGTCTTCTGGCTGATAACTATAGGTACCGATTTCAGACGCCAAAGTGATGTAGCCATTTTTGGTAATCACCCAACGCGCCGGGCGCAAACCGTTACGATCTAGCATACACACTGCTTGGCGACCATCGGTCATAACCACACCGGCAGGGCCGTCCCAAGGCTCCATATGCATGGAGTTGTACTCATAGAACGCGCGCAATTCGGCATCCATGGTCTCTACGTTTTGCCAGGCAGGTGGCACCATCATGCGCACCGCACGATGCAACTCCATACCACCGGTCAGCAACACTTCCAGCATGTTATCCATACTAGAGGAGTCAGACCCAGTGGTATTAACGATCTCATCAAGCTTAGCGATATCCGGCAAACGCTCATTAACAAAGTTTGCTTTACGCGAGTTTGCCCACCCACGGTTGGCTTCGATGGTGTTGATTTCACCATTGTGGGCCAGCAAACGGAACGGCTGTGCCAGGGGCCAGCGAGGTGCAGTATTGGTCGAGAAACGCTGGTGGAACACGCAAATGGCGGTTTCCAGGCGCGGGTCGTTAAGATCTTTGTAAAACGCCGGTAAGTCTTCCGGCATCACCAAGCCTTTGTACGACACTACTTCTGAGGAAAGGGAAGCAACATAGAAGTCTTCATCGCCACGCAGCGCTTGCTCGGCATAGCGGCGGGCCATAAACAGATCAACATCGAAGCTTTCACTGCTGCCCGGCTGAACAAACAGCTGCTCAATGCGCGGAAGACAGTCCAGCGCCATGGGCCCACAAACGCTAGGATCAGTGGGTACCTCACGCCAGCCCAGCACCTCCAAGCCACGACCGCTCAACTCACGCTCTAACGTTTCTTTAGCCTGAGTTGCACGGGCAGTATCGTCGGGTAGAAACACAACACCAACGGCAAAACGCTCGCCAAGCTCTGCGCCCAGCGCTTGCTTGGCCGCAGCACGCATGAATTGCGTCGGCATTTTAATCAGCAGTCCGCAACCATCACCGGTTTTGCCATCTGCAGCAATACCACCGCGGTGGGTCATACAGGTAAGTGATTCAATCGCTGTTTTCAGCAGGTCATGGCTGGATTGCCCTTCCATATGGGCAATTAGGCCAAAGCCGCAGTTGTCGCGAAACTCGCCGGGCTGGTGAAGACCTTTATTCATGGGCGTGCCTCTAATAAGCGTATTTTAATAGCAGCGAACATATGGTATAGTTGTGGGTTTTTCTTTTTATACATCCATTTTCAACCCACCCAAAAGGGAAGCCTTCCCTATCCGCCACTGCAAGAAATGGCCGATCAGCATAGCGATTTGCCCACGCCCTGCGCAATCATTCACGACGCACAAAACCCCAAAAATCCTTGTCAAATCCTAGCCTTACATGCGTATCATTTTAAAAAATACATACACTTCAACCACTTGCAAAGCGATATAACGGTATTTAAACGGAAAAATAGGCACATAATACTTTAGTCTAAAATCACTCAAAAAACCCATGCCGATAGTGCATAAGGCATACGGATTACATGTAAAAGATTCTCAATCCCATCAACTAGCCAGGCAACAAAAAGCCCGCACGCGGCGGGCTTTTGACATTGCGGAGCTCTCACGCTTAGCAACGGGGGTAGCGTTGCAGCAAATCACGCAAGGTTGCAGCGGGTGTCTCATCACTAACACAAGCATCTCCCAGCGCAGTCAGCAGCACTAGGCGAAGTTTTTCGTCAATATTCTTCTTGTCCAAACGCATGCGTACCAAGAAGTCATCCACTGACATATTTGCTGGGGCTGCCAGAGGCAATCCTGCGCTTTCAATCACAGCCTGTACCCTTGCTAGCGCCCCATCATCAATCCAGCCTAATTGGTGAGATAGCATGGCCGCCATGGACATCCCCGCCCCAACAGCTTCGCCATGCAACCAGTTGCCATATCCCTGATGGGCTTCAATGGCATGTCCAAAGGTGTGGCCAAGGTTAAGCAGCGCCCGCACCCCCTGCTCGGTTTCATCTTCAGCGACAATATCCGCTTTGATCTGGCAACTTTTGGCGATGGCTTCCGCAATAACCACTGGTTCAACGTTACGAAGCGCCTGCATGTTTTCTTCTAACCAGCTTAGAAACGCTTCATCACGAATCAAGCCGTACTTAACCACCTCAGCCAGCCCTGCTGAAAGCTCGCGGCTAGGCAGTGTGGTTAACGTATCGGTATCCACCAATACCGCTTTAGGCTGCCAGAAAGCGCCAATCATGTTTTTACCAAGCGGGTGGTTAACCCCAGTCTTCCCACCTACGGAGGAGTCTACCTGGGAAAGCAGCGTAGTCGGCACCTGAATAAAAGCTACACCGCGTTGATAAGACGCTGCAGCAAAACCAACCATATCCCCAATCACCCCACCACCGAGTGCAATCAAAGTGCAGCGGCGATTAAAGCCTGCTTCAAGCAAAGCATCCCAAATACGGCCAACCTGCTCGATGGTTTTATGCTGCTCTCCATCGGGAAGCACAACGGTTCGCACATCTAAGTGGTCTGGAAATGTAGCGCATAAGGTCTTTAGATAGAGCGGTGCAACGGCGTCATTCGTCACCACCATCACCTGCTGCCCGGCTAAATAAGGCACTAGCACGTTAGCCTGCTGCAAAAGCCCTACCCCAATATGAATAGGGTAGCTGCGGTCACCAAGCGCTACCGTCAACGTACGCTGGGGAGTTACCGTCTCAGTCATTGCGACACCTTATTATTCTGAAGTTTATTTAACACCCCGGCGGCTTCCAGCGGATCAACCAAGCGGTACACACGGCGCAATATTTCATTCACCACGGCCCGAGGACTACGCCGATCGGTACGCACGGTAATATCCGACGTAGCGCGATAAAGCGGGTCGCGGGCAGCAAACATATCATTCAGCACCTGTTCACGGTTGGCACACTGCAGCAGTGGTCGATTACGGTCCTTGGCTGTGCGCTTAAGCTGCTGCTCTACGGTGGTCATTAGATACACAACCGTGCCACGCTCGCGAAGGGCGCGGCGGTTTTCCTCGCGCAGCACTGCGCCGCCACCGGTAGCTACCACCACCTCAGGCAGTTGGGTAAGCTCGTCAATCATCTGAATTTCACGCTGACGGAAACCTGGCTCACCCTCAACATCAAAAATCCAGGGTATATCGGCTCCGCAACGATCCTGTATGGCATGATCGCTGTCATAAAATGGGCGCGATAGTTCTGCCGCCAACAGGCGACCTATCGTGCTTTTACCAGCCCCCATGGGACCAATTAAAAAAAGATTAGGTAAATCCTGCATCAGCGAATCGCCAAACCGTCGTCAAGTAGTCGTGGAGTGATAAAGACCAATAACTCTACCTTTTCATTGCTCTCTTCGGTATAGCGGAATAGTCGACCAATCATCGGCAAATCACCTAATAGTGGCGTTTTGGCAATTTGGCTCAACTGCTCTGTGGTTAAAATACCGCCTAGCACCACCGTTTGACCATTATCCACCAGTACCTGGGTTTCAATCTGGTTGGTGTCAATGGGTGGTTCGCCGCCAAACTCGCTCTCGCGGAAACTGTCATTTTTAATCACCAGATCCATGATAATGCGATTATCGGGGGTGATTTGCGGTGTTACCTCCAGGGAAAGCTCTGCTTCTTTAAACTCAGTGTCAGGATTCCCCTGGGAGTCAACGCTTTGGAAGGCACGCTCCTCCCCTTGCCGAATTATGGCTGTACGCTGGTTGGCGGTAATTACCCGAGGCTGTGAAATTGTCTGGCTTTTGCCTTCGCTTTCCAGCGCACGCAGCTCAAGATCTAGCAATATATCACCGGATAGGTAACCAAAGCTAAAGCCCGTACTTGCAGCACCCATTGAGCCCAGGTCTACCGTTAACCCACCCATGGCACGATTTAAACCATCCGGGTTGATGTTACGCCCTACATAACCACCTGCATCATTTGCTTGAAACCCTCGTGTGCTGGACGCCCCCCAGTTAATTCCCAGCTCTCTGGATGCAGTATCTCGGGCAATAACAATGCGCGCCTCTATTTGCACCTGACGCACTGCCACATCGAGCCGCTCCAGAGTACGAGCAATGTCACGCACTTGCTCAGCAGTATCCTGAACCACCAATATATTGGTGCGTTTATCGACGCTGACACGACCACGCTCGGTCAATAAGCCAAAGCCATCTCCGCCACGCAGCAACTGAGCAAGCTCTTCGGCGCGAGCATACTTCACTTCAATAAACTCGGAGACCAACGGAGATAATGTTTCGCGCTGATTACGAATTTCAATTTCCTGACGCTCTCTAGCCGCCAACTCGCTGGCAGGGGCAACGACAATCACATTACCCTGCTCACGACTGGATAACCCCTGGCTTTGCAGAATCAACGCCAGCGCCTGATCCCAAGGTACTTCGTTTAAATTGAGCGTGATTCGCCCAGTGATGCTGTCGCTTGCTACCAGATTAAGCCCCATGAATTCCGCAAGCGTCACCAGCACAGCGCGCACCTCGACATCGTGAAAGTTGAGGTTTAGTCGCTTACCAGTATAGCTATCGCTTTGTTGCTCACCTACCTGTTGGGAAACTTGACGAACAGGCTGTACTTCAATGGTTAACGTTTGGCCACTTTGTGACGAAATCATTGCATAAGCGCCGCTGGTTTGTAGCTCTAGCGACGTACCACGCTGGCCAATACGCGGCGTAATGCGGCTAATAGGTGTAGCAAAGTCCGTTACGTCATAAACCTGATTAAGCGCAGCGGGCAGGTCCACGTCACGCAGCTCAGCAATCACCCGTCCACCACTGGCTTCGCGCACGTTACTCACGACACCTGCACGGTCAAAGGTCACCAGCAGCAGCCCCGCCCCATCTGAGCCGCGTTGGAAATCAATATGTTCAACGCGAGGTCCTTGGGCGGTTTCTCGTGCATCCACCGTACCATTAGCACTGGGTACCCCTAGGGTAATCCTCAGCTGGCTACCCTCCACACGGGAGCGGTACTCCAGAGGCTCGTTTAAATCGACCACAAGGCGAGTACGACCACTACCCTCAAGCGCTGTGATCCGCTCGACACCACCACTACCCACATCTACTCGACGCTGAGCCAAGCCGCTCTGGGTATCAGCTAAATCCAGGGCTAAGCGCGGCGGCGCATCCAAGCGATAGCTATTCATTTCAGCGACACCGCCACTAAATTGCAGTACTAGCTCCGTCTCTCCACTACTAGTTTGACGTACATCCATATTCGTCAGCACCGATGCCAAGCTGAATGACGGTGTTAGAGCTAACAATAGCAGTGTAATTCTACGCAGCGTGGCTTCCATAGGTGGCATCCAGTAACAAGTAAACAAGGCTATTCATCAATGACAAGCGCCGTTTTACGCTCTTGCCATCCCTGCTGTTGGCTAAATACTCGCTCTACAATGGTAACTTCCTGCGGTGCGATACGAGTAATCCGCCCATGATTGCTACCTAGGTAGTTTCCCGCTTGAACATTGACCACATTACCCTCAGGAGTGGCGATGAGCGCCACCTGTCGCTCTTCCATACTTAGGGTTCCAACTAGTCGTAAAGACTGCAACTGAAAATTCTCCAGCGGCTCAGGCATACGCTGCAGATCGGGTACAAACTCACTCACTTCAGGCAGCAGTAGACGTTCAGCGCTGCTTAGGATTTCAGGCGCAAGAAAAGGGCTGCGCGCCTCAGCATACTGATAGCGAAGAGGCTCTGGATCTGGCAACGATGCGACAATAGCTGGTAATTGCCCCTCAGGAGTACGGCGGATTTCGGCCAGAGTGGTATCTAATTGCTCAAGGTTCGCATCACTACAACCTACCAAGGCAGCGCTACAACACGCCAACATCAAACGCTTCATAGCGTGCTCCCCTCATCAACGCCATCTCTATAGCTGTAAGTACGGGCAAGTAGAGAGAGCCGCAGCATATCGCCCTGTTGCTCTACAGGTGCCAGCGTTAAATCATGCTGCGTGACGATACGCGCTAATTGACTGATATCCGCTGAAAACTGTGCCAACTGGTGGTAGCCTCCGCGCACTTGAATATCCAGCGGGTGCTCCACATAGTAGTTCTTACTAACCGTCGGCCTTAAGCGGATGGCTTCGATAGTCAACCGGTTATTCACTGCAGCGTCACTAATGCTATCTAATAGCGAAGGTATTTCTGCACTGGTGGGTAGCATTGAACGCATGAGCACTATCTGCTCTTCCAACGTTTCAAGTTGGCTGCGTATATCTGGCAGAAAGTCGACCTCCAAGGCTTTACTACGATATTCGTTCAATAAGCGCACTTCCTGGCGCTTCTCAATAACTAGCTGGTTGCGCTTTTCTCCTACCAGCCACCAACTGACGCCTCCAAACATCATCAAAAAGGCGAGCACTCCACACAGCCCTTTAAGCAACGAAGGCCACTCTCCTGCTTCTGTAATATCCAGCGCCTGCCAATCGACGCTTTGTAAGCGTTGCCATTCATCACGCCAGCGCTCACGACTCCAGCTCATCGCAGCGCCTCCTGCACGGCGGCCTCATCAGACAGTTGGGTCACATCAAACTGAAAAAGCCGCTCGCTCCCCTCCTGCCCAATCGCCACCTCCGAAAGCACCGGAACTCCCAACCCTGGCATACTGGCGATATTACGCAGTTGCTCCGACACTTGCCGGTCGTTGCCCGCTACAGCAAATAAGCTGACCAGTTGCCCACTACGACTAAGGCGCTGATAAACAACTCCATCAGCAATGCTTTCCGCCAAGTCGTTGAATAGCTGAACGGTATTAATCCGCTCACTGTGTAGCATATGAAATAAGCTAAGTTGCTCGCCTAACTGCTTAGCATCAGCCTGATAGCGATGCACGTCAGCAATTTTCCTATTTAGCCGCTCAATATGAGTAGAGATATAATCATTGCGCTGCTGCTGCGCGACTAGCTGCTGCTGATAAAAATACGCAACGGCCAAACCCAGCAGCAGCCCCAAAAGCAGTATAAAGAGGATGGTGCCGTAAAAAGTGCGGGTACGTTGTTCGCGCCGGGCTTCACGCCAAGGTAATAGGTTGATATTAATGCTCATAGGCCGACCCTCATGGCCAAACCGCAAGCAGTTAACATGACGGGAGCATCATTGGTTAGGGCTTGCACATCAAACCGCTTATTGAACCGCATGCGCCGAAAAGGGTTGGCAATGCTCACTGACAAACCGCTATTTTCAGCGATGCGTTCGGCAAGCCCAGGAATCACGCTAGTGCCACCGGTTAACACGATATACTGCACCTCATGCTGGCGGCCTGCCGTATAATAAAGCTGCAGCGAACGCTTTACTTGTTGCACCACAGTTTCTACAAACGGGTTAAGCACAGCGTCCTGGTAATCCTCAGGTAAACCGCCACGTTTTTTTGCCAACCCGGCTTCTGTATGACTCATTGCATAGCGGTCGCGAATCGCATCAGTGAGCTGGCGTCCGCCAAATGCCGTGTCGCGACTGTAAATAGTTTGCCCTTCACACACTACGTGAAACGCATTCGTATTAGCGCCTATATCCACTAACCCAACACACACATTCAGATCATTATCGACGCTTGGCTGGCGGCGCAACTCAGCCAACGTACGCGCCATGGCAAATGTTTCTACATCCACAGCCACTGGCTCTAGACCAGCACACTCTATGGTTTCGACAAGCCGAGCCACATCCTGCTGATGACATGCCACTAACACCACTTGCTGCTGCTCAGCATCAAACGGCGCAGGCCCCAGGCAATGAAAATCAAATACCACTTCATTGAACGGAAAAAGAATATGGCGGTCGGATTCGGCAGTAATGCGCTCCTCAATCTCATCTTCGCTTAGCGATATGGGAAACATGAGCGTTTTTGTAATAGCTGCGCTTGCAGGCACTGCCACAGCCGCCTTACGCGTAGAAGGCTTTGCCTGCTCTATCGCTCGACGTAGCACCTGTGCTACTTCGTTTATATCGCGCACGCGACGTTCTACCACAGCGCCCTCACGTAGAGGCTTCACTGCATAGCTTTCTACTTGGTAAGTATCGCTGCACTGCTTTAGCTCTAACAGCTTGACGGCCGCCGAGGTAATATCGACACCAATCAACCCTTTAGAGGGTTTAAGTAAGCGCATATAGGTTCGGCTCCGCCTGCCAATCTTGCGAATTCCGAGGTTACATGATTTTTAGTTAAGTCACACGCGGATGGCTTTACGGCATATCAACACTGGTGGCCGCTGCCTCACCTTCCTATAATGGCAGCCAAACTGCGTAATACGGCCCTTTGGATGCCGTACCTATTTCTTCTTTCCACGGGTGCCCACTGTTCATGAAGTTTTTTCGAACCCTCATCCTGTCGCTGTTTTCACTGATCGTTGCGCTGATAGGAGCTGCTGCGTTAGCAGTGGTAGGCGCGGCCATTTACTTCTCGCCGGGGCTGCCCGATGTGCGGCAGCTGCAGGATTTCGAGCTGCACACACCGCTACGCATCTTCACCAACGACGGCAAACTCATTGGTGAGTTTGGTGAAGAGCGCCGTATGGCAATCGATTTTGATGAAATCCCTCAGGATATGATCAATGCATTGATTGCTGCCGAGGATACCAATTACTTCGACCATGCGGGCGTTGACCCACGCGGCTTGGCAAGGGCCGCCGTAGAGCTGGTACAAAGCGGCGGTACGATTCAGTCGGGTGGCTCCACCATTACCATGCAGGTCGCACGTAACTACATGCTAACGCTGGATCAAACCTTCACTCGGAAAATCCGTGAAATTCTGCTTGCCCTGCAGATGGAGAAGTTGCTCAGTAAAGAAGAGATTTTTGAACTTTACGTTAACAAAATCTTCCTCGGCAACCGTGCCTATGGCATCGCGGCTGCTTCAGAAACCTATTACGACAAGCCGCTGGCTGAATTATCCCTAGCGGAAACAGCCATGATAGCAGGGCTACCTAAAGCGCCTTCTGCGTTTAACCCCCTGGCTAATTCTGAGCGTTCCTTGATACGTCGTAACTGGATACTCTTCCGTATGCGCGAGCTTGGCTACATTGACGATGATATGTACCAGGAGGCAGTTCAAGCGCCGGTTACTGCTCGCCGTCACTTTACCCAAACGGAAGTTGACGCCGCTTATGTGTCTGAGATGGCCCGCCAATATGCAATCGAGCGTTTTGGCGATACTGCTTACACCGGCGGTTACCGCATCTACACAACGATCGATAGCGAACTACAGCCATTCGCACGCCAAGCGTTAGCTAATGGCCTGATTGCCTATGACCTCCGCCATGGCTGGCGTGGGCCGGAACAGCGCGACATCGCTTCAAGCTTGGTAGAGGCCCAAGAGCAGACGGCCACACAGGGTTTGGAAGAAGAGCTTGCAGAGTCCCCTGAAATCCGTCAAACGGCCCGCCAAGCAGCCCAGCGCAGCCAAACGGAAATTGCAGGCATTGATGGCGATGTCAGCAACTGGCTACAAGTGCTTGAGCGTACACCTAACTACGGCCTGCTACGCGCTGCGATTGTGGTAGAAAGTAGTGGCCGTGAAATGAAAGTACTTGTACGAGGCGGCGAGCTACACACCATTGAATGGAGCGGACTAAGCTGGGCACGCCAATATTTAAGCCCGCGCAGCCGGGGGGCAGAGCCTAGTTCAGCCGACCAAATTGCCGTGCGCGGAGATCTGGTGCGTGTCGTCGTGAATGAAGATGGCAGCGTACGCTTATCTCAGCGACCTGACGCCGAAGGATCGCTGGTGGCTCAAGACCCACGTACAGGGGCTATTCTAGCCTTGCAAGGTGGCTTTGATTTTAACGCCAGTAAGTTCAACCGCGCTGTTCAAGCCCAGCGCCAGTCAGGCTCCATCTTTAAGCCATTTATCTACCTAGCGGCACTGGAAGATGGTGAAATGAACGCTGCAAGCGTAGTGAACGACTCCCCCGTGGTGCTGAATGACGGCAGTAGCACTTTGTGGCGTCCTGTTAACTCTAGCCGTGACTTCCAGGGCCCTATGCGCCTTCGCCCTGCCCTTGCCCGCTCGCGTAACCTAGTGACGATTCGTGTTCTACAGACCATGGGGCTGGATCACACGATCAGCTACTTAGAAGGCTTTGGGTTTGCCCCCACCCGGCTTCCCCGTGGGCTCTCGTTAGCTCTGGGCAGTGCCGACTTAACCCCGATGGAGATGACCAATGCCTACGCTGTTATTGCCAACGGTGGTTTCCAAGTTGCACCATGGTTTATTCAGCGCGTCACGCGTAACGATGACAATGAACTGATTGACGAGGCAATCCCTAAGGTTGCTTGTCCAAGCTGTGCGGAAGGGCAAGAAACTGTTGAGATTGATGGCAAAGAGTACCCTGTTGCACCTCGCGTTGCTGATGCCGCTGCGGTGTATATTTTGCGCGATATGCTACGCGACGTTATTACCTCGGGAACGGGGCGCGGAGCACTTAGCCTTAACCGTGACGATATCGTAGGTAAAACCGGTACTACTAACAATCAGCGTGATGCTTGGTTTGCAGGTTTTAATAGCGATCTAGTTACCACTGTATGGGTAGGTAAAGACAGCAATGAAACCATTGCTGAGTATGGCGCTAACGTTGCTCTGCCTATCTGGGTCGAGTTTATGGGTGATGCGTTATCTGGCAAGCCATCGGCAATACCTGAACGCCCGAGCAGCGTTGTGTCTCTCCGAGTAGATTCAGGAACAGGGCGCCGCTTACGGGATGGCCAGTCAGGCGGTATATCAGAACTGTTCCACCAGGATCACCTACCTGATTATCAGCCTAGCCGTATCAGCCGCGAGCTGGAAGAGGTAGGAGGCTCTCAAGGCTCAGGAGCAGCGGAGTCAATCTTCTAAAGCAATCTTCTAAAACAATCTTCTAAAGCAATCTTCTAAAACAATGCTTTAAGTAATATCCATGCAGCAAGTAAAAGCCCGGAAACCTAACGGTTCCCGGGCTTTTTTACGCCAACATACTGTTATGTCTGCGTACCGTTGCATCAACGTACTTCTACATCAACGTACCTAACTGTTTTGTATGCCAGCCTACATCTATCTATCAATCGCGCCTATTAACTCGTCATGGGTGTCGACGTTACTTCACGTTTGCTAGCCAGCCAGTTGGCACCAATTGCCAAGGCCATAACGACCACCCCAGCAGCTTCGGTAAGCAAGCTTGGGTAGAACACGCCGAAGATAGCAGCACCAATCGCCAAACGAGGCAGCAGCGACATTTTGGTAAATAGATACCCTTCCAACGCTGCGGCAAAGGCACACAATGCTAGAATCGCGATGACCGCATTCCAGATCACCACTGGCACTGGGCCACCCACAATAATTTCCGGGTTGAACACCATAAACAGCGGGATTAAGTAGAGGCCTTTCGCAAACTTCCACGCCTGGAAGCCGGTTTCCATTGGCTTGCTACCTGCAATGGCTGCCCCAGCAAACCCTGCCAGAGCTATCGGTGGCGTCACATTAGAGTCCTGGGAGTACCAGAACACCACCAAGTGAGCAATCAACAGCGGAACACCAAACTCAGCAGTAAGTGCGGGACCAACCAGCACGATCAATACAATGTAGCTAGCGGTGACTGGTAGGCCCATCCCGAGGATTAAGCTTGCCAATAGCACCATCACCAGCGCTAGCACCAAGTTACCGCCTGAGAAAGCCAGCATCATAGAGGAGAATTTAAGGCCAAGCCCAGTAAGCCCCACCACTCCAACGATAATACCGGCCACCGCACAAGCCATCGACACTGCGACCGCATTACGTGCGCCCAGCTCCAAGCCCTCTACTAGCTTGACAAGCCCAGCCCAAACTACCCCTTTAGTGCGTTCAAGCGTCACCGGTTGGCCTTGCTTAGGAGCAACAAAGAAGTACCACAAAGCGTAGCGAAGCACTGCCACAACCACCATGGTAACGACTGCGTAGTAACCTACTCGCATTGGCGACATATTCATGACGAGTAGCCACACAAGCACCGCAAGTGGCAGTAAGAAGTGCCAGCCATCTTTCATTACCTGACGCATTTGCGGCAGTTCGCTTTTGGGCATGCCCTGCATACCCTGCTTTAAAGCGATGATATGGACAAATAAGTAAACCGTCGCAAAGTACATAATCGCCGGTAGAATACTGATTTTGACAATTTCCAGGTAAGGCGTGTTAGTGTACTCGGCAATTAAGAATGCCCCAGCGCCCATTAGCGGCGGCATAATCTGCCCACCAGTAGATGCTGCCGCTTCAATTCCCCCCGCCTGCTTAGGCTTGTAGCCCAGTTTTTTCATTAACGGAATGGTGAAAGCGCCAGTAGTCACTACGTTGGCAATGGCGCTACCTGAAATGGATCCCATACCCGCAGAGGCCAGTACGGCTGCCTTCGCTGGGCCACCGCGCTGGCGGCCGGTAGCGGCATACGCCATATCAATAAAGAATTTACCCGCGCCAGTACTTTCTAAAAAGGCGCCAAACAGTACAAAAATAAAGATATAGGTTGCTGCAACGCCCAAGGGCAGACCGAAAATACCTTCCTGGCCGAGATAGAGCTGGCCTGCTACACGGTCAAGTGAGTAGCCACGATGTGCCAGAATACCTGGCATCCACTCACCGAGCCAAGGTAGCTCGCCCCGAGGCCCAGCAAAGGCGTAAATGATGGCAAGTAGACCAATTACGGTCATACCAAACCCGACCGCACGGCGACTAGCTTCTAAAACAGTTACCGTAGCAATACAGGCCACTAAAATATCGGTTTCACTCCAAAACCCAGCACGACTAAAAATCGCGTCCAGGTTAAGCACCAAATAGCCGCCGGTAATCAGCGCACCTGCTAAAAACAGGCAATCTATTCCCCAGCCGAGCACACCACGTTTACGGTTAGGCCCGAAGACAGGAAACATAAGAAATGCCAGCAGCATAATCAGCGCTAGGTGAATACTGCGCTGATAAAACAGCCCCAGCGGCTGAATGCCAGCAGAATAAAGTTGGAACAGGGAAAGACCCACCGCCACGATGGTAATACACCACAGCACCATGCGGGGTTGAATCGCATTACCGCCTGGCATTAACACCGGCGGTGGAGTGGATTCGCTCATGAAGTCCTCGGAAGCGTTAGCTAGCTTATATTTTTATTCACGCGGGGCAACGTGAGGCTGTATCAACTGAATAGTCACGCGTTGCCCCGACGCGTGTTCACTTAAGCTCACCGAAGGATGCTCGCCATCAGGCCACACCACTTGGTGATTAACCGCTAGTGAACCGACTCTTAACACGTAGCGATTATTCGCCACGGGTTCATTAATGGCATTTATCCAGTATCCACCTTGGCCATCAGAGACTTGTTCTCCTCTGCCCACTACGTGCCCAAGACCTGCGGCAAAATCGGGTTGATGGCTTTGTTCTAACTGCATTACCCCCGCCACATTGCGGTAGCAATCCAACACCGTAAATTTTTCTACGGAATGATTCCACTGGATGCACCAACGCGCTTCAACGGGAGCAGGTACATCTAGCAGTGCTTCACCTTGTTGTGTCATTACCACTAACCGCGCAGGCACAAACGCCGAAGCGAGGGAGTCCCCCGCTTCGGCGAACGGTAAACCTGCTAAGAAGAGCATCATCAGCCGCTGTGCTTGGCGCCGCATGGCGAACAGCCCTTCATATTTCAATTAAGGCTGAAGACGATCCGGAATGTCAGCGCCTACTTCTTCAAAGTAGCGGATTGCACCAGGGTGTAGCGGAACCGGCGTTGAGTTCATGGTGAATTCAACCGTGGTGTCGTTCGCAGCTGGGTGCACAGCGATCAGCTCATCAATATTTTCAAACAACAGCTGAGTCAGTTGGTAGGCTAACTCTTCGTCCATATCCGCATTCACAACGAGTACATTGGGAATCCCGATGGTTTGAACGGCTTCGTCCATACCGTCGTACATGCCCGCCGCAAGCTCGTAAGGAGCGAATACTGCTTCAGCTTCCTGGGCATTAGCAATCTCTTCGTCTGAGAAACCAATTAAACGAATATTGCGGGTTGCTGCTAAGTTAAGAATAGAGCTAGTGGGCGGCCCAACGCTCCAGAAACCAGCGTCGATATCACCGTCTCGAATAGCATCAGCAGTTTCGTTGAAGTTAAGACGCTGAGGGGTGAAGTCACTGTAGCTAACACCGTTGGCTTCAAGCAATGCACGGGCATTAAGCTCGGTGCCACTGCCCGGCGCACCCACGGAAACGCGCTTACCGGCAAGGTCAGCAATGCTTTGAATATCGGAGTCCGCTAGCGTGACTAGCTGCACCGCGTTTGGGTATACAGAAGCCAGCGCACGGGTGTTTTCAATTTGGCGGCTCTCAAAATCACCGGTACCAGTGAATGCTTGGTAAGCCGTATCTGCCAGTACGAGGGCAAGGTCCGCGTCGCCGCGCATTATCAACCCCATGTTTTCAACCGAAGCACCGGTTACCTCTGCTGTCGCCTGAGCACCTTCAATATGGTTGTTGATCATCTCGGCAAAACCGCCGCCAATCGGATAGTAAACGCCACCGGTACCGCCGGTTGCGATAGAAAGCTGTTGTGCACTGGCAGGAAGTGCCACTGCTAACATAGATGTTGCCACTGCATATTTTAGAATTCGCATGAGCGTTTCCTCCGTCCTAATTGGACTTATAGGTATGGTTGATATTGAGGAGGTGTGAAGCCCCTGCTTCTCGCTGCCATACAGCAGGCGGAAGCGGTGAGGAGAAGTTAGCACGGCTTGCGCGTTGGATGCTAATCGCAGCACTACTAGCAAAGCTGAGCTTTTACCTGCTCCACTATATGCGCGCCAATGGGGATAGCCGAGGTTGCCGCAGGAGACGGCGCGTTACCGACGTTTACCGTCCGTTTTGTATTCACAAATAGAAAATCATCCACCAGCTGACCATCATTAGAGACCGCTTGAGCACGAACTCCCGCAGGATAAGGAGTTAGATCTTCTGCTTTCAGGCTAGGGCAGTATTTGCGCACTAGCTCCAAGTAACCTCGCTTATAAAGCGAGTTTTTCATCTCCAACAGCCCGGGCTTAAGGTGCTTGCCCAACACTTTTAAGACACCCGTATGGGTGAACATCTGGCGCATATCACCAAGCGACATATCCTGCTTACGGTAGCCCTCACGCTTTAGCGCCAGAACGGCGTTCGGCCCAACAGTCACCGTGCCGTCAATCATACGCGTCAGGTGTACGCCTAAAAATGGCATATTGGGATCAGGAATCGGATAAATCAGGTGATTCACAATCTGGTTGTGGCGCTCAGGTAGCAGATAGTACTCACCTCGGAACGGACAAATAGTAAAACCTGGCTCTTTACCTAGCATACGAATCACACGGTCGGCCATTAACCCCGAGCAAGACACCAAATAGCGGCTAACAAAGCTCCCATTACTGGTGTCCACCACCACTTCTTCGGTACGCTCTTCAAGCCCGGTGACGCAGCTACCGTAGCTGATTTCACCACCTAAACGCTCAAACTCGGCGGCCATAGCGCGCGTCACCTCGGCATAATTCACAATGCCACTGGACGGTACAAAGATGCCCGCCACCCCAGTAATATTGGGTTCACGCTCTTTTAGCTCGCCAGCTTCTAACCACTCTCGCTCCAGACCATTAGCGGCAGTTCTTTCCCACAGCGCCTCCATACGCTGTTTTTCAAGCGAATTAGTCGCGACCAGTAATTTACCGCAGATGTCATAGCTCACATTGTGCTGGTCACAAAACTCTCGCGTCGCTCGGTTGCCTTCAAGGCAAAACTTGGCCTTTAGGCTTCCTGGTGTGTAATACACTCCTGCATGAATAACACCGCTATTATGGCCGGTCTGATGCTGAGCAGGGCCAGTCTCTTTTTCGACCACCAGCATGCGCTTATCTGGGTAGGCCTGCTTCAGTTGCATCGCCGTAGACATGCCTAAAATGCCACCACCAATAATGATGAAATCCCACATAAATATTGTTACCTGTGCCAAATTTTCAAAATTTATTGATAATAGCCTTTAATAAACGTGGACCGCCATCACCCAACTTTGGTCTTAAGGAGACACTATGGAGCACGATGAGCCGCGCCAAAATCTCGCTGTCAGTGCCTACCGCGAGCTGAAGCACGACATTATTCGCGGCCGCTATGCGCCTGCAGAAAAACTATTAATGAGCCGCCTCAAGGAGTATTACGGCGTTAGTACCGGTCCACTTCGGGAAGCACTTTCGCAATTAGTCGCCGACCGCTTGGTGGTAGCGATTAGCCAGCGGGGCTACCGCGTTGCTCCCATGTCGCTTGCCGAGCTCAACGATATTTACGACGCCCGAGCTCAGCTGGAAGGGCTAATCTTGCGCTTGGCTATAGAGCGTGGCGACGACGACTGGGAAGCCAATGTGCTAGCTACCGCACACCGCCTTGCGAAAGTGACCGATATTAGCTCTCCTGATGAGCTTCTCGATGGTTGGGACCTGCGCCATAAGGCGTTTCATACGGCCATTGCCAGCGGCTGTAACTCCCCACATTTACTACAAATGCGCAATACACTATTTGACCAAGTAGAGCGCTACCGCCACCTTTGGCTACAAGAAACAGTCATGTCTCCCCAAGCCTTAGACATTAAGCGCCAAGAACATGCGGCATTAGTTGAAGTCATTTTGGCAAGGGACACAGCCCAAGCAGCTAACTTAATGCGTGATCACCTGATGACCCCAGTGCCGATTATTACGCGTGTTTTAACAGCAAGAGGTATCAACTAAATTCTTCGTTCTAAAAAAATGTAGATATTTTAAAAAAACGGCGATACATTGGATTTTAGCAACGCTACCCTGCTCATTTATCGCCGCAGACGCTGTGGGCGTCTTTAAGAGCGAACCAAGGAGTCCATGCCATGACACGCTTTAACTGGGACGACCCACTGCTGCTAGAACATCAGCTAACTGACGAAGAGCGCCAAATTCGCGATGCTGCTCACGATTACTGCCAGGAAAACTTGCAGCCTCGTGTGCTTAGCGCCTTCCGTGAAGAGCGCTTTGACCGCCAGATTATGAGTGAGATGGGAGAGCTAGGCCTGCTTGGTGCTACTGTTGCCCCCGAATATGGCGGTTCGGGAGTAAACCATGTGGCCTATGGCTTGATCGCTCGGGAAGTAGAGCGGGTAGACTCCGGCTACCGCTCAGCAATGAGTGTGCAATCCTCCCTGGTGATGTACCCCATTGAGGCCTATGGCTCAGAAGAGCAGAAGCATAAATATTTGCCCAAGCTTGCCAGTGGTGAAATGGTTGGTTGCTTTGGCTTAACCGAGCCAGACCACGGCTCTGACCCCGGCTCAATGATTACCCGGGCAGAGAAAGTCGACGGCGGCTACCGATTAACTGGCGCTAAAATGTGGATCACTAATAGCCCAATTGCCGATATCGCAGTGGTATGGGCCAAATCGGCTGCCCACGGCAACCAGATCAAGGGCTTTATTGTTGAGCGCGGTACCGAAGGTTTCACCACACCTAAGATTGAGGGCAAGGTGTCGCTCCGCGCCTCTATCACCGGTGAAATCGTACTCGACAACGCCTTCGTGCCTGAAGAGAACTTGCTACCCAACGTGAGCGGTTTAAAAGGCCCCTTCGGCTGTTTAAACAAAGCCCGCTATGGTATCGCTTGGGGTGTCATGGGCACTGCAGAGTTCTGCTGGCACGCGGCCCGCCAATATACTCTGGACCGTAAGCAGTTTGGCCGCCCACTGGCAGCTAACCAACTGATCCAGAAAAAACTCGCCGATATGCAAACCGAAATAACCCTGGGTCTACAAGCTGCCCTGCAAGTGGGCCGCCTGATGGATAGCGGTAACTGGGCTCCTGAAATGATCTCGCTGATAAAGCGCAATAACTGTGGCAAAGCGCTGGATATTGCGCGTGTTGCCAGGGATATGCACGGTGGAAACGGTGTCTCCGACGAGTACGGCGTGATCCGTCATATGGTTAACCTTGAGTCAGTAAATACCTATGAAGGCACCCACGACGTGCATGCCTTGATTCTTGGCCGTGCCCAAACTGGCATTCAAGCGTTCTTTTAAGCGGCCAGCTAATCCTCTAGCCGCCAGGCGTTGAATCTATCTATTTCAAGACCGATCAAGCGAGGCCGTTGATGAGCATAGCAACCAAGCCACTGGCAGGCATTAAAGTACTCGATATTTCACGAGTGCTGGCTGGCCCGTGGTGCGGGCAAATGCTCGCTGATATGGGAGCAGAGGTTATTAAAGTCGAGCGCCCTCTCTGCGGTGATGACACTCGTCATTGGGGGCCTCCATGGCTATCCGGCAGCACTGAATCTGCCTATTACCTATGCGCTAACCGAGGCAAACGCTCTGTTACAGTGGATATGGCCAAGCCTGAAGGCCAAGCACTGATTAAGCAGCTTGCAGCGCGGTCGGATGTACTGCTGGAGAATTTCAAAGTTGGTGGGCTAAAAAAATATGGCCTGGATTACGCCAGCCTCAAGGCGATTAATCCAGGACTTATCTACTGCTCGATTACCGGTTTTGGCCAGGAGAGCCCCTATGCTCACCGGGCAGGCTACGACTTTATGATCCAGGCAATGGGCGGCATCATGAGTTTAACTGGCAAGCCCGATGGAGAACCAGGAGGCGGCCCAGTCAAAAGTGGCGTTGCTTTTACCGATATTTTCACTGGCTTGTACGCAGCCAACGCAGTGCTTGCTGCCCTCTACCAGCGTCGTGATACGCAGCTAGGCTGCCATATTGATATGGCACTGATGGATGTGCAGGTGGGCGTACTGGCTAACCAAGCACTCAACTACTTAACCTCCAGTCAAGTGCCTCAGCGGCTAGGCAACGCACACCCTAATATTGTGCCTTACCAAGCATTTGCGACGGCGAATGGCCACATGATTGTTGCAGTAGGTAACGATGAGCAGTTCAAACGCTTCTGTCAGGTGCTATCTCTACCTGAACTAACTCAAGACACACGCTTTGCGACTAACGGTGCACGTGTCTCCCATCGCAAAGAATTAGTCCCAATACTTGAAGCTGCGCTTGCCCAGCACAGCACCGATGAATGGCTGTCAGATTTTGAAGCAGCAGGTGTTCCCTGTGGCCCTATCAATACTCTAGACCGAGTGTTTGATGATCCACACGTTAAAGCACGCGGCCTTAAACAAACCCTGCCACACAGCCAGGCAGGTCAAGTGGATCTGGTAGCTAATCCGATACGCATTAACGGCGAGTCGCTCAGTGCTACCACTGCTCCTCCCACCTTGGGTGAGCATACGGACCTCGTGTTAGATGAGATAGGCATTACCGCCGAACAGCGCCAAGCCCTTCGAGCGGCAGGTGTTATTTAAGCCTCGGCTATCAACCGCTTTTATGTAGCGTTTCTGAACCTCCCCCCTTCTCGCGCCCACCAGGGCGCTTTTTTTGCGCCACTGCTAAGTATTTCACAATCATGTACAGCACCCAAAAGGGAGACCACCTTCAAAGGGTGTACAACACTTATACGGATAGCGCCACGAGCAACTAAACTATTTATAGCTTATAGTCCTATCTCTGTTTTTATTTCACTGTAACCGGCCAGTGTCAGG
Organism: Halomonas sp. 'Soap Lake #6'; assembly: GCF_003031405.1. Classification (NCBI taxonomy): domain Bacteria; kingdom Pseudomonadati; phylum Pseudomonadota; class Gammaproteobacteria; order Oceanospirillales; family Halomonadaceae; genus Halomonas; species Halomonas sp. 'Soap Lake #6'. The sequence continues at coordinate 2,853,832 of NZ_CP020469.1, forward strand.
ATCAATTACCCACATTACTAGATCAATAGCGGTTATTTGAACAGGAGAGATTATGGCTCAATGCGCACGGGTCAACGGAATGTGTAAGCGTTGCGAGGAAGAGCTTCCTTTTGATTTCACCATGGCGTTTCAACCCATTGTGGATGTCTCACTTACCCAGGTGGTAATTCACGAAGCCCTCGTGCGCGGCTTGCACGGAGAGTCTGCCTGGAGCGTCATTTCCCAGGTGACAGATGAGCTACTTTATCGCTTTGATCAAGCCTGCCGTGTTAAAGCTATCGAAATGGCGAGTGCGCTAAATATGCAGACGGATTTGTCGATCAACTTTTTGCCCAACGCAGTTTATGAACCTAACGCCTGCATTCAGGCAACCCTGGAAGTTTCAGAACGTGTAGGCTGGCCCATTCACAGGCTGATTTTTGAGATCACCGAAACAGAAAGAGTTCGTGACCGCCAACACCTACGCAACATCATCGACGCATATCGTTCTATGGGTTTTAAAACCGCACTGGATGACTTTGGCAACGGCTATGCCAATCTTGACCTGCTCACCGACTTAACCCCAGACAAGCTGAAAATCGACCGTGAACTGGTCATGAATTGCGACCATGACCCGCGCCGTCAAGCACTGATCAATGCGATTATTTTGCTAGCCACAGAGTTAAACATGACGCTCATTGCTGAGGGGGTAGAAACTCGCGCAGAAGCCTTGTGGCTGGCACGCGCAGGTATCTCGCGTCAACAAGGCTTTTTCTATGCAAAACCTGCTATCAATTCCTTAGGCCCTGATCTGACCGCTCTATTATTAGACTTAAGAGAAGAGCTATGAGTAGGTTTATAGGCATCGAATTACTGACACGGCTCTTTTGCTTATCCCACACATGCTGATTGCACACGCTCTTAATTCCACGCGTTTCTTCGCCTAAACGACGATACTGAAACTACTAAGATTAAATTTGTCGTATGAGCAGTAACACTGCACATCATGCAAAAGCAACATCCAACACCCAAAGGAGTTGAGCCATGAGCAATGCCGAGCTAAACGAACTAAAGCAGAAGTACGTCGCAGCAGGCGCTGCAAGCCCCGCTACAGCCTTTGCGGATCGTGCCGAAAACGCTGAGATCTGGGACGCTGACGGTAACCGCTTTATCGACTTCGCAGGCGGCATTGGTGTACTAAACATTGGTCACCGCCACCCCAAAGTGGTAGCTGCCGTCAAAGCCCAGCTTGATAAGGTAATGCACACCTGCCAGACAGTGATGCCTTATGAAGGCTATGTAAAAGTAGCGGAAAAACTCAGCCATATTGTACCGGTGCGTGGCCACGCTAAAGTAATGCTGGCTAACTCCGGCGCAGAAGCACTGGAAAACGCTGTCAAAATTGCCCGTGCTGCCACCGGCCGCTCTAACGTCATCTGCTTTGACGGCGGCTATCACGGCCGTACTTTCTACACTATGGCGATGAACGGCAAAGTTGCTCCGTATCAAAGCGATTTCGGCCCGATGCCTGGCACAGTATTCCGTGCCCCCTACCCAGTGCCCTATCACGGCGTTAGTGAAGACGAAGCCATTCGTGGCTTAAAAATGACGCTAAAAACTGATGCCAACCCTAAAGATACCGCAGCTATCATCCTGGAGCCGGTATTGGGTGAAGGCGGCTTCTATCCAGCGCCTACGAGCTTCCTAAAGAAGATCCGCGAGATTTGCGATGAGCACGGTATGCTGATGATTGTCGACGAAGTGCAGTCTGGCTTTGGTCGCACCGGTAAAATGTTCGCCATTGAGCATAGCGGCGTAGAGCCGGACATGATGACCATGGCGAAAAGTATGGCCGACGGCATGCCAATCTCTGCGATTGTTGGCACCGACACGGTCATGGACGCCTCAGGTCCAAACTCTTTGGGCGGCACCTATACCGGTAGCCCAACCGCCTGTGCCGCCGCACTTGCTGTGATGGAAGTGTTCGAAGAGGAGAACATCCTGGAGAAAAGCCAAGCGCTAGGTGAAAAGTTAGCGGCTCGTTTTGGTGAGTGGCAAGATAAGTTTGAATGCATTGATCATGTGCGCAACATGGGCGCTATGGCGGCATTTGAGCTGGTCTCAAACAAAGCGGATCGCACGCCGAACCCAGAGCTTGCCGCTGCGCTGTGCAAGAAAGCCCGTGAAGAAGGGTTGATCCTGCTTTCTTGCGGCATGTACGGCAACACCATTCGTTTCCTGATGCCTGTCACGATTGAAGACAGTGTACTCAACGAAGGGCTGGATATTATCGAATCTTGCCTGGAATCGCTGGTTTAAGCGTTATTAGCGACCAGACAAAACGCCGCCCAGTTCAAAGTCGGGCGGCGTTTTTTTAACGTGGACGCCGGTCACCTTCAAGGAAGTTAGCCGTAAAGACGGCTTTTCCATGGGTCGCAAACGACCACTTCATTACATCGCTTAAGGCTGCCATCACCGCATCGAACTCCCCAAATACCTGGGTGCTCATTCGATTAGGGTGTACTTCCAACCCTGTGGCTTCCAAGCGTTTTACCACCTCTTTAACCACTGGCTTAAAATCATCGGCTAATGGGTAATAGCTGAGCTGTACGGAAAGATACATTCTGCCTCCTTATACTATTTATACGCGCTTAATGGCTCCCTGTTTAAAACCCTGCCACGCCGCCAATATGGCTGCCCGAGTCTCATCGGGGTGCTCCATAGGGAACATATGCGTACCAGGAACTTCACTAATGACCAAGCCATGACGCTTAATTCGCTTAACTCGCGAGGGGGTGAGCAAGTGCGACTCCTGCCCTACCACCAATTGAAGCGGCACGCCGACTCGGCGTGGCAGTCCAGAAAGGTGATCCGGCAAATGGCGAAAAATCTCCACCTCAACACGCGGGTCGAAAGTTAGCTCAGCGCTACCGTCATCTAACAAGCGCGTGCCTGCTTCAATGTAGTCGTTTAACGCCTCTGGGGTAAAGCGGCGAAATAGCCCACGGCGGCGCAACGAGTCAGCCATCGCTTCTCGGCTTGGCCACACACTGCGCCGCCCCTGGGTTTTGCCTGCAGGCGTAATACGATCCATAAAGCCAAACCGCTTGGCCGCTTTCATCACCCAGGCATCCGGTCCCAACATCAACGGCGGATCGAGCATAATCACCCCGCAAAAGCGCTCTGGCTGCTTGTCTGCCGCCATGGCCATCAAAGTGCCACCAAGCGAGTGGCCAACACCCAATAGTGGCGCACCAGTATCAGGTAAGTAGCTCAGTAGCTCATCGACTAAATTGCCCCAGTTATGATTTACCGGGTAGTCAGGGTGGTGCCCCAAGCGATCCAGCGGGTGAAGATCAAAGGTGTCCGCTAGTGGATCCAGCAAGGTGCGGTAGCTTAAGCCAGGAAAGCCATTCGCATGGGCGAACACTAAGCGAGGGCGTTGGGCGACATGGGCAGACATGGTTTGGCTCGCAGAGTAATAAGATAGGAGAGCAGCGCTGGCGCAGTACCACCGCTATCGGTTACTTGGACAAACTATCATACATCTGTTTTAACTCGTGCCTGACAAACCGTCAATCGACATAAGTATTAACAGGCTAATTAAAACAGCGAGAGTTGCTGAACGGTGGCTTCTTCTGCCAAACGATAGCCAACACCTAGTAGCCGCACCGGCCTTGCCCCTCGTGACCAGCCAACGTTAAGTAGCGTTTCGAATTGCTCAAGATTAGGCGCTGGGTCAGCGTGCTCCACAGTGGTTTGGGTAAAGTCGTTGAACTTCACTTTCACCATTAGCCCCCGCACAGCGGGCGCTGGGTCTAGCCTGGCATAGCGCTGCTCCAGGTCACTAATTAATTCGGGTAGCTCTCGGCGACAGGCCTCCAGGGTAGGTAGGTCTTTAGAGTAGGTTTGCTCAGTGCTAATCGATTTCCGCTCACGGTGGGTTTTCACCGGTCGCTCGTCACGCCCATGGCTAAGCTCGAACAGCCGATGGCCGAAGCGGCCAAACTGCTCTACCAGTTCGGTGAGCGGGCGAGCGCGCAAATCCGCGCCGGTATGGATACCCAGCCCTGCCAGTTTTTCAGCAGTGCGCGGCCCTACTCCGTGGATTTTCTTTACCGGCAGCTGCTGCACAAAGCTATCAATATCATCGGGAGTGATAACAAACAGGCCATCAGGCTTACGCCAATCGCTGGCAATTTTGGCGAGAAATTTGTTAGGTGCGACTCCCGCTGAGACAGTGATGCCGACTTCACTTTTCACACGCTGGCGAATCGCCTCGGCCATGCGGGTAGCGCTACCGTGGTACAGAGTGACAGCGGAAACGTCTAAAAAGGCTTCATCAAGTGAGAGCGGTTCAATTAGCTCGGTCACATCTCGATAAATCGCAAAGACCTGACGCGCCACCGCCTTGTATTTGGCCATATCACCGCGAATGACTGTCAGGTGCGGGCAGCGCTTAAGTGCTTGGCCCATGGGCATCGCCGAGTGAATGCCAAACTCACGAGCCGGATAGTTACAGGTAGCAACCACCCCACGCTGCTCCACACTGCCGCCGATGGCAATGGGGATATCCCGCAGCGCAGGGTTATCTCGCATCTCCACCGCGGCGTAAAAACAGTCACAGTCGCAGTGAATGATTTTGCGCACTGGCCACCTTTACCAACTGTAAAAAACCACAGTTTATCACAGCATCAGGTGCCACAGAATGTTCTTAACACCTGCTCGCTTTGGGTGGCGGGTGCCGCCAGACGGCGTGCGTCAACGGAGTCATCAAATGGTTTGGTGACGACCGCTAACAGGGTGTGAAAAGGCGCAAAGTCGCCGTCGTAGGCCGCATCAATAACTTCTTGGATGCGGTGGTTACGGGGAATGATCACAGGGTTAGCACGGCGCATGGCGGCCAAGCGCTGACTATCTTGGCTGGCAGCTTGTGCTGTTTGCCACCCCTCTAACCATACCGCCAACTGGTTGGGCTGGGTCGTCAGCGCTAGCAGTGCCTTTTTGTGCTGCTCACTTGAGGTTTCCGCATAATGGGTCAATGCATCAAAGGTGCCGGTCATATCCATGCGCCCTTGATGCATCTGATTTTCCAACCCTTCCATCAGTGATATAGCGTGGTCGCTTTCTGGTGAGAGGCCCAGCTTGTCAGCATGCAGGCGGCGCTGCTCGGCATCAAACAGTGGCTCAAAACGGCGGATGATATCAGTGGCCTGCGCTACGACGGTATCGCCCTCTTCGCGCATCAGTGGCAGCAGCGTTTCGGCAAAGCGGGCCAGATTCCATTGAGCAATGGCAGGTTGATTATCAAAGGCATAGCGCCCGCCTTGATCAATCGAGCTGTAGACCTTTTGCGGGTCAAACTGCTCCATAAAGGCGCAAGGGCCGTAATCAATGGTTTCCCCTGCAATGCTGCAGTTGTCGGTATTCATCACACCATGAATAAAACCAAGGCTCATCCAGCGAGCCACCAACACAACTTGCCGAGCCACCACTGCTTCTAACAGCGCCAAATAAGGATCTTCGGCACTAGCAGCTTCGGGGTAGTGACGGGCAATTACATGGTCGGCGAGGGCTTTTAGTGCCTGTTCATCCCGACGCACAGCAGCAAACTGGAACGTGCCCACACGAATATGACTGCTGGCCACGCGGGTAAATACTGCACCGGGCTCTGATAGTTGGCGTACCACCCGCTCACCACTGGTGACGGCAGCCAGAGCACGAGTGGTGGGAACGTCCATTGCAGCCATGAATTCGCTGACCAAATACTCTCGCAGCACCGGGCCTAAGGGCGAGCGACCATCGCCGCCACGGGAAAATGGCGTACGACCACTGCCTTTGAGTTGCACATCGCGACGCACACCGTGCTGGTCGATGACTTCTCCCAATAGTAGCGCACGACCATCGCCTAGCTGCGGCACAAAGTTGCCAAACTGATGCCCAGCGTAGCCCAGCGCACGTGGCTCTGCGCCTGGAGGCAACTGGTTGCCACTAAACCATTGGGCAAGGGTGGCATCATCAGGTTTAGCCTGCATGCCTAGCGTTTCTGCCAGACGCTCATTAAACGCAATCAGCGTTGGGTGACTCACTGGCGTTGGTTGGCAGGCAACCCAAAGTGGCTCGGGAAGCGAGGCGAAGTGGTGTTCAAAGGTCAGCATAATCGCTCCAAGGCGTGGCTATTTCCGACCATTCTAGTCAGGTTAACCCGTTGTCGATACCAGCGTAGACGAAAAGCGCAGTACCTTTAACGCATGTTCTAACACTGGCGTAATAGGGGCACGCCACTGGTGAGTTAACAATGCATCAGCACGGGTCACACCCAGTGAAAGCGAGGCAACTGGCAGGCCCATGGCGTGGGCATCACGGCAGAAGCGGTAACCGGAATAGACCATCAATGATGTGCCCACCGCCAGTACCGCGTTGGCATTTTCAAGCCCAACCTGGGCAGCTAGGCGCCGAGCAGGTGGCACTACATCGCCATAATAGACAACCTGGGGTTTTAAAATCCCCCCACAGCGCGGGCAATCCAGTATTTTAAACGTCGAGAAATCGGTTTCTAAATCCGCATCGCCATCTGGCGCATGGCGGGCATCCAAGATTGCAAAATAGGGGTTCATAGTGGCCATTTCGCTGTGCATGGCATGACGCATGATTTGATAACCGCACGACATACACGCCACGATGTCTGCTCGACCATGCAGATCCACTACCTTTCTCGACCCCGCCCGCTGGTGTAGGCGATCCACATTTTGGGTCACCAATAGCTCTATATGCCCCATAGACTCAAGCGCTGCCAACGCCCGATGGGCACCACTCACATGGGCTTCGCGCATTGCTTTAAAACCGACCAGTGCTCGCGCCCAGTAACGCTGGCGCACAGCTACTGACGCCATAAAATCACCATGCTGGACCGGCGGCGGCCGCTTCCACTGCCCGTCTGCGTCGCGGTAGTCAGGAATACCGCTATCGGTACTCACCCCCGCCCCGGTAATCACCCATAGTTTGGGATGGCGCTCAATAAACTCCGCCAGCGCTTCACCCGCCTGCGCGATGCTATTCATCATTTCCACGGCCTGCGTCAATGGATCACCCTAGGCAACATTGCGACAAGTAAACGATACTGTATGACAATCAAGGGACATGCAATGTGCCCTCATTATTCAACGTTAAGGAGAATCTCATGCAGTGGGATCACGAGATTATTATTGTCGGCGGCGGCATGGTGGGTGCCGCCTTGGCAGCTAGGCTAGGCCATGCGGGCATCTCTGTTGGGTTAGTGGAGCGCGGCCACGCCCCTCCCTCACCCAACGGAGATTATGACCTACGGATCTCCTCACTCAATGCCCGCTCACTGGCGTTTGTGAAAGCGAGTGGCACCATGCTACCGGAAGAGCGCTGCTGCCCATTTCGTCATATCGATGTGGCGAATCAGGATGGCTCTGGCCACTCGCTGTTCTCTGCCCAAGACAGTGGCATGGAAGACTTTGGTATTTTTATTGAAAATCGCACGCTGCAATATGCGCTGTGGCAGCGCCTGGAGAGTTTACCCAGCGTTACCTGCTACACCCAGTGCGTACCGCTAAGCACCATGGCGACCAGCACCGCCCGTATGCTGGAACTGGATAACGGCCAAACCTTAAGCGCCCGTTTAATTATTGGCGCGGACGGCGCGCACTCAACACTCAGAGCACTAGCGGGGATCAGCACCAGCAGCTACGACTACCATCAGCGGGCGTTGATTATCAATGTAGAGACCGAGCTTCCCCAACAAGATATAAGCTGGCAATGCTTCACCCCTACAGGCCCGATTGCCATGCTACCGCTACCAGGCCAGCGCGCATCACTAGTGTGGTACGACGGTGATGAAGCTTCTAAAGCACGCGAGCAACTCTCCGACGACGCACTTCAAATGGCGATAGAAACCGCTTTTCCCAAACGCCTGGGCAAGCTAACTCGCATTGTGGCCCGGGGCAGTTTTCCAATTAAACGCCAGCATGCCAAACGCTATATCAGCAAGCGCTTAGCGCTCATTGGCGACGCCGCCCATGTGGTACATCCCCTGGCAGGGCAAGGGCTTAATATCGGTCTTCATGACGCCGACACCCTGGCCAAACTGATCATAAAAGGCCGCGACCCAGGCGACTCTATTACGCTGCACCGTTTTGAATGCCAGCGCCGCCTTGCCAACCAGGCGATGATCGCCGCGACCGACAGCTTCCACCACCTATTTACGGGTGCGAAGCCACTGCGCCAGTTAGGCGATCTCAGCCTTCACCTTGCCGAACGTATGCCGCTTGCCAAACGCATGATGATGCAGCAGGCCAATGGGCTTAACCCGTTTAAAATGCGCTAAAGCTGACTACGCTAAGAGGGTGGCAACGCAGCCGTTGCCTAAAACAATCACAATAATCCCTCATGTAAGGAAGGCGCATGGTACTCAAGCAACGACACACGCTATTAACCGCGGCTACGTTAACAAGCCTCGGCTTGCTCGCGGCGTCACCGCTGTTGGCCTGGGACGGTATCGTAGAGAAACAAGTTTTTGAGATGCAGGAATTCACCACCCAAGGCGGTGAAACGATCCCCGAGCTTGCGGTGGGCTGGGAAGCTTACGGTGAGTTAAATGACGCCCGTGATAATGCCATTTTAATTACTCATTTTTTCTCTGGCACCAGCAATGCGGCAGGTCGCTATGACCCCGATGGAGAGCCGACCGGCTACTGGGATGCCATCATCGGCCCCGGCAAACCTCTTGATACCGATGAGTACTACATCATTGCTTCCGATACGCTGGTAAATCTTAACGCCCATGACCCTAATGTCACCACGACCGGCCCAGCCTCTATCAACCCAGACACCGGTGAGCCATGGGGAATGGACTTTCCTATAGTGACAATTCGTGACTTTGTCGAGGTACAGCACGCGTTATTAGAAAGCCAGGGAATTGAATCTCTACATGCAGTGATGGGCGCATCCATGGGAGCCCTTCAAGCGATTGAGTGGGCCAGTGCTTACCCTGACAAAGTGAACAGACTGATACCCGTGATCGGCGGCGGCGTTGCCGACCCCTGGTTACTGGCAACGCTAAGCTCATGGGCCGCCCCGATTCGCGTAGACGCCCACTGGAACGAGGGTAACTACTACGACAGCGAGCCACCCACCGCAGGGCTGAAAGAGGCTCTAAAACTGGTCACGCTCAACGCCAACCACTGGCAGTGGGCCAATGAAACCTTCAACCGTGATTGGGCCGATGAAGAGCGCGACCCAACCCAGGATATCAACGCCCGCTATGCCATTGAGCAAACGCTGGATGATATCGCCGCTGCACGTGCAGAGCTCTCTGATGCCAACCACCTGCTATATCTGGTGCGTGCCAACCAAACCTTTTTAGCGGGTTATGGCGACTCTTTAGAGGAAGGGCTTGCCGCAATCGATGCCCCCACGCTGATGCTCTACAGCGAAAACGACCTTGTATTCGCCCCCGAAGGCGTACGCCACACAGCGGAGCTAATTGAAGCAGGTGGTAGTGAGGTAACGATTAAACCCCTAGAAGGCAATCGAGGCCATTTAGATGGCGTTGTCGCTATCGACCAAGCCAGTGAAACGCTAAGAGAGTTTTTGAAGTAATGGATTGAGCGCTGGTTTTGAGTCAATAACCAGCGCTTGATTCAGTCGTAACGCAGCCGATTGTGAAAACCCACCCTGTACATCATTCTGTACACAAACAGCATCATGAACAGGCGTTTCCAATGGATGCCATTAGCTACACTGCCGCTAGAACTAATTTAGCGAAAACAATGGAACAAGTCTGCGAAGACCATGCCCCCGTCATTATCACCCGGAGCAAATCGCAGTCCGTGGTCATGATCTCACTTGAAGATTACGACGCATTACAAGAGACCGCCTATCTTTTGCGTGCGCCAAAAAATGCCCGTCGACTACTGGAATCCATAGTCTGGCTAGCTACTGGACTCGTCGTATCAACGAAGAGCAGAGGATGATTTACAAAGCGACTGACGATGCGTTGCTTATCGCCCAGCTTCGCTACCACTACTGATAAGCGCACGGAAAAACTATTCACTCACCACTGAAGAAAAGTGGCCCGACTTTTCCAGGGTGTATTCGCTAAAATCCCGCGCCAAGAAAAGCGAGCCTGAATAGACGCTTTGGGCTTCTTTGCGGATGTCTTCTATGGAAGGCGACACATTGGGGTTGAGCTGGTAACGGGGGCTAAAGTGCGTCAGCACCAGGTTGGGGAGCTGTACGGTTTCAGCAAAATCAGCCACAAGTTTGGCGTAGCTATGCCCCACCTCACCGGCCTTCTGGGCCATCTCTTCGGTGTAGGTGGCTTCATGCACCAACACCTGTGCCCCAGCGCAAGCCTGGAACAACAAGTCAGGCTGGTCGTTGTCCCCGGCGATCACGATTTTCCTTGGCTTGTTTTTGACGATTAGGTAGTCATGGCTTTTTAAACGCTCACCTGCAAACTCAACATCAAATCCTTGCTTCAACTGCCCCCACATAGGCCCTCTAGGAATTCCCTCTTGGGTCAACTTTGCAACGTTTAAATCAGCGTCGACCTTTCGCTCAGTAAACCCATAGGCATAGGATGGTACCCGGTGCGAAAGCCTGAACGTAGCAACCGCCATGTTCTCAAACTCAATGCTGGGCAGCTCATCGGAGCAGATAAATTCCAAAGCAAAGGGCACACAAAGCTCAGTGGCCTCACAGGTGGCCTCCAACCAGGCTTTTATACCTGCGGGCGCCACAACAGTAAGCGGCTCTTTCCGGCCATTCATTCCCGCACTCGCCAGTATGCCCGGCAGCCCATAGCAGTGGTCACCGTGTACGTGGGTAATAAAGATGGCTTTCAGCGAATGAAACGATAGCTTCGTGTGCAACACTTGGTGCTGGGTGCCCTCACCGCAGTCAATCAGGTACCAGCCCTTCCCTTTGCTATCTCGTAAAGCGACGCCGGAAACGTTTCTTTGCTTGGTGGGCACACCGGCGGAAGTACCTAGGAAGAGTAGGTTCATAGCTTATTTTGAATGGCCTTTGAGATAGTCTGTGAAAGTGCCGAATCTAATAGTGATAACGACACGAAATGATCGTAATCGCATTATTATCAACTGCGTAGACTAATCGATTCGTATCATCTATACGTCGCGACCAAAAACCAGCTAAGTTTTCCTTTAACGGCTCTGGTTTACCAATACCTTCAAAGGGTGAGCGTCTAACGTCGTTTATAAGCTTGTTTATTCGTTTAAGCGTTTTTTTGTCCTGGGTTTGCCAATATAGGTAATCGCTCCAGGATTCGTCAGTCCATGACAGTAAACGACTACTCATCAATCAAGTCTCTGCGGGTTACCTTACCTGCTTTGAATTGTTCAATTGAGCGATTCAAATGCTCAGCATTCGCCGGTGAGCGCAGTAAGTGCACCGTTTCCATCAGGCTGTTGTAGTAGTCTAGCGACATAACAACAGCATCTTCCGAATCACGGCGAGTAATCACCGCTGTATCTGCGTCATTAACAACGGAATCTAATACCGCTTTCAAACTATTTCTTGCTTCTGTAAAAGACACAATTTTCATAGAACCTCCACATGTACATTTTACAGGACAAGTATAGCCTTAAACCTCAACATGTACAGCATGATGAACATGTCACTTATGACAGCTAACGCCGCGCATTTGCGGCTGGTTTGGAGCGCAGCGGAAAACCAGCCCGACAACATACGCTTGTTAGAACGCACTCGCGGCCCATTAGCCAAGAATATCTGCGCCTTTGTGGCCGTCTGGGACACCCTGAACCAGCAGCACTTGACCCACAGTGTGCTCGGTCCGGAGGTGGCGAATCGCCTTGTAAGCATCTGACTCATACCATCCTTGAGCCTGCTCCATAGAGGGGAATTCGATGACAACCAAGTCGCCAGACCAGGCGCCCTCAAGAGGATGATAGGGGCCGCCATGCACCCGGTATTTCCCGGAGAACGGGACCAGCGTGTCGTCGATGCGTTGCAAGTATTCTCTAATCTCGTCACCAAAACGCGTTTCATGTATTACAGCAACAGCAAAAGCAGTCATCGTTTACTCCAAATTTTTGTAGATGTATCAAGCGTTCTAACCCAATAAACGTGCCGACGCGCTTATTGAGGTTATCTAGCCAACTGATTATCTTCAAGGCAAAGCAAATATTGATGATTTAGCCAAAGTCGTGTGCCAGCGCGTTTTGCTAAGCCTGAAAGACCTGCATATAAAACGCTCGCCAGTTTTGCAAATCAGGCCCTTGGCGCGGATTAGAAAGGTAGCGGTTAACCTATGGAAAAATAGGAAAAATTAGCTTTGGAGCAACGATTTTATAGATGAAAGTTGCCTGCCTAACCTGATGAAATATTCGTTCAAGCTACTAGCAAGTGAGTTTCAACGAGTTTTTCCTAAGGCTTATAACGTGTCAACGCTATGCCGCAAGCGATCAGACCAGAAGAAACAAACCGCCATACGCCGAAACCTTCTTTCAGAATGATGGTGGAAATCAGTGCGGCGAACAGCACGCTGGTTTCTCTTAGGGCCGAAACCATGCCAAGTGGGGCGTAGGCCATGGCCCAGATAACTATCCAATACGCACCAACCTGCATCCCGCCGCCGACAACGGCAGGGGCCAAATTGCTCGATATAACTCTTTTTATCTCCTTGGCTTTCCATGTCAGGGCAATAGCGAACGTCAGTAAGCCGTTACCGAGGGTCAACAAGACCGCAAAGCCGAACACCGAGCCAGCTTGTCGTGCACCCAGACCACCCAACAGCGTGTAGGAAGCAATAAAGGCACCGGTGCCAAGGGCAAGGAGGATAGCACGGGGATTTCTGGTGATACCGGTGCTTGTATCGAATGCTAGCGACATCACACCTACCCCGAGAAATAGCACTCCGAGTAACGGGATAAAACCCAACATTTCGCCAGCGAACGCGGCAGCGCCGAGGGTAACAAGTAATGGCGCCGATCCACGGGCAATGGGATAAACCTGGCCAAAATCACCGTACTGGTAGGCCATGGGCAGGCAAAAGTGATACGCGGTATGAATCAGTATGGCCAAGCCAAGAAGTGGCCAACTGGCAAGATCCGGGAGTGTTACGAAAGGCAAAGCGAGCGCAGAAACGATACTCCCCAATAAAGTGATCACCGCCATGACGGCGATCCTGTCACCACTCACTTTAACGATCGCATTCCAGCTGGCGTTAAAGATGGCAGCGAGCAGTACGATCATTGTGATTTCTGTGCTCATGCCATCGTGTCCTTGAGCGGTCAGAATGCAACGTTAAGAAAAACTAGTTTCCCCAGGATAGTCCAAATTCTTATGCCCGCACGCTCTGCTACTGCCACCCTCACGCCAACCCCACACAAACCAACTCCCCACCAAACCACTGCTGTTTTAACCCACGCTGTTTTTCCAGTAGCACTAAGTACGGGCGTAGTGGATGGTGGTCCGGTAGCGTGACATGGAGTTGGCGCAAACGGCGCTGGAAAGGGAGCTGTTCGGCGGGCATGTGTAATGGTGAAACGTGCTGGGTTAGCCACTCTATTTCAGGTAGCAGCAGATGTGTCGCCCCGCTATCCAGTGCTAGGGTCACGCCTTTGGGGTCAAAATCACCTGCGTAAAGGTGTGGTCGATTGGTTTTTCGCCAAGCCTTTTCCAGCTGCGCAAAGCCGCCACCATAGTGGCTGTCGCCACGGTAAACCACCAGCGGGTTGGCGTAACCGCTCAGTGCATCTATCTCTGGTGAAAACACATAGAAGCTGTCCAAGTTTTCTACCTGGACTAATGCCCCAAACGCGGCCAGCTTTAAGCTGGTTATATCAACGTCTCGAATGCTACGCGGCTCTGGCGCAAGCCATGTGGAGGGTTGTTGCGGAAGATTGATCAACAGCCGCTTTGCACGGGGGCCCTCACGAATGCTTTTATCCTCCTCCAGCCCCTCTATTGCTTGGGCGGCGCTACTTAAACCGCTTAGCGAGTGCCCAAGCGGTGCCAAACGGTCGCTTTCCAACATGCTATTGATTTGCGCCAATAGGTTGGCGTCAAAGCGCAGCGTTTGGTTGGAAATCCACATGGTCAGATCGATATCCTTCTGGTGGCACCAAGCCACTACATCTTCTACCCACTTACTGCGCGGCTTTTCTACCAAGGACTGGCGGTTAAGCTCTCGTACAACACCATTAAGCCCGGCTCGGGCACGACCTGATAACGTCATACCGCCACCGCCAGCGCTACGTCGTGAATTAGCCGCAGATCATTGAAGGCGCTGGCTTTTGTTTCCTGTTGATGCAGCTGGAACGCCTGCTGCTCTCTGCGCGGCAGGCCTTGGTACTCGGCAATCACCTGAAACAGCCAAATCTCTCCTGGCCACTCCAAGTGGCTATCCTTCAGGTAGGCCAGCGCGCTAACCGGCTCGGCTTGGGGCTGATCCAACACCGCGAGGTAGAAACTCTCGACATCTAGCTTAAGTGCTTGTTGGCGGGCAGCAGCGAGATTGTCTTCCGGCGTGAGTGTAGGCACTGCCGACTCAACCGTTTGCGCTGCGTGGCGCGGAATCGGTAACTCATGTAGTAACTCTGCCAATACTCGGCTTTCCAGCACTCGATCTAGTGCCGGGGATGCCGCTGCGCTTAATGGCGCTGCGTGGTTGAACAAGTTTGGCACCTCGCTGCGCTTGGCATAGTTGCCGGGCACAAAGCCTGGGTGTTCACGCATAAATGCCACCATGCCACTGATCAAACGGCTGCGCGCTTGCTGCTTGCGAAAACGCGCCATAAGTTCAATCAGCCGCCTCTGAACTTCCCTCAGGCTGGTGTAGTGGTGGCTTAATCGCTGCTGTAACTGGCTGATGAGTAGTTTACGCAGGCTGCCATCACTACCCACCAGCTCAATGAGCTCGTCAAAGTCGATTAGCGCCAAGCCATCCAGTAGCCGAACAATCTGCTTTTGGGCGCGGTCGTTTTCGCGGATTTTATCGTTCAGCTGGCTGACAAAGCCAAAGTCGCTATTCAACCGCTGCCAGAGGCTATCGATGGCATCAGCAAAACGGCCATTCAGGTCATCAACTTCCTGGCGCAGGCGCAACAGTTGCTGTTCCTGTCGCCAGTGCTCACCACAGCTGCGGGCTTCCCGGTAACTATCTACTAACGAGCGCACCAGCTCCAGGGTTTCCGCCACGTCAGCGTTCACATGGCGGCGAGTTTCATCGGCCAACATCTCAGCGATGAGTTCTCGCACCTTGGGCGAAAGCTTCACCCCACTCTGCTCGTCAGGCCGCCATAGCACCCGAGCGGCTAGCAACTTACGTAGCGCGCCATCGCTTAAACCTTCTAAGGGTACGTCGTCTCGGGTGTAACCCTGCATCAGTCGTTCGGCATGCTTGCCCAACAGCGCCAGCCGTTCAGCACCGGTTTTCAGCAGGCGGCTTTCCAGCTCGTTCACAGCAACGCCTCCTGGGTGCCCTCTTCGCGCTCCGCATCAATCGGCAGATTTTCCTCATCGCGGATAAAGCGCACCACTTCGATCAAGTAGTCGATTTTACCAGTGACTACAAATACCTGGCGTTCGGTATGAGGCTGAAGCAAGTAACCATGCTCTTTTAAACGCTTAAACAGCTGCTTGACCTGAGCATCTAGTTGATCACTTTGAGAGCCAAAGAAGCTATCCGTTGCCAGCCGCTCCAAACGCTCGCGCAGGCTTTGGTTATCTTCACACTTAGCGCTGAACTCGGCGGGTTTGAGCACATCGCCAGGGGCCGCTAAGGTATCGCGACCTAACGCTTCCTGAACCAGTTGCAGCCACTCCAGCAGCGGCAACAGGCTGTTGACTGTCTCACCCAACTGGCGTGAAAGCTGGTCTCGGGCAGCTTCGTTAAGCTGCCGCCAAGCCAAGAAATAAACGCTACCTTCATCATTACTGGCCAGCCGGCGGTTGAGCGGGCGCAGGTAGCTATCGATGGCTTCACGCGTCTCTTCATTTGTTAAATGGCGGAAGGCATTTTCATCGCTTACGGCGCAGATAAACTCTCCTGCCAGCAGGCGTTCCAGTAGCGGGCCATGTTCAATCATGCGCTTACCTCCTGCTGACGCTCTTTGATCCGCTGCGCGATGGGGCTAAGGCGTGGCTCAATACGTTTTAGCTGGCGCTGGTTGTTGCTTGCACCCCGCTCAATCAGATAGCGGTTGGCGAATAATAGCAATACGTCCGACTCTGGATTGGGGAAGGCCCCGACAATATGAATGCGGTTACTATCACAGGCGTCGAACAACTTTTCGACGTTGTGGTAGGCCAATGTACCGATTTCATCGATAGGCCAGTGGATAGCGATTTGTGCATCGCCACGCAACAGCCGTGTAAACGCCAGCAGAAACTTACACAGAATCAGGTAGGCCATACCGTGGCTGGAGGACTCCAGCAATTGGCGGTCATTCTTGATCACCAAATCCGTGCCGCCTTCGTTTAAGTGCAGTTCCAACCGCAGCAGGCTTTCAAAGCTGTACTGTTGGTCACTGCGCAGCAAATCGACAACATCCGCCAGGGCGTTGAGATAATCATCGCTGGGCAGTGCCTGTCCGGATTCCCGCCACGCTTTATAACGCTGAGCGAACAGTTTCAGCGGCTCCCAGAACCCTAGCTCGTCGATGGTGGACTGAATGCGTACTTCCGCCTTGCTGATGCCCTCTAATCGTAGGTCGTCGGCCACCTCATCGGAAAGTCGACGGCTCTGGGCACTAATGCGCCGATTAAGATCGCGGAAAACAATAAAGAACTTATCCAGGTCATCGCTTAAATTGCGTCCTTCCTGAATCAGTTGCTGCTGTTGATCTTCTAGCAGTTTTAGCATGCCACGTAGCAGTGGCAGTAGCAGCCGAGGGCTATCATTTGGCAGCTTTTCACGCTCGCTTTGCAGTGCATCAGCAAAGCCGCTACTGGCATCTTTAATCAGCTGGCTTTCCACCTCCAGGCAGCCCCGTCGCAGCTGTTCTAGCTGCTGATGACGGCTCGCCAACGCCTGACGGGCACGCTCGATACGTTCATCCATATCACCAACAGTGGCTTCTGCAGGAGCACTTTCTGCCACCAGCTCCAGGCTTTCCAGTTGTGTCAGTAGTGGTGTGAGCGCCTCCAGGCTACCGTGGGCATGGCTGCGCTGAGTTTTTAACTCATTAACTGCGCGTTGATACGCCTCCCTTGCAGCGTGAAAGTCATTTTTCAAACGGGCTTTGTCACGCTTGAGTTGTTGATCCTGCTGCTCCAGCTCTGCTTCCTGGGCGACTAGCTGCGGCTTATGCTGCCCCCACTCCACACGCATAAAGCGTTGGTACTCGGTGAGTTCTTCCTGGCGAGCAGCTGTTTTACGGATGCGTTCACTCTGCTGCTCTAAACGCGTTTTGGTGGATTTTAACTGCGCGGGGTCAACGCCCTGCTCGGCAAGCTCCTGACTAAAGGCTGCTTCTAGTTCGCTACGCTGGCGTTGGTGTTCAGCATTGGCATCGTTGAGCTGCTGCTTATACTGGCGCAGCTGCGCATCCAGGCTATCCAGCTGGCTTTGGGCGTCGGCTTTTAGCTCTAGCAGTTGACCTTGATGGGTCTCGGCAAGAGCAGCAAGCGCCTGCTGTTTTTCTGCACGTAGTTCGGCTTGTGCCTGCTCCTGGCGAGCCAACGCGGCTTGGTGATCCGCCCGCCGTTGCTGCTGGCGTTTGGCATGGCGCTCATGCTGCTGGCGGCGAGCCTCAAGGGCATACTCCACTTCCTGTTCGGCGCGTTGATGGGCCATGCGCGCCTGATCTTGAGTCTCATCAGCCTGCTGCACCCGCTCGTTATGCTGCTTCAGGGCTTTTTCTGCGGCAAGGCACTCAGACTGGGCACGCTGCTTGGCACTGTCGGCATCTTCAATGGCGGCTAAGAGGCTGGCTTCGTCTTGGGCGTAATCAGGCAGGGCAATCGCGCTTAGGTCCAACGCCAGGCCGAATAGGTCCTCGCTTGCCCCTGCGGCTAACTGAGGGGCGAGGTCTCGCCGCTCAAGCAGCTCTGGTGCGATCACCTTGCCAAGTTGCTGCTCCCAACCAGGACGGTGGTAGCGTAGGAAATGACGCAGACTGCCCTGTTCGGGATCACGTTGCTGATAAAGTGCAAAACAGTGCTGCTCAGCGCGCTCACGCTGCTGACGACACTGCACCAACTGCTGCTCGGCGGACGCCCGCTCCCGTTTGTGGCTTTCAAGCTCACGGCGCAGTGCTTCGAGGGTTGCAGCCGCCGCGCTGCGTTCCTGCTGCGACTGATCTAATCGCGCCTGGGCCAGCTCAGCCTCTTGGAGCTCTTCAGCAGTTTGGCTGGGCATGGCCAGTTGCGCTTTCAGCTCGGCCAGTTGCTCTACGCCCAGCTCTAACTGAGCCTGATACTCCCCCTCAAGGCGTTGGCGTTCCTGCTGATAGCGCTCATTGTGCTGCTGCTCGACCTGCCACTGCTGCTCACGGCGCTCGGCTTTTTCCTCGGTCAGAGCATCAATCAGCTCCTGCGTTTCCTGGGTTTGCCGGGCTAACACTTCCGAAAGCTCGCGTAGCCTGCCATCCAGACGTGCCTGGCTCTCTTTCACCGCTTCCTGCATTACTTGCAGGTGCTGCTGGAGCTGGTCACGCTGCTCACGCCACTGAGGCAGCGCGTTGATATCCCTCTCCAAGCCGGGCATGTCAGCATCGGCGTAGTGCTCAAACTGCGTTTGCAGGTCGTTCAGGCGGCGCTGAGTGTGCTGTAGGTCACTCGTCAATTCACTATGGCGATCATTCAAAGCATCCCGCTGCCGGGTGTAATCGCTCTCACGCTGCTGGAACTCGCGCTGAAGACGATTCAACTCACTATCTAGATCCGCGATGCGCTGCTCGACCTTCTGGTGGTCGGCGCTTAACTGCGGCTTGAGCTGCCAGAGAGTGGTCTCAAGCTGAGCCAGCTCGCGGTCGATGCCGCCAAGTTTGGTTAGAGATACCTGTAGCGGCTCCAGGCGCATCGACTGACGCATCTGGGCAATCCACTCCCGCGCTTTGGCACTACGAATTCGCGTAACGGGTAGCTCGACGCCATCTTCTTCAAAAATCGCCGCTAGCATAGTTTTGAGGGTGTCCATCTTGCCCTCTTTGGCATGCACAGCGGAGACAAGCTTTTCGATATGACGAATACGCCGCTCGGGGTTTACTAAGCTAAATTGCGCTGCAATCTGGCGCAGTTTTAGGCCATCACGGCTATTACCATGGAGCTGGGTAAAGTCGTTTTGGATCACCGAACGAAACTCTGAAGTGGCACCCAGCTTGGATGAAACGGGCACCCCGCTTCGGCGCAGCCCGCTAGACCACTGTGCGTACTCCAATGCCAGAGGGCCTTGCTCGGTCTCGATCAGATAATCTTCTGGCCGGTAAGGTGCGCCAACAAACCGATACTCCACACCACCTTCTGCTTTGCGCGTTAGCACGGCTTGGCAGATGTTGCCCGCCTCGCGACGATATTCGTATATCAGGTAACTATTGCGTGTCGGCAAATAGAACGCATCAAACTTCATGCGGGTTTTTGGAACTACTTTATTAGGCAGTTCGCCATAAAACACTGGCACCAAGCGTTGGAGCGTGGTTTTTCCCGAGGCGTTGGTGCCACAAATATTGGTGTGGCCATCCACACTTAACTCGACCACTCCCGTTAAGTGGCCGTGAATCATAACGATGCGTAGCAGATGCGCCATGCCGTGTCCTTTCGTTTGCTAACCGGATCGTTTTTTCTGATCGCCGAAAGCGACTATCTTGCCAGACACAGGCCAAAGCGGCATCTGTTCACTTAACAGGCGCGGCGTTAAGTCTCCCCCACGCCCTTCACCACGAAATCCCGAGCAACACCGATATGGTAGTCAATAGCCTCTCGGCAAGCGGCTGGGCTGCCGCTACCCAGTGCGTCCAATAGTTGAAAGTGGCAGGTGGCGATGGTGTCTGGGGCTTCGTGGGTTTTGGTAATTAGCGTGATACACAAGCGTAGCTCGTGGGATAAATCGTCAAAGGATCGCAGCAATCGCTCATTGCCCGCGTAATGCATCATCAAACGATGAAACTGCAAGTCTTCCTCAATACGCCGTGTTCCATCGTTACTGGCGGCCGCTTCGCACAAGGTCTCTACCTGCTGCTTTAACGCGCGCTCAGCTTCGCTGCTATAACGCTCCGATAAGCGCTGGATTGCGTGCCGCTCCAGGCACAGCCGTAGATCAAAGACATCCTCCAATTCAACGGTATTCAACGCCCTAACAAAAAAGCCACGGCGCGGCTTAGAGATTAACAACCCTCGACTTTCCAGTAATCGAGCAGCTTCACGTACCGGCGCACGACTAACGCCTAAATCACGGGAGAGCTGTACCTCCGAAAGCCGCTCTCCAGGTAAAAAGTGTTGCTGAATAATTGCTTGCGTCAAATAGTCGGCCACCTGTTCAACAAGGTTTTGCTGTTGAATGAAAGCGCCGGGAGCCGCTGTGTAAGGGGCCATATTGTTTACTCTTATAGCGTGTTACGTGCTTTTAGTATGACGTAAAAAGACTCACTGTCGACGGCCGATTGACGACTGTCGACAGTTTTACAAACCACTGCTATGTTCAAAAAAGGCCTCCAGTAATGCTGGCAACAAGCGTTTTTTTAACGACGGTTTTAACGACGGTTTTAACGACTGTGTTAACGACTGTGTTAACGACTGGTTAAACAACAGGCTCAATAACAAGCTCAATCACAATTTCAATTTCAATTTCAATTTCAATAACAATCAGGCTACTTAGTCTCACGCCTCGCTCGCCTAACGATAACGTAAGCCCATTGCGTGACATGCTTTGGCCTAATAAACGAGGAGCAGGAAACGATGAAAACACCTTTGGTTTTGGCAATTTCCGCAGCCGCATTCACCTTTTCGTCTATCACCCAGGCAGACGATCCAAAACAGGGCGGCACGGTGAATACGATTATCCAGCCGGAACCTCCGGGTTTAGTGCTGGGCATGATCCAAAACGCCCCTACGCGTACGGTGTCTGGCAATATCTATGAAGGCCTCCTCCGCTATACCACAGACCTGGAGCCTGTACCGCAGTTGGCCGAGTCATGGGAAGTAAGCGACGATGGCCGCACCTATACCTTCCACCTGCGCGAAGGCGTTACCTGGCACGACGGTGAGCCCTTTACCGCTGACGATGTCGTCTTCTCTGCCGATGTTTTCCACCGCGAGTTGAACCCCAGCGCGCGGGCCGTCTTACTGCATGTGGAAAGCATCGAAGCAACCGATGATCACACTGTTGTCTTTACCCTAACCGAGCCCTTCGGCCCTTTCTTGATTTCCTTTGAGGCAGGTACCTTCACGATGGTGCCAGCGCACCTCTATGAGGGCACTGACTTCCGCAATAATGAGCACAACGACCACCCTATTGGCACTGGCCCGTTTAAGTTTGCCAACTGGGATCGCGGTACCGTTATCGAGCTGGTTAAAAATGATGACTACTACGAAGAGGGGCTTCCCTACCTGGATGGTGTGAACTGGCACATCATTCCCGATGGCGGTTCCCGTGCGGTGGCCTTTGAGAATGGCACTATTGACGTACTGCCAAGCGGCACCGTTGAGAACTTCGATATTCCACGCTTATCCGCCATGGATAACGTCTGTATGACAGAAGAGGGGCACGAGTACTTCAGCCCCTTCGCCATGCTCTGGATGAATAATCGTGAAGGTCCCACCGCCGACAAACGCTTCCGCCAGGCGGTGATGTATGCCATGGATCGCGAATTCGCCAAAGATGTACTGTGGAATGGCTTAGGTAATGTGCCGCTCTCTGCCTTTGGCTCCAATGCGCGCTTCCAGCATGATGGTTTAGCGCCCTACGACCACAATCCAGACCGGGCCCGTGAGTTGCTGGAGGAGATGGAATACGACGGCGAAGAGATCACCATTCTACCGCTGCCCTACGGCGAAACCTGGACCCGCTGGGCCGAAGCCGTGCAGCAGAACCTACGTGAAGTGGGCATTAACGTAAGAACTCAAGCCACCGACGTAGGGGGCTGGAACCAGCGCCTTGGCGACTGGGATTATGACCTTGCCTTCACCTATCTCTTCCAGTATGGCGACCCGGCACTGGGTATTTCACGTACCTACCTTTCCGACAATATTGCCAAAGGTTCGCCCTGGAATAACGTACAAGGCTATGAAAATGAGCGTGTCGACGAGCTGTTTAATGCCGCGGCCACGGCTTTCCCCGATGAAGAGCGGGAAGCGCTTTACCACGAAGTTCAGGAAATCCTGCATGAAGATGTGCCTGTTGGTTGGCTAATGGAGCTGGGCTTTCCGACCCTCTACCGCTGTGACGTACAAGACCTCGTCACTTCCGGCGTAGGTGTCAACGATGGCTTTAAGGATGCTTGGCTAGACCGCTAGTTTTTTAGCCTATGCCTAAGCCCCGCCCAGGTAGTGCAGGCTGCCTGGGCGACTCAGCTACGTTAGGAAGGTTCCCATGCTCTATGCTCGCTTAATTGCCATGCGGCTGTTCAAAGCCGTCATCGTGCTGTTTTTGATCGTTATCTTTAATTTTTTCCTAATCCAGATGGCTCCTGGTGACCCGGCGGCAATTCTTGCTGGCGAGGCAGGAGCCACTGACCAGGAATTTCTTAACCAACTGCGTGAACGCTTTGGCCTGGATCAGCCCATGTATGTGCAACTGTGGCGCTACGTTTCAGGTATTGCCATGCTTGATTTTGGCTACTCCTACCGGTTAGGTGTCCCCGTTTTTGACCTTATTATGTCGCGCCTACCCGCCACGCTGCTGCTAACAGGCACGGCATTT
The DNA here is from genome assembly GCF_003031405.1 of Halomonas sp. 'Soap Lake #6'. Classification (NCBI taxonomy): domain Bacteria; kingdom Pseudomonadati; phylum Pseudomonadota; class Gammaproteobacteria; order Oceanospirillales; family Halomonadaceae; genus Halomonas; species Halomonas sp. 'Soap Lake #6'. The sequence continues at coordinate 2,876,681 of NZ_CP020469.1, forward strand.
GTGCTCTCGTTAGTGCTGGGCATTGTGGCAGGCTCCATGGCGGCCGCGCGGGTTAAAAAGCCTTCAGGATCACTGATTATGGCGCTGGCCCTGGTGTTTTATGCCACCCCCCTGTTCTGGGTCGCGCTGATGTCAGTGGTGGTGTTTTCCGTCTATCTCGGCTGGCTGCCCGCCTATGGCCTTTATACAGTTGGTGCAGGCCACACTGGCTTTGCACTAGTGCTTGATGTCGCCAAGCACCTGATCCTGCCTGCCACCACTCTGGCACTGTTCTTTATGGCGATTTATACCCGTATGACACGCACCTCAATGCTGGATGCAGCTCAGCAGGACTACGTTAAAACCGCCCGTGCCAAAGGGTTAAAACCGAGTGTCATTCAGCGTCGGCATATTCTCCGCAATGCCCTACTTCCCATTATCACACTGGCGGGCCTCCAGGCGGGGCAGATGGTTGGGGGCGCTATTTTGACGGAAACCGTGTTTGCATGGCCGGGTATCGGGCGTCTGATGTTTGAGGCGCTACAACAGCGTGACTACAACCTGCTGCTGGGTATTTTCTTCTTCTCGGCGGCGTTGGTAATTGTCTTCAATATCCTGACCGATTTGGTTTACCACTTAGCAGATCCGCGTATTAAGGGGGCCTCATGAGCTTTTTCGCACGCTTTGCGCAAAACCGTGGTGCCCTGGTAGGGCTTATCATTCTGCTGTTGATTATTACCATGGCGGTGCTTGCCCCGCTGCTCTTTCCTGAGTCGCCATGGCGCATGGTGCAGCGGCCCTTTTTACCGCCGCTTTCCCAAGAAGGTTTTCCGTTGGGAACCGATACCATGGGCCGCAATGTAGCCGCAGGATTAATGCATGGCGCCTGGGTGTCACTGCTGATTGGCTTGGTCTCCACCAGCGTTGCCCTGCTGATTGGCGTGCCTCTGGGGGCGATTGCAGGCTACTACGGTGGACTGATTGACGACATACTGATGCGCTTTACCGAGTTCTTTCAAACCATCCCCAACTTTGCCCTGGCGATTGTGCTGGTGGCAATTATGCAACCCAGCGTCACCTCTATTGTGCTGGCAATTGCGATTGTCAGCTGGCCACCAGTGGCACGCTTGGTACGCGCCGAGTTTATGTCGCTGCGCAACCGAGAGTACGTCGAGGCAGCGCGCCTGGTCGGTCAATCCAACACCACTATTATCCTGCGTCAGATTCTGCCCAATACACTGTCGCCGATTATTGTGCTGGCCTCGTTAATGGTGGCCACCGCCATACTGCTGGAGTCGGCGCTGTCGTTCTTAGGCCTGGGCGACCCTAACGTGATGTCCTGGGGCTATATGATCGGCGCGGCGCGTACGGTTATCCGCCAAGCGTGGTGGCTAAGTTTCTTTCCTGGTGTGGCGATTCTACTAACCGTCCTCGCGCTTAATCTCGTGGGTGAAGGACTAGACGATGCATTGAACCCCAAGCTTTCACGCGAGCGCTAGGAGCCCCTTATGCCTGTCACTACCGATTCTGCAACAGAGAAGCCACCAGCTGAAACAGTGCTGAGTATTCGCGACTTGAGCGTAGCGCTACCCAAAGGGGCTGACCGCGCCCTGGCTGTGGAGAATGTCAGCTATGACGTCAAGCGTGGCGAAATCATGTGCGTGGTAGGAGAGTCCGGTTCAGGGAAATCCATGGCCGCCAACACCGTGATGGGCTTGCTGCCCAAAGGGGTGCGCCCCGTTCAAGGTGAGGTGATTTTCCAGGGGCAGAGTGTGCTCAGCTTAACTGAGAAGCAGCACCGTACCCTGCGTGGCCTTAAAATCGGCATGATCTTCCAGGAGCCCATGACCGCGCTTAATCCATTGATGCGAGTGGGCGCACAAATCGCCGAGGTATTCGAAGCCCACAATCAATTCACCCCTAAACAGCGCCAAGAGCGTGCCTTAGAGCTGTTGATTGAAGTGGGCATACCACAGCCAGAAAAGGCCATTCGCGCTTACCCATTTGAACTATCCGGCGGCCAGCGTCAGCGGGTAATGATCGCCATGGCATTGGCACTGGAACCCGTGCTGTTGATTGCCGACGAGCCGACGACGGCACTGGATGTCACCACCCAGGCGCAGATTCTGGCGCTGATTCGTGACCTACAGCAGCGCCGGGGCATGGCGGTGATGTTTATTACCCATGATTTTGGTGTGGTTGCTGAAATTGCCAACCGTGTTTGTGTGATGCGCTATGGCCAAATCGTCGAAATTGGCGAAGCCAACGCTGTGCTGAAAAACCCACAAAACGCCTATACACAGGCACTTATTGCCGCCATTCCCAGCAATGCGGTGCCGCCCCATCGCGAGACTAGCCAAGTTGCCCCGCTGCTGGAGATTAAACAGCTCAATAAAGTGTTTCGCTCCCGGGGCGGGCTATTTGAGCCTGCCAGGGAAGTGCGCGCCCTTGAAGATGTATCGCTCACCTTGGCACGAGGCGAAACGGTGGGCATTGTAGGCGAATCGGGCTCGGGGAAATCCACCCTCGGGCGTTGCGTGGTGCGCCTTGAGCACCCTGATAGTGGTGAATTGTTACTGGATGGCATCAACCTTTCACAGCTTAAGGGCGACGCTTTACGCCGAGAACGCCATCGGGTACAGATGATTTTTCAGGACCCTTACGCCTCCCTCAATCCACGTACCCGTATAGGCATGGCCATTGCTCAGGGACCAATGGCCAATGGCACTCCCAAAGCCGCAGCACTCAAACAAGCGGGCGAGCTGCTTGATATGGTGGGCCTTGGCGCCAGTGCTGTAGAGCGCTACCCCCACGAATTTTCCGGTGGTCAGCGCCAGCGAATCGGCATTGCCCGTGCATTGGCGCTAAACCCAGAGCTTATTGTGGCAGATGAAGCGGTATCAGCCTTGGATGTCTCTATTCAAGCGCAGGTGTTGGCGCTTCTTGAAGAGCTAAAACAGCGACTCGCGCTTTCACTGCTGTTTATCACCCACGATTTACGCGTAGCAGCGCAGATTTGTGATCGAATTGTTGTGATGCAGTCTGGCCGTATTGTTGAGCAAGGCAGCGCCGAGCAAATATTTCTTGAGCCGAAAGAAGCCTATACACAGTCTCTGCTGGATGCGATTCCAGGTCGTGAAGCACCGGTGGCCGCTACGGCCTGACAATTGGATTAACATCTCCGTATCAAGGAATACATATGCAGATAACCCTGGAGGCGCTACGCGCACTTGTTGGCCCAGCCCATGTACTCACAGGCAATGACGTTACTAGTCGCCGCGTGGACTGGATGACTGGCGCACCCTGCCAAGCAGGAGCCATTGTGCGACCAGCAGATACCGAGCAATTAGCCGCCGTGATGCACGCATGTCACGCGCTTAAACAGCCCGTAGTTACCCATGGTGGCTTAACCGGTTTGGTACATGGTGCTGAAGCCAGCCCAGATGAGTTGGCCATTTCCCTAGAACGCATGACCGCTATTGAAGAGATTGACCAAGTCGGAGGCACAATAACCGTCCAGGCAGGCGTGCCACTTCAGCGGGTGCAGGAAGCGGCCAGCGAGGTAGGGCTACAGTTCCCGTTAGATTTGGGTGCCCGTGGCAGCTGTACGATTGGCGGTAACATCGCTACCAATGCAGGCGGCGTTAGGGTGATTCGCTACGGCATGATGCGCCAGCAAGTGCTGGGGCTTGAAGCAGTAATGGCAGATGGACGCATTGTCAGCTCCCTGAATCGCATGCTGAAAAACAACGCAGGATTTGATTTAAAGCAGCTGTTTATTGGCAGCGAAGGAACCCTAGGCATCGTTACACGGGCTGTTCTGCGGCTGCAACCACCTACCCCGAGTGAGCAAACGGCCCTGGTTGCCTGCCCCTCGTTTGATGCTTTAACCAAGCTATTGAGCCACATGGGTAAAGCCCTGGGGGGTAGCCTTGGTGCTTTTGAGGTAATGTGGCAAAACTACTATCGCCTGCTCACCGAAACGCTGCAGAGACATACGCCCCCCATTCCAGCAGAGCACCCTTTTTACGTGATTATTGAGTCGCTCGGCAGTGATGCATCACGCCATGGGGAGCAATTTCGCGAGGCGCTTGAACAGGCATTTGAGCACGCCTTGATCGTCGATGCAGTGATTGCCCAGTCAAGCACACAACGCGATGGGTTATGGGCGATACGAGAAGATATTGAGGGTCTGGTTAAAGGGCTGACCCCAGTGCTCACTTTCGATGTTAGCCTACCCATTGCCGATATGCAGCGCTATACCGATGCACTGGAGATGCAGCTAGCTCAACGCTGGCCCCATGGGCAACTGGTGGTATTTGGCCACCTTGGCGATGGCAACCTGCATATTTCTGTAAGCGTTGGCAGCGATGCACCTGAAGAGCGCCACGCGGTAGAGACGCTGGTTTACGAGCCACTTAAAGCGCTGGGTGGCTCTGTTTCAGCAGAGCATGGCATTGGCTTGGAAAAACGCCCCTGGCTGAGCACTTGCCGCTCTCAGGCGGAAATCGAATTAATGCACACGTTAAAGCAGGCATTCGACCCGCACCGATTGCTTAACCGCGGTAAAATCTTGAGCTAAGTAACCTCTCATTATCTGATTTTCTAGGACACTGCTATGCCCTCTTACCCCCATCACCTTACTGGTGAAGGCCCCGTTAATCCGTTTCCTGGGATTAAAGTGCTGGAGCGCCGAATTGGCCGCGAGATCCCCCACCGATTGGGCTCAAATGAGGGCCTGGATATGCCCCATCGTGCGCTGCGTGAACATTTTGGCGACGCCGTCGCTGAGCATGTTTACTGCTACGGCGATGCGGAAGCACTAGGTGTGCGCCAGCGGTTAAGCGCTCAGCAGGGTATCCCGCTTGATCACCTGCTAGTGGATGCGGGTGCAGATAGCCTGATCGCTTTAGCACTTCGCACCACTTGCACCGCAGGCGAGACAGTGGTGAGCACCGCGGGCACTTACCCCACTTTTGGCTATTTCGCTCAAGGTCAGGGCTGCCGCCTAATTGAACCCAGCTACTATGAAGCACCTGGAGTACTAGCACCTGATTTGGAGGCGCTGATCGCTGCGGCGCACCAGGAAAACGCAAGGCTCGTTTATGTGGCTAACCCAGACAACCCTAGCGGCCACCTGCATAGCGATAGCGCGATCCTCAAGCTACGCGAAGCGCTACCCGACACCTGTTGGCTACTGTTAGACGAAGCTTATGGAGACTTTCGCGACGACGCTAATAGCGACTTCGCCGCTAAAACGCTGCCTGGGGTAATTCGTCTGCGCACGCTCTCCAAGGCTCACGGCCTAGCGGGATTACGTATTGGCTACGCCATCGCCGACCCCGAGGTGCTGGCGATGATGATGAAGGTGCGCATTCACTACGCGGTATCCGCTTTTACCCTGGCCACTGCCGAAGTGGTACTCGACCACCCGGATGAAGTACTCCAGCACGTCGCCGATGTAAAAGCGCGCAGGTTACAACTAACGGAGCACTTTCGCTCACTGGGAGCCGACGTACTGCCTAGCGCCACCAACTTTATCGGCATTCGCTTACCAAGCGCTGAACTCGCCACTGAGGCACAGCAGCAGCTGTTAGCAAACGGAGTGTTGGTCACTCGTTTGGCACATCCTGCGCTTGCCAATGTGATACGTATTACCGCCGTACAAGCAGCGTTGGAACCTGGGAGATTGGCTGCCTTAGAGAGTGTTATTAGAACTTAGGTCAGAGCACGCCGCTTAAGCCAGAATAAGCCAATAGCCAAGCCCATCCCGTTAGCGGCGGGTTATCCGCCGCTAACGCACTTCACATGCCCAGCGCTTCGCGAGCCAGTTGAAGCCAGCCAACACGCCTATCAAGCGGTATCACTACTGCCATTGCTCCCACTGCCGACACCAGCCGTCGATAAGCGCTTGCTGGTGTGGCTGTAGGGACTGATAGCCCCATGCAGCAATTTCATCATTTTGCGGGTCAGGGACACTGATGGTGCTACCCGCCAAGGTTTGAATCACACCATGCCCACATAGCGGCACATAACCTTCCGAGTAGCCGCCTTCATGAACGAAAACCAGCTTACCCTGGCAGCAACGGGCGGCAAGGGCTTTCAGCTGTGTGGTCATTTCGGCAAAAGCGGCACTATTGAGCAGCATCTTGCCCAGAGGGTCTTTTGCGCAGGCATCGTAACCACAGGCCACCACAATCATATCTGGATGAAAGGCTTCCAACGCCGGTAGCACCAATGTCTCCATCGCGTATGCGTAGGCACCCAAGCCACAACCCGGTGGCAGCGGTAAATTGAGGTTCGCTCCCAGCCCTTCACCTTCTCCCTGCTCTTCAAAACTACCGGTGTCGAGAGGGTAGTTAGCCGCCTGATGAACTGAAACGGTGAAGACATCGGGGTTACTATAAAACGCTGCCTGCTGACCATTGCCGTGATGCACGTCCCAATCCAGAATCGCGATACGGTTAGCGTGGCCTAATGCCCGGGCGCGCATCACCGCCACGGGGATATTGCCAAGCAAACAAAACCCACGCCCCTGGTCGGCCTCAGCATGGTGACCAGGTGGGCGGCACAGGGCATAGGCATTATTGATCTTACCTAGCGCCACAGCTTCTACGGCAGCAATTGCCAGCCCAGCAGAGTGCCTTGCTGCCGCCCAACTGCCAGGCATGTAAGGCGCACAGTCGCCGCCGTTGCCACCCCGCGCCTGATCACCTGCCTGGAGCGCTTCAAGATAGCGAGCCGTGTGAAAGCGCAGTAGGTCATCAACAGCAGCAGCGGGAGGTTTTACAACACTAAGCTCATCAATCAACCCACTCACCTCAAGGAGATTCTTAAGGCGCCGTTTGCTTTCGGGGCTTTCAGACGCTGTTTGAGGCTGTAGGAACTCACCCGGCGCTGAAAATACGCCTATCGCTCCCTGGTCGTGCCAAAAACAGCGCTCATGCCAATAGAAGCCTGTTGTCTTGGTGAGCGTACCAGTAAACGCCCTCATGGCTAGGCCTGCTGAAACCCACGCATAAAGGCAGCTAGATTGTCGCCTAAATGCTTAGTGGGATAGCCACCCTCTTGGATAATCACCGTGGGCAGTGACAGCGCCGCAAGACGTTTTCCTACATCTACAAAAGCTTCGGTTTCTACCGTTAAACCTGCTAGTGGATCATCCTTATGGGCATCCAGCCCCAGTGCAACAACTACCGCTTCTGGTGAATATTGCTGCAAATGATCAACCAGCATCGCTAGGGCATCAAGGTAGACGTCACTATCACTCCCGACTGGCAGCGGTAGATTTACGTTCGCCCCTTCGCCTTCGCCACTGCCCTGCTCGTCCGCGCCACCCCAGAAGAAAGGGTAAAAGTCGCTAGGGTCAGCATGCAGCGAGCCTGTCCAAACATCGCCACGGTCATAAAAAATATCCTGGGTACCATTACCATGGTGCAAGTCGACATCAATGATGGCGACTTTTGCAAATCGCTCACGTAACACCGTCGCAGCGAGACCAGCATTGTTAAGCAGGCAAAAGCCGCCTGCGCGCTCAGGCCCCGCATGGTGACCGGGCGGACGGCAAAGCGCATAAGCGCTAGGCGCCCCTTTCACCACCTCTTCAGCCGCCGCTTGTGCAGTCGCTGCAGACGCCAACGCCCCGCGAAAGCTGGTTGCACTCAGCGGGCAGGCCATATCGTGCAGGTGCCAACCAGCCTGACCAATAGGGTGCCGTGGGTAGTGGTGCCCGCCACCACATGGATGAATATTGGGGGCGACAAACTCTGCTGCATTAGGCAACGCCTGCCAACGTTCATAAATTGTTTCCAGGAAGCGTAAATAGCGTAGCGTGTGAATTTTCCCTAAGCGAGTACGAAGCTCCAGAGAGTCCGCCTCAGCAGGTGCAGTGAGGGTCAACCCGATGCCCTCCAGCCCCTGACTGAGCATTGCGGAACGTAGCGGTCCTTCTGGCGAAGGGGCTGGCTGGCCTCGTAGCAGAAAGGTCGCTGGCGCGTGGTAGGCTTGATCAGCATGGTAGAAGCATTTCATGATTCGTTCGCAGTCCCTGGCAACCCGTTAATTAGAAAAGAGCCCCGCTGAAAAGCGCTATTAATGAACAGCGCTGTAATGAAATGCGCTAGGCTGGCAGAGCTTCCCACACCTCAATAGCAGCCGCTAAATCTTCCAGCGAAGCGCCCACCGATTTAAACAGCGTAATGGTGTCCTCACTGGTACGGCCAGTTTTGTCGCCAGACAGCACTTCAGCAAGCTCTGCCTTAATGTCTTCAAAGCGGAACACGCCTTCATCGATCGCTTGAAGAATATCGCCTGCTTCACCTTTAGCGCCTGCATAGGTATCTACAAACACGTCAGCTCGGCGAAGGCACTCGGCATCGGTTTCGCGCATCTGGGGACGAAAAGCACCGATTAGATCAAGGTGTGTACCTGGCGTTAACCACTCACCTTTAATCAAAGGTTCTGTGGAAAGCGTTACACAACTAATAATGTCCGCCTCAGCGACTGCCCCTGCTAGTTCTTCAACCACATAGGTCTCAAAGCGATCAGCGTATTCGTCAGCAATCGCTGCCGCTTTGCTAGTGCTACGTCCCCAGATAAGCACCCGCTTGATAGGTCGTACGCTGGCGTGGGCTTCAATCACCATGGGTGCTAGCTTGCCCGTACCCACCACTAACAGCGTCTCTGCATTTTCATTTGCCAGTGCCTGTGCCGCCAGAGCAGAGGCAGCTGCCGTACGGCGCCGGGTTAACTCACTGCCATCAATACAGGCTAGCGGCTGGCCGTACTTGCCCTCACTGAGCAAGTAAAGCCCGGAGATCGCCGGAATACCGTGGTCAGCATTTTGCGGAAACACATTGACCATTTTAACGCCGATATAGCCCGCCGCTTCCCAGGCGGGCATGAGTAGCATCGTGGCTTCGCCATCTGGCCGATGCATGGCGTGGTGATGGCGTGGAGGAGACTCCACGCCATTCACAAAGGTGGTGTGTAGCCGCTTGATCAAGCCGTCCCACTTAAGCGTGTGAGCGACTTCTTCAGCAGAAACAACCCGCATATCAGGCCCCCGGCAGCGCCGCTACCACCATGATTTCAACTTTCCACTCAGGCTTGGCGAGTTTGGCTTCAAGTGCTGCACGCACGGGCGGGCGACCCGGCACCACCCATGCGTCCCAGGCTGCGTTCATTTGGTCAAATTCTGCCATGCTAGTAACCCAGACCTGCGCCGAAATCAGGTGCTCTTTTGAGGTACCTGCCTGAGCTAGCAGCTGATCGATACGGGTTAGCACTTGCTCAGTTTGGCCGCGCATATCCGCCGTGGCATCCGCAGGCACTTGGCCAGCGAGGTAAACAGTACCGTTGTGAATCGCGACTTGGCTCATACGCGCATTGCTGTCTTGGTAAGTGACGCTCATGGTGTTGCTCCTTAAAAGGGTATCTGCTGGTATAAAAGGATTCTTCAAAGAGTAAAGCGCTTACGGGCAAATTACTTGCCCGAAGCTGAGGTAGATTTGCCCGCAAGTCATGCAGACAAGAAAATATTATCATTAACGGTCAGTCGAAGGACTAGCGATCTGAAGAAGGGGCAAGTTCAAAGTGACGTCGATAAGCGCGGGAAAAACTGCCCTGATCGCGAAAACCGACCAGCATGGCGATATGCCCAAGACTAAGTGTGCTATGACGCACCAATGTGCGTGCGTGTTCTAAGCGCCTACGCTGCACATAAGCAAGCGGCGTTACACCGGTTAGTTCACGAAAACAGGCATGAAAGTGGCCAGGACTTAAAGCACATAATGCAGCGAGCTGCTCAACCCGAACTTCATCCGCTAAGTGCTGGTCAAGCCAAGCATCCAAGCGCTCCAAATCAAGCCGGTCGCTGACACAGCGAACCCCAATCTGGTCAGCTACCTGTTTTGGCTCATCTTGGAGATACATATACAGCGCCCGCAGTAGCAGCACGGCAATTTCATTTTGCAGCGCTGGGCATTGCTCCAATTGATGCGCCAGAGCATGGGTCAGTTGATTGAGCGCAGGAGGTACGGTAAAAAAGCGCGGCTTATCAAAAAGGCGCTCAATCTCGCTGCCTTTTTCAAGTGAGGCCAGATGGGCAATGGGAATATCCAACACCAAGGTACGGTTACTGCCATCACCCTGAAACTCATGATGGCGTGACGAAGGAATCAGACAGCCCCGGCGGGCGGTCACCCGCTCCCCTTGCCCCTCCATGGAAAGCTCAGTAACGCCACAGGTGGCTAGAATAAGCTGATGGAAGTCGTGGGTATGGGCCACCTGCTCTTGGGCTAAATTGCGACTATGCAGCTCAAAAAGGGCCATGGTGGTGTTCCCATCTTTCGTCGAATGCCAGAGCAGCACTATAAAACGATGATGCAATAAAAAGCGAGGGGCAGCTAACTGCGCGCTAACGCAGGACCGGACGGTACATATGGGCGCTGGCTGTCATCCGCCAGTCATGGACTCAAGATAGCTTGTTAGTCAGCTGCCACGAGAGTCTAAATAACATGTCACAACGCCGACGCCCTACTCTTAGCGACGCAGAAGTCTCAGCACTCACTCAATTAGCCAACGGCAATGCCCTGTACCGACAACACGAAGCTAACCGTAAGGCGCAGCAGGCGTCTAGCTTCCCACTGTTTCACTCGACGTCACCCGCCTGCGAGGCTCAACCGGGTGGCATGAAGATATTGATGATTTCAGATGCCTACTTCCCACGCGTTAACGGTGTCTCTACCTCCATTGCCAGCTTTCGCGGCGCCCTTGAGCGTCTAGGCCACTCTGTCACACTGGCTTGCCCTGCCTACCCAGTGGGCCAGATGGATGAGCCGGGCGTGCTGCGAATTCGCTCGCGCCAAGTACCTGGCGATCCAGAGGATCGTATGATGCGTTACAGGGACCTGCTCGCCCTAACGCCGCAGCTTGCCGCAGAGGCCTTCGACCTTATTCATGTCCATACGCCCTTTACCGCCCATTATGCTGGTGTTGCCCTGGGTCGTCGGCTCGGGCTTCCAGTGATAGCGACCTACCACACCCTGTTTGAGGAGTATCTGCACCACTACATCCACTGGATTCCACGACGCTGGTTGCGCCTTGCCGCGCGGCGACTTTCAGTACACCAGTGTCAGCAGCTCAACGCCCTAGTGGCGCCCTCCCAAGCGATGCAACAAACACTAACCCGCTACGGCGTAACCACGCTAACTACAGTGGTTTCAACCGGCCTGTCACTGGAGACGTTTTGCCAGCCCCAGGATAAGAGCGACTTTCGATCCCACTATGGCTTAGCGCAGAAGGCCCGTTTACTGCTTTATGTTGGCCGTGCCGCCTTTGAGAAGAACATCGATTTTCTCATCGATATGCTGCCCAAAGTATTGGCCGAACACCCCACTACCCTACTGATTATTACCGGCGAAGGCCCGGCCCATGACACGCTGGTGCGGCGCGCCCAGGAAATGGGCGTGGCAGAATCGGTGCTATTTCTTGGCTATCTTGGCCGCAACGGCCCACTGCAAGCCGCCTACCGCGCCGCCGACGTTTTTGTGTTTGCATCACGTACGGAAACCCAGGGGCTGGTACTGCTGGAAGCGATGGCGTTGGGCACGCCGGTGGTTTCCACCGCCATGATGGGGACCCTTGATGTGTTGAAGGACGGAGAAGGCTGCCTAATCGCCGACGAGAACCATGACCACTTCTCTACCAAGGTGAACCAACTATTAAACGATGAAGCCCTGCGCCAACAACTTGCCAAACGCGCCCAAATCTACGCCGCCAGCTGGCACGAGGATGTCAAAAGTGCGGAGCTGGTTGCTCTTTATCGCAAGGTGACGGCTGAGCGTTTGGCTAAGCAAGAGGCGCCAGGGACACCTTGATGCTGGCTGCTAATACCAAAATATTGGCTTCGAACACCAAGTTGTCTTGAGTACGCTTTAATAGATCATGGGGAGGAAATGGCTAATCTCCCCGAGAGATACCGTCAATCACTAGCCTAATTTGATCTCGCAACCAAACCAACCCAACATCTTTATCCGTCCATACCGCCCAGTTCATGGTTACTGGCGGAAAACTGAGAGGAATCGGCATTTCACAAAATGCCAGCCCGAATAGCGGTGCATACTGCTCGGCAATCCTTCTGGGCACGGTCGCCACAATAGGTGCATTACGTGCCGCGGCAAGCAACGGCATAAAGTCAGGTGCTGCCAAGATGACATTAAGCTCTATTCCTAAACCACCCAAGGCATCACCGACACAGCCTGCCACATTTGCCGTCTGGGATAGCACCGCATGTCGAGCGCCAAGATAGTCGTCACGCGACAATGGCGGGGTCAATCGACAGAGAGCAGCATTAAAGCAGCAGGCCACATTGGATTCGAACAGCACTTCTCCTCGGTGGCGCGACTGTTTACAGCCAATAGCCAAATCAATTTCGCCCGAATCCATCATTAGATCCACGGTTTCGACTGAAACCGCACGGCTTAACAGCCGGACACCCGGTGCAGTTGATTGCAGCCGATCCATCAATGCAGGCAGCAGAACCATCTCCATCTCACCGGTAATACCCACTCGAAAAACCCGGTCTGCTGTTTGTGGCTCAAAACTATCCGTTGCCTGCAGCGCACTTTGCGCCTGGGTCAAAGCAGCCCGTACCGGTCCTGCCAGCGCTCTTGCCTTAGCCGTTGGTTGCATCTTTTGCCCGACACGGACGAACAGGTCATCCTGCAATAACATCCGCAGCGTCGATAAATTATGGCTCATTGCCGACTGGCCAATGCGGAGCTTCTCAGCAGATTTGGTTACACTCAACTCTTGCATCATTGCGTCAAACGCGATCATGAGGTTGAGGTCAAACGAACGTAAATTGAAATGATCAATATTATCCATGACTGGCATCGATTTGATTGCTAACCGATGAAAATATACCTTTTCTTCACCGCGTTACAAGCCGCCGGTTAAATATCGGCCATTTAAATTGAGTGGGGAGTGTTTTGATGATTTCACGCAGAGATATGCTTAAAGGCTCGCTTGCTGCCGTTGCCATCGGAGCGGCGGCCAGCACCGTGTTCATTCCATTACATGCCGTAGCCAAAGCACCGCTGGTTGGCACGCAGGCGCCGGGCTATTACCGCTTGATGGTGGGTGATGTCGAAGTCACCGCGCTTTCGGATGGTACTGGTCTGTTTCCGATTGCCGACCTTTACCTGAACATCACGCCCGAACAAGCCCGCACGGCACTTGCCAATGCGTTTCAAGGCACACCAACCCATCTGTCGGTCAATGCCTATCTGTTGAATTTCGGCGACCGGCTTATTCTTTTGGATGCTGGCACCAGTGACCTGATGGGCCCATCCCTGGGCAAACTGACAAGCAACATCATCGCATCAGGCTATCACCCCGACCAGATTGATGATGTGGTGATTACCCACATTCACCCCGACCATGTCGGAGGGCTTGTCCTGAATGGCCAAAAGGTGTTTACCAACGCCATGGTGCATGTACCGAAACTAGATGCAGAATATTGGTTTAGTGCTGAAAATCGTGAACAGGCCCCTGACGATGCCAAGCAGTTCTTTGATCAGGCTGTCTCGTCAACAAAGCCTTATCTCGATAGCGATATGCTCAGCACCTACGACACAGGTGCGCCAGCTATTCCAGGGATGATTAACTCAACCCACCGCCCAGGCCACACCCCCGGCCATAGTGCATTATGGTTTGAAAGCAACGGCGAAAAATTTGTCTATTGGGGCGATATCACCCATGGCGATGTCGTGCAGTTCGACGATCCTGGCGTGGCAATTGCCTTTGACGTTGACCCGGATCAGGCGGTCATCACTCGCGAAGCAGCCTTTGCCGAAGCCGTCGCAGAGAAGTACATGGTGGCAGGTTGCCATATCGCATTCCCAGGTATCGGGTACGTGGTCGAAGACAGCACCATGTTTGATTGGGTAGCCATAAATTATCGCGCCGATGTCTGACCACCCTTCCCAACCTCGAACTGCAAATATCACGCGCAGTCATTCCCACATGCTCGACCAAGGGTTAGACGGCCTGGGAAGCAGCTATCACATCTAAACGCAGCTATCTGCGAGCATGCACTAACCGCCAGGAGAAAACAGGCATAAAAAAAGGGCTTAACGCGATAAACGTTAAGCCCTTTTGAAATATGGTGCCGGTGGCCAGACTCGAACTGGCACACCCGTAAAGGCGGCGGATTTTGAAGCCTTGGCGTACCTGCTCATTGCGTCACACTACATTGATTTAAAAGGAATTTCACATAGAAAAATGCTCGTTTTGGCTCGCTATAGCTAAGTTTTGTTGTCGCTATGTGGACACCTTGCGCTATTTTCTACTCGCCTTCAGCAGCCTTTCTGTCACCTCCCCTATATCTTTTAAGGCATCTGTAGGTTTCGGCTCCACATCGGAACGATCTAATAAATCTTTATTAAAAATGAAATCTTCATACTTACGAATACTACTTTCACAATCTACGCCTGAGTCCTGCACAAACTTCATGTATCCTTCAATGTAAAAGGCAATAACAGCTTTAAACTCATAGTCCTCTAGCTTTCTAGCATTACGTTGATATATATCAAGAACGACTCTAAAAAAATAAACACCTAGAAAAATTATGGTAGAGGATATTAGTAGCATTTTAACATCATAAAGTCTTATCTCTTGCCAAAAAGGAACTCTTACCCCCCCTTCCCCTAAACTATAACCACTTAAAAAGTTACTATCGCTTATCAAAAGATAAGCTACAAAACCAAAGTACATTAACGTTATAGCGCCAATAAATATAGTTAGCGAAAAACTCACCATCACTCGAGTTTTTACCGACTTCTCCAGGTTATGAAATGCTTTAGATGAGTATAAAAAACTTGTATCACCTCTTAGGTAGCTCAAGCTTTCTTTTATATCATTTAGCTCTTTGGCTAACCTAGCTTCTCTATTTTCATAACTTTTAAACTTATCTTCAACTTCTTTGCGAATAAAAGAATCTGCAGCATTTATTTTTCTAAACTGAGATAATTTTTCTTTATCTATAGAAACATACTTCCTATAGCAACTGAATAGATTCTCCTTACTTTTATTATTAGATTTTATAAACCCCCTTACTTCCTGCAAGTTATCAACTTCTTCTTTTACTTTTAAATTACCACTAATCTCGTAGATCTCGTTCAAAAAAACAATTAAAACATCAAGAATAACCACTTCGTTATTATTTTTTATTGATTGAATATCAAACAGTTTTTTTACTTCTTCAATTAATGTATCTTTGTAAAATTCCCATGGATCGGCACCCTCATTTTCCTGAAGGCTTTTCTTATACTTAATAATTAATTTAAAATAGCCATCTAATGTATTTGTTTTTTTACCTGACACAACACTAAAGCTATCTCTATCTTTTTTATTTATATATTGCCCTAGCACTTTAATATAATCTTCTTGTCTTATTCTTTTGTAACTCATCCCCACTCCCCTTTAATCAAAATCAATCTCTAGGCATTATTTTAATACCAATTAATATAAAACCACTTCTAAAAAATTAATGCTCAAGCACTTAATCACAAACCTTTTACAGCCAACCATAAAAGTGTAGCGTCATACAATTATTCTAAACTCCATTAAACGGCCACACCAAAAAACAATTTATAAATGGATTATGCAGGTATCCCTCAAAACTCCGCAATGAATTTGCAATAATTCTATCTATATTTCCCACTACTTTTTTCCCTTTTCTTTTTCCATTTCTTTAACAGCTTACTTTCAAACCATATATACAAAACGGCAATTGCTGTCAGTATAATGGCCAATTTGATTACATGAAAAAAAATCTCCCTCATTGCATCTTCGGGCCCCACAACCATTCCCCCTTTATCCACAATGCCTTCCCCCTGAATACCATCTATCCACAACCCGTTGTGCTAGTTGGTACCCGTCCCCGTTTTCTTCAACGTACGGCGTGCCCGCTCTATGTCCGGGCTTACTTGTCCGCACCCTTCATCTACCTGATCAGTCATCAGCCAAAGCGTGTACTTAGTAAATGCCTTGCTCACATCAGCTAATAGTTTCCCTGATGGGCCACTACGCCCAGTTTCAATATTGATCAGTGTTTGCTTAGGCACATCGATGAGATCGCAGAAGGCTTGGCGTCCCATCTCCTCCGCTTCTCGTATTTCACGCACTTTTTTGCCAAGTTCGCTTGACATATATTTATTTCTGCCTATATTCAGATATAGATACTGTATTCAAATCTAGATACACACGAAACCATCTCTGATTTGAAGATAACACAACATGCCACAGTGAGCAGGTACAGCATGGAAACGAGCAACACGCCCCACGTCCCCGCGCCCCAGGTGCCCGTTATGACGATCGAGCGTTTCTCAGAGCTAACAGGCCTTTCCCCCGACACTGTGCGGGGCCAGCTTAACCAGGGAAACCTCCCCCTTATTAAGGTGGGGCGTCGTCGCCTCGTGAATGTCGCGCTCTTTACCGCTGAGTGCCTGCAATCGGAGGACTGGAGCTAATGACTGCTATCGCCCCCCAAGCCCCCGTTGTCACTCTTAGCGTGCCTAATGCGCTCGTGGACACCGATACCTTAGCTATCAACGTTCAAGAGCTCTTGATGGACGACCTGCCCACTCCTGGCTTGGTGTTGCTTCACCAGCACATTGCAAAAGATTATGAAGACGGTGGTTTCAGCTTCATCAACGTCCCAGCGGCGCACATGCTCGCCCTAGACCTTGACGATGCCACTATTACCCAAGTGTTCAAGCTTAACGAAGATCACCGTTACAGCATCCTTTTCAAGCACCTGCACCACGCTCTGGCTTACCTCGCCAAGCACTACGGCCTATCCCTGGCCGATCCTCGCGACCCCGCACCTGCCAACGCCTCCCCTCGTCGTTCGGTCATTGTGGTACCCGCGCCTTTATCCACACCCCCACGGCTAACGCGTCGCCCGCTATCCACAACGGCCTTTAGCCCTTTCGGAGTTATGCACATGAGTAAAAAACAGCCCATTCGGGTCTTTCTCGACCAAGAGATTCACAGCCGGTACTTGATCCAGGCAGGCACCAACGGCTTGACCCCCTCTGCCTTGGGGGAACACCTGATTCAGTACGGTCTTACCCAGCTGGAACGCGGCGAAAAAGCCCCGCTGAATGCTCCTGCTGGTGACGCCTCCCCCGCTCCCCACGGCAACGAGGCTTGATCCTGTGTCCCCTGCCCGTCATCCGTCGCCCTTCGGTCGCACGGTGCCCTTAGCCAGCAACGGCCAGCCTGTCAACCCCTGGTCGGGGGTTGGAGCAGGGGTTGACAGGCTGGACGGTGTTGGCTGCCGTGCGACGCGACAGAAGGGCCACGGAGGGCGGGTAGGGGACTCCCCCTGCCTCGATTCCCGAGCTTTGAGGGAGCGGGGCCTGCGGTGCCTCCACGGTAGGGACTATGCACGGGCCGCGACGTACTACGCCGAGGCTGAATACCGTCTCTTAGTCGTCGATGGCATTACACCTGAAACCACTGAGCTAGCCATTCTCGCGGACTACTGCCTAACCCAGGCCGCCAGAACCCAACGCTAACGAAAAGGAAACACGACCATGATCAACACTATTCACGCCCACGTTATTGGTGCCTCTCGCTACAGCATGGATAACGGCGTTAAGGGCGCAAAAATCACCATCATGCAGCCGTCTGCCACGGATAACGAAAACCAAATTGGTTATCAGGTCAGCACCATGTCTGCACCTTATGAAATTCTCGATCAGCTCCACGCCCATGCGGTGCACATGCCTTGCAACATGGAGCTAGACATTGAATTTCGCTCCTCTGGCGGCAAAGCCACTCTGCACGTTCTCGCCGTCCGCAAACCCAACGCCACTGGTAGCGCCCATCCACCGGCTGCCACCAGCAGCGACAAGAAATAGGATTCTGAGCCATGGACACGTCTGAACTCTCCGGTCTATGGCTCCTGGTTTATTGCGTCGGTCTCGTTCTCTGCTTCGGACTTGGCGCAATAAATGGGGGCCAACGATGAACGATCCCAGCATTACGTTTGTGGTTAGCTCCCTCTTTACCTCGTATGCCATTGGTTGGGCATTCGGTCACATCCTTGTTATCACGAAGAAATTTATGGAGTCAGTCACATGACCATGAAATCACTCTTTCAAAACGCAAAAAATGCCGTTGGGTCCACATCTACCAAAGTAGCTGCAGGCGCTGCTGTGTCTGTTGGCATGATCGGTAACGCCCAGGCAGATGCATCCGCTGCCTTTAGCGAAATCCAGTCCACCGGTGCAGATATGGCCGGTCAAGCATGGCCTGTGGTGGCGGCGATCACCGCCTCTTTAATTGGCATCAAGCTATTTAAGAAATTTGCTAACCGCGCTTCTTAATACCACTAAGCAAGGGATACAAGGGGCGGAAACGCCCCTTTTTATATCGTGAGGGGAACATGATTAAAAAAGCCTTTTTAATACTAACTTTACTACCTTTTTTAATGGTGTTTTCTAACAACTCTTTTGCTTGTCCTTTTATTTCTCACCCTTTGCAATCTGGGTATCCTAAAAGGATTACTGCAACGACTGGCCCTTATTATATTCTCTATATGTCTTGGTATGATTCAAAAACGTATCGCGCCTGTCAGGTTTACGATAGTGAGATTACGCCCAGTCAGTTTTCTACATTAGTCAAAAATCCGATGACTGTTTTGAAAAAGACTGATTCAGAATGTCAATCTGAATTTGGTGGCACAGGTACCCGTATTGTCTCTGAAAGCGCTTCCTACGGTTATTTAGCGGGGGGTGGTGTTTGTACTGTGCGAGCGTCAGGCCCTACTGTTTGCATACCCGCTCTTGATGGTGATCCTGCCCAATGTTCATCCACATGGGTTGCTGAGTCTACTAACAATAATGGCAGTCTTGATCAATATATAGAAGATTTAAACACTGATTCATCTACTGGCTCTGAATCTGTTTTTAGTGTGCCTGATTATCTGCATGCGTTGCCTGGTGAGTGCTCTGATCCATCTAGTTGCGTCACCATCGGTGAAACTGCGTATTTGGTTGATTGGGACTCTGCACCTGATTTTTTTAGTTATGTTGATTCTAATGGCGTTACTCATTCTAAGCCGTCGCCTGATACTGGGGGAGATGACTCCGATGGATCGTCTGGCGGTGATACTGGGGGTGGCGACTCCAGTGGCTCATCAGGTGGCGGTTCATCTGGCGATGGTGGTTCTTCCGGTGGTGGTTCATCTGGCGGTGGTGGTTCATCTGGTGGCGGTGGTTCATCTGGTGGCGGTGGTTCATCTGGCGGTGGCTCATCTGGCGGTGGCTCATCTGGTGGTGGTGGTTCATCTGGCGGCGGGGGTTCATCTGGCGGCGGTGGTTCTTCCGGTGGTGGTGGTTCACCTGGCGGCGGTGGTTCTTCCGGTGGTGACTCTACCGTGCCAGATTTTGAGTTTGATGATTCCGACATTATCGAAGCAATCCGCTCTTCTGGTACATCCAACCAGCGGGGTCTTGATGCTGTTTCTAACGACGTAACCGGCGCTATCGCAGGCCAGACTGACGGCATTATCGAGGCCCTTGGCGATGCCATCGGTGAACAGACTGGCGAACTACAAGGCACCTTCGATGCGTTAGGCCAATCGCTTACCAGTGCGCTTGGCTTGGGTACGTGCTATCCCGATGATCGTCACACCGATGATGGCCACACCGCCGCGACAAATGACAAGGGCATTCTTGGCTGCATCCAAAACATTGCCGATGGCATGGTGAACAACCTGGTTAACCGCTTCACCGAGGAGGTTGGCGACGGTAACGACCTCTTTAACACCACCGACATGGATGAAACCCTTGACGGGCTGGCCGAGCAGCAAGCGCTTTACAACGACGACGTTAACTCGCTGATGGAGGAGATCGGCGACGGCTCAAGCTCCGGCATTGCTGAACAAGTGACCTCTCGACTGCCCTCCCTGCCTTCCCGTAGCTGCACCCCGTTGCAGTTAGGTCCTATGCAAATTTCTTGTCAGGCATCCAACACCGTCAAGCTTTGGCTCTCCTGGATTGTTTACTTCTGGACGGTCGTGAGCATCGTGGACACCTTCTTCCACTCTGGTCAGAGGACTGCATAGATGGCCTTACCTGCAATGCTCGGCATGGGTGCGCTGATTGGCTTTTTCACTCGTATCATTGAGTGGTTCATTACCCGTATTGCCTCCCGTTTTACTAACCGCCTCGCGGGCATTTTGATCTGGACGACGCTATATATCTCGCTCCTGGTCGGGCTCGCCGTGACCTTCGTTAGCATTGTTAACGGTATTAGCGCCTCTCTCCCTGGCGATCTCGCCCAGGGGATTGGTGCTATCAAACCGGATAACTTTGAAGCCTGCATGGCGGCTATTTACAGCAGTAAGGTCGCGGTCTGGGTCTTCCAGCAGAAACGTCAGTTGATCGACTGGGAGCAAGGGAGGCCCGTTCTCTAATGGCGGTCTATGTCGTCACCGGCAAACTGGGGGCCGGTAAAACCTTGGTGGCCGTGGGCAAGATCAAGGATAAGCTCAACCAGGGCTGTAAGGTCGCCACCAATCTGGATTTAAATCTGGATAAGCTGATTGGTGAGAAAGCCAAAGAAACCCGCTGCTACCGCCTTCCTGATAAACCTGTCCTGGCCGACCTGGAATCTATCGGCACCGGTACCGATGAGTACGACGAGAACAAGAACGGCTTACTGGTGCTAGATGAATGCGGTACCTGGTTTAACGCCCGATCCTGGGCCGATAAAAGCCGCCAGGACGTTATCAATTGGTTTTTACATGCCCGTAAATTGGGTTGGGACATTATTTTCCTGATCCAAGACTTATCCATCATGGATAAGCAGGCCCGCGTTGCGCTGGCGGAGCACGTTGTTTACTGCCGTCGCCTGGATAGGGTCGCCATCCCTTTTATCGGCACGATTTACTCCCTGATTGTTGGTGCCAAGATGCCCATGCCAAAAGTGCATTTGGGCATCGTCAAATATGGCGACTCTCCGCAAAGCCTTACCGTGGAACGCTGGACCTACACCGGACGCGTGCTCTACCCCGCATACGACACCAAGCAAGCCTTCTCTGACCATTACCCCCATGGCACTTATTCCGTGCTGCCGCCCTGGTACACCCACGGCATGCACCGCGTACCCCATGACGCGAGGTTCTATATGAAGATGACCCGTATTTACTGGAAGCGCTTCAACCGCCCTTTTCTCTCCCTGGCTTCGTTTGGGCTGGGCGTTTTCCTCACGGTATCGGTACTCGTCGCTGACCGTGTTAATGCTCGCACGGCTCCCACAGTCCCCCTCGAACTTCCCGACTTCAGCACTACCCGCATCGCCAGCTTTAGCCAGCTTGGTGATCACACCCTTTACCGCCTCATTGATAGCGACCGTAAGACACTCACCACCGACGATCTCAGCAGCCAAGGGTTTGCCATCGTCCCAATGAGCGCCTGCCTTGTTCGCGTAGAAAATGGAGTTACCCATGAAGAAATTCGCTGTTAAAGCCGCTGCCGTTATCGCTCTCGCCGCCACCAGCCTTAGCGGCGCCCATGCCACCCCGATTCATATGCAAGACACTGACATTCGGGACTTCGTGCGCTGGTACGTGGAGCAAACCGTTACCCCGCTGGCCATTCACCCAGCAGTCACTGGCACGCTCACTGTTTACGCGCCGAACGTGCCCGATCACCAGTTGGATGAGTTCTTCCAGGGCGTGTTGAGCTCCCATGGCTACACCATTCTGCCCGGCAATCCACCCACCGTGGCCCTTGCCAACCAACGGCCACGCGCCGCCGATACAAAAACACCAGGCGTTTTTTCCCTGCCACAAACACCAGGTGTTTTTGCTCAGTCAGCAGGGCTACACGATCCCACGAAGATGCTCACGCTCACACCACCACCAGAACCCCAGGCAACCCACCTGTTCTCGTTTGACAACGTGCGCGCCGACGACATTGCCCCCCTGGTGACTAGCTTTTTGACCCAGAACGCGCAAGACGGTGTGACCCCGCCGCGTGTCCAGGTACTTCACGCTTCTAATGCCATCCTGGCCAAGGGGCCAGAAAAGCAGCTTGAGCAGCTTCAACAATTCATCCCCCAGGTGGATGTTGCCCACCCTCAGTTACTCATCCAGGCGGTCATCTTTGAAACCTCGGATGGTGATACGTTTGATCTCGGCGTTGCCCTCGGTCGCGCTACCGGTTCCCGCATTGCAGGCGGCTTCAACACCGGTAACTTAGGCACCTCGCTAGCCTCCTCCGGTGGTACCTTCGGGATCTTCGACGGCAACGTACTCGCCTTGGCGATTAACGCATTACAGCGGGACTCCCGCTCCAACGTGTTATCCACACCGCAAATACTCACCCTCTCCGGTAAGCGTGGCACCATTTCCATCGGTCAGAATGTCCCCTTTGTGACGGGTCGCGTTACCGGTGAATCAGCCAACGTTAACAGCCCCTTTCAGACCATCGAACGCCGCGACGTAGGCATCCGTTTAAACGTGCTGCCGGTGGTCACCGCGTCCGGATTGGTCATTATGGATATCACCACCTCTGCCGACTCACTCACAGATTCCCTGTTGGCCTCCGACATCATCACCAACCAGCGCCAAATCAACACCACCGTACAAATCCGCTCCGGCCAAACCCTGCTATTAGGCGGCCTCTCGTCACAGGACGACCGTTCCCAGGTCTCCGGCGTTCCTGGCCTCTCTAGCCTCCCTGTTGCCGGTCGTTTGTTCCAAAACGAATCCACCTCCACCCAGCGTACCAACCTCCATGTTCTGCTCCAGGCAACGGTATTACCCCGTTATGACGCCCACCACATGCATCAAGCAATGGCTGCCGCCAGCCCGTTACTACCTGCGCAGCACGGGGTGACGGGCTGGCGGCAGCAGGTCGAGACCATCCCTGTAACACGTCTCGCAGAGTAATAAGCCCAATTGAGTAATTGGCTCACTACAGCACATTGTGACATTTAGAAATTTATAGGAAATAGGCCATGGAACGTTGGAATCGTTATTCGTTAGCATCGTTACAGCGAGGGGAAGAAGATCAGTTTGGCAAGCTGCTGATTAGCTCGGCTGGGCAGCGTGAAATGCACAAGATTCACCTTCTGAATGCTGGAGTAGATACTGTTCGCCAGCTTTACCAAGGCAAACCATGCCTTCACCAGTTTGATGAAATCATTAACGTTTACAACGAAGGTAAAGGCGCCACTATGCGTCTCTTTGATGTGGATTGGGCAGTAGGTGCCGGCGCAGCCGGTTCCGGCTTCCGCTATCGACTCCAGAACAACGAACTGGGCGTTATCGTCTTCTTCCAAGCAAGACACGTCAAAGTAGAGAACATAGGCACTCACCTGAAAATTGAGCTCTCCCCACACTTCCTCCAGGAGCGCAGCCCCCAAGAGTGCCAAGACTTCATGTACAACATCGCGGCTCACATGCTCGCCCATGTTGAACCTATTGGCTGTGCCATCCACCTAGCGTTAGACGTACAAGGCTGGGAGCCACCTAGCGACTTTATGCAGCGCTTTGTGACCCGTTCTAAAAAAATCATGCGCATTGATGGCATAGACGAACTGGAGTTCTCACACAGCACCATTGCCACTACCTATGGCCGCGGTGAAACCTACATGTTCGGTACTGCTGGAGCGCTCCAATGCTGCATCTACAACAAAACACTAGAAGCCAAGCACCGAGACAAAATGCACTTCTGGGAAGGTATCTGGCAAAACGCTGTCGATGACAACCTAAAGGCCACCTACAACCCAGAAGTAACCGTGTGGCGTATCGAACTACGCTTTCATCAATCGGTGCTGCGTGAATATGCTCAAGGCATACCCTGCAATGTCGATACCGGTGAGGTGCTAGATGCCTCCCACGGCTTCAACCGCTTCATTGACGTAGTACCTCACCTCTCCGGCCTCTGGCGTACCGCTATGCAGTCTTACCGCCTAGATGCTCGCCGCAACCTGATTGACCCCGCTTGGCAAGTGATGCAAGAAGACGCCCGCTTCTACTGTCATGAGCCTGGCTTCATGTACAAACGCGCCCGTAAAGCTCCTGGGCTTGGTAATGAAAAGAACGTAACCCTGGCGTTTGGCAACCTCATTAGCATTTACGCCCGCCAGGGCTTTCGCACCCATGAAGCTGTTCGATTTCTCCAACGCTCCGGCATGTGGGAAGACCTCGCAGAATACTACCGTCGTCGAGGAGTCGACTCGGGGCAGTTTAGGCAGATCGTAGAGCAGAAACTGATAGAGCGACGATTGGTAGGGACAGCCGCGTAATGAGCATTAAGAAAGTCGATAACGGTTGGCTGGTTGATATAAGACCGCAAGGGAAGCACGGCAAACGTGTGCGTAAAACCCTGCCGAGCTTAGCTAAAGCCAAGCGCTTTGAAAGCTATGTCATTGGTCAAATGGCTATTGGTGAACCGTATGAGGCAAAAAAACGTGATAAACGACGCTTAAAAGATTTAATCCAACTCTGGTACAGCTATCACGGTGTCTCGCTAAAAGATGGCAAACGGCGCTTCTCACAGTTGAACGCCCTGGCTGATCTTATGGGCAACCCGCTAGCCATATCGATCACCCCCGTAGACGCCACACGACTACGCCAACAACGCCTTGAAAGCGGCGTAACCCCCAACACGGTGAATCATGACCAAGCGCACCTGAGAGCCGTTTTTAACAAATTGATCAGGCTAGGCGAATGGAACGACACCAACCCCTTTGCCCAGGTGCAACCACTGCGGGTAGATGAAAAAGAGCTCACCTACCTCACTCATGAAGATATTGACGCCTTGTTCAAAGTGCTGAGCAAGTCCACTAATCGCGATGTATTGCTAATCACCCATCTATGCCTAGTAACTGGCGCACGGTGGAGCGAAGCCCAATACCTAAGGGCAGAAATGCTGCGCAATGGCCGTGTGACCTTCACCGGCACAAAGAACGGTAGGAATAGAACCATCCCCGTTCCTGACGATCTTTACCAAACCCTAATCGCCCATGGCCCTAGAATTGGAAGGCTATTTCCCAGTGCTGCGTATAACCCCTTTTCAGCGGCCATTATTGAAGCGGGGATACGCTTACCCCCAGGGCAACGGACCCACGTTTTACGCCATACCTTTGCATCTCATTTCATGATGAACGGTGGCGATGTGCTCACGCTTCAGAAGATTCTAGGCCATCAAACCATCGCCATGACCATGCGTTACGCACACCTGTCCCCCGACCATTTAGCCGACGCAATTAGATACGCCCCAAAAATCGAGGTGGACAAAAAGTGGACAGATTCAGATATTCAGGAGGGAAAATCACAAACTACAGACACAAAAAAAGGGGCCTAAGCCCCTGATTTTAAATATGGTGCCGGTGGCCAGACTCGAACTGGCACACCCGTAAAGGCGGCGGATTTTGAATCCGCTGCGTCTACCAATTCCGCCACACCGGCAATGGAGGCGTATTATACGTAAATAACCCCGCAGGTCAATCACATTGACTGACTTTATCCAACTAAAGCGCTATCCTATGCCGCCTGTTTGATCACTGAAAAGAGCTATATCCATGCAGCGTGCGGATTTCCATTTCGAGCTACCTGATGAGCTAATTGCCCGCTACCCTTCCGAGCAGCGTAGCGACTGCCGCTTGCTGTGTGTGGATGGCCAAAACGGCGCGCTTGAACATCGCCGCTTTGCTGATTTACTTGAGCTACTTGAACCCGGCGACCTACTGGTGTTTAACGATACTCGGGTGATACCCGCCCGCCTGCACGGCCATAAAGCCAGCGGCGGAAAAGTGGAAATGCTGCTGGAGCGCCCCCTGGACAGTCATCGTGGGCTTGCCCATATTCGCTCCAGCAAGTCACCCAAGCCAGGCACCGAGCTAATCTTTGAGGGCGATATTCATGCCGTTGTTGAAGGTCGGCGCGATGCACTGTTTGAGCTGCGCTTTTTAGGCGACACGCCAATGATTGCACTGCTTGAAAAACATGGCCACATGCCCCTGCCGCCTTACATCACCCGTGAAGATGAGCTGAGCGACCGTGACCGCTACCAAACAGTATATGCCCAACGCGACGGCGCGGTGGCGGCACCGACTGCAGGCCTGCATTTTGATCAGCCACTGCTAGACGCACTGGCTGCAAAAGGCATTAACAGTGCATTTGTGACTCTGCACGTAGGCGCAGGTACGTTTCAACCTGTGCGGGTAGATAATATCCTAGAACACCATATGCACAGTGAGTGGATTGAAATTACAGACACTGCCTGCAAAAAGGTTCGCGACACTCAGGCAGCAGGCAAGCGGGTTGTTGCTGTAGGCACTACAAGCGTTCGCTGCCTAGAGAGCGCCTGTATGAAAAGTGCTGACGGCCAGATTGCACCTTACAGCGGTGATACCGATATTTTTATCTACCCTGGTTATGAGTGGCACTGCGTGGATGCGCTGATCACCAACTTCCACTTGCCAGAGTCTACGCTGCTGATGCTAGTGTCAGCGTTTGCTGGCTATGACCATATGATGCAGGCCTACCGCGCAGCGGTGGACGAACGTTACGCCTTCTTTAGCTACGGCGACGCCATGCTGTTGACCCGCTAACTTAATACACGCTTAGCGCCTTAACCGATTATCAAGAGTTGTTTTAGATGCGAAACGAATGTTTTATGCGCTTTGAGCGCCTAGCTGAGGATGGTCGTGCTCGCCGGGGCCGCTTGCATTTCCCCCGCGGCACAGTGGAAACACCGGCATTTATGCCAGTGGGTACCTACGGCACAGTAAAAGGTATGACCCCCGACTCGATTAAAGAGATTGGCGCGGAAATCATCCTTGGCAATACATTTCACCTTTGGCTGCGTCCAGGCACCGATGTTATCGAAGCCCATGGCGACCTGCATGACTTTGCCCAGTGGGACAAGCCCATTCTGACCGACTCTGGCGGCTTTCAAGTATTCTCCCTGGGCGAGATGCGTAAAATCACTGAGCAGGGCGTGCACTTCCGCTCGCCAGTAGATGGCAGCAAAGTCTTTATGGGACCGGAAGAGTCCATGGCTGTTCAGCGCTCGCTCGGCTCTGATGTGGTAATGATTTTTGACGAGTGCACTCCCTACCCGGCGACTTTTGAAGAAGCCGAAAAATCCATGGAGCTATCGCTACGCTGGGCTAAGCGCTCCCGCGATGCTCATGGAGATTCGCCTTCGGCACTGTTTGGCATTATTCAGGGCGGAATGCATCCAGAGCTTCGTGAACGCTCACTAAAGGGGCTGTTGGAGATCGGCTTCGATGGCCTGGCAATTGGTGGCCTCTCCGTCGGTGAACCCAAAGAAGAGATGATCAAGGTACTTGATTATCTACCCACCTGGATGCCCGATGAAACGCCTCGCTACCTAATGGGTGTTGGCAAGCCGGAAGACCTGGTGGAAGGTGTGCGCCGCGGCGTCGATATGTTCGATTGCGTTATGCCGACCCGCAATGCGCGCAACGGACACCTCTTTACCTCAGAAGGTACCGTCAAAATACGTAACGCCAAGCACCGCTTTGATACACGCCCGTTAGATGAGGAGTGCGACTGCTATACCTGCAAGAATTTCTCACGCGGTTACTTACACCATCTTGACCGCTGCAATGAGATGCTTGGCTCTATGCTCAATACCATCCATAACTTACGCTACTACCAGCGGGTAATGGCTGATTTGCGCGCAGCAATCGAAGCGGGTACATTGACGACCTTTGTGGAAGGCTTCTACGCCCAGCGTGGCCTGCCAGTGCCACCCCTAGCGAATTAATCGTCGCTCGCTACTGGCGGGCGGCTTAACCTGTTAACCCATTAGTTTTCTAACTCAGGAGTTCTCTGTAATGCTGGATTTCTTCATCTCACCAGCCCATGCCCAAGAAGCCGCTGCCGGCGGTGGCATCGCGCAAATCGTCATGCTGGTCGGCTTCGTGCTGATTTTCTACTTCCTGCTGTGGCGTCCCCAGGCAAAACGTGCCAAGCAGCACAAACAGCTGGTGACTAGCTTAGCCAAAGGCGATGAAGTCGTTATCGGCGGCGGTCTGGTAGGCCGTATTACTAAAGTTAGCGATGAGTTTCTAACCCTGGAAGTTTCAGAAGGCAACGAAGTAAACGTGCAGAAGAATGCCGTCGCTGCCGTTCTGCCAAAGGGCACTATTAAGTCCATCTAACGCCCACCTCCGCCCCTGCCGAATCAGTGCCAGCCACCCCGGCAGGGGTGACATGGTAGCTACGATGGTGAACGTTGCTGCACACGGCCCAGCCGTGTGCAGCACTTCCCTATGTAATTGAAGGCAGGGCTTGCATGCTCAACCGTTACCCCCTGTGGAAGTATCTGTTGATACTGGTCATCCTGGTGGTTGGCCTTATCTACTCGCTTCCCAACTTATTTCCCGCAGATCCCGCTATCCAAGTCAGCAGCGCCCAGGGCGATGCGCTGGATGAGCGGCAGTTAACCCGTGTCGAAGAAGCGCTTAACGAAAATGGCATCGAAATCAAAGCCATTGAGCAGGAAAATGGCCAGTGGCTAATTCGTCTGCAAAATAACGATGATCAGTTAAATGCGCGGGACATCGCCACCGATGTACTGGGCAACCAGGCCAGTGTTGCGCTCAATCTCGCAGAAGCAACGCCGAGCTGGCTACAAGCCTTTTCCGCATCTCCCATGACATTGGGCTTAGATTTACGTGGTGGCGTCCACTTCTTGCTTGAAGTGGATATGGACGCCGCTCTTACCCAGCGGCTAGAAGTCAACGCTAGCGCCATGCGTGAACTACTGCGCGGCGAACGTATTCGCTACCGCAATACTGAAGTGGCCGAGCGCTCGCTATCCATTGACTTTGCCAGCGCCGAAGACCGTGATACAGCGCGCCGCTTAATCAGCCGCGATTTCCCCGACTTTGACTACAGCAGCGAAGGCGATGGCCGTACCTCACGACTGGTGATGTCGCTTAGCGACCAAACAGTCAATGAAATACAGGATTATGCGGTTAACCAAAACTTAACCACGCTACGCAACCGAGTAGATGAGTTAGGCGTTGCCGAGCCTATGGTACAACGCCAAGGCCCCAGCCAGATTGTCGTTGAGCTACCCGGCATCCAGGACACCGTCGCTGCCAAACGTATTGTCGGCGCTACGGCCAACCTGGAGTTCCGCCTGGAAGCCCGTAACGACACGCCTGACATGGAGACCGAACGGCACACCTTCCGCAATGACCCTTCTCGCACGGCGGAATTGATGCGTGATGTCATCATCACTGGCGACAGCGTTTCAAGCGCCAGTCACAGCTTCGATGAAAACGGCCGCCCTCAGGTTAACATTAACCTGGATGGCACCGGTGGTACCTTAATGAACCGTGCTACGCGCACCAATATTGGTCGCAATATGGCGGTGCTGTTTATTGAGCATAAAAGTGAAGACCGCGTTGAAATCGACCCGGAAACCGGCGCAGAAACCGTCATTCGTGAGCCTTACGTTGAGCGTGGCCTAATCAGCCTTGCCACCATCCAGAGCGCGCTGGGCAACAGCTTCCGCATTACCGGACTGGACTCACCCACCGAGGCCGCTGAGCTTGCGCTACTGCTACGCTCTGGCTCATTGGCAGCGCCTATTTACTTTGTACAAGAACGCACCATTGGCCCAAGCCTGGGCGCCGAGAACATCGAACGCGGCTTACTATCGGTTCAGATCGGCCTGCTACTCGTAGTGATATTTATGCTCGTGCGCTACAAAGTGTTCGGCATATTTGCCAACATCGCCCTGGCGCTCAACCTGACCCTACTGATTGCCGTTATGTCGATGTTAGGGGCAACGCTTACATTGCCAGGTATTGCAGGCATTGTACTAACGCTAGGCATGGCGGTGGATGCCAACGTGCTGATATTTGAGCGCATACGCGAGGAGTTGCGCAATGGTCTGTCAATCCAGCAAGCCATACATGCGGGCTATGAGCGTGCTTTCACCTCCATTGTGGATGCCAATATCACCACGCTGCTGGTAGCCGTGATTCTGTTCTCTATTGGCACCGGCCCGGTCAAAGGCTTTGCCGTTACGCTCTCCATCGGCATTTTGACGTCGATGTTCACCGCCCTACTGGTGACCCGAGCCATGGTTAACCTGACCTATGGCAGCAAACCCGTCAAAAAGCTGTGGATCTGAAAAAACCGGGATCTGACACACGTGCTTTGCTCAGAACTTAAGAGGTGGTAATGAAACCCCTATCACACCTGCGGATAGACTTTATGGGACGACGCAACCTTGCGTTCGTTGTCTCAGCCGCGATGCTTATAGTGTCGATTGGCGCCATTCTGTTTCAGCAGCTCAATCTAGGGCTCGACTTTACTGGCGGTACGCTAGTTGAGGTGCGCTATGGCGTGGCACCGTCCCTTGACGCTATTCGCCAGTTACTGGAAAGCAGCGGCTTTCAGGATGTTTCGGTGCAAACCTTTGGCGCTTCCACCGAAGTGCTAATACGTTTACAGCAGGCCTTCGACCCCGAAGTGGGCAACGAAGTAGTCAACCTGCTGCGTGCCGAAGGTGACAGCGTTACGCTAGTACGTGCAGAGTTTGTCGGCGCACAGGTTGGCGAACAACTGCGCGACCAGAGCGGGCTGGGCATGATAATCGCCCTTGGTATCGTGATGCTCTACGTAGCCTTGCGCTTCCAGTACAAATTTGCAATCGGCGCGCTTTTCGCCCTGCTGCATGACGTTATTATCGTGGTGGGTGTGTTTGCGCTGTTTCAGCTCGACTTCAACCTCACGGTTCTTGCAGCCATTCTGGCGGTAATTGGCTACTCGCTGAATGATACGATTGTGGTATATGACCGAATCCGTGAAACCATCCGTACGTCGCGAATTGATGATATGCCGCAGATCTTTAACGAAGCAATCAACGCCACACTCTCGCGTACCCTCGCAACGTCGGGTACCACTATGTTAGTGCTGCTCGCCCTGCTATTGCTGGGGGGCGACATGATTGAGAACTTCGCGATTGCGTTGTTAATCGGCGTTGTAGTGGGCACCTTCTCTTCAATTTACATTTCCGGGGCGCTATTAATTCCGCTTAAGCTCTCGCGGGAAGATTTGATCCCCACCAAAAAAGAGGTCGACGAAGAGGAAGAAGAGCTGCCTTAACCCAGCGCTTCTGATACGCAACAAAAAGCCCTGCTGGAAAAACCAGCAGGGCTTTTTTAATGCCTGACTAAGTAGCCAAAGCGGCGGGATATAGCTAGAGCCTTGGCAGCTCCAACGCCTGATATAACCCCAGCGCCTAGGCGACAAACGCAGACCTGTCACTTACATGCTGGCTTAGAAGTGCGGCGCCAGTTGCTTAATCAGTGCTTTATAAAGGCGCGGGCCTGCGGCCATCAGTTGCCCTTCGGCATTTACCGTGGGCTTACCATCTGGTGTACCCATTAGCGCGCCCGCTTCTTTAAGAAGCAGTGTACCCACCTGCATGTCCTGCTCTTCAAGGCCCAATACAAAAACACTATCTACGCGGCCACATGCCAATTCACACATATCAAGCAGACCACTACCGGTAGCCAGCAAGGTTTCGACTTGAGGAGCAAGCTGCTGGGCAATGGTAAGGTAAGCAGGCAAATTGCTTGGACGCAGCCACACTTCCGGCAGGCTCATCGCCATCCGTGTACCCGTAATCGCCGTTGGCTTGCTAACACGCATACGCTTGTCGTTATGCTGTGCACCACGGCCACGGCTGGCAATATATTCATCATCGCCAAACGGAGAGAGAAGTACCGCATGTTCGGGGCGGCCTTTCACGAGACACACCACTGAGAGAGCAAAGCCCTTGCCTGCTACTGCTAAATTTGAGTAGCCATGCATTGGTTCAATCTTCCAAACGGTATCCGCACCTTCGCCTTCACCAGCTTTATACGACGTATAACGGCCAGCATAGCCATGGTGGGGATAACCACGCTCCAACTGTTGAACAATAGTCGCCTCAGCCTTGCGTGCCGTATCTTCAAGCAGACGATCGAGATTAAATTCTTCATGAGCATTTTCAATGCGCTCACGAACGCGTAAAAAGTGTTCAACAGCGCTACGCGCAGCGCGCAGCGTAAATTGGACCATCGGATTCATGATCGGGGCCTTGTCACAGTGATGTTAAAGAACGTAAGACAGTTCCAGGACTGCCTTTGGCGCGCAATTCTATCAGAGCCCCCTCGGGCATGCCATCGACTCATGCTAAACTGCGCGGTTTCCGCATTTGATTACCGAGCCTATTATGCTTGAGCGCATCCGTATTGTACTTATCGGCACTAGTCATCCCGGCAACATTGGCGGCGTCGCCCGCGCGATGCACAATATGGGCTTGGCCGATTTAGCCCTGGTGGCCCCTCGCTGCGATGTAATTACCCAAGACAGCATCTCCCGCGCCTCTGGCGCTGACCACCTGCTTCATCAGGCTGTGGTTTATCCAACGCTTGAGGACGCTGTTGCTGACTGCACTTTAGCAGTAGGCGCCAGTGCGCGCTCGCGGACACTGCCCTGGCCGATGATTTCACCCAGAGAACTGGCCGAGCGTCTGCCTGGTGAATGCCAGCATGAAAGCGCGCGTGTCGCGCTGGTATTTGGCCGCGAAGACAGCGGCTTAACCAACGCCGAGCTGCAGCGCTGCCATGCCCATGTGCACATTCCTACCAATGCTGATTTCAGCTCGCTCAACTTGGCCGCGGCAGTGCAAGTGTTAGCGTACGAGTGCCGCATGGCATGGTTAAGCCAACTGCAACTAGAACCGATAACGGAGGGTGAAGACGAGCTAGCTACCCACGCGGAGCTAGAGCGCTACTTCGAACATTTAGAACGTGCTCTCATCACCATAGAGTTTCACGACCCAGCACAGCCACGCCAGCTAATGGCAAGGCTTCGCCGTTTATACCTGCGTGCTCGCCCAGAAAAAATGGAAATGAATATTTTACGTGGCATTCTTTCAGCAACAGAAAAATCAGCACGACCCAGGCAGCCTTAGCGATGAACGCCTAAGCAACCAAAATAACCTAAACTTGAAGTCATGGCTGAGTGCCCCAACATCGCCTCATTGTTAACGTTATTTCATTACGCTTCCTACTGTTGTTAGCTCGACCATTGTTCGCTCGACCATTGTTAACTCGGCCATTGTTAACTCGACCATGCGACGCCGCTGCCCTTAACGCCCAAGGATCACCCATGTTTCAACGCCTACGTGAAGACATTAATAGCGTATTCGACCGCGATCCTGCGGCACGTAATTTTTTGGAAGTGCTAACCAACTACCCCGGTCTGCATGCTTTGCTGATGCACCGCTGCGGCCACTGGCTATGGAAGAAAAACCTCAAATGGCTGGCACGCACGCTCTCAACGTTTGCCCGCTGGCTAACGGGTATTGAAATCCATCCAGGTGCAACTATTGGCCGGCGCTTCTTCATCGACCACGGCATGGGCGTGGTGATCGGTGAAACAGCACTGGTAGGCGATGACGTGACGCTTTACCAAGGGGTCACTTTAGGCGGTACCAGCTGGAATAAAGGCAAACGCCACCCAACACTGGAAGATGGTGTGATTGTGGGCGCTGGCGCCAAAATCCTCGGTCCTTTTACGGTGGGGGCAGGCGCTAAAATTGGCTCAAATGCCGTTGTCACTAAAGAGGTGCCACCTGGTGCAACAGTGGTCGGCATTCCTGGTAAAATCGTTAAGCGCATCGACCCGGATGTAGAGGAAGCACTCGATGTAGATCCCGCCCGCCGAGAAGCTATTTGCCAAAAGTTTGGCTTTGACGCCTATGGTGTTAGCCAGGACATGCCCGATCCCATGGCGCGCTCTATGCAAGCGATGCTAGACCACATGCATGCCGTTGATGAACGCATTGAACGTATGTGCTCCACGCTTCGTAAATTGGATGCAAGCTATCGAGACGGCCAATTGCCTGCCCTGCGGGATGAAGATTTTGCTGATATTCTTGATGAAAATGATACCGGCTGCCCAGGACTGGGCGAACAGCAACATGCCCCACAGCCCCAAGATGCCGCAGCCAGCTCAACTACCGATACTTCGACCACGCGCAATAGTTGACCAAAGCACTCAGGATTTCCATAATGGCAACACATTTGCCGTTAGTACGCTGATGGCTCAGCGTCGAGGTTCCTGCCATGCGCTTGACTACAAAAGGCCGTTACGCTGTTACCGCCATGCTCGACCTAGCCCTCAACGTCCAGTATGGCCCCACCAGCTTAGGCGATATTTCACAACGCCAAGAGATTTCACTCTCTTACCTTGAGCAACTATTCGCTCGCTTGCGGCGTGCGGGGCTCGTAACCAGTGTGCGCGGTCCTGGGGGTGGTTACCTGCTAGCCATACCTGCCGAAGATATCAGCGTTTCAAAAGTTATTGACGCGGTAAACGAAACAGTTGATGCGACACGCTGCCAGGGTTTATCTGACTGCCAGCAGGGCGACACCTGTTTAACCCACTTCTTGTGGTGCGAACTTTCCGGGCAAATTCGCAATTTTCTTGACGACATCACCCTTGCCCAATTGATGCAGCGCCCCGATGTTATACGTATCGCCTTACGGCAAAAACATCGCGTTGATGCAGGCATTCTTGCCTCATCCCCTTGAAGGCTTACACCGCACACGGGTACCCATGACCACAACAACCTCACCTTCGCTGCCAATTTACTTAGATTATGCTGCCACGACGCCAGTAGATGCCCGTGTGGCTGATGTAATGCAGCGCTATCTGACGGTTGACCAATTATTTGCTAACCCGGCCTCGCGTAGCCACATGCTCGGTTGGCAGGCTGAACAAGTAGTCGAGCAGGCACGTCGCCAAGTGGCTGATACTATCGGCGCAGATCCACGCGAAATTGTCTGGACCAGCGGTGCAACCGAGGCCAACAACTTAGCGTTAATCGGCTTTATGCGCGCCAACCGTGAACGCGGCATGCATCTGGTGACCTCAACTATTGAGCACAAGGCAATTGTTGATACCGCCAAAGCCTTGGAAAGCGAAGGTTTTGAAGTAACGTGGCTAACGCCAGGGCGGGACGGCCGTACAACGCCAGAGCAGCTCCGCCAAGCAATGCGCGATGACACTGCTCTTGTATCGCTGATGGCGGTAAATAACGAATTGGGCAGTATCAACGATATCGCAGCACTTGCGGAGGTTGCCCACGAATTCGGCGCTGCGTTTCATACCGATGCAGCTCAAGCTGTGGGCCGGATCCCCCTTGACGTAGTGGCACAGCAGATTGATTTGATGTCGCTTTCTGGTCACAAAACCTATGGCCCCAAAGGTATTGGCGCACTATACGTGAAACGCCACCCAGCTATTCGGGTTGAAGCATTGATCCATGGTGGCGGCCACGAGCGCGGCATGCGCTCGGGCACCCTCCCTACCCACCAAATTGCCGGGATGGGGGAAGCCTTCGCGTTAATGCAACAACAGCACCAGGACGACCAAACGCACATTGCCAAGCTACGTGAGCAATTTTTAAGCGGGCTTAAGGGCGTTGACGGCATTATCGCCAACTCCCCATCTGAGCACGTAGTGCCTAACATTTTGAATTTAGCGTTTGAAGGGGTTGATGGCGAGGCGTTATTGATGGCGCTGCGCGATGTTGCTGTATCGACCGGATCTGCCTGTAACTCAGCCAGCGTCGACCCCTCTTATGTTCTGCTGGGCATCGGTACGCCACGCAGCCTAGCACTTTCATCGCTACGCTTTAGCTTCGGGCGTTTTACCCAAAGTAGCGATATTGATCACGCCCTAACCCTGCTGCGCCACGCGGTGAGCGGCTTACGTGCCACACGTTAAGCAGTTGATGCTCTCCTGACGCACTCTCAACGACTTCTATAAGGAGAATGCTCCATGGCAACACTCAACATTACGCCTGCTGCAGCTGAACAGATACACCGCGCACTGGCCGAACGCGGCCAAGGACTCGGCCTACGGGTATCAGTTAAGCCAAGTGGCTGCTCAGGCTATAGCTATGTACTGGATTTCGCTGATGAGGAACACAGCGATGATATTCGCTTCGAAGCTCACGGTGCCAGTGTTTATGTCGCCCCCAATGCCCTAGAAATGTTAGACGGTAGCGAGGTGGACTACGTAAGCGAAGGGCTAAACCGTTTTTTCCGCTTCAACAACCCTAATGTAAAAGATCAGTGCGGCTGCGGTGAAAGCTTTACTGTTTAAGCTCCTCAGTAATATCACCGGTATTCATCCCCAACGGGAAACGCTATAATCGCGGCCACTCGGCACCCAGGCCACTTTGGAACATGTGCCGAAAATCACTTTCCTGCGCCGCCTCGGCTTTCCGGGGCGGCAATTTTGCTTATCTCAATTAAGGAGAACGCCACATGGCAACTGAACGCACTCTTTCGATCATCAAGCCTGACGCCGTTGCTAAAAATGCTATTGGTGACATCATTGCTCGTTTTGAAAAAGCTGGCTTGAAAGTCGTTGCCGCTAAAATGGCGCATCTCTCTGAAGAGAAAGCGGGCGGTTTCTACGCCGAGCATAAAGAGCGTCCTTTCTTCAAAGACTTGGTCGGTTTCATGACCTCTGGCCCTGTCGTTGTTCAAGTACTGGAAGGCGAAGGCGCTATCGCTAAAAATCGCGAACTGATGGGTGCAACTAACCCTAAAGAAGCCGCCCCGGGTACTATCCGCGCTGACTTTGCTGAAACAATCGACGCTAACGCTGTCCATGGCTCTGACTCTCCGGAAAGCGCTGAGCGTGAAATTAGCTACTTCTTCGGTAACGACGAAATCTGCCCGCGCTAAGCAGCTTGCGCCGCCGTTTCAACATCCGTTGCCGGCCATTTTCGCGGGGGCCACGCCCCCGCCTCTTTCTGAACGCTGATCGCCATGACCACCACCGTAGCTCAACATACACCCGCTCCCCATTCAACCATTGACAGTGCCTCTGCCCAACAGACAGCGGCAGCGCGTCAAAATCTGCTCGGCTTATCCCGCGAGCAGATGGAAGCTTTTTTTGTTTCCATTGGCGAAAAGAAGTTTCGTGCCACCCAGGTGATGAAGTGGATCCACCAGGAAGGCAGCGATGACTTTGCAGCGATGACTAATCTATCAAAGCCGCTGCGGGAAAAGCTGGCGAAGGTGGCGGAGATACGAGGCCCTGCGGTTGTCTACGAGGGAACCTCAAGCGACGGTACACGTAAGTGGGTGCTTGAGGTAGAAGATGGCAGCTATGTGGAAACGGTGCTAATTCCGGCTGAAAACGGTAAGC
Source organism: Halomonas sp. 'Soap Lake #6' (assembly GCF_003031405.1). Lineage (NCBI taxonomy): Bacteria > Pseudomonadati > Pseudomonadota > Gammaproteobacteria > Oceanospirillales > Halomonadaceae > Halomonas > Halomonas sp. 'Soap Lake #6'. The sequence goes on from NZ_CP020469.1 coordinate 2,913,969, forward strand.
GCCGTACGTTATGCGTCTCTTCCCAGGTCGGCTGCTCGCTGGACTGTAGCTTCTGCTCTACCGGAAAGCAGGGATTCCAGCGTAACTTGACCGCCGCGGAGATCATCGGCCAGGTATGGGTCGCTCAACGCAGCGTTGGGCCACGCCGGGACACCGCCAACCGTCCAGTTACCAACGTCGTCATGATGGGCATGGGGGAACCCCTACTCAACTTCGATAACGTTGTGCCTGCAATGAAATTAATGCTGGATGATAACGGCTACGGGCTTTCGAAGCGCCGGGTCACGCTCTCTACCTCCGGCGTTGTTCCGATGATTGACAAGCTAGGTGATGAGATGGACGTTAGCCTAGCCATTTCGCTACACGCGTCAACTGACGAGTTGCGTAATGAGTTGGTGCCCATTAACCGTAAGTACAATATCCGTGCGCTCCTGGATGCCTGCCACCGCTACTTATCAAAATGCCCTGACAACCGCCAGGTCACTATCGAGTACACGCTGATCCATGATGTGAACGACCAACAGGAGCACGCCGAGCAACTGGCAGCACTGCTCAAAGAGCTACCTTGTAAAATTAATTTAATACCGTTTAATCCGTTCCCAAACTCAGGGTACGAGAAGCCGTCACGCAACCAAGTCATGCGTTTCCAGCAATGGCTATACGATTTAGGCTACAACGCTACGGTGCGCACAACCCGCGGTGACGATATCGATGCTGCCTGCGGCCAGCTTGTCGGACGTGTAAAAGATCGCACCAAACGGAGCGCGCGCTATATTCAGTCCGTACAGCTTGATGCAGACTAGTCTTATCCACCTTGACTTCCATTGAACACAGCGCTTTGATGGTCTCGTTTTGTGGGCAGCACCGGGCAAAATTCAGAAGCATAAAATTTAGAACAAACCGTCTATTAGTATTAGAGTTTAGAGGCTACATCAAGAGGGCATACATGACCGGTATTTGCAGACGCTTCCCATCCAGGGTACCCATGCTGTGTGTGCTTGTAGGCAGCATGTTGCTAACCGGCTGTGCAACACCAAACGGAGTAACTACCCAAGGAAACGAGGATGCAGCTGATGCCTATACTCAATTAGGTGTCGCCTACTTAGAGCGCGAGAATCTGCCCCGCGCATTAAACGCCCTAGACCGCGCCTTGGAAATTAATCCTCGTCACGCTGAGGCACTTCAGGCCCTAGCGCTGGTCTACCAGCAGCAAGGAGAGAACAAGCTTGCTCATCATTACTTTCAGCAAGCCGTTAACACAGCACCCTCTTTTACCCGGGCGCGTAATAATTATGCCGCGTTTCTCTACCAACAAGCACAGTTTGCAGCGGCCTGCGAACAGCTAGAAATCGCATCGCAAGATGCCCAGTATGCCAACCGAGCCCAGCTATTTACCAATTTAGGGCAGTGTTACGTAGCACTGGAAAAATTTGATAGTGCCCGCGAAGGCTTTCAACGCGCGCAGAGTATCGACCCACGTAATGCACGTGGCTATTTAATGTTAGCTGAGTTAGAAGTTTCGCAGGGCAATTACGGGCAAGCCTGGGAGCCACTGCAGAGCTATTTGCAATTGACCGGGCCAGACCCAGCAGCACTGGAAATGGCGATTGATCTCGCCCACGCACGCGGCGACCACGCCGCAGCGGCGGATTACCAGCAGTTGCTGAATACCAATTAATGGATGCCTTGATCACCTATTTATTGAAGGATGCTCAGCCATGAGCGAAACACAATTACTTGATAGCGCCACCTCAAATACGGCCACTCCTGGTGAGCTTTTGTTACGCCAACGTGAAGCACTTGGCGTACCTCTGGTTGATGCCGCCCGCGCCCTCAACCTGCGCCCAGCAGTGATAGCGGGGCTGGAACAAGACAATTATGATGAAATCCCGGTTACCGCCTACCGCCGCGGCTACCTTCGCTCTTATGCTAAGTACTTGGATATGGACGACCGCCTAGTACTCGATGCCTATCAGGCACGCCACGGCAGTGCCGACACTGATCGCAAAGTCACACCTGTTTCAGTTGCCAGACCACCATCGAAAATAGGCGCTTTGCTATTTAAGCTCGTTACACTACTGGTTATCGTTGGTTTAATTGCCGTTACGGTAATGTGGTGGCAAAGCCGCGGCGGCAGTGAACCACCAAGCATGGGTGCCTCACCGACAATAGAAGAAGAGGAAGCGCTCAGCGCCTCAAATGACCGAGAGCTCACGTCAGGCGTAGTTGCTCCTCCTCAGTTACCTTCTGAAACCAGCACAGATGCAAGCGAGGCCGCCACCAGTTCAGCACCGGCTGAGGCAACAGCAGAGGTATCGGAAGAAGCTACTCAATCCGCGGTGTTGGTTGCATCAGATAGCACGCCAGCAGCAGATACCAGCGATGATGAACAGGCGACTGAGGCAGCCCCTGCTGCATCACCAAACACACTAGAACTGACATTTAACGAGCAGTCCTGGACAGAAATTTTTGATGCCAGCAACCAGCGAGTGTTTGTCGGCCTACAAGCCCCAGGCACTACCGCAAGCGTTGAGGGTACGCCCCCTTTTCGCTTAACGATCGGCAATGCCACCGGTGTAGAGCTGCGCTACCAAGGCGAGGTAGTTAACCTTCCTCAACGTGCTGGCGCCAATAATGTTGCCCGCTTCACCCTAGGAGAGTGACACGTCTTATGCACGCCCCTTCTCCCATTAAACGCCGTTTCTCACGCCAAATTCATGTTGGCAACGTAGCCGTAGGCGGCGATGCGCCTATCGCTGTTCAGAGCATGACCAATACCAACACACTGGATGTTGCGGCCACTGTGGCGCAAATTCAGCAGTTGGAAAAAGCTGGCGCTGATATTGTGCGTGTCTCTGTACCGGACATGGACGCCGCGGAAACCTTTGGCCAAATTAAAAAGCTAGTCGATGTTCCACTAGTTGCTGACATCCATTTCGATTACAAAATTGCCTTACGCGTTGCCGAACTTGGCGTTGACTGCCTACGGATCAATCCCGGCAATATTGGCCGGGAAGACCGGGTCCGTGCGGTAGTAAGCGCTGCCCGCGATCACGGCATTCCGATCCGCATCGGTGTTAATGCAGGCTCTTTAGAAAAAGACCTGCAAAAAAAGTATGGCGAGCCTACCCCCGCAGCTCTGGTAGAGTCAGCCATGCGCCATATTGACTACCTGGAACGGCTGAACTTTCCCGACTTTAAAGTCAGCGTAAAGGCCTCAGATGTATTTATGGCTGTCGCTGCTTACCGCGACCTCGCTACTCGTATTGAGCAGCCGCTGCACCTGGGCATTACCGAAGCAGGTGGGCTGCGCGCAGGCACCGTTAAGTCATCCATTGGCCTTGGCATGCTACTGATGGACGGGATTGGCGACACTATCCGCGTTTCCCTGGCGGCCGACCCGGTGGAAGAAGTTAAAGTTGGTTTTGATATGCTCAAAAGCCTTAAGCTACGCGCCAAAGGCATCAACTTTATCGCCTGCCCCAGCTGTTCACGCCAAAACTTCGATGTTATCAGCACCATGAACCAGCTTGAAGAACGCTTAGAAGACGTGATGACCCCTTTGGATGTCTCGGTCATTGGCTGTGTAGTGAATGGCCCAGGCGAAGCAAAAGAGACGGATATTGGCCTAACCGGCGGCTCACCTGCCAACCTGGTATACATCGACGGCAAGCCTGCAAGTAAGCTGCGCAATGACCACCTTGTGGATGATCTTGAAAAGCTGATCCGTGAGAAAGTGCGTCAAAAACAGCAGCAAGAAAACGATATGATCGCTCGCAGCGTTTAACGCCGAGCCAGATGCCCAGCCGGACTGCCCCGTATTGCTTATACATTTTTGGGCCCCGCGCTGCCTCCCATACAAGGAGTTTTCATTGAGTAAGTCCGCTGTTAAAAAGATTCAAGCGATCCGAGGTATGAACGACCTATTGCCCAGCGACAGCCCTCGCTGGCAATTTTTTGAAGCCAACGTCCGTAAATTAATGCATCGCTATGGCTTTGAAGAAATTCGCACCCCGATAGTCGAGCAAACCGCACTGTTCGCCCGATCTATTGGTGAAGTGACGGATATCGTTGAAAAAGAGATGTACACCTTCGACGATCGCAATGGTGACAGCCTGACACTACGTCCGGAAGGCACTGCTAGCTGCGTGCGTGCGGCCATGGAGCATGGCCTGCTACACAATCAAACGCAGCGGCTGTGGTATCAGGGCCCGATGTTTCGGCATGAGCGCCCGCAAAAAGGCCGTTACCGCCAGTTCCACCAAATAGGCGTCGAAACCTATGGCTTTGAAGGCCCGGACATCGATGCTGAGGTCATTTTACTCTCGGCCCGCCTATGGCGAGAACTGGGCCTTTTGGACCACGTAACGCTAGAACTCAACTCTCTAGGTTCACTAGAGGCGCGCACCGCCTACCGCGATAAGTTGGTGGCCTACTTTGAACAGCACCACGATGTGTTAGACGAAGACTCCAAACGCCGCCTAACCAGCAATCCGCTGCGCATTCTGGACTCCAAGAACCCAGCAATGGCCGATATGCTCAATGCCGCGCCGCAGCTGATGGATCACCTAGACGATGCATCGCGAGAGCATTTTGAGCAGTTAAAGGCGATGTTAGACGCTGCAGATATTGGGTATGTTATCAACCCACGCTTGGTACGCGGCCTAGACTACTACTGCCGCACTGTTTTCGAGTGGACTACTACCGCGCTTGGCAGCCAAGGCACGGTTTGTGCAGGCGGGCGTTACGATGGTCTGGTTGAGCAGTTAGGTGGTAAACCTACCCCAGCTGTTGGCTTTGCCATGGGTATTGAACGCCTTGTTCTTCTGCTGGAAACGCTCAATTTAGTGCCTGATGCAGCGCTGGGCGGCTGCGATGTATACCTGCTACCTATGGATGACAGCACCACAGTGACGGCGCTCATACTAGCAGAGCAGCTACGCAGTGAGCTGCCGGAACTCAGGCTACAGCTACATTGCGGTGGTGGTAGCTTCAAAAGCCGCATGAAAAAAGCTGACAAAAGCGCTGCCCCTATTGCGGTGCTGATAGGTGAAGACGAGCTGGCTGAAAACAGCGTAACGCTTAAGTTTCTGCGTGATGAGCGCGAGCAACAGCGTGTAGCCCAAGCTGACCTTGCCGCCATGCTCCGTGAGCTAGTCGCCCATTAATCTTACTGCTGGATAGGCCAAGCCAATCCAGCAGGTGAATACTCGCTAGCCGCATAAGCGGCTATGCAACAGAACAGGAGGCCGCCCGTGGCGGAGCTGAGAAGCGAAGAAGAGCAGCTTGAGGTAGCAAAGCGCTGGTGGAAAGAGAATGGAACTTCTCTTATTGCAGGTGCTGTTCTCGCGGCAGCGGGGGTACTTGGCTGGAATGCCTGGCAAAACTATCAGGAAGGCCAGGCTGAAGCCGCCTCTGCCCGTTATCAACAGCTGGTTAATATGACGGCTAGCAACACCCTGGAAGACGACCAATTGGTCGCTGCCCGTGAGTTGATTAGCGAAATTAACGACGAGCATGGCAAGACACTCTATGCCGAGCTGGCACTGTTATTGGATGCCCGACTTGCCGTTCAGCAGGGTAATCTAGACGACGCCAGAACCGCCCTTGAGCAAGTTGCCAGTAGCTCCTCGCGCCGTTATGTACAGAGCCTAGCTTGGCTACGTTTAGCACGTATAGAAGTCGCCGAAGGCAACCCTGAAGCAGCATTGAGCCTACTCGATGAGCCTATTACAGAGTCGCTCGCCGCTCAAAAAGCGAATATCCAAGGTGATGCTTATGCCGCTTTGGGAGAAACAGAACAAGCACGCGAAGCTTGGCAAACCGCTCTAGAGTTGGCACAAACTCAGAACCAGGCTCTCTATGGCGTACAGTTTAAGCTTGACGACCTTGGCGCCAAGGAGGCGACACAATGATGACGATCAGCCTTACAAAACCACTTTTTTCCAAGCATTTGCTGCGCGTGACGTTAGGCGCAATTGCTGTGGCTTTACTCGCTGGCTGTGCCAATAAAGGGGAGCCAGCCTATACACCTAAAGAGCTACGCAGCTTTGAAGAAACATCATCGCTGAATAGCGTTTGGCGTAGAAACGTCGGTGATGGCCTGGGCCGCGCACGCTACCCTATTGCCCCTGCCCGTGAGGGGGATACGGTATTTGCCGCAGATGCCACAGGCTTAGTGATGGCATTAAATGCCGATAATGGCGAGCGTAAGTGGCAAACTCGGCTGGACACGCCGGTCTCAAGCGCACTGAATGCTGTGGCAGGCTACGTCTACCTAGGTACCCGCAATGGTGAAGTGATCGCCATCAACCAACGCGATGGTAGCGTAAGCTGGCGTTCACGAGTTTCCAGTGAAGTACTGGCAGCCCCTCAAGCTAACCAGCAGTTACTGCTGGTACAAAGCATTGATGGCCAAGTGACGGCGTTAGATCGTACTAGCGGTGAAGAGCGTTGGGTTTATACCAGCACCCAACCGTCGCTTACCTTACGTGGTACTGGCACCCCCATGGTGATCGACCCCGTCACCTTTATTGGTACGGCTAATGGTCGTTTAACCACCCTGGATAACCGTAATGGGCAGCCACTCTGGGATATGCAGATTGCCAATCCACGTGGGCGCAGTGAGGTTGAACGTCTGGTCGACTTAGCGGGCCAACCGGTGCTAAGCCCCGATGGGCGCTTATTTGTCACCAGCTATAATGGCCGCGTTGTCGCCCTTGAAGCTACCCGGGGCAGCGTATTGTGGGAAAGCAACCTGTCTAGCCGCCATACTCCCATTTTAGTCGGTGAGCTTTTATTTGTTGTTACCCACAACAGCCACGTTGTTGCCCTAGATGCCAACAGTGGCCGAGAGGTTTGGCGCAATAACAAGCTGGAAGACCGCTGGCTAACCGCCCCAGCCTTTGCTGATGGACGCTTGGTACTAGGCGACTTTGAAGGCTATGTGCACCTGATTGATGCCCGCGGAGGCGACATTGTAGGTCGTACTCGCGTGCACAAATCTGGTATCAGTGTGCGCCCAGTGACCGAAGGCAAGATCATTCATGTCCAGGCCAATAATGGTCGCCTGGAAACCCTGGAAGTAACTCCATGACACCCGTCATTGCTTTAGTCGGTCGCCCCAATGTGGGCAAATCGACGCTGTTTAACCGCCTAACGCGTTCGCGTGATGCGCTCGTGGCCGATTTTCCCGGCCTCACCCGTGATCGCAAATATGGCAATGGCATGCTGGGCGATAAAGTCTATACGGTGATCGACACCGGTGGCATCAGTGGTGACGAAGAGGGCATTGATGCTGCCATGGCCGAGCAGTCACTCGCTGCCATTGATGAAGCCGATATTGTGCTGTTTATGGTCGACGCACGGGCTGGCCTCATCGCCGCTGACCAAGCGATTGCTAACCACCTACGGGTTAACCAGAAAAAAACCTGGCTGGTGGTGAATAAAACCGACGGGCTGGAAGAGCACTCCGCAATGGGTGACTTTTGGTCATTGGGCCTGGGAGACCCTTGGCCTATCGCAGCCGCCCACGGGCGTAACGTTTCGACCCTGATCGACGCCGTACTTGCCCCCTTCCCCGAGCGTGACGCCAGCATTCCTGCCGACACCGGCAGCAAGGGTATTCGTATCGGTGTGATTGGCCGTCCAAACGTGGGCAAATCGACCTTGGTCAACCGCCTGCTCGGCGAAGAGCGCGTGGTGGTGTTTGATGAAGCAGGCACCACCCGCGATGCTATCGAGATCCCTTTCGAACGCCGTGGCAAGCCCTATGTATTGATTGATACAGCGGGCATCCGGCGGCGCAAGAACGTGCGTGAAATTGCCGAAAAGTTTTCCATTATCAAAACCCTGGATGCGATTAAAGAGTCGCATGTAGTGATCATGGTATTGGATGGCTCCAGCGGCTTGGTTGAGCAAGACATGCACCTGCTTGACTATGTATTAACTACTGGGCGCGCTCTGGTACTGGCAGTCAATAAGTGGGATGGCCTGGAGAGTGAAGTCAAAGAGAAAATGCGCACTGAGGTGAAACGCCGCCTAGGTTTTGCGGATTACGCCGAGCTGCACTTTATCTCTGCCCTGCACGGTACAGCGGTGGGTGATCTTTACCCCTCGATTGATCGTGCCTTTGATGCCGCCAATGCTCATTGGTCGACCAACCGCTTAACTACACTGCTGCAAGACGCAGTGAGCCAAAATCCGCCGCCAATGGTTCACGGGCGTCGAATTAAGCTGCGTATGGCCCACCAGGGCGGCAGTAATCCCCCGATTATCGTCGTGCACGGCAATCAAACGGAAGCGTTGCCAGAGGCCTACCGCCGCTATCTGACCAATACTTTCCGTAAAGTATTAAAAGTGCGCGGCACACCAATACGCTTTGAGTTCCGCTCGGGTAGCAACCCGTTCGATAACATGGCGGGTGCCAGCGACAAAGAGAAGGCTAAAAAGCGCGAGCTAGACCGCACCAAAGAGGCGCGTAAGAGCCGACGCTAAGTGCCTTCACTACACGCCTAAGTTGATAAGTATTTTCGTTAATACGTATTACTAGTGATACAAAACGCCTGTTGGATATCCTCCTTCAGGCGTTTTTTTAATGTGGCCTACCCAATCCCTATGCTGTTTTCCAGCTATCCTGTGGCCGCCCAAATTTGTGGGCAGATATGCTCGAACTCTTTGGTTACCCAGTTTAACTTCCAAGGAATAGCTTTGGTTGATTTCGTCAACTGCGCTATTGACAAACCCGCCAGCTAGCCCTCAAATGGCCGCGCCTTTCAGCGTTGCCTCACCCTGAATTTTCAGCCCTTCCCAGGAGGGAACTCTATGCTTACTACCGTTAGTCGCTGGCGCGGATTTGCTATGTTAGCCATGGCAAGCTTACTAACCGGCTGCCTTGCACTTCCCCAAACGGGCCTATTTGCTTTTCGTCTAGCGGTTACCTCTCTAGGTATTGAAGAGGTTCGCATTGGCCCCTACAGCCTTAACGCCGGGCTTGATACAAGCGACTTAACAAGCTTAATCGCCTCTAGTCTGGGCGCGGGCAGCTTGCCCGTTCAGGCTACATTGGCGATGGGCCTGGGGCTGCCAGCAGGCATGCCTGCCGTTGAGATGTCAGGCTTTCGATGGACGCTAGATATGCCTGGAGTAGATCCCGTACAGGGTCAATACCAGCAGGACGTGACCCTGACACCAGGCGACGATGCAAAACTACGTCTACCCGTTGCGTTCGATATTTTGACCACGGACCCTCAGCGCATGACGCCAATGCTAGAGCTCGCGAACCAGTTAGCATCACAGGGCTCACTACCTGCTGGTAGTGAGCTGGCGATCACCCCTGGAGATCTGCGCGGTTTAGGCATGACGCTACCATCTGGCCTCTTCACTCCTACCATTCGCTTGAATGTCGGGGCCGATGGCCAGCTCACTCCTCAGCGCTAGGCCAATACCATAAAGATTATTTTTTTGACGGCTGTACCTTCTCGTGCAGCCGCTTGCGGCCAACCCAATGGGCTGCAAATTGCCAAGCAGTTCGACCACTCCGCCCCCCTCTCAAAGTAGCGAAACGAACGGCTTCAGCCTTTGTTGCATCACTCCAATCCTGCTGTCCACCAAGATGACGAACCCAATGCTCACACACCTCAAGGTACGTCGCTTGATTGAAAGGATGAAACCCTAGCCATAGTCCAAACCGATCAGAGAGAGAAATTTTCTCTTCTACCGCATCACCATGATGCAACTCCTCACCGACCAAGCGTGTATTGCTATTGTCTTGCATGGACTCCGGCAATAAATGGCGACGGTTGGAGGTGGCATACAGCAGGACATTCTCAGGTGGCCCAGTTAAGGCCCCATCTACAACACTTTTAAGCGCTTTATAAGCGTCGTCGTTGCCCTCAAAAGAGAGGTCATCGCAATACACCACAAAACGGTGAGGCATGTGTCGCAACTGCTCTACCAGTAGCGGCAGGCTACAAAGGTCGTGACGATCCACCTGAATCAGTCGTAGCCCCTCCTTTGCAAGCGAGTTAAGCAAGGCACGTATAATTGATGACTTTCCGCTCCCCCGAGAACCCCACAGTAAGGCGTGGTTCGCGGGTAAGCCTTGCAAAAAAGCGCGTGTATTATCAAGTAGAGCCAATTTTTGCCGCTCAATGCCCAGCAGGTCATCCAGAGTCAAGGTATCTCGAGGTGGCACTGGCACCAGCCATCCACCCAAAGGGTGGCGCTGCCAGATAGCGGCCACATGAATTTCCCAATCCACCGGCGTTGGTGCTGGCGGCAGCCAGTGGTCGACATGATCCAGAAGGCGCGTTATGCGCTGGCTCAATTCAGCATCCATCGTTGTCCCCAGAGTGCGTTATGATAGGAGAGATTGATTTACCACCGACAGTGGTATCTTGTGTGCAAGGCACTCTCTAGTCTATAAGGAAACCGTCTATGCGCTGGCTACGTCCATTGGCTGTTACTGCGCTGTGTGCCTCTATAGCGGCATGCTCAACCTCCCCGACAGGCCGTTCGCAGCTGTTGCTGCTCTCCAACGACCAGTTGAACCAGATGGGTCAACAAGCCTTCGCCCAGTATCAGCGCGATGTACCCACCGCTGATCAGGCAAGCCACCGCTATGTTCAGTGCATTACCAATGCGATTGTTGACGTATTGCCAGCTGAGCAGCGTAACCTTGATTGGCAGATCCGTGTATTTAAGTCTGAGCAGCCTAACGCTTTTGCGCTACCCGGCGGCTATATGGGTGTCAACACAGGCATGTTAAATATAGCAACGAACCAGAATCAACTCGCATCTGTCGTAGGCCATGAGATAGGTCACGTAATCGCTAATCATGCCAATGAGCGTGCCTCCACCCAAAGTGCCACATCGCTAGGCTTATCGGTAATTTCCAGCGCCTCGGGCATGCAATCGCCAGGAGGACAACAGTTAATGGGTGTGTTAGGCATGGGAGCCGAGTACGGCATTGCACTCCCCTTCTCGCGCCGTCATGAAACCGAGGCAGATATTATTGGTCTTCAACTAATGGCCCAAGCAGGCTTCGATCCCCGTGAAAGCATTACACTATGGGAGAATATGCAAGCAGCGTCTGGTGGTGGCACTCCCCCGGCATGGATGTCTACTCACCCGAGCCAGGGCCAGCGGATTCAGGGCCTTCAAGCCAATATGGATCAAGCATTGGCCAGCTATGAACAAGCCCGCAACAGTGGCCGCACGCCCAACTGTCCGCGCCCTTGAACGCCTTTAACTAGAGGTTTGAATGATTCGATTTGGTTTACTGTTCCTGGTCCTGCCCGTCTTAGTATTGATGGGCGTCTATTTTTGGGAACTAGGAGATGTACGCGCCTGCCAGCTTGATGGCGGTTACTGGGATTACCTGGAAAGCACCTGCCGTGATACCCCGCAACCCTTTATTTCATGGCTTGAGCGCTCGCCACTGCTGGTCAATGGCGGCATGCTGCTGTCGGTCGTTGGCCTGGTAATGTGCATGGTAGGGTTTTATACCAAACGCCGTTAAGCATTTGTTTAATAATTAGCAACGCAAGAGAGGGCCGCCAATAAGCGGCCCTCTCTTGCGTTATAGTGCGCTAACACACCTTAAGCGATAGGCAATAACTTTAATCGCTAAAATTCAACGACTGCCTCAACTGCGAGCGCACCGATGCAGTTTCAGGACGCACGTTGCGCCATAGGAAGAACGACTCAGCGGCCTGCTCTACCAGCATGCCCAAACCATCTAATAGCTTGGCGCCACGCGGGCCCGCCCATTGTAGAAATACCGTTGGTTCAGCGCCGTACATCATGTCATATGCCCAGGCATGCTGGGTAAACAGCTTATCAGGCAGGGGGGGCAAATCACCGGAAAGGCTGGCACTAGTGCCATTAATCACCAGATCAAACTGCCCCTCTACTGCATCAAACCCGCCACCTTTCAAATTACCTAGATCAGCAAAGTCCCGTACCAACTGGGTAGCCTTATCTGCTGTTCGATTGACCACCACCAACTCACGGGGCTGCTCGACCAGCAGAGGCTCCAACACGCCGCGCACGGCGCCCCCTGCACCAATCACCAGCACACGCTTGTCTTTAATAGGCACTCGGTGGTAACCAAGGTCGCGGACAAGTCCAACGCCATCGGTAGTATCACCATAGGTTCGACCGTTACCTCCTACAATCAACGTATTGACTGCCTGAGCACGCTTAGCACGATGGCTTAGCGTGTCGCACAGAGCAAAAGCATCGCCTTTGAAGGGTACAGTGATATTTGCCCCTCGCCCGCCGGTGGCCACAAACTGCTGCCATGCCTGGGCGAAGCCGTCTACCGGCGCCAGCTCGGCAGTGTAGGTGATAGGTTGCTGCGTCTGCTGTGCGAACTCTTCATGAATCAGCGGCGATTTTGAGTGATTAATAGGATTACCAAATACGCAGTAACGGTCTGTCATAAAATCTCCTTATGCCTCACGCTGGTGGGCGGCTGCTTCAGCAAGCCAATTCCTGGGCACAAGATACTCATGGAGTTGTGCTTCACGGCTACCCGCTTCCGGTGTAAAGGCATACTCCCAGCGGGCCAGCGGTGGCATCGACATTAAAATGGATTCAGTACGCCCACCGCTTTGCAAGCCAAATAGTGTCCCTCTATCCCAAACCAGGTTGAACTCCACATAACGGCCACGACGATAAAGCTGGAAGTCACGCTCCCGCTCACCCCAGCTATCCTTACTACGGCGTTCAACAATCGGCAGATAAGCATCAAGAAAGCTATCACCAACGGCGCGCTGGAAGGCAAAGCAGTCGTCAAAGCCACCTTCATTCAAATCATCAAAAAACAGCCCGCCAACACCACGGGTTTCATCGCGATGTTTGAGATAGAAGTACTCATCACACCACGCTTTATAACGCGGATAGACCTCTTCACCAAATGGATCACAGGCAGACTTAGCCACTTGGTGCCAGTGCACAGCATCGTCAAACACGGGATAGTAAGGTGTTAAATCAAAGCCTCCGCCAAACCACCATACGGGCGGCTCGCCAGCCTTCTCGGCAATAAAAAAGCGCACGTTCCCGTGGCTGGTTGGCACATGGGGATTTTCAGGGTGCAGCACCCAGGAAACCCCCACTGCATGAAAGCTGCGCCCGGCCAGTTCAGGCCTTGCTGCCGTCGCGGAGGGAGGAAGCTTTTCACCAAACACATGAGAAAAATTAACGCCGCCTTTCTCGAATACAGCGCCATGTTCGATCACCCGGGAGCGCCCACCACCACCCTCTTCACGCTCCCAACTATCCTCTTTGAAGCTGGCACGGCCATCGGCAGCAGCAAGGCCAGCACATAGCCGATCCTGCAGATCTAATAGGTAGCGTTTAACGTCATCTAGGTGCTCGTGAGCCACATTAACTCCAAGGAATAAATCATTACTAAGCGTAGAAAGGGTAGATATGTTCAGCGCACCAATGCGCTTACTGACGAAGCACCTTGCCAGTCACTAAGTCGCGAATAGTACTTGGCCGGGAGTTGCCGCCTAGCTCACCGGGTGCAATGGCAGCCACTTCGCTACCAAATATTGAGGCGACCTCTTCAGCGCTCATGGCAGACGGTTCTCCTGACCGGTTAGCGGAGGTGGACACCAGCGGTCCACCAAACGCCTCACATAACGCTTTCATCAGCGGATGGTCGGTAACCCGAAGTGCAACACACTTGTGGGCGCCACGCACCAGCCCATGGCTACGACCGTTATCTGGTACCAGCCAGGTATTCGGGCCGGGCCAACTGGCTGCCAGAGGCGCATGAAAGGCAAGTGGGAGTTGGTTTAGCCAAGGCTGGAACTGCTGGATACTGGCCGCGACCAAGATAACCCCTTTGGCGGGGTCACGCTCTTTCATGCGCATTAAGTGTGCTAGCGCTTCGTCGTTATCCGGATCACAACTAAGCCCCCATACGGCTTCGGTTGGGCAGGCAATAACGCCCCCCTTCCGCAGCGCACTCACTGCCGCATTTAATTCAGCCGTTTCCATAGACGCTCCTCGTAATCAATCATGACCTGCCACTGCTTAGCCAGTGAAAACACTAGGAAACTGCATCCTATCATGGCCGTGCCAAGCGTACCCAGCCACCCGCCTGTTGAACAACATAACCCTCTAGCTCCAGCATCAATAGTCGCTGCTGGCACTCGCTAACCGTTATACCTGCGTTCTGAACCAGCACATCAATCGGCGTTGGCGAAGCGCTCAATGCATTTAGCAGGTTATCAACTGGCAATTCATTGACGCTTGGTTGAGCGATACCAGCACCTTCGACAATCGGGCTAAGCTCATGGGGCAAAAAGCTGCTTGCCCAGTGCTGTAGCTCTTCAAGTATATCGTCTACATGGCGCACTAGCGTCGCGCCAGTGCGTAGCAGATGTAAGCAGCCCCGTGCCTGCACATTATGCAGTGACCCCGGCAAGGCGAATAGCTCACGCCCCTGCTCAAGGGCTAGACGGGCGCTGACCAGTGAACCACTTTTCTCGGTAGCTTCCACTACCAGCGTACCCAAGCTTAGGCCGGTTACAATTCGATTGCGGCGTGGAAAGAAAGCCGGCCGTGCGCCTGTTCCAGGAGGGTGTTCAGAGAGCAGTAAGCCTCCCTGCGCAGTGCTTAGCTGCTCGTATAAATCGCGATGCCGAGCAGGGTAAATCACATCAACGCCACAGCCCAATACTGCAATTGAACGCCCGCCAGTGGCGAGTGCAGCGCGCTGGGCGACCCCATCAATGCCCAGTGCCATGCCACTAACAATGCACCAACCACGCTTAGCGAGCTCACGGGAGAAGGCCTGAGCGTTACCACTACCTTCTGAAGTCGGCCTGCGCGTCCCTACCATGGCAAGTTTGGGGCCCTCTAAGGCACTTAGATCACCTTGAGCCCATAGCACGACCGGCGGGTCAGGCAGTTGGTTAAGCAGCGTCGGCCATGCGGGGTGGTCGCGGTGCAATAGATGGCGATTAGGGCCGCCCTGCAGCCAGGCCTGAGTGGCGTCTACTATTGGCTGAAGCGGGCTACGTTCCGGATGCTCAAGCCATAATCGCAGAGCTGCGGCAGCGGTACTTGGCAGCGCTGCTAGCCAGCCCTGGGGCCATTGGGGGCCACGGGCGACCAACTGTGCAATGCGGTGTGGCCCCATGCTGGGCAGAGCATTCACTACCAGCCACTCCTTGGCATCCATACATTACCTCCTCTATTTGCAGCTCATTTATTTGCAGCTCATTTATGACGTTTTATTTAACCGGTGCTCGAACCGCATCACCTACGGCAAGCACATTAGATGCCTGCATCACCAATGCGTAACTAACGTGATTATAAGGCTTAAAAACCATCACCAACCCCGCTTCTGTTTCAGGCAGTTGGATAAGCTCTTTAGTGCGGGGGTCTGTAATCAATTCACCCTGCTGGTCGACCCGTAACACGTGCCCTGGCTGTATACCGTCTTGAGTACCAAGGTCTATCGCCACCACCTGTAAGCGCCCGATAAAACGCATACCACCAGGTACCGCGATGATATTGCCAGACACGTGATTTAACGGAGCTCGGGGCTGGAACGCCTCTTCTTGTTCACGGCTTTCAAATGGCAGCAGGATGTCATTATTACGCACCTCTTGGTATGCATTCAGTACTTCTACTCGTGCAATATCCTCTTCACTACTTAGGTAGCGCGCTTCACCAATCTTGATCAGCTCAGTGCCTAACGGCGCCCCATCGGCGGCAAGATAAGGGTCACTCTGGCGATAAATCCCCAGCCGTGTTCTAGCTGGCAGTTCTCCGCGCACATAGAGCGTGTCACCCGCACCGCTGATCAATCGCCTGTTATCCCCACCCACTACGTAGGCCAGTTCCCGCAACCTTTCGCCCTCCTCCAGTACTCGGTGTTCGCGTAAAAAAACGCGCACAGCCGCCATAGGGAGCGGTGTAATCGCTTCACGCTCAGGCACAGTGCGCATCTGCGGCGTCAGTTTCACGACTCCCTGCCCGCGCTCTAACAGCAAGCACGGCATACCTTGGCAACTGCCTAATACCAGCATATCGCCTGGGTAAATAAGGTGTGGGTTACGAATATGGAGGTTGACCTGCCAAAGCTCTGGCCACTGCCATGGCGATTGCAGATAACGCGCAGAAATGTCCCATAGCGTATCACCGCGAACCACCTCATAACGCTCAGGCGCATCGCTACGCAGCCGCTCCCACCCTAAAGCTGAATGGCTAAACAGCAAGGCGATACACGTTAACAGGGGCCCAAAGACGCTATAATGAAGAGGCCTTTTGGCCGCCATCTCGTTCTCCCTAGACAGTTGCTGGGGGAGTGTTTACAAAGGTCATAGCGGGTTACGCACATGCCCAGGAACACCGACAGCATGATATGATGGCTATTAGTAAAACACTTATAGTAAAGCACTTACTAGCAAAGCACTTAGGCCCGCCGACACAGGTGGCAGGGCCTTTACATTAAAGACTCAGCATAACGGTGATTGTAACGCCATGGCCAAACTTCCTATTCTCGAATTCCCCGACGAGCGCCTACGTACCAAGGCGGTAGCGGTGGAAACCGTTGACGACGAGGTCCGCCAGCTCGTCGACGATATGTTGGAGACCATGTACGACGCGCGCGGCATCGGCCTTGCAGCGACCCAGGTTGACGTTCATCGCCGCATTGTGGTGATGGATGTTAGTGACGATAACTCCCAGCCACATGTACTCATCAATCCACGCTATGAGCCGATTGGTGAAGAGAAAGAGCCGCTTTCAGAGGGATGTCTATCAATCCCCGAGTACTATGCCGAAGTGCCGCGCTACCTAAAGGTGAAGCTCAATGCGCTTGATCGTAACGGCGAGCCCTACGAGCTGGAGGCTGATGGTCTCTTAGCACACTGTATTCAACATGAGTACGACCACCTGGAAGGTGTGCTGTTTGTTGACTACCTATCGCCGCTCAAACGCGATCGAGTGATGAAAAAGATGCAAAAGCGCCATAAGCTGATGCAAGACGCTTAAGTCGGCACTGTTTGCGTTATCCCAGGCCGAGCTGCCGAGCGTGACCGCTATAGATAATAAGCTAGCGGTGCCACTCTGTAGTTCGGCATTCAGCTGTTTGACGTACCCCCGTCCCCCATTCCTGTTAGGTAATCACGCCCATGTCTCAGTTGCGCGTTGTTTTTGCTGGCACACCTGATTTCGCCGCATCCAGCCTTGCCGCCGTGTTAGAGAGCCAACATCAGGTGATTGCGGTATACACCCAGCCCGACCGCCCGGCAGGCCGAGGACGCAAACTGACCCCCAGCCCGGTCAAACAGCTTGCCCTTGAGCATGGAATACCGGTGTATCAGCCTGTCAGCTTAAAAAGCACTGATGCCCAAAACGAGTTAGCAGCATTGGGAGCTGATGTGATGGTGGTGGTTGCCTACGGGTTGCTGCTGCCTCAAGCCGTGCTGGATACACCTCGGCTCGGCTGTATCAACGTGCATGCTTCGCTGCTACCGCGTTGGCGAGGAGCAGCGCCCATTCAGCGGGCCATTGAGGCTGGTGATAGCGCCTCTGGCGTAACCATTATGCAGATGGATGCAGGCCTGGATACCGGCGCGATGCTGTACGAAGTACGCACGCCGATCACTTCGCGTACCACCGGCGGTGACCTGCATGATCGATTAGCCATCCAGGGGGCAAGCGCTCTGGTTAACGTGCTAGACGAGCTGGATAGCGGCAACCTAAGTGCCATACCTCAGCCCGAAGAGGGAGTGACGTACGCCGCCAAGCTGAGCAAAGCGGAAGCCGAGCTGGATTTTTACCAGTCTGCCGAGCAGCTTGCCCTTAAGATTCGGGCCTTCAATCCCTGGCCCGTGGCTTGGTGCACACTGGGTAACGACCGTCTCCGCCTGCTCATGGCCAGTGTTGAGCCTGGTGAGCAACCGCCATCGTTGCCGGGCACGCTGCTTGAGCACGGTGACGAGCACCTACGTATTGCCTGTGGTGAGCAAGGCCAAGAAGTGCTCTGCGTTAGCCGTGCCCAACTGCCTGGAGGTAAAGCCATGGCTGTGCGTGATTTGCTCAACGCCCGACAGACCCCTCTTACTATCGGCGCCCGTCTTGGGCATCCCGCACCTCACCAAGGAGTTAACCCATGAGCCAACATCGCACAGCCAAAGGCGGCAGTGGCCAAGAGGTGCGCGCCGCAGCGGCCCGTGCGCTGGTGCCCATCCTCGCTGATAAAGGGTCGCTTGCTGGTTTAGATGAACATAGCGTTATCGCCCGCGATCGTAGCCTGTTAAAAGAGCTTTGCTACGGCACTTGCCGCCGCCTGCCGCGGCTGGAAGCCCTCGCTAGGAGACTACTCAAGCAGCCATTCAAGAAGCGTGACAACGACGTTCACGCGCTGCTGCTAGTGGGTATTTATCAGTTACTTTATATGCGTATTCCCGCTCACGCCGCAGTAGGCGAAACCGCTGGAGCGGCGCGCCTATTAGGCAAAGAGTGGGCTACTCGGGTACTCAACGGCTGCCTTCGCCGCTTGCAGCGGGAAGCCGAGACGCTGATGGCAGAGGTGGACCGTGACGAAAACGTCGCTCTTGAGCACCCCCCGTGGCTGTTAGCTGCCCTACGCGATGCCTGGCCTGAGCAATGGCGAGCCATTGCCGAAGCCAATAACCAGCCCGGGCCCATGACGCTCAGAGTCAATCAGCGCCACAATGACCGCGAGGCCTACCTGGCGCAACTTACCGAACAGGGCTTAAGTGGCTATTTATGCCCTCATGCACCTGATGGCATCACCCTCAACACCCCCTGCGATGTCGCGGCACTCCCTGGTTTTGAAGAGGGGCATGTCAGTGTCCAGGATGAAGCAGCCCAGCTCTCAGCGGCGCTACTTGGCCCGGCCCTCGCCCCTCGCCCTGGTGCTCATGTACTGGATGCCTGCTGTGCTCCTGGTGGTAAAGCAGCCCACCTGCTAGAGCAGTTTGATATTGCCCTAACCGCCATTGATAGCGATAACCAGCGCCTAGGCCGGGTCGACGATACACTAAACCGCCTAGGACTAACGGCGGACCTACAGCACGCCGATGCAACTCAGCAGGCGTGGTGGAGCGGCACGCTGTTTGATGCCATTTTGCTCGATGCGCCCTGCTCGGGCACTGGGGTTATTCGCCGCCACCCAGATATTAAAACGCTGCGCCGTAAAGAAGATATTCGCCAACTGGCCCAACTCCAGCGCCAACTGCTAGACAATCTCTGGTCACTACTACGGCCAGGTGGCACGCTGCTCTATGCTACCTGTTCCGTGCTACCCGCAGAGAACGCCGAGCAGATTGAGGCCTTTATTGCTCGCACACCAGATGCCAAAGTGACCACCCCAAATGACGTTGCCTGGGGCATGCAAAGTGGCCATGGACGCCAGCTGTTTCCAGACCAGGGAAGTCACGATGGCTTTTTTTATGCCAGACTAGAGAAGCGGACTGCTTAACGGTAAGCAGTGAATTCATGTCAAGGATGGAGACACCATGAGTTATCACACTTATAAGCATGTAGAAATCACCGGTTCTTCCGAGAAAGGTATTGAGGAAGCCGTGCAGAATGCGCTCGCCAAAGCTTCTGAAACTATTAAGCATATGCGCTGGCTGGAAGTAACCGATACTCGTGGCCATATAGAAGATGGCCGCGTTGCCCACTGGCAGGTAACCGTAAAAATCGGTTTTACGCTAGAGTAAGCGCTACCTGCTTTTCGACGGCGGCTGGTTTACACTGGCCGCCGTCTTTATTGCAGCGCACACTCACGAACATTATCCAGTGGCAGTACACGCTGGCGCTTACAACGGAACCGATGCTCAGCAATGAAAATCATCATTCTTGGCGCCGGCCAGGTCGGCGGCACCCTGGCGGAGCACCTCGCCCGCGAGGAAAATGACATTACCGTCGTTGATACCGACGCCGCCAAACTGCGCGAGCTTCATACCAAGCTTGATATTCGCACGGTCACCGGCGCAGGCTCTTACCCTATTGTGCTGCGTCAGGCAGGCTGTGAAGACGCCGATATGCTAATCGCGGTGACCAACACCGACGAAATCAACATGATCGCCTGTCAGGTAGCTCACACGCTGTTTCGCACCCCCACCAAGATAGCCCGAGTGCGCGCCACAGCCTACCTCACCCGCAAAGGTCTGTTTGCCCACGAAGCCATCCCCATAGACGTATTGATCAGCCCCGAGCAGGTAGTTACCGACCATGTGCGCCGCCTGATAGAGCACCCTGGTGCACTGCAGGTGCTGGAATTTGCTGGCGGACTGGTGCAGTTAGTAGCGGTAAAAGCCTTCTACGGTGGCCCGCTGGTAGGTCAGGATTTAGCCTTTTTAGCCAAGCATATGCCCAATGTGGAAACCCGCGTGGCGGCGATTTATCGGCGCAACCGGCCAATTATCCCCCGCGGCGATACAGTGATTGAAGCTGACGATGAAGTATTCTTTCTCGCTGCACGACGCGACATTCGTGCGGTTATGAGCGAGCTGCGTCGCGTAGAGCGAGATTTCCGGCGGGTCGTGATCGCAGGCGGCGGCAATATCGGCGAGCGTCTCGCCGAACACCTGGAGCACAGTCACCAGGTGAAGATCATCGAGCACAGCCTGGAGCGCTGCACCACGCTGTCCGAGCGGCTTGACCGCACAGTGGTGCTCCACGGCAGCGCTACCAGCAAACGGCTGCTGGAAGAGGAAAATATCGAGGATTGCGATATTTTCTGCGCCCTCACCAACGATGACGAAGTCAATATTATGTCGTCGCTATTGGCCAAACGTCTAGGGGCAAAAAAGGTACTCACACTGATCAACAACGCTGCCTACGTAGATTTAGTGCAGGGCGGCGAAATCGATATTGCTATCTCCCCTCAGCAGGCCACCATTGGCAGCCTACTTACCCACGTGCGCCGGGGCGATATCGTTAACGTGCATTCGCTGCGCCGGGGAGCGGCGGAAGCCATTGAAGCCATTGCCCACGGTGACAAACAGTCTTCCAAAGTGGTCGGCCGCACGATACGCGAAATAGACCTGCCAGAAGGCACTACTATTGGCGCCATTGTGCGCGGCAAAGAGGTCCTCATTGCCCACGATGACGTCATGGTGGAGAGCGGTGATCACGTCATCCTATTTGTGATCGATAAGCGGCGAATCCGCGACGTGGAGCGCCTTTTCCAAGTTGGATTGACGTTCTTCTAGGCAAGCGCCACTGCAATGAGGCAACTACTGCTATGAGTTTGCGGGTTATTTTACGCATTTTAGGTCTGCTTCTGATGCTATTTAGCCTCACGATGCTGCCACCGATGCTGATGTCGCTATGGTTTCGAGACGGTGTTTGGCACGCCTTTATGAGCGGTATTGCCATCACCGTAGCTACCGGCCTTGTCCTTTACCTCCCTAACAGGAGTGCTCATAAAGAACTGCGGATTCGCGATGGTTTTATTATTGCGGCCATGTTCTGGACGGTACTGGCACTGTTCGGCTCGCTTCCGCTCATGCTGTTTGGCGAAGGGTCGCTAAGCATCACCGATGCCGTGTTTGAGTCGTTCTCGGGACTGACCACCACCGGCGCTACGGTGATTACCGGCATCGATTTTCTGCCGGAGTCCGTGCGCTACTATCGTCAACAGCTACAGTGGCTGGGCGGCATGGGGATTGTGGTATTGGCCGTTGCAATTCTCCCTACCCTAGGGGTTGGGGGCATGGCGCTGTATCGCACCGAGATCCCAGGGCCACTAAAGGACTCCAAGCTAACGCCGCGCATTACCGAGACCGCAAAAGCCCTCTGGTATATTTATGCCACGCTCACCTTTGCCTGCATGGTAGCCTATATGCTGGCGGGAATGGACTGGTTCGACGCCCTTGGTCATAGCTTTTCAACCGTGGCCATTGGTGGCTTCTCTACCCACGATGCCAGCATTGGTTACTTCAGCAGTGCCACGATTGAGCTGATTTGCATTGGCTTTATGCTGATCTCAGCGGTGAGCTTTAGCCTGCACTTTATTGCTTGGCGTGAAAAAAGCCTGCTGCACTACTTTCAAGACCCAGAAGCTCGCTTTTTACTACTGTTTTTGACTGGTTTGACCGCCATCACGGTGATTACGCTATGGCTTACCGATACCTACGACGCGATGGAAGGACTGCGCCACGGCTTATTTGAGGTGGTTTCCGTGGCGACAACCGCGGGTTTTGCCGTAGCAGACTTCTCCGGTTGGCCTGGGGCGCTGCCATTCCTACTGTTCGTAGCAGCGTTTGTGGGCGGCTGCTCGGGCTCAACCGCTGGGGGCATGAAAGTTATCCGTATTATCCTGATTTTGAAACAGGGTATGCGCGAAGTAATGCGCCTGATTCACCCTAACGCAGTCATTGCCGTTAAAGTGGGCAAGGTTAGCGTACCCGACAGTATCGCCCAAGCCGTATGGGGCTTCTTCTCCGCCTACCTCATGCTGTTTTTCTTAATGATCGTCGGCGTAATGGCGACCGGCGTTGACCAAGTCACTGCATGGTCTACCGTTGGCTCAGCGCTTAACAACCTTGGGCCAGCCCTCGGCGAAGCCAACAGCCACTATGGCGACTTGCCAAGTCTCGCCAAATGGATTCTTGTCATGGCCATGTTGCTGGGCCGTTTGGAAATTTTCACGGTGCTGGTGCTATTCACTCCCGCCTTTTGGCGCCGTTAACCAAGTACCGCTTTTTATTTGTGCTTTCATATTTTATACATTGAGTAATAGTCATGACCCAAGACGACAGTTCACCGCTGGTCACAGCGGCTAATACCCTGCCAACCACCAGCGGTCCCTTAAAAACCGTCACAGTGGGTAATACCCACTACACCCTGCTAGGCACTGCCCACGTTTCGGCGGAAAGTGCTGACGATGTCCGCACCCTTATCGATAGCGGTACCTTTGACGCTGTTGCTATCGAGCTTTGTGATGCCCGCCACTACAGCCTGAATAACCCTGATGCCATGGGCGAACAGGACCTGTTCCAGGTATTCAAACAAGGCAAAGCCGGCATGGTAGCGGCAAGCCTTGCGCTTGGCGCCTTTCAGCAGCGTATTGCCGAGCAGTCAGGCATACAGCCCGGCGCTGAAATGCGCGCGGCGGTGGAAGCCTGCCAGAGCCGTGCGCTTCCGCTGCTGCTGGTCGATAGGGATGTTGGCATTACCCTGAAACGGATTTACCGTAATGTGCCCTGGTGGCAGCGTTTTTCGCTCTTCTCCGGCTTGCTTGGCAGTGTTATGTCGCGCCAAGACGTTTCAAAAGAGGATATCGAGAAGCTGAAAGAAGGCGATATGCTGGAAGCGACCTTCAGCGAGTTCGCCGCCGAATCAGAAGCACTCTATACCCCACTGATTCGTGAGCGCGACCGCTACATGGCGCTACGACTAGCTGAAGAGGCACCTCCAGGGCGCTATAAAAACGTGCTGGTGGTGCTGGGCGCAGGACACTTAAAAGGCACGGTAGAACATCTAGAGGCGCCACTACCAGCAAGCCCTAGCGTTGAGCGTGAAGCCTTAGAAGCAACGCCACCACCCTCAAAGCTGTGGAAAGCCACTCCTTGGCTCATTACCCTGCTGGTACTTACCGGCTTCGTAATTGGCTTCTCACGCAATACCGAGCTTGGCTGGCAGCTGGTGATCGAGTGGTTTTTAATCAACGGTATTCTGTCTGGTGGTGCGACGATTATCGCCCTTGCCCACCCGGTGACAGTCATCTCCACCTTTTTTGCAGCACCACTTACCTCGCTTAACCCCACTATAGGGGCAGGCTTTGTAGCCGCTGGGGTGGAGCTTTTTATGCGCAAACCCAAAGTCCGCGACTTCTCGACCCTGCGCCACGATGTTACAGAGTTAAAGGGCTGGTGGAAAAACCGTGTCTCACGCACCTTACTGGTATTTCTTCTAGCTACGATTGGCTCAGCGGTAGGCACTTGGGTCGCAGGGTTTAGAATTGCCGGTGCTCTGTTTGGTAGCGGCGCTGCGTGAGCACAATAAGACAAGCGCCGTGGCAAGCCGATGCGCTACTGCTATTGGTGACCATACTGGCCGCAGGCGGGTGGATTTTTTCTAAAGAGGCGTTGGCGGGCATGCCGCCACTGCTGTTTATAGGCACACGCTTTCTGCTCGCGGGGCTTATCTTGCTAGGCTTTGCTTGGCCAGCGCTACAACACTTGCCTGCTCGCCGAATTTGGCGGGGTATATGGGTAGGTTTTTTATTTAGTGCTGCCATTGCCTTTTGGGTATTGGGTCTACAACACTCTTCCCACCTAGGTGAAAGCGCCTTTATCAACAGTCTCGGCATACTATTAGTGCCGGTAGTGGCGCGCCTGCTATTTGGTGATCGCCCACCGCGCTCCACCTGGATAGCATTGCCGGTAGCGTTACTTGGCTTTGCCCTGTTGTCTTTAAACGCTGGCTTCAGGGTCGAGACCAGCCAGCTGTTCATGGTTTGCGCAGCGCTGTGTTTTGCCCTGCTGATTAATGTGAATACCCGTGTGGTCCGCAACATACCCGCCCTTCCCCTGACCACACTGCAGCTATTGTCCGTAGGTAGCGTGCTTACCTGCCTATCACTGCTGTTTGAACATCAGCCAATGGCGTTAAATATTTCAATACTGGGCTGGTTTATCGCCAGCGTACTGCTAGCTAGCTCGCTGCGTTTTTTTCTGCAGATCAAAGCCCAAGGCATGACCACCCCAAGCCATGCATCGGTCATTTTAATGCTTGAGGCGGTATGGACGGCGCTGCTGGCTGCCTGGTGGTTTGGCGAAACCATGGCCCCCTTGCAACTGCTCGGTTGTAGCCTGATATTTGCTGCCCTACTCATCAACCGCTGGTACTGGGTACGCAAAGTTATACTGCGCTGGCTACCAGGTGTTCAGCGCTAAACTTGCCTATCCAGCAGTCTCTGCATGGCGGGGGTTTGCCCATCGATTTTACGGTAGTAGCGGCTAGCGGCATAACTGTCGTTAAACACGTCGAAGTAATCATCCAACACACTCGCTGCTACTTTGTCGCCGCTTTGACGCAACAACTCAATGGCTACTTCCGCTGTGCAAAGGTGCGCCTTAGAAGCAGGCTTGCGCAGCTGGTAGCGGGTTTCTCGCTCGGTGCGCAGTGGCAGCACGGGTAACTTATCCAAGTAAGGGCTCTTGCGGAACATCCGCCGTGCTTGGCGCCATGTGCCATCTAAAATCACAAATACTGGAATACGCGCCTGCTGCTTAACGGCAAGCACAGCCTTGATATCCACCACCCGCTCAGCGTAGTCAGGCTGGTCATCGGGAAAAATCACAAACGGCGCGTAACGCGGGTCTTCAAGCAGTGTGGCAAGCTCTTCATCCGGCGCGACTCGATACCAGGTAAATACCTTGGTGTTCGCCAACACATCACTAATCAACCGGCCAGTATTGGTCGGTTTAAAGTGCTCAAGAGGATGGGTGATGAGCCAAACCTGAGCATCGCTTTGCGCTTTCACCTGATAAGGGCATAGGCAATTAAGTTCGGGCAGGTTGCAACCTTCACAGCGCTTAACAAAGCTTCCCCGTGCTTTAAATTCACGCCTAGGCGGGCGAGGATGTCCTGTCGCAGGATCGAGCTCCATCAAGGAAGAGTCTTCTTCAGAGGGCAATGAGCTAGAAAGCAACAAACTAGTAGGCAGTGACGTAGCGTCAGACATCCGCGCTCCAACGAGTAGCAAAGGGCGCAGAGTATAAAGCAGGCCGCCCACCATGACGAATCCCCAGCACCGATCAACCTAGCAGACCAAGTTATCAAACCAGGCTAGTAAACCAAAAGATCTTTAAAAGTTGACACTAAAAGTGCATCGCCGATAAAGTCTCGTCAACTTTCAAAAGAAAAAAGGTTGACCCGTGACCGCCACTGCCTTCAATACCAGCACAGCCGCCCCACGTCACGACTGGACGCTGGAAGAGATTAACGCGCTGTTTGCGCTGCCTTTCAACGACCTATTGTTTAAGGCCCAGCAGGTGCATAGGGCACACTTTGATGCTAATGCAGTGCAGGTTTCCACCCTATTATCGATCAAAACCGGCGCCTGCCCGGAAGACTGTAAATACTGCCCGCAGTCCGGCCACTACAATACCAAGCTCGAAAAAGAGAAGTTGTTGGAAATCGAAAAGGTCGTGGCTCAAGCCAAAGCTGCCAAGGAGGCAGGTGCAAGCCGCTTCTGTATGGGTGCCGCCTGGCGCAGCCCGCGTGATAAGGACTTGTTACTGGTCGAAGAGATGGTTCGCCAGGTGAAAGCGGTGGGGTTGGAAACATGCATGACGCTGGGTATGGTCGATGGAGAACAAGCCAGCCGATTGGCCACCGCTGGGCTTGATTACTACAACCACAACCTGGATACCTCGCCGGATTACTACGGTGAAATCATCACCACCCGCACCTACAGCGACCGATTAGAAACGCTTGCTAACGTCCGCGAGGCGGGCATGAAAGTGTGTTCTGGCGGCATTCTCGGTATGGGTGAAGATGCCAAAGATCGTAGCGCACTATTGCAACAACTGGCCAAGCTGTCGCCGCACCCAGAATCCGTCCCGATTAATATGCTGGTAAAAGTACCCGGCACGCCGCTGGAAAATGTTGAAGACCTAGACCCCATTGAGTTTATCCGCGCTATTGCGGTGGCCCGTATTATGATGCCACAGAGCCACGTGCGACTTTCCGCTGGCCGAGAGCAAATGAGTGAATCAACCCAAGCTCTGGCGTTTTTAGCTGGCGCTAACTCGATTTTCTACGGCGACAAACTGCTAACCACGGGCAACCCTCAGGCAGATCGCGACCGCGCACTGTTTGCCAAACTGGGGCTACATCCGGAAAAGCGCGAGACCTGTGAGAGCGAAGACACCCAAGCCGCCCGACTCGCCCAGCAAGCACAGCAGCAGGTACACGCCGAGCGCGCTGCAAAGCTAGCGGTAGATGCCAGTGTCTAAAGCGTGGCAAGAGCGTTTAGCCACTGCTCGCGAGCAGCGTATCCGCGAGCAGCGCTGGCGGTGCCGCTTAGTGAACACCCGGCGTTGGCTGGACTTTGCGGGTAACGATTACCTCGGCCTAGCCCACGACCCTCGGGTACAGGCGGCCCAGGCGGAGGGGGCTCGCCGCTTTGGAGCAGGCGCCGGAGCCTCGCATCTGGTCAGCGGTCATTTGGATGTTCACGACGCTTTGGAAGACGCCTTGGCACGTTGGACCGGCCGCGAACGTGCGCTGCTATTTTCGACGGGCTATATGGCCAACCTTGGCGTTTTGCAGGCACTGGCCGACTCACATACAGCCATCTTTCACGACCGCCTGAACCATGCTTCGCTACTAGATGGCGCCACGCTTAGCGGCGCGCGTTCAAGGCGCTTTCATCATCGCGATAGCAGTGACCTAGAGCGTCTACTGTCGCGTAGCACAGCCACTCATAACCTAGTGGTCAGCGACGGTGTATTTAGCATGGATGGCGACGTTGCCGATATCGCAGCCCTTGGCCGGTTAAGCCAACAATACAACGCCTGGCTAATGATTGATGACGCCCACGGCCTGGGTGTTCTGGGCGAGAATGGCAGTGGTTGTGTAGAAGGATTCAGCAGCGAAACTGTGCCTATTTTGGTGGGGACGCTGGGCAAAGCGCTGGGGACTGCTGGTGCCTTTGTGGCTGGTGACGCCGCACTGATTGAACATATTACTCAGTTTGCTCGCAGCTATGTGTACACCACCGCACAGCCCCCAAGCATTGCAGCATCGACCCTAGCAGCGCTAACAATCGTGCAGCACGAACCCGAACACCGCCAGCGGCTCCAACAACATATCAGCTACTTCCGTCAGCAGGCCGAAGCGCTTGGACTACCACTCGGTAACTCACACACCCCCATTCAGCCACTCTTGTTGGGTAACGAGCTGCGCACCATGACATGGGCGACAAAGCTCACTGAACTAGGCATTCAAGTTGGCGCTATTCGACCACCCACGGTACCCAAAGGAGCGGCGCGGCTTCGTATTACGCTCAGCGCCCGCCATACCCTTAGCGATATTGACCGCTTACTGGAAGGGCTAGAGACCTGCCTACGCGAGGACGTGGTATGTCCCGCTTAGCCCCTCCTGACTCAGGCTCTGCTGACTTAAACTCTGCTGACTTAAAATCTGCTGGTTTAGCCCCTGATGGCTTAGTCTCTCCAGGCATAGCAGCCTCACAGCGCCTGGTACTACTCTCCGGCTGGGGGGTTGATAAGCGCATCTGGCAGCTACTTGCCCCTCACTGGCCTGCCTGTTTAGAGATCAGCAACGTGGACTGGCCAGGCTACGGCGAATCACTGCCTCTGCCAGGACAGGCCTCGCTTGGCACCCTTGCCAGCACCATGTCAAACCAACTGCCTAGTGATGCTATATGGGTTGGTTGGTCGTTGGGCGGACTATTAGCGACCGCACTGCTCGATCAGTTGCCCGCTCCGCAAGGCTTGATTCTGATCGGTGCAGGAGAGCGATTTTGCAGCGATGACGGTGTGAGCAACACTGAACTTGCCAGCTTCCGACGTGCATTTAACCGCGACCCATACGCCACTTGGCGGCATTTTTTACGCTGGCAGGCTCAGGGAGAACCTAACCCCCGTCATATCCATCAGCAGCTACGCGAACTGTTGGGTGATGCTCCTAGTGCAAATCTACACACCCTTGAGCAAGGGCTTGAGTGGTTATCTACATTAGAGAACCATCCACGCTTGTTGAATGCCTCATGCCCAGTGGTGCGTTTAGCGGGTGAACACGATCCGCTAATAGGCGACAGCACCCGCAGCAAAGCCATTCAACTACCCCATTCCGGGCACTGCCCCATGCTTTCCCAGCCAGCCCTGATGGCCACCGTCATCGCCGAACAGGCCGCTACTATTAGTCAGCAGGCCGTCCAGGAGACCCTATGAGCAGCACAGTAGTCTCACCGACAGCCCACATGCCTAATTGGCAGGCAAATGTCGCTCGGGCCTTCTCCAGAGCAGCACCGCACTACGATGCTCTGGCTAGCGCCCAGCGCCAGATTGGCGAAACGCTATGGCCAGCGCTGCCCAGCCGTGCTGCAAATATTCTCGATCTAGGCTGCGGCACCGGCTACTGGACCCAGCGGTTGGCAGAACGCTTCCCCCAGGCCCATATAACGGGGCTAGACCTTGCGCCCGGCATGCTTGCTCATGCCCAGGCATGTTATGGCGATGCAGTTACCTGGCAACAGGGTGATGCTGCCGCACAGCCATTCAAGAATGACAGTTTTGATCTGGTATTTTCTAACCTGGCTATTCAGTGGTGCCGCGATATAAACGCCGTGATGGGTGAACTTGAGCGTGTGCTTATCCCAGGTGGCCAAGCGTATATCAACACTCTACTGCCCGGCACACTGGCAGAAATCGCCACCACTTGGCAGCGGCCAGAAGCGCTGCTGCAAACGCCAGATGCACAAACAGTTAAACATGCCGTAACCCGCAGCGGTTTGATACTGACTCATCACGCAACCGAACAGCGGCAGTTTTACTACCCCGACCTAAATGCTGTCATGGCCTCAATTAAAGGCGTGGGCGCCCAGGTAGCAAGGCCCAATGCCCAGCTTACCCGGCGAGAGCTGGCCGCTGCTAAGGCGCGTTTTGAAACCCTACGCACCCCCTTGGGCCTGCCCGTTAGCTACCACTGCTTCACTCTGCACCTGGAAAAAACGCGATGACCGCTTATTTTGTGACTGGCACCGATACCGATGCAGGTAAAACCCTAGCTACCAGCGCACTGCTGTGCGCTGCTCGCGAACGTAAACTCAGCACACTAGGTCTAAAACCAATTGCGTCAGGTAGTCTCATGACTCCCGACGGGCTACGCAATAGTGATGCCCTAGCGCTCCAGGCACAAAGTACCCCACTGGTCGAGTACACCACTGTTAACCCTTGGGCGTTTGCTCCAGCCATCGCGCCACACCTGGCCGCTCAGGAAGCAGGCGTCGAGCTAAATATGGACAGTATTGTCGCTACACTGCGCGACACCCTCAGCAATACGTCACGGGACCTAACACTCATTGAAGGTGCTGGCGGATGGCGGGTACCGCTGAACGCAGATGAAGATTTCTCCGACATTCCACGCGCCTTGCAGCTACCGGTTATTCTGGTGGTAGGACTTAAACTGGGCTGCCTTAACCATGCTCGGCTCACCGCAGAGGTGATCTCCTCCGATGGCTTAACGCTAGTCGGTTGGGTTGGTAGTGTGGTGGACCCTGGGTTTGCCGCTGACCACGAGCGTTTTGAGGCCAATATTGCGCTACTCAAAAGTGCCTTGGCCGCGCCGTGCCTCGGTGTTATTCCCCATTTGGATAGCGCTGAAGCGGCACACGCCCAGCCATATCTATCGTTGGCACCACTGCTTAACGCCCACTCGCTGTATCAGGAAGTTGCATTATGAGTTCACCCGTTTGGCACCCGTACGCCCACCTTAAAACCCAAGCCACCACTCCCAAAGTAGTTGGCGGCAGCGGTAGTCACTTTACCCTGGAAAATGGCGAGCGCTTATTAGATGCTACCTGCTCCTGGTGGTGCATGATTCACGGCTACAGCCACCCGCGTTTAGTGGCAGCAATTCGCGAGCAGGCAGGCGAGCTTTGTCATGTGATGCTAGGCGGTCTTACCCACGAGCCCGCGGATCAGCTAGCCCGCGAGCTGGTACGTATCACCCCCTCCGGGCTGAACCATGTGTTCTACTCCGATAGCGGTTCAGTGGGTATGGAAGTCGCTATGAAAATGGCCTTGCAGTATCAGGTGCTTATCGGCCAGCCCGAAAAGCACAAGATGCTTTCGCTCATGAAGGCCTACCACGGCGATACCACTGGCTGTATGGCGGTATGCGATCCTGAAGAGGGCATGCATAGCTTGTTCGCCAGCTTACTGCCTCAGCATCACTTTGCCCCCGCTCCTACCGCGCCGTTCAACGCTACGCCGGAACAGGTAGCCAGCGACTTAGCAGCGCTACGCAAAGTATTAGTACAACATCACCACGAGATTGCCGCCCTGTTGATGGAACCACTGTTACAGGCTGCAGGCGGACTCAACATGACCTCGCCAGATTACCTGCGTGGCGCACGCGAGCTATGCGATGAGTTTGGCGTATTACTGATTTTTGATGAAGTGGCCACTGGCTTTGGCCGTACCGGTAAGCTGTTTGCCGCCAACCATGCAGACGTTACCCCAGATATTATGGTGCTATCCAAGGGGCTAACCGGTGGTTACCTAGGCCATGCGGCAACACTTGCCACCGACCGCGTACATAGCGCTTTTATTGGCGATACGCCCCACCACGCCTTTATGCATGGCCCTACTTTTATGGGCAACCCGCTTGCCTGCCGTGTCGCGCTGGAAAGCCTGCGGGTCTTTGAGGAAGAGAATTATCTCGGCAAGATTGCCCAGTTAAATTACTTACTGAGTCGTGAGCTAATCGACGACGAGCAACTACGCTCCCACAGCAAGGTAGCCGATGTACGCGTACTCGGTGCCACTGCGGTCATTGAAGCCCACTCCGCGGAGACGCTTAAAGGCGTAGGCGACTTCGCCCGCCAGCGTGGTGTATGGCTGCGCCCCATTGGCCGCTGGCTGTATACCATGCCCGCCTACATCACCTCGGAAGCGGAGATGACGAAGGTTACCAACGTAATGAAGGCATGGTTTCTCGAACAGTAAAAAGCTCAGGAAAGCAGCAGATTGCCCTGCTGCTTCCAGCGATTCACCAACGCAGGAACGCCCTCGCCTGCGGTGGTGTTAATCGCCAGCACACCCGGCGGTGTTAATGCATCAGCATCGGGGTCAACCAGCGCGCAAGGCGTATCATAGTCAATATAGTTCAGTAGCGACGCGGCCGGCATCACCGCCAGGGATGTGCCCACCACCAGCAAAAAATCCGCCTGACTGACAAGCTCGCAGGCATCTTCAAACAGCGGCACCGCCTCACCAAACCACACCACGTCTGGGCGCAGCTGGCTACCCTTATCACAAATATCCCCCAGTGCAATGCCACCCTTGGGTAGTGGATAACGCAACCGCGTATCCACAGATGAGCGCGCCTGCAAAATCTCGCCGTGCAAGTGCAACACATGACGCGATCCTGCTCGTTCGTGCAAATCGTCAATGTTCTGGGTAATAACACTCACCTTAAAGCCATCTTTTTCCAGCGCTGCCAGCGCTTTATGGGCCGCATTAGGTTTGGCTTTACGAATTTGCTCACGACGCTGGTTATAGAATGCTAATACACGCTCAGGGTCACGGCGCCAGCCCTCCGGCGTTGCTACCTCCTCTATCGGATGCTCTTCCCATAGCCCATCGCTGGCGCGAAACGACCTGATACCACTTTCAACGCTAATCCCTGAGCCAGTAAAGACCACTAAGTGTGGTGGTGCTGTCATAGTTGTCCTCGGTTAAGTCGCTGCTGATTGCGCCTTAATATACCAGTTGCCCTATCGTTCCCGCGAAGCGCTGCTTATTACGATAGGGGTAAACATCAATTACCCGCCCATCGACAATTGCCTGCTGCAGCTCTAGCCAGTAGTCGGGGTCGAATAGCTCAGGATGCTGCTCCATAAATAGAGCGCGTAGCTCGGGATTGGCAAACATGAATGGCCCGAACTCCTCTGGAAAAATATCATTGGGGCCGATAGATAAACTCTCACCGCCACCCGCTTGAAAATCATTACCATAGGACTTGGGAATATGCCGAAAACGGCACTCGGTGAGATAGCTCACCTCATCATAATCATAAAAGATCACTCGACCATGGCGGGTAACACCAAAGTTTTTCAGCAGCATGTCACCAGGAAAGATATTTGCCGCCGCCATCTGCTTAATGGCGTTGCCATAATCCTTGAGCACCATTACTCGCTCATTCGGACTGCACTGCTCCAGGTAAATATTTAGCGGGGTCATCATCCGCTCGGTATAGCAGTGCTTAATAATCACTTTGTCATCTTTGAGCGATACCGTTGAGGGTGCTACCTCTAGCAGATGCTCCAAGCAGTCTGGTGCAAAGTGATCCTGGCGTACGATGAAGTTGGAAAACTCCTGAGTATCCGCCATACGGCCAACCCGATCGTGACGTTTTACCAATCGGTACTTCTCACGCACCACAGCGTGAGTGACCTCTTTGGCTGGATCGAACTTATCCTTAATGATTTTAAATACAGTGCGGAAGCTGGGTAGTACAAATACTGCCATCACCATGCCACGCACACCTGGCGCAATCACAAACTGATCCTCACGTTTGGCCACCTGCAGGTTTAACGCTCGGAAAAATTCGGTTTTGCCATGCTTAAAAAAACCGATCGCCGCATATAATTCGCCTTCGGGTTTATGGGGCATCAGCTGCTTTAAGTAGTAAACAAACTCCCCAGGCACCGGTACATCCACCTGAAAATAGGCACGGGTGAACGAGAAAATAATTGAGACTTCATCGGTTTCGGTCAGCACTGTATCCAAATGTAGGCAAGGGTCACCGCCCTGCTGCTCGCCAAAGCCTTCGCCGTGCAGTATCGGTAACACTAGCGGCACCTGCTCACCACTCCCCAGAATACGGCCGACCAAATAAGCTCCTTTGTTGCGATAGAAGACACTTTTCAATAGTTCTAGCTGTGCATCCTCTGCCTGCCAAATGGCAGCAGGAAGTTGGGTTTCCAGCAGCTCTGCCCCTAGCGCAATATCGCGTGGGAGGTCGGCAAAGGGATTGTCAAACGGTGCCTCTTCAAGCGCCCACGCCAGTGCCGCTGACCAATCGCCGTTTACCGCATGTCTCCGACACAACTCAATGCCAGAGTGATGCGCAGCATCCTCCCGGGAGCTATATACAAACATCCAGTCGTTACGGATGTGTCTGTGGTGAAAAACCGAGCAGAACAGTGAGTTAAAAAATGTCTCTGCCAGTTCATAATCAAGCCGCTGGCTGATCATCTGAGCGTAATGCTCCCGGCCCTCCCGCCAGGTTTCACAATACGCCAATACGTCATGGGCAAAGGTACGCTGCAAGCGTTCCAGCGTACCGCTCACTTTTTCTTCATAAAGATTTATCCGTGCCGCCGAAGCCTGCTGAGCTTCACGCCAGGCAGCATCTCGAAAGCGACGGCTAGCATCAACGGTGATCTGTTTAAAACGTGCACGGTACTCGTCAAACCCATGCAGGATAGTGGCTGCTAGTCGATATGCAGGGGAAAGTTTCACGGGCAGGCCTCCTGATTATTTTTTCCAGCTTCGCGTAACGGGAAACTACATGCGAGAAGACCTTGGTGGGTAGCCAGCACTTTTTAGCAAGAGGACACCCTGTTTTTAAGCGCTTGGGACAAAAAAGCCTCTGCGCCTATTCGCGCAGAGGCTTCTCTCACTTGGCTACATCAGTGTTGTCGTTACAATTTAACGGCAGATACTCCATCAGCAAGCACGCTATCGTCTAACTCTTCGGGCAAAGTGGTCACCAGTGCAAACTCTTCTTCAGCAGTTTTCGCCACTAGTTTGTTTTTGCTGTAAAGGAAGTAGTACGCCGCACCCGCAATAAATAGCACAAGGGTGTAGTTAAACGCGCGAGGATCGAAAGCATAAACCCCTGTGAGAGCAATAATTGCCAGCACCAGAGCAACGGATGAGGTCACAATGCCACCTGGGGTTTTATAGGGGCGTGGCAGGTCTGGCTGCTTCAAGCGCAGCAGAATATGGCTTAGTGCCATTAGCGCATAAGAGATCGTTGCGCCCACTACCGCCATTGCTAACATCAAGTCACCTTCACCGCTTAACGAAGCTAAAAAGCCGAAAACCCCCGGCACAATTAGCGCCAGATAGGGCACTTTACGCCCGCTGGTCAAGGACAGTTGCTTTGGCAAGTAGCCTGCGCGCGAGAGCGCAAACACAAGCCGGCTATAGCCGTAAATAATCGAGAAAAACGATGCTACTAGTCCAGCCAAGCCCAATATGTTTACCAATGTGGCAAGCGTTGGGTTGCCCGTCGCATTAAGTGCATCTACTAGCGGCACACCACTTTGGCCAATCATCTCAGCGCCTGCAGCCCCTGCCAGCAGTACAACCACCAAAAGCGCGGTGAACAGTAGAAACAGCATCGCAGCAATAATACCTTTGGGCATATCCCGTGCAGGATCTTTAGCCTCTTCCGCCGCCAGCGGCACACCCTCTACCGCCAAAAACAGCCACATACCGAATGGCAGTGCTGCCCAAATGCCGTACCAGCCATAGGGCATAAAGGTACTGGCACCCGCCGCGTCCGTAGGCGCAATATCAAATAAATTCGCAGAATCAAAATTGCCTATCAGCGCCACCGCTGTCGCAAGAATTGCAAATACAGCCAAGCCGCTAATCACCATCATTACTTTTAGTGCTTCACCGACCCCCGCCAGGTGAATACCGATAAATACCGCATAGAACAGCAGATAAACCATCGGCCCGTTAATGCCCAGCAACGCTTCCACTGCCGAACCGATGAAAATCACAATGGCGGCAGGCGCAAGGGCGTACTCAATCAGTACTGCAAGTCCCGTTAAATAGCCACCCGTGGGGCCCATCGCTTGGCGGGCAAAGCTATAGCCACCACCGGCGGCTGGTATCGCCGCTGACATTTCCGCGAGTGAAAGCACCAGCGCCAGATACATGAGCGCCATTAAGCAGGCTGCAATGGCAAAGCCACCCCAGCCCGCTTCGGCAATCCCGAAATTCCAACCAGCAAAGTCACCGGAAATTACGTAAGAAACCCCAAGCCCTGCCAATAATAGCCAGCCAGCGGTACCTTTACGTAGCTGGCGTTTGGCCAGATACGCTTGATCTACAGGAGGTTGTGTCATTTGTCTTGCCCTTTTCTTTAGTGTGGAACGCAATCGTTGTCAGCGGCGTGCTGAGGTGGGGCATTGGTTCCGTATTGTTGTTAGGAGCGTTGCAGTAAGTGTTGCTATTTATGTTTTTCTACTCATATGTTGTTGTTTGTGTCTTGTTATTTGTGTGTTGCGCTTAGCAGCTGAATGTCTAGCTGAATGTCTATTAATCAGCCACCAGGAAATTCTGCGTTGAGCCGCCTGCTGCGCCTTCTAGTACGTTATCCTCGCTGCGGTCTTTCAGTTGGACGCCAGACAGTTTTCGTTGGCGAGCCTCTGCCAGCAGCAGCAATAACCGCCGAGCAGCCTCTTCTGGTTTCAGCCCTGCCGGGCGAACGTTAGAAATACAGTTACGGCGGTCATCTTTTAGGCCCACTTCGGGTGCCCAGGTCATATACAGCCCAAGGCTATCTGGGGAACTTAGCCCTGGCCGCTCGCCAATCATCACCAGCACTGCATCGGCGTTCAGTAACTCCCCCACCTCATCGCCAATAGCTACACGCCCCTGCTCCACTATCGTCAGCGGTGCCAGTTGCCACTCATTCTGGTCGTGGGCAAAAGCGCGATGCAGTGCCGTGAGAAACGGTGCGCTGTTCTGCTGTACTGCCAGCGCTGATAACCCATCAACAATGACCACGGCCAAGTCGCAGCGCTGGCCGCTTTCTGCGACCTGCTGTAACTGCTGCCGTGAGCCATCGTCTAAGCGGCGTCCATAGTCCGGCCGTTGCAGATACATGGCGCGATCTTCCGCTTGGCTGTGCAGACGAATAGGCGGCACACTCAGACTAAGTGTCTCGATTAACTCGCAGGCCAGTGCATCGCACTCAAGGGGGCAGTGAACCGCATCTTGAGCCTGGGCATGGGCAAGCTGAAAGGCTAATAGCTGTTTGGTGGGCAAGCTGACACCCGCTCGGCCAAGCCCAATCCGGGCGTCGGTAAACGCCCTTAATCGCTCCCAAGGGTTGTCGATGACGATAGTTGGGGGAGGACTATTATCAGGCTTCACGGGAAGGCTCCTTCGGCAGGTGGCGCAGACTATTCGCGAAGGCAGCTGGTAGTTGGTCGTTTAATCGGTAAGCAGAAACATCTTGAAAAATCTGCATCTTCGCCAGCCACTCTTCGAACTCGGGGGCTGCTTTTAGGCCAAGCACACGCCTTGCGTAAAGCGCATCGTGGAAAGAGGTCGTTTGGTAGTTGAGCATGATGTCATCCGAGCCGGGGATGCCCATCACAAAGGTGCAGCCTGCCACGCCTAACAGTGTCAGCAGATTGTCCATATCGTTCTGATCGGCGCTAGCGTGGTTGGTATAACACACGTCACAGCCCATCGGCACACCTAGCAATTTTCCACAAAAGTGATCTTCCAAACCCGCTCGGGTAATCTCTTTGCCATCGTACAAATACTCAGGGCCAATAAATCCCACCACCGTATTCACCAGCAACGGATTGAACTTACGCGCCACGGCGTAGGCTCGGGCTTCGCAAGTTTGTTGATCCAGACCATGGTGGGCGTCAGCGGAAAGTGAACTGCCCTGGCCGGTTTCGAAATACATTACATTGCGCCCAACCGTACCCCGATTCAGCGTCTGAGCGGCCGCCTCGGCTTCCGCCAAGGTGCTTAAATCAAAGCCAAAACTACGGTTGGTGGCTTCGGTACCACCGATGGATTGAAAGACGAGATCAACCGGCGCGCCCTGCTCAATCGCTTCTAGTGTGTTGGTAACATGGGTGAGCACACAGGACTGGGTGGGTATCTCGTACTTCTGGATGACATCATCCATCAGCCGCATCAGTTTGATGCTTTGGGCGACGTTGTCAGTAGCAGGGTTGATGCCAATCACTGCATCCCCGCTGCCATACAGCAGACCATCCAGGATACTGGCGGCAATGCCAGTTACGTCATCAGTGGGATGATTAGGCTGCAGACGCGTCGATAGCCGCCCCGGCAAACCAATCGTATTGCGAAATGCAGTCGTCACTTGACACTTTTTGGCTACCAGCATCAAATCCTGATTGCGCATCAACTTGCTGACAGCCGCCGCCATTTCAGGGGTAATGCCAGCACGAACAGCAGCTAACACATCGCTGGTCGCGTGGTCAGATAACAGCCAATTACGAAAGTCACCAACCGTTAGATGACGCAACGGCGCAAAAGCGTTCGTATCATGGTCATCGATAATTAATCGCGTAATCTCATCTTGCTCGTAGGGAATCAGCACATCATTTAAAAATGTGGTGAGCGGCAGCTCCGCTAGCACCATTTGTGCCACTACCCGCTCTTCCGCAGATTCTGCAATCACGCCTGCTAACCGGTCCCCGGAGCGGGGCGGTGTCGCCTTAGCCATCAACTCAGCCAAACCGTTAAAGCGATAGCGGCGGCTTCCCACAGTGGTGTGATAGGTCTGCGCCATATGACCTTCCTTTTTTATATTTCAAAGCCGATTATTTCAAAGCTAACTATTTAAAAAACAACTATGTCAAAGCTAACTATGTCAAATACAAGCGCACGGCATGCGCGTTGAGGAACAAAACTTGCTTGTTCTCACAATAGCGCTATCAATAGACGGGGAGTATCGAGTTTCGGCAAACCTGCCAAAATTATGAAAAACAAAATAAATACAGTGAATTAGCAACAAGTATGCGACGTGATAGCGCCTTCATCACGCCCACTGGAGCTTCAGATGACCTTGACGAGCCAAGACATCGCACCAAAAAAGTGCACACAAGAAGCATTTGATGCCGATGAGCATGCTCAGAACCTGACCCGCTGGCAGCAGCAGTATGACCAACTAAGCCCAGGCCGCTTTTACGGCCGACTGGATGAAATTGCGCTACCGGCCATTCAGGTATTTAAAGAGCATACCGGCCAGGCGCTGCGCCAAGAGTGCCGAGTGTGGGAAGACGCGCTGTGGCTGGGAATTCCACCACGGCCAAATGACTCTCGAATCAACGGTCAGGCATTAGAAGTGCACGAGATAATGTGCCGACCCGGCGGGCGCGACTTTGAACTAGTAACGCCAGAAGCTTTCAATATTTATGGCTTAGTAATTCGGCTACCGCTGCTCCAAGCAGCTGCGAAGCGTCAAGGTATTGTGATCGATGAGAAATGGCACTGCTCTCCACGACGCCGTGCAGACCCGGCAACGCTGCGAGCTATCTCGTTTTTACTTGAACGGCTGCTCACCCATCAACAAGGTGTGATAGCAGACAATATCCATCAAGACATTCTATTAACAGGGCTACTTGAGCTGCTGCAAGCGAATCATCCCAGCCATGAGCTGCCACCCAGTTATGCCCACC
The DNA here is from genome assembly GCF_003031405.1 of Halomonas sp. 'Soap Lake #6'. Taxonomy (NCBI): domain Bacteria; kingdom Pseudomonadati; phylum Pseudomonadota; class Gammaproteobacteria; order Oceanospirillales; family Halomonadaceae; genus Halomonas; species Halomonas sp. 'Soap Lake #6'. The sequence continues at coordinate 2,953,156 of NZ_CP020469.1, forward strand.
GTAAAGCCGTAGTAGACCGGGTAAAGAGTTATGTAGATGAACACCTTGAAGGACCTATGACCATAGATGCACTTTGCGAGCTTACTCATGTAAGCAGACGAACACTGCAGTACAGCTTTACCACCATTTTAGGTATTAGCCCGCTGCAGTTCCTACGCTTAACGAGGCTAAACCGAGTAAGGCGTGCCTTACGCGCCGCAAAGCCGCCAAAAACGGTAACCGACATTGCCACCTACTGGGGATTTTGGCACTTGGGGCAGTTTGCCCATGACTACAAGCAGCAGTTTGGTGAGTGCCCGTCACAGACGTTAAGTACAGCTTGTTAACCGCACCATTAAAGGGAATTTATGATAAATACAACAACCTGGAATCGACTGCGTTATAGCATCTACGCACCGGTATATGACTTGGTAGCAACCAAAGCATTTTGTAAGCCGCGAAGAACTGCGCTAGGCCAAGTTGATTGGGAGCCTGGTATGCGCGTTTTGTTGGTAGGTGCAGGGACCGGGTTAGACCTGCCTTACTTACCCCACGAGCTAGAGACACACCTTACGGACTTGACGCCTGCCATGGTAAAGCGCGCCCGTGAACGGGCAGAAAAGGCACGGCGGGATATCGAGTGTCGAGTGATGGATGCAGCCGCGCTAGAGTATCCAGATGAGCACTTCGATGTGGTAATAATGCATCTTATTTTGGCGGTAATGCCAAATCCAGAACAGGGGTTAGCCGAAGCACACCGAGTATTGAGAAACGGTGGTCAGCTCTGTGTCATGGATAAATTTCAACCCGATACTCATACTGCTGGACTAGGTCGCCGGGCGTTGAACGCCATTACCTCGTTTATCGCCACAGATATTACACGCCAAGCAACACCTCTTATACAACAGGCTGGTTTTAACATCCGCCGAGACGAACCCGTATTGATGAATGGGCTTTTCCGTGCGTTGTTAGCAGTAAAGTAGGCAAAATGCCGCGTGTGGATCACTCGTTTTTTCAGAGAAGTGGCCTACTTCTCATTTCGTGTACAGCCTAGCCCTCTCACTTCTAGTACACCACCCTAGTGACTCGATATTTTGATAGGGATAAATCAATGAAACCTTGTGATCTAAGTGCAGTTGAAGCACGCCGCCTGATGGCCTCCAGAAAACTCTCTGCAATCGAGCTGACTGAAAGCTGCATCGCCCGCACAGAAGCAGTCAACCCTGCCGTCAATGCGCTAGTAGCGCAGAACTTTGATGCCATGCGCCAGGCCGCCCGCGAGGCTCAACGTGCCATTGATGGTGGTGATACGCTGGGGGCTCTGCATGGGCTGCCGCTATGTGTGAAAGATATGGCCGATGTTGCCGGGCTACCAACCACGTTCGGCAGCCAAGTTTACGCTGACAACATTGCCCAGGGTGACGATGCAATGGTGGCCCAGCTACGCCAGGAAGGCGCCGTGGTGATGGGTAAAACCAACAACCCCGAGTGGAGCGCCGGTGGTAATACCCGTAATGCGGTTTATGGCGTCACTGCTAACCCCTTTGACCTAACCCGCTCTGCTGCTGGCTCTTCCGGCGGTTCCGCCGTTGCTTTGGCTTGTGGTATGGCACCTTTAGCCACCGGTTCAGATACCGGTGGCAGTTTGCGTACCCCAGCGGCGTTTTGTGGGGTAGTAGGTTTTCGGCCGTCTCCTGGCGTTGTTCCTGGGCATAGCCGCCCGATGGGCTGGCTGCCAATGTCGTTGAATGGGCCCATGGCACGCACCGTAGACGATGCCGCGCTCATGCTCTCAACAATGATCCGCCCCGACCGCCGCGACCCCTGGGTGCCCGTTATCGATGGCCAGGCAGCCCACCACCCTGAGCCATTTCGCCATCTACCCCACTATGACCTCTGCAGTGCCCGCGTAGCCTTCACTCCAGATTTCGGTTTCACCATGACGGAGAAGCTGGTCGCCGATAGTTTTAGTGACAAGCTTCAGCGTTTTGGCCATGTATTCGGGCAATTGGATGACACCCACCCAGAGTGCCTACAGGCCGACGATACGTTCGCTATTATTCGCGCGCTGGGTTTCTCCGGCCATCACCGAGAGCTACTGCAACAATACCCAGATAAAGTAGGGCCGAACGTGCGCGATAACGTCCATGAAGGAGAAGACTATTCCGCCCTGGACGTGGTTCGTGCGCTTACTAATCAAACCGTGCTTTACCGCCACTGGCAGCAGTTTTTCGAGCAGTACGACTTTATCCTGGCACCGACCGCGACCATTAGCCCCCGCGACTGGCATGAACTCTACCCTACCGAGGTCGATGGGCAACCAACGCAGAGCTACTATCACTGGCTCTCCATGGCCTACGCCTCAACCCTAGCTGGCCATCCTTCGGTAACTTTACCAGCCGGGCGCGACCGTAACGGCTTGCCATTTGGTCTGCAGATTATCGGTCAGCGTGGCAGCGACCTGCAGACGCTCGCCTTCGCCCGAGAGCTGGAGACCCTGTTTATCGGCGATGCTGCCCTGGAGCGTCCACGCGTCGACCTTGACTATCTCACCCACGCCAAACCACTCAGCAGTGCTGAAGGGTTTATGGGATTTTAAAGGTCTGAAGAACTCATTATCTACCGACTGCGGGGCGCCGCTGCGGGTGTGTTATCAGGCCTTTTTGGCGTTGGCGGAGGCCTTGTTATCGTGCCACTACGTGCCGTAGCTACCTTGGCCACCTGCGGCCTGCCCATTGTACTGTCGGGGCCAGCATCGTTTATTTGGATTGGCCCATGCCGAAGGATTACCGCCATGGAGCGTGGGCTATGTCTATCTACCTGCCCTATTAGGCTTGGTATCACCAGCATGCTGTTTGTTCGCTTTGGGGCTCGCCTGTCGCACCAACTAAGCCCTCTTCTACTTAATCGACTGTTTGCTCTATTACGACTATTGGTCGGCATCAACTTTTTAAGGTAGCTATGTGTATGTCCGCCGATATGGGCGCTGCATTGCTGCTTTTTCTGGTACTCCAACTCTGTTTAAACCCCAACTCTGTTTAAACCCCAATTCTGGTTTAAACCCGTGTTTCTTTACTCATGTTGCATCCACTTTCAAAACATGTCTTTCTCAAAATACCTCTTATTGTTATATTATTACATAACATAAAACCCATTTAGAGGTGACCTAGCAATGACCGTGTTTACTCCCCTACCCGTGACCGTGCTCTCGGGTTTTCTTGGTGCCGGTAAAACCACCGTGCTCAATCATATTCTTGCCAACCGTGAAGGTCGCCGTGTAGCCGTGATCGTCAACGATATGAGCGAGGTGAATATAGACGGTGCGCTGGTGCGCGGCGGACCTGGCGAGTCTACGCTGGATGGCGAGGTGGCACTGAACCGATCCGAAGAGCGCTTGGTAGAGATGAGCAATGGCTGCATCTGCTGCACTTTGCGCGAAGACTTACTGGAAGAAGTTAGCCAATTGGCCCGAGAAGGCAGGTTCGATTACCTGGTCATTGAGTCCACCGGGATTTCCGAGCCGCTGCCCGTAGCGGAAACCTTTACCTTTGAAGATGAAAGTGGCCAAAGCCTTTCCCATGTTGCTCGGCTAGATACGCTGGTCACTGTTGTTGATGGCGCCAACTTTCTTACCCAGTATCGCGAAGCACAAAGCCTTGCCGAGGCAGGCGAGAGTTTAGGTGAGGAAGACGAACGCAATGTCGCCGACCTGCTGGTCGATCAGATTGAGTTTTGCGATGTACTGCTAATCAGTAAAACCGACCTGATCAGCAAACAAGAGCTGGAAGCCTTAAAAGCTATTCTGCGCTCGCTTAACCCCGATGCGGAGCTGGTGCCGATCACCCAAGGCGGCGTGCCACTTGAGAAAGTGCTGGATACCGGCAAGTTCAACTTTGAGCGCGCCCAGCAAGCGCCCGGCTGGCTCAAAGAGATGCGCGGGGAACATGTTCCAGAAACCGAAGAGTATGGTATTGGCAGCTTCGCCTACCATGCCCGCCGCCCCTTCCACCCGCAGAAATTTTACGACCTGCTCAATGTTGAGTGGTTTGGTAAAGGCCTGTTACGCTCAAAAGGCTTCTTCTGGCTAGCCACTCGTCCACGATATGCGGGTCAGTGGAGCCAAGCGGGGGGCATTGCTCACCACGGCCCAGCCGGTGTGTTCTGGAAAGCTATCCCTGAAGCCAACTGGCCCAACGACCCTGAGTATCGCCAGTTTATTCTGGAAAAGTGGCAAGAGCCGTTTGGTGATATGCGCCAAGAGCTGGTATTTATTGGCCAGAACCTAGATCAAGCTAAGATGCGCGAGGCATTGGATGCTTGTCTATTAAGCGAAGCCGAGCTACTAGAAGGCATGGAGGCGTGGAAAAAACTGCCTGATCCTTTCCCTGCCTGGGAGTAGGTATAGCCAAACACTATCAGCGGTCAGCATTAACTGAGTAGTTCTCCGCCCACTCACGCACCTCTGGATAGGCGCGCTGCTCAAAGACCCCAAAGCCGTTAAGGCTGCGCGCTTTGAGCGGGGTGAAGATCGGCATGGTTAACCCGCACAGAAAGTGCGCCAGTCGTTGGGCATTGGGTGGCTGACCAAGCTGCTTAGTGTGGCACTCTATTAGCGGCGTGGCGTAGCGCTGAAAATCAGCAGCCGTTAATTCAGGCTGCGGCGGTGCATCCGGCAACCGAACAGGGTGGCCGTAGCACACCGAGCAGTGGCCGCAGCGCCCCTGCTCGGTGCCAGATGGCGTATCAAAGTTGCTATTACTAAAAGTACTATCGCCAAAGGTACTATCACCAAAGGTACTATCACCAAAGTGCATGGCCAATCGCCGTGTTAGGCAACTCTTTGATTCGAAGAGCGCCAGCATCGATTGTAGCCGCTCAATCTCGATACGTTCCCGATTGAGGCATTCGTTATACAGTTGGCCTGCCAACGCCTCTATGGCAAAAGCTGGCTGACAAACCTCGTAGACATCGGTCATACGCTTGCCTTCCAGGGTCAGCCAGCCCTTGTCCTGAAAGTACTCAAGGGCGGTAATCACTCGGGCGCGGGAGGCATCAATCTGTTGCGCCTGCCCAGCATTATGCAGCCGCTCGAAATCCACCGTGCCCCAGGTGCGGGCGATGGGAATGTTGTCGATGATAAGCCGCACAAAGGACGCTCGTTCGCCTTCAAAACGGCTCACCAGTTCATTAGTCTCAAGATGGTAGCGCAGTCGATACTCGGCTAGAAACGCAAAGCGTGGCGCAATCACACCGTGCATTTCAAGACGAACCAGCAGTGTTTTAAGTGGCAGCAGGCGAATATTAGTGTCGCGGGAGAGTGTATTGAGTAGCACCTCCCACTGGCGGCCAGGTGCTTGGCCTGCTGTGGAGATCTCTTCCAGCAGGCGATAGATACCCGCATATTCGGGGGTATCGCCGTAAACAAAGTTTTCCAGTACACGTAGGCCATCCCGCCCGGCCATGGTCAGGCAGGTGGAAGGCAGGCCATCACGCCCTGCCCGGCCAATCTCCTGACTGTAGTTCTCGATGGATTTGGGCAGGTCATAGTGCACAACGTTGCGAATATCGCCCTTATCGATGCCCATGCCAAAGGCAATAGTGGCTACAATGCAGGGTGATGCGCCGCCCATAAATTGGCGCTGGATCTCATCTCGTCGACTTGAATCCAACCCAGCGTGGTATGCCTGGGCGGCAATGCCCTGGGCTGCAAGCGCGCTTGCCACCTGCTCGGCGGTTTGTTGCAGAGTGACGTAAATAATCGTGGGGGCTTCGTTGCCTGGCAGCATTTGTGGCTTAAGCCAATCAATCAACTGCTGCTGACGATTTCCCATGGCGGGTGCTACTAGCAGCTCAAGATTGGGGCGGTAAAAGCCGGTGGTGATAACGTTATCGTGAGCGATGGCAAATTTCTCACTCATATCGGCGATAACAGTAGGCGTCGCGGTAGCGGTTAGCAGCAACACCTGGGGAATGGCGAAGTCCCGCTGGTAATCCGGCAGCTTCAAATAATCGGGGCGGAAGTTATGCCCCCACTCGGAAAGGCAGTGGGCTTCGTCGACCACTAACAGCGATATTTGTACCTGGCGTAGAAAGTGGCGAAAACGCTCGTTCTTAAGTCTCTCTACCGAAATCATCAGGATTTTCAGCTCACCGCTTTTAGCGCGCTCCATTACATCACGAGTCGTTTCGCGGTCTTGAGTGGAATCAATGCAGGCCGCGGCCACACCGTGGCGCACCAGAAATCCCAGCTGATCCTGCATTAGCGCTAACAGCGGCGACACCACCAGGGTTAGGTACGGCAGATGCAGCGCCGGAAGCTGGTAGCAAAGCGACTTCCCCGCACCTGTGGCAAAAATCGCCGCTGTTGAGTGCCCGCCCAGCACCCTGGACACCACCGCCTGCTGACCGCCACGAAAGTCATCAAAACCAAATACGTCTTTCAGTGTCTGCTGGGGCGAGCGAGATGTCATAAATACTCCCTGACGAATATAAAAGTCCTAAAACGCCTTCTCCAGCGCAAAGCGTGGCTGGCTGTGACCATCTTTGGTCACCGCTTCCGTAAACATCTCAAGCGGGCGTACCCAAAGACCATAGTCGCCATAAAGGGCGCGATAGACCACAACATGCTCTTCGCTTTCACTGTGCTGGGCGCTGCCGAGTACTTCGTACAGATTGCCTTTGTAGTGGCGATAAATACCGGGAACTGGCGAGGTCATTCACTTTCCTTTTTAGTGACGTTTACAGCGGCTGGCTGATTGGCTTTTTTGGCCAGGCGTTCAAGCACTTTTGAGGCGGCCACGAAGCCAAAGGTACCGGTCAGAAAAGTGGCGGCGCCAAACCCGGAGGCGCAATCCAGTCGCGTAGCATCGCCGCTACCCGGCTTTTGCAGGCACACCTCGCCATCACCGTTGGGGTAGACCAACTGCTCGTCAGAGTAAACGCACTCTACCGAGAAGCGCCGCTTGGGATTGCGGGAGAAGCCGTAGTCCCGGCGCAGCCGCGAGCGTACCTTGGATAACAGCGGGTCGTGCTCGGTACGGGTGAGATCAGCGACTTGAATACGCGTCGGATCAGTTTGCCCACCCGCCGCACCGGTGACGGTAATAGGGATTTTGCGCCGTTTGCACCAGGCAATCAGCGCGGCTTTGGCGATGACACTGTCGATGGCATCCACCACGTGATCCGCGTCATCGGGAATCCGCTCGCCCAGGTTAGTAGGTGTAACAAAAGCGCTATCGGCGATAATCTCCATCTCAGGGGCAATCAGACGACAGCGCTCAGCAAGCACTTCCACCTTGGGCTGGCCAATAGTGCCATCAAGCGCATGGAGCTGGCGGTTAACGTTAGAAACGCACACGTCATCAAGATCAATCAGCGTTAGCTTGCCAATGCCCGAGCGCGCCAGCGCTTCCACCGCCCAACTACCCACCCCACCGACTCCTACCACCACCACATGGGCATGACGAAATGCTTCGGCAGCACGTTGCCCGTAGAGGCGACGAATTCCGCCAAAGCGAAAATCATAGTCAGAGGAAGCCGGGGCCTTAGCAGCTGAATCGGTAGACTCAACGTTAGCATCCGGCATGGGAGAAGCAGAGGTATTGGTAGCTAAGGTATTCGTAGCTAAGCTAGCTGAGGACATAACAGTCTCACTTATAACGCTTGCAGGGCTGAAGGCGTTTTTTGCGGCGGCGTACGCACACTATCCAGCGGTAAATGCCCTGCCCAGCCAAGATGATTAAACAGCGCGGTCATCGTGTCATCCAGGGCGCAGCTTAATTGTACACGCTTGTCGAGCAGCGGATGGTCGAAGGCCAAGTAGGTGGCCGCCAGCAGTAAGCGTGGCGCGCTCAGTTGTTCGGCAAAAAAGCGATTGTGAACACTTTTACCGTGCTTGGCATCGCCAATGATTGGGTAGCCCCGCCGCGAGAGATGGCGACGAATCTGATGGCGTCGCCCGGTCAGCGGCCGCGCTTCCACTAACGAATAACGCGCGACTTGATAGCGATCTACTTGCACCGGTAGCTCAACGCTATCCAGGCGACGAATATCAGTCATCGCTGGCATCGCGGGCATCTCAGCCTTGGGACGTGTGCCATCTTCTTCCCGCAGAGGGTAGTCCAAACGCTCGCTTTCTGGGGCTTTACCACGCACCACCGCCAAATAGCGCTTCTCTACCTGGCGCTCGCTAAAGGCTTCGCTGAGCAGTCCAGCCACTGCAGAGAAGAGCGCAAACACCATCACCCCTGAAGTAGGTCGATCTAGCCGGTGAACGGGATAGACTCGCTTACCGAGCTGATCACGCAGCCGTTGAAGCAGAAACTCCGTTTCGCCACGGGCTAACGCCGAGCGGTGCACCAAAAGCCCTGAGGGTTTATGCACCGCAACCAGATACTCATCCTGGTAGAGGATGTTAAGTGGCGTCATAACTCTCCCCGGTAGTGGCTAATAACAAAAACAGGGCGCCATTGTCGCGGCTTGGCCGTGAGATGTCATCCACCCAATTCCCCTTCAAGACTTTTCCAAGGACTTTTCCAGGGACTTTTCCAAGACTTTTCCAAGACTTTTCAAATACTTTACATTCGGGCAATTGGCGTTAGTGGTGGCACTATGTTTATTGCATTCATTATAGAGAAGCAATCTGATCAGTCGTTTAAGTAAGTGGGTTCGCCGCTTCGGGTAGCAGCGGTAGATTGCCAGGTGGAATCTGTGTTTTTAAGAACTCTAGAAACGCCTGCGTTGCACTCGGCAAGGTACGTTTGGCCAGGGTTTGGACTTCGACAAAGCGAGAGTCCATACCCTGGTCACGAATAGGAATAGCAACCACACGCTGTTGATGAATGCGGTAACGAACAGAAATCTCACCGGCAAGCGCCACCCCTCCCCCCAGTATGGCGAAATTAATCAATGCTTCGGTGTAATCGCTGCTAAAGATGGATTCAAACGCTAAATTCTGGCGGCTACAGCAGATATCAAATAGCTGGCGCAACGTTGTTTCAGGTGATGACAATGCCAACGGATAGCGCTGAAGCTGAGCTAAGGAAATATGCTTCTTCGCTGCTAATTCATGATGCGGTGAAACCAGCGCCATAATCGGTGCGGGCTGCCTAAGGGCAACATTTATATCCGCTTCAGGTTTGAGGCTAAAGGTAATGCCTATATCAGCCTCGCCCTCCCTAACATGGCGGGTAGCTTCAGAAGGCGACCCTACCATCAGATGAAAGTGAATACCGCTGTAACGCTTGCGAAAGGCAGCGATGGCCGCAGGTAAAAAATCCACCGCAAAACCTTCTGAACTGGCCAGACGCACTTTACCCCGCTGGAGCCCGTGCAGAGCCAATATTTCGCTGCCAATACGATCAGCTTCAAGCTGCATATGGCGGGCATGTACCGCCAGCAATTCTCCTGCAGCGCTGGGCACCATGCCTCTTGCCCGTCGCTCAAACAATAAGGTATCCAGCTCACTTTCCAGCCGGGCGATCTGCCGGCTGATCGCCGAGGGCGCCACGTTAAGCTTTCCCGAGGCTTCGCTGATAGAGCCGCAGCGCACCACTTCGAGAAAGTAACGTAAAGCGGTTTCTTGTAGCACCCGTGGATTCATGACACCTCCATTGCTTAGTGGTGAACAAGCATTGCCAAAACGGCAATGATAAGTTCTAAACATTGCACTTGTGGCATCCCTGATCAATAGCTTAGCTTGAAGTGGTGGAGAAATAACAACTCGGAACAATTTCATCTCATAACAACAGTACTGACAGTACGCCAAACGCTCATAACCTTTCTTACTAAAAAATAATGAGGTATGACATGCATCTACACCCCACTCTTTCACAGCGCATTATTTCGCAAATAAAGGCTTCTCAACGATCTCTTTCTCGTCGGGTATTCTGCTCACAACGAACCTTATGCTGGGCAGCATCTGCTACGTTACTAAGCTGCTCTACCTCGGTATTGGCAGGCAAAGCCAATGACACGCTGGTTTATGCCTCTGACAGCGAGCCTGAAAATGTTAGTCCCTACCACAACAACCTGCGCGAAGGAGTTATCCTCGCTCATTTGGCCTGGGACACGCTGATCTACCGTAACCCTGAAACCAACGAGTATGAGCCCCGCTTGGCGACCGCATGGGAGTGGGTCGATGATAAGACCCTGGATCTTGTGCTGCGCGAGGGTGTGATCTTTCATAATGGCGAGGCTTTCAACGCTGACGATGTGGTGTTTACCTTCAACTACGCGGTATCCCCCGAATCCCGGGTAGTCACACGTCAAAATGTCGACTGGATCGAAAGTGCTGAGAAACTTGATGACTTTCAGGTTCGGGTCCATCTCAAAGACCCTTTCCCCGCCGCCCTTGAGTACCTTTCCGGCCCAATGCCGATTTACCCCAGTGAGTATTTTCAGGAAGTCGGCATCGAAGGCTTTAGCCGTCAGCCAGTGGGCACCGGCCCTTATCGGATTACTAACGTTCGCCCTGGGGACGGTGTGAGCTTAACGCGCTTTGAGGAGTACTTTACCGACAGCCCGATTGGCCAACCTGAGATTGGCAATATTGAGTTCAAGGCGATTGCCGATGAAGACTCGCGAATGGCACAGTTAATGTCCGGACAAGTTGATTGGATCTGGCGGGTGCCTGCCGACCAGGCTGAATCGCTGAGTAGCATGCCTCAGCTTAGCGTGCTCGGTGGTGAAACCATGCGTGTGGGTTATATCGGCCTGGATGCAGCAACCCGAGAAGACTCGCCATTAAATGATATCCGCGTGCGTCAAGCCATTAACCACGCCATGAACCGAGAAGGCCTCGCTAACGACCTGGTACGTGGCGGTAGCCAGCCGCTCTACGCCCCTTGCTTTCCCACTCAGTTTGGCTGTGAAACCCAGAACGTCATTGAGTATGAGTACGACCCAGAAAAAGCCCGTGAACTGCTCGCCGAAGCGGGTTACGCCGATGGCTTTGATATCAGCCTTCACGCTTACCGGGAACGCGACTACGCCGAAGCCATGATTGGTGATCTGCGCGCTGTAGGCATTAATGCCAATCTGCGTTTTATGACCTCCCCCGCGCTACTGGAACTTCAGCGCAATGGGCAAACCGATATGTCCTTCAAAGCCTGGGGTTCCTTCTCTATTAACGATGTATCGGCCTTTGTCAGCGTCTACTTCTCGGGTGGCATCGATGATCTCTGGCAGGACAGCCAGGTACAGGAGTGGCTGCAAATCGCCGATACTTCGGTAGATTCTGATGTACGTCTCGATTACTACCAGCAAGTGCTCGCCCGCATCTCAGAACAAGCTTATTGGGCGCCACTGTTCTCCTACTCCACCTATTACGCTCACACCGCTGACCTGGACTTCACCGCTTACCCTGATGAGCTTCCCCGCTTCTACGAGGCGAGCTGGAAGTAACGCTACTGGTGAAATTCTGATCGACTTAACGGCAGCCGTGGCACTCGCCACGGTTCGCCTTCCACAGCGTGGGAGTGATGCTTTATGTGGGCATTTGTTTTCAAGCGCACGCTAATAGCGCTTAGCGTCGCGCTGACTATTTCGGTGCTCTGCTTTAGTTTGCTGCAGCTCTCGGGTGACTTGGCACTTTCCATTGGTGGCCCAGAGGCCACCGCTGAACAGGTTGAGCAGATCAGGACGGATTACGGCCTGGATCGCCCGGTGATTCAGCAATTTACCACTTGGCTATGGGGAGCGGTGCAGCTCGACTTTGGGCGCTCTTACTACTACCAGAGCGATGTTATGGATCTGGTCGTTGAGCGCCTTCCGGTGACCATGACGCTGGGGATTATGTCGCTGGCAATCGCGCTGGGCGTCTCTATCCCGCTAGGTGTCGTGGCCGCCCTTAAACGGGGCAGCTGGATAGACCGTGTGGCGATGACTATTGCGGTGACTGGCCAGGCCATGCCCAACTTCTGGTTTGGTTTAACGCTGATTATTGTGTTTGCCGTCAAGCTGCAGTGGTTTCCCGCGGCAGGCAGCGATAGCTGGCAAGGCTTTGTGCTACCCGCCATTGCACTGGGCTACTACGCCACCCCCGCCATGATGCGCCTTACCCGCAGCGGCATGCTGGAAGTGCTAGAGGCGGATTACATCCGCACCGCCCGAGCCAAAGGGCTGCGTACCGGCACGGTTATCTTCAAACACGCCCTACGCAATGCGGTCATTCCAGTAGTAGCGCTGGCCGCGGTGGAGCTGGGATTTATGCTCGGCGGTTCAGTGGTTATCGAAACCGTTTTTTCGCTACGCGGGCTGGGTCAACTGGCCTGGAACGCCATTTCCCGCAATGACTACCCGGTAGTCCAGGCCATCGTCCTGATCATTGCGCTGTTCTATATCGTGCTGACGCTGCTGGCCGACATTCTCAACGCAATCCTCGACCCACGCCTGCGCGCGCGTTAACGGAGAACACCATGGCACCTATCCTTTCCCCACAAGTAGCCGCAGAGCAACACTTGGTTGCTACTTGGCAGTCGCGCCTATTTCGCAACATGCTTAATAACCGCAGTTTTGCGATTGGGTTATTGATCATTACATCACTAGGAATTGTGGCGCTGCTGGCGCCTTGGTTAGCTCCCCATGATCCCTATCTACAGAATACCGCGAACCGTATGGTGCCACCCTTTTGGCACGAAACCGGTAGCTGGACACACCCATTAGGCACCGACCGCCTTGGCCGCGACTATCTTAGTCGACTGATTTATGGCACCCGTATTTCACTCTTTATCGGCATAGTGGTCGCGCTTATTTCAGGGCTGATTGGTACCACCTTGGGCGTCTTGGCGGGCTACTTTGGTGGTCGCGTTGATGCGGTAGTGAGTTACCTGCTCACTACTCGTTTGGCCATGCCGGTGGTGTTAGTGGCGCTTGCCATGGCCTCGTTGATTGGTGGTTCGATGCTCACCGTTACCCTGCTGCTGGGGCTGCTACTCTGGGACCGCTTCGCCGTGGTTGCCCGCTCAGCCACCCTGCAATTACGTGACGCTGAGTATGTCCAAGCCGCCCGCGCACTGGGCTGCCCACTGCACTACATTCTGCTGCGCGAAGTGCTCCCTAACATTGCAGGTGCATTGATCGTTGTCGCCACACTTGAGGTCGCCAACGCCATTTTGCTCGAAGCGACGTTATCGTTTTTGGGTATGGGCGTGCAGCCACCATTGCCCTCCTGGGGGCTAATGATCGCCGAAGGCAAAGCCTATATGTTCTTTCAGCCTTGGGTGATTACGATTCCCGGCAGCGCGCTATTTATGCTGGTGCTGGCAATTAACTTACTTGGCGACGGCCTACGCGACATGACTGTCCAGGGAGGCCGCAATGAGTAATCTACCTTTATCTGAGCGTTCAACAGCGCCAGCCTCACCGCTACTCAGCGTCAAACAGCTACGTGTTGATTTACCGGTAGCCAAAGGCACGCTTCATGCCGTTCGGGGCATCGATTTTCACGTTGAACGGGGTGAAATGCTCTGTCTGGTGGGCGAATCTGGGTGTGGCAAATCCATGACGTCATTGGCATTGATGGGCTTACTACCGCGCAAAGCGCAAATACACGCCGACTGCCTTAACTTTGACGGCATTGATCTACTCACTATGACAGAGCACGAGCGTAGCAACCTGCGTGGTGCTCGCATGGCAATGATTTTTCAAGAACCCATGACCGCGCTTAATCCTGCCTACACCCTGGGCAATCAGCTCTGCGAAGCCTTGCGCCGCCACCAGCGGGTATCGCGAAAGGCGGCCCACGACCGCGCGGTTTATTTATTGGAGCGGGTGGGCATCAGCGCTGCCACCGAACGCATGCGCCAGTATCCTCACCAGCTCTCTGGTGGGCTGCGCCAGCGGGTAATGATCGCCATGGCGCTAATGTGCGAACCCGATTTGATCATTGCCGATGAACCCACCACGGCGCTAGACGTTACGATTCAGGCGCAAATTCTGCACCTGTTGCGTGATCTCCAACAGGAGTTTGGTACCGCGGTTATCTTCATCACCCACGACCTTGGCGTTGTGGCGCGCATTGCCGACCGGGTCGCCGTAATGTATGCCGGCGAAGTAATTGAAACCGCATCCGCACAAGCACTCTTTAAGACCCCCAGCCATCCCTACACTCAAGGGTTGTTGAGATGCATACCATCACCGGGAAAAACACCGCCGGGCAGCCGCTTACAGGCCATTCCAGGTGTGGTGCCAAGTTTGGTAGGTAAGCTCCAGGGCTGCGCCTTCTGTAATCGCTGCGACCAAGCAGATGAAATCTGCCAAACCACTCCCCCGTTACACCCCATCGCCAGCGGGCACTCTGCACGCTGCCATTTTGCTCATCCGCTAGCGAGCTCTGCACACGTAAACACGCCGGAGGTAGTGTCATGAGTCACCCTTCCCCTGTGGCCAATAGTAGCGATTCTCTTGCTCTTGAACTGTGCGCGCTATCAAAGAGCTTCACGCTAGGCGGCGGAATGCTGCATAAAAGCCGTACCTTACAGGCGGTAAAGGATGTATCGCTGCGCGTTCCCCACGGTCAGGTGATGGGGCTGGTGGGCGAGTCAGGCTGCGGTAAAAGTACCTTAGCTAAAATGTTGCTGGGGCTGACACCCCCTAGCTCGGGCGATGTGCTGATTAATGGTAAGGCTATTGTTAACGCTAACCAAAAGGCGTTAGCCCGCCATATTCAGCCGATTTTCCAAGACCCTTACTCCTCGCTTAACCCCCGTCAGCGAATTGCCCAGATCGTTGGTTTGCCGCTGCGCATCCATGCCATTGGCACACCCAAGGAGCAGGCCGTAAAGGTCGATGAGATGCTCGATATGGTCGGGCTGCCCAAACGTGCTGCCCAGCAATACCCTGGGCAGATGTCCGGCGGTCAACGCCAACGGGTAGCGATTGCCCGGGCGCTGATTATGCGCCCTGACCTGGTGATTTGTGACGAACCGACCTCCGCATTGGATGTGTCGGTTCAGGCCCAGATACTCAATCTACTGCTCGACCTGAAAGATGAGTTTGGCCTTACCTATCTGTTTATTAGCCACGATCTCGCCGTGGTTGAACACCTAGCAGACCGGCTAGCGGTAATGTATCTGGGCCGCATTGTGGAAGAAGGCACCCGCGAGCAAATTTTTACAGCGCCTCGTCACCCTTACACCCAAGCGCTGCTCGCTTCCGCGCTAACCCCAGAACCTGATTTAGGTGTGCCCGATATCGGATTAGGGGCAGGCCAACCTGATCCGAGCCGACCGCCCTCTGGCTGCGCCTTCCACCCTCGCTGCCCGATGGCTCAGCCAGAGTGTGCCCAGCAAGCCCCCGCACTGAGTGTTAATGATCAGCGAAACCAGGGCAGTGTCGCCTGCCACTTTGCCTAAATACTCGTAACCATCCACTACTGATGCCTAACGTTACAAGGAGTGCTTATGACACGCCAACACGCCCTGGACAATGCCAAAGCCTATTTTGACAGCGGCGAGTTTTATACTCAGCTTGCCCCTCGTATTGCCATCCGCAGTGAAAGCCAGGAGCCCAATCGGCTGGAAGAACTGCACCGTTACCTTACCGAACAAATTATCCCAGACATTGAACAGCTCGGTTTCACCTGGGAAATTGTCGATAACCCGGTGGCAGGGTTCGGGCCCTTTCTTATTGCGGAAAGAATTGAGCCAGGCGCCGCCTTCAGCGTATTAACCTACGGTCATGGCGATGTGATACGCGGCTACGATGATCAATGGACCGACGGTCTGTCGCCTTGGCAAATCACTCAACAAGAGGATCGCTGGTACGGACGCGGCACCGCTGACAACAAAGGCCAGCACACCATCAATTTAGCCGCGCTGGGCTGTGTGTTAAAAGCCAGCGGCGGGCAATTGGGCTATAACGTTAAGCTGGTGTTGGAAATGGGCGAAGAGACCGGCTCCCCTGGCCTAAAGGAGATCTGCCACCGCTACCGCGAGCGTTTAGCGGCCGATGTGTTTATTGCTTCGGATGGCCCTCGCTTAAACGCCGACTCCCCCACCCTGTTTTTAGGTTCACGGGGGGCATTCAATTTCGACCTTAAACTCCAGGCCCGGGAAGGCGCCCACCACTCTGGCAACTGGGGCGGGGTACTCAAAAATCCTGCGGTGCGTTTGGCCAATGCCCTTAGCACACTGGTAGATGCCAACGGCGTTATTCAGATCCAAGGGCTACGGCCTGAACCTATTCCAGACGCCGTGCGAGATGCAGTCGCCACATTGGAAGTGGGTGTTGGAGACAATGCCCCCGCCATCGACACGGACTGGGGAGAGCCAGGGTTATCCCCCGCTGAGCGGCTGTTTGGCTGGAATACGCTAGAAGTGCTCGCCATGAAAGCAGGCAACCCTGACGCCCCAGCCAATGCGATCCCACCCCACGCCTACGCCCACTGCCAATTACGTTATGTGGTGGGCAGCGACCAAGATAACTTTCTTGCTCATTTACGCCACCACCTTGACCAACATGGCTTTAGTGATATCGAAGTCAGCGCGGCACGCATGTCGCAGATGGCCGCTACCCGGCTTGATCCTGAAGATCCATGGGTGGGCTGGGCGTTAGCCTCAATGCAGCTTTCGACCAATAAAACGCCTACATTGTTACCTAACTTAGGCGGCTCGTTACCCAACGATGTATTTGCCGAGACACTGGGTTTACCCACCTTATGGGTTCCCCACTCTTACCCCTCCTGCTCGCAGCATGCCCCTGACGAACACCTACTAGGGAGTATTGCTTCGGAAGCACTTATATTAATGGCGGGACTATTCTGGGATCTTACTACCCAGGGAGCAGAGATTAATAAGGAGCGAGCCTCATGCAAGACCCACTAATACAACAAGCCTGTAATTGGCTAGAGGGGCAACAGCAGGCGATGGTTGACTGCCTGGAGGCCCTGGTCAATATCGATTCCAACAGCTACGACAAAACGGGTACGGATGCGGTTGCTGATCTTATTACCCAGTGGCTCGAACAGGATGGCATCACGGTCATACGCCACCAGCGCCCCGACTCAGGAGATATTTTAGAGGCACAACTAGGGGGAACTGCCCAAGGCCATGCGCTAATCATGGGCCACCGGGATACGGTTTTCCCTACCGGCACTGTGGCGAATCGCGGCTATAGCCAAAAAGAGAACCTTGGCTTTGGCCCTGGCGTTGCCGATATGAAAAGCGGCTTGGTGATGAACTGCTTTGTACTTCGCGCATTAAGCCGTTTGCCCCACTGCCCACTGCCCGTTCGCGCCCTGTTTACTGCCGATGAAGAGATAGGCTCACCGGATGGGCGGGCCTTTATTGAAGCTGCCGCTGAGCGTGCTCAGGCTGTTTTGAATGTCGAACCTGGGCGGGTCAGCGGTAATGTGGTGACAGGGCGTAAAGGCGGCGCTGGCTTTTTGATTGAAGTTACCGGCAAAGCTGCCCACTCCGGCGTGAGTCATGCCGATGGTGCCAGCGCCATCGAAGCACTGGCCCGAAAAATCATCCAACTGCATGCCTTGACCGATTACGAGGCAGGCATCACCACCAATGTGGGCACCATCACCGGTGGCGTATCACGCAACACCGTCGCGCCTTTTGCTTCCGCGCAGCTAGATATTCGCTTTGTCACCACCGCCCAGCGTGACCAGCTTTATCAAGCCATTGAGGCGATAATCGCCGAACCCGATATTCCCGGCACGGTGGCAACCATCGAGCAGACATCAGAGTTCTACCCTCTCGAAGAGCGTATGAGCAGTGCGCTATTTGAGCTTTACCAATCCCAGGCTAAGGCCATCGGTTTTGATGTTGAGGGCGAATTTACCGGCGGCTGCTCGGACGCGGGTTGGACGGCCAGCTTAGGCATTCCCACCTTATGTGGTCTCGGCCCGGTAGGGGCAAAAATGCATACTGATGAGGAGTACTGCTTACTCGATACGCTGGTTCCACGCACCCAAGCACTAGCTGCCACGCTATTGAGTTTGAAAGATATTTCTAACGCCTCTGAGCGCTAGGCTGGTAAAGCAATCGTTAGGCGGCTACCTTAAATGGGCAACACTTTTACACTACTTCCATGGATTAGGGAGAGCATAACGATGCACTATTCAACGTCACTTCTCGCTATTGCCACCTCGCTACTAATCAGTGCCGCAACACAAGCCAATGAAACGCTTGACGTAGAGATGCATAAAGTCAGCGCTGAAGGGATTGAGGAATCAATAGGTACCATTTCATTAGAAAGCACCGAGCATGGCTTGTTGCTAACGCCCTCACTAACGGATCTTGAGCCCGGTGTTTACGGATTTCACGTCCATGAGAATGCCAGCTGTGATCCCGCCGAGAACGAAGAGGGTGATATGACCGCAGCTCAAGCCGCAGGTGGGCACTATGACCCTGAAGAAACCGGCACCCACCAGGGGCCCTACGGTGACGGTCACCTAGGCGATCTACCGGTGCTAACCGTTAATGATGATGGCGAAGCTAACCTGCCGGTTTTGGCACCACGTCTGAGCATGGAAGATATGCCAGGCCGTAGTCTGATAATTCATGAAGGTGGCGATACGTATTCGGATGAGCCACACCTGGGCGGCGGCGGTGGTCGTATGGCCTGTGGTGTTGTTGAATCTTAAGTATTAATTAGGAAGTTTTAAGCGAATAGTGAAATTGCAAACCAGATAAAGTTCCAACTGTAAAATGGGCGGCCTTTTGGCTGCCCATTTTTTTATTAGCAACCCACTAAAGTCTAACTGTGATTTTGTAACACTTGTCGGTACATTCATCCCGGCTGAAAAAGTACCTACTTGTGTGCCACAAGCACGCTTGTATGCTCCTCGCCATTACCGGCAATTACTCCTCACAGCTCTAGGTACCTTAGATGATTACCTTTATTGTATCGATCCTGCTGCTGATCGTAGGCTATTTCACCTACGGGAAGTTCGTTGAACGTGTGTTTGTGGCTGACCGCAAACGTCAGACACCCGCCTTCAGCATGCGCGACAACATCGACTATGTGCCGATGAACACCACGCGCAATTCACTTATTCAGTTACTCAACATTGCTGGTGTGGGACCCATTTTTGGTCCTATTCTCGGCGCGCTATATGGCCCGGTGGCCTTCGTATGGATTGTGATTGGCTGCATTTTCGCCGGTGCCGTGCATGACTACCTAACCGGCATGATCTCAATTCGCAACCATGGCGCTCACCTGCCACAGCTAGCGGGTAAGTTCCTGGGCCAAGCGATGAAGCATGTGGTCAACGGTTTTGCGATTCTGCTGCTACTGTTAGTAGGCACCGTTTTTGTGACGTCACCAGCGGCGCTGTTATCCAACATGACTTCTCTGTCGTTGACGCTGATTATTGTCGCCATCTTTATTTACTATCTGATCGCCACACTACTGCCGATTGACAAGGTCATTGGCCGTATCTACCCCTACTTCGGTGCGCTGCTGCTGTTTAGCGCCGCGGGCATTGGTATTGGCATGATCGTGACGGGCGCGCCGATTCCTGAGCTATCGTTTGAGAATATGCACCCGGATAACGCTCCTATTTTCCCGCTGCTGTTTTTAACCATCTCCTGCGGCGCGCTTTCTGGCTTCCATGCCACCCAGACACCGATCATTTCACGCACCACTAAAAATGAAACCAACGGCCGTAAAATTTTCTACGGTATGATGATTACCGAGGGCATTATCGCCATGATCTGGGCGGCTGCCGCCATGAGCCTGTTCTATGGCGACCAATCGCTTTCTGCCGTACTGGCTGCCGGTGGCCCCGCAGCAGTGGTAAGCGAAGTGTCCATCACCATGCTGGGTGCGATTGGCGGAACTCTGGCAGTGCTAGGCGTTATTGTGCTGCCAATCACCTCTGGCGACACTGCTTTCCGCAGCGCGCGGATGATTATCGCCGACTATATTAAGGTCGATCAAAAGCCGATCATTAAGCGCATCATGGTCGCATTGCCGCTGTTTGTGGTGTCCTATGCCTTAACGCATATGGACTTCACGCTGCTGTGGCGCTACTTCTCCTGGGCCAACCAAACCACCGCTGTGATCGCGCTGTGGGTAGGCACCATGTACTTAGTGTTGTCGCGTAAGCCACACTGGATTACCTCGATCCCAGCCACCTTTATGACCATGGCAACCTTCACTTACTTAGCCTACGCACCGATCGGCTTTGGCCTGCCGATGCACTTAAGCTATGTGGTGGCTGCGCTGGGCACACTGGTTTGTATCGCTCTGTTTATGAAACGCGTACGCCGACTAAGCCGCACCACCTTTGCGGTTGACGAGCCTGCCAATAACGTCGACATAGGGCGCGAAATTCTTACTCCTGCCACTGCCACAAAATAACTCTCTCCCCCAAACGGCAGATGCCGTTTGGGGGCTATTAAGCGCTGATCTTTTCAGCGCTTTTTTAATACCTTTCCCCCTGTCGATCTAATTACTTATTCTGTCTCCTTTCCACACCAGCTATCTTTCACCTCCTTTCTTCACCTCCTTTCTTTGCCTACTTTCTTTACCTACTTGCCCCGGCCTGCTTTTCCACACCTATAGTTAGGCATCAATATTGCCGACCAGCCTTCAAACGTTATATCATAACGATTATTAATCACTTAGTGACCCAGAGATGTTGTCAATGTGCAGCAATCCAGTGTTATCTGTGCGTGACCTGCACATTCAAATTGGCCGTCAGCAGGTCGTCGATGGGCTCTCCTTCGATGTCATGCCCGGTGAGCGTGTCTGCCTTTTAGGAGCATCAGGCTCGGGTAAATCGTTCACAGCCAAGGCGGTGCTGGGGCTTTTACCACCTAATGCCAAGGCGTCAGGTAGCGTTCGTATTCAAGGCCAAGAATCCCTGGCGATACCCGCCGCGCGGCGGCGTGCTGATACCCGCGTCTCAATGGTATTCCAAGACTCGCTTTCAGCGCTCAATCCTTTGGTTACCATTGGCTCCCAGTTACGTGAGCCTTTTTCACGCCACCATGGCCTGTCGCGCAAAGCCGCAACGCATGCGGCTGTGGCGCTGTTAGCAGCCATGGGCTTACCAGATCCACAGCAGTTAATAAAGCGCACTCCCGCTGAGCTTTCAGGTGGCCAGCGCCAACGGGTCTGTATTGCCCTGGCCATGGCATGCAAAACATCTTTAATGGTCGCCGATGAACCTACCACCGCTCTGGATGTAGTCACTCAGGCCCAGGTACTGGGAGCATTGCGCGAACATACCGGCAACTCGGGTACCGCCATGCTGTTTATAACCCACGACCTTCACGCTGCCTCCCAGCTATGCCAACGGGCGGTGATTATTGAGCGTGGCATCATGATCGAAAGCGGTGACTTAGATACGCTGATCACCGCTCCTCAGCATCCCTTTACCCAGGAGCTGGTCGCCGCCGCCCATAGCGTACATCCCTCTGAGCTAAATGCTTCTGCCGCCCTTGCATCCATCGACTATCGAAAGAGCGCCTAGATGCAAAGCCCAATACTGTCCGATGCTGGAGAAGCGTTTCTCTCGGCGCGCGGGTTGAACAAGAGTGTCTCCCTACCCCGCGAGGTATTTTGGCGGGCGGGTGAGCGTAAGCGGGTCATGAACAATATCGACCTGACGCTTTATCCTGGCGAGCGAGTGGGGCTCGTGGGGCTATCCGGCTCGGGTAAAACCACGCTACTGCGCTCTCTATTGGCGATTGAAGCGCCGGACTCAGGGACAATTACCTGCCAGCAAAGAGACGTACGCCCTGCCTCCACGGCCAAGCTCAGATGGTACCGCCAGGCGGTTCAGTATATCCCCCAAGACCCTGTCTCATCCCTTGACCCACGGATGAACGTTCGCGCCCTGGTGGCAGAGCCGCTTATTCGGTTGCACGTCGACTGCGCCCCTGAAGAGCGCGCCCGGGAAGCACTGGAGCAGGTTGGATTGGATGCGCAGTTTTTAGATCGCCATCCCCATGAACTTTCCGGTGGCCAGGCCCAGCGAGTCGCCATTGCCCGCGCGATTGCTACCCGCCCACGCTTTTTATTGGCCGATGAACCGCTTAGCGGCCTTGATCTACCGGTCCGCGCTCAGGTTATCAGCGTACTCAAGCAGCTTTGCGATGAAAGCGGTACCGGGCTACTGATGGTGTCCCACGATTTATCGGTGGTCGCCAAACTCTGCCAACGTACGTTAGTGATGGATGACGGCAACATTGTGGAAGACCAACCAACGGCCTCGTTATGGCGCAATCCCCACCACCCAATAACGCTTGCGTTAATTAACGCGGTCACACAATTGCCCACATGTGCTCTTCCCAGCTGCAATGCAGCGGAGGTTGAAGCGCTTTTATAAACTATTCGCGATTTACCCACCGTGCCTTTCTCAACCTATTCGCTCAATACAGCACTTGAACGTTGGCTAACCCCACGGCTGAACCGCTGCTGCCCCATTTTTTCTAGCTAACATTTATACTGAGGAGTCGTTACGATGTTTCGCCGCCCGCTTCGTCTTTCGCTACCCGTTGCCCTTGCCACGCCGCTACTACTTGCCGGTTGTTTTGATCAGCAGCGCGACACCACCTCCACCGAATCAGGTGAACGTATTAGCGTGGCAATGCTGCAGCCACCGCGCTCCGGATTAACACCGCTTTCCGACGATGCCTTTAAACTGTCCCGCTGGAGCATGGCGGAAACGCTGATTCGCCTGGATGCCAACAGCGATCCTCAGCCCTTTCTAGCCACCGAGTGGGAACAGCTGGATGCCAATACATGGCGCTTTGTGATCCGCGACGGTGTGACGTTTCATGATGGCAGCGAGCTAACTGCCCAAGACGTGGTGAACGCCCTCACGGCAGCTACTCAGGCGGCTCCGAAACCTAGAATTTTAGACGGCGTGAACATGACCATCGAAGCCGATGGTGATAATGCGGTGCTGGTACATACGGAAAGTGCTGACCCGCTGATTCCCAATCGTCTTTCAAGCCCGCAATTAGCGATTCTTGCTGCCAGCGCCTACGGCGAAGATGGCCGCATTAATCCTATCGAAGCTGGCACCGGCCCCTTTGTGCTGAAAGAGATCAACGGCACCACCAGCGCCAAGCTTGACCGCTATGACGACTACTGGGGCGAGCCTGCCGCAGTGGCCGGCATTGATGCCGACTATGTACCCGATGGCACCGCCCGAGCGGCAGCCTTGAGAACCGGCGCGGCCGATGTGGTAGAGGCTATTCCAGTCTCTCAAGTTGCCCTACTCGATCCTGAGTTAGTCCATGAAGTGCCTATGCCACGCACTAACACGCTGTACCTGAATACCGAATCAGGCCCCATGACCGACCCCGGCCTGCGCGCCGCGGCTCGTGAGGCGGTTGATCGCGCCACTATCGTCAATACCGTTTACGAAGGCCGCGCAGATATTGCTGAAGGGCTACTTGGCCCAGCGCTGGCCTGGGCAAGCGATTACCGCACGCCGCTTGAGGAGCGTACCGAACCTACCGAGCCAAACGGTGCGGAGATTACCCTAGCGACCTTTACTGACCGCGCGGAACTTCCTGAAGTCGCCGTGCTGCTTGAACAGCAACTCACCCGCGCAGGTTTTACCGTTAACCAAGAAGTGCGTGAATACGCCCATATTGAAGCGGACGCTTTATCGGGCCAGTTTGACGCCTTTATTCTCTCCCGTGCCACGGTCCTTGATTCAGGCGATCCCGTTGCCTATATGTTTAGCGACTTCGCATGCGCAGGCTCCTTCAATATCGCCCAGCTATGTGACCCTGCCGTTGATGAAGCGCTGACCAACGCCGCCGCCCAGCCCACGGGAGATGCTCGCCGCCAGGCAATTATCGATGCCGAAGCGGCTATTTTACGCACCGATGCAGCGATTCCCATGCTCCATGAGCGCGTAATCCAAGGCGAGTCAGCGCGGGTTTCCAACGCCGAGCGTGACCCGCGCGAGCGCGTGTTGATTACTGAAAAAACCGCTATCAACGCCGATAGTGAGTCTTAAAGGTATTCTGCGCATGACAACCGCAACACCGCTGCGCCTTTGGCGCAGCTTGCGCATAGAGCCTTTTATTCCACTGCTCTCTCGCCTGGTAACGCTAGCCAGCGTGATCGTACTGGTCGGACTGCTGCCATGGCTATCCGGCCGGGACCCAGCGCTGAGCATTTTGCGGGCGCGCTCCGCCGAGCAGGAAGCCACCCCCGAGGTGCTGGCCGCCATTCGAGCCCAGCTTGGCCTGGATCTTGGCCCGTTTGAGAAGCTACAAAGCTGGCTGATGGGGCTACTGCAGGGCGATGCAGGCAACTCCTGGATTTCCGGTGCGCCAGTGCTACCGGGCATGCTAAAAAGCGCCCAAGTATCCCTAACGCTCATGTCATTCGGTATGCTGGTGGCAGTAATTACCGCTACGCTGATTTGCGTACCAGTGGTGCGTCGGGGCTTGAATGGACAGGTTAGCCGTTCATCCGGCGCCATTGGCGCCGCGCTGACAGCACTGCCCGAGTTTCTGCTTGCCTCAGTACTGCTAGTGATATTTGCCGCCTGGCTAAACTGGTTACCACCTTACGGTTGGCGCGGTCTCAGCTATGTGGTGCTACCCGCCTTTGCCCTAGGCCTCCCGGCGGGCGGCCTATTGGGCCGCTTATTCAGCGACGGGCTTTCGGCCACTTTTACCGAACGCTGGGTGGCCACCTGGAACGTGGCAGGTTTTTCTCGCACCCGGATTACCCTGGCAGCCCTACGCCGTACCCTGCCAAGCTTGATGCCTCAGGTCGGCATGGTAATGGTAGGCCTTACGGGTGGTGCTATTGCCGTCGAGCAGGTATTTTCGATTCCCGGCCTTGGCCGGGCAACTCTGGGTGCAGCATCGGCCCAGGATATGCCCGCCCTGCAAACCGGCATTCTTATTCTGCTGATTATTGCCATTGTGCTTGGTAGCCTGGCCAATATTGGTCGCGCCTTGCTACTTGGCCGCGCCTTCAGGCTTGGGGCATTGCCGGTGGCTCACAGCGAGCAGAACATTCAGCGCGGGGCGTGGATCGTCCCTGTCATCGCTATTCTGCTGCTAGTTGTGCTGGTAGCGGCGGGGATTACTCGCGATCCATTTAACTCTGCGTTTATGCGTCTGGAGCCGCCGAGTTGGGCACTGCCGCTGGGTGCTGACGGCACGGGGCGTGATATTTTGGCGCGAGTGGCCCACGGAGCGCTGTCTACCATGGGTATGGCCACGGTAGTGGTATTCTTTTCACTGGTGCTGGGTCTGCTGATTGGCCTAGCTCCCAGGCTGGCAACCGGCCCCATTGAGATCACCAAGGCAACTCCACCCACCATTGCTGGACTTATCGTCGCAGGCCTGATGGGGCCAAGCGCCAGTGGCGCTATTATTGCGGTCACTGCTGTGGCCTGGGCACCACTTGCCGCTCATACGGCAGCGCTGGTAGCGGAGGTCAAAGCCCAGCCCCATGTACGTATCACGCCGATACTAGGGGTGGGGCATTTTCGTTTGATGAGCCGCTACATTTTGCCTGCCGTACTTGGCCCGGTGTTTCGTCATGCCATGCTGCGCTTACCTGGCGTAGCGCTTGCCTTGGCAGCGCTAGGCTTTCTTGGCCTTGGTCCGCGCCCGCCTTCACCAGAGTGGGGGCTGATACTCGCCGAGGGCATGCCCTACATAGAACGAGCACCCTGGGCAGTGCTGATCCCCGCCCTAGCGCTGATTTTGCTATCGGTATTGGCAGTGTCGCTTTCCAGTATCGTGGGTGCCAGCAAGCCAGCTCGTTAAAAGAGCAGCATGACGCAAAAAACGAGGGGCGATAATATCGCCCCTCGTTCTATTACCAGTTAACTGATCATTACCAATTCGCTGACCCTTGCCAATTAACTAGCTATTACCAATTAACTAGTTATTACCAGCTAACTAACGCTAAGCCTTACGAATCAAGTATTAAAAGTGATAACGCGCGCCAGTCAACCAAAACAGATCCTCTGATAACCCTTCGGCGTTTTCCGGCCTTGGAACATCACCATCGGCCAGCTCAACAAACACATCAAAGGCACTGGACACTTTATAGTAGGCGCCAGCCGCCCACGCATTGCTGTTGGCTTCATTATCCCGGTTTACGTGGTAATAGTCGGCAGTAAACGCCCAGGGCCCGGTGGCGTAAGTGCCGCCTACCCCGGTCGTTTCAAAACCGCCCCCATAAGTATCACTGCTATCTTGAGTCTCAAAACCAAGACGGGCTACGAATTGGTCGGTGAATGCATAGGACCCCATAAGTCCGTAGAGCATTTCACCATTTCCATTACCGCGCACCTTGTCATCCACTGCTCCAAAACCAATGGTTAAAGGGCCTTGCTGGTATTGAACACCGCCTTGCGCCGCCACCACGCTGCCTTTCTCTCGCTGCTCGTCAAGTAAGCGGCCTCTTTCGCTGTAATGCTTCAACTGCACAAACGAGGTAAACCCATTGACCGTTGGAGTGTAATAACCAATAGAGTCGCCCCGAGACTGAATATTACTCGAATTGAAGAGCAGTCCTCTATCCAGGTAAACGTCAAACGGCGCGGATACGAACTGATAGTAGAGACTATCGAAATTACCTGCCTGCACAGTGCCGTAGCGCTGGCTCGCTAACCCTATGTAGCTTTGACGAAGCTCTCTGAAACCTTGATCGAATTGCCGCTCATCCCCCTTAAAGCGCCACTCGAGTCGGCCAAACGCTGACACATCCTCAGTAATCATTTGCTCCAGACGAAAACCAAGTCGCGAGTAAACATCTTTGAACTCAGCGCTATTATTAACTCGGTTACCCTCACTATCAAACTCGGCACCACCACCAGATATACCCATGGAAATACGCCCATAGATATCGAGCTTTGTTCCAGCTTGATCATAGATCGGCGTGGCCTGTGCAGAAGCTCCCCAAAGCATGCCAATGGCCAAAGCCGCCGAGTGTACTGATCTCATTCCCTATATCCTTTTGCATTAAGTTATTGATAGAACTTGTGAGTATTCTGCTTTATAGCCAGTCCATAATCGCTACATTATAACATTGCTGAAAATGTACTAACACTTCCTAATCCCCTCCGCGACACGGGGGGCACCAAGGTAATTACTCCGCACGCCATGCCACTTCGCTTAAATACTCCTCCAGCCGACCGCTGTTCTGGAAGGCACGGCGAGATAACGCCGATGCAGCCTCCTCAACCTCAGAGCGATTTCCTGCCTCGCTACCTACTTGAATCACGCCGGTCATATTCATCATCAAATGTGGCGGGCAGTAGTAGACATAGACGCCCTGCTCTTCCAAGGTGACAGAGAAACGCTCATCCAGATCACTCTCCCAGTCCTCTGCACCATCTGGCACACGATGACTGCGTACATGGTGGCCAGTGTTAGTGGGTACAAAAGTGACCGTATCTCCAGGTGCAACCTGGAGATAACCTGGCTCGAAAACCATGCCTCCCGCATCCGCATAGTTGAGCATCTTAATTTCATGCTCTGCCCCCAGCACCGGTAGGGATATACACAGTAGTGATAACGAAAACAAGCGCTTAATGGTCATTCAAATGTTTCCTTATAGCGTGACTATTCATTAGCACAGAGACTAGGAGCAATATGTTGAGAGCTCTCAACGAGTGGGGAATGCGCTTGGCGCATGGGGCGAATAACAGGCATACCTGAGCTATCGTGAAGACGTTCAACCGGCACTTGATAAAGTTCACTGAGCAGCGCCGGTTGCAGAACATCATGGGGCGTGCCTTCTGCCTTCACGCTCGCTTCGCCCAGTAGGATGACCCGATCAGCAAACTGTGCCGCCAGGCTGAGATCATGTAGCACTGTGATGGTAATCAGCCCACGCTGGCGCGTTTCGGTATGAACATGCTCCAACAACGATAACTGATGATGCATATCCAGCGCGCTGACCGGCTCATCAAGCAGCAGAATTTTAGGCTCGCGCAACAGTACCTGACAAAAAAGAGCAAGCTGACGCTGCCCACCGCTAAGAGACTGAATATCACGGTGGGCAAGGTGCTGAATACCCACACGCTGCATTAACCTCAGCGCCTGTTCCAGTACGTCATCCCCAATATGCATATGCAGCGCATCGAGATGCCCCAGCAGCACCACTTCCAGCGCCGTTAGGCAGGCATCAACTTCATTGCCTTGTGGCATGTAGCCAATATTTTCTCGCCAAGCCTTTAATCGCCGCCGCGAAAGCTGGCGCTCGCCATAGCAAATTTCGCCAACTTGCATCTCGATTTCACCAAAAATAGCCTTAAGCAAGGAGGATTTTCCCGTGCCATTCGGGCCTAAAATGGTGTAGATATAGCCTGGCTCAAAGCGAAGTGAAATATTCTGCGCGGTGCAGGTAACGCCCCGCATGATAGTGGCATTGAGGATATCCAGTGAGCTCATATCAGCGCCGACTTATAATAATCCAGAAGAAAAAAGGCACGCCGATAAACGCAGTCACGATACCTACAGGAAATAAAGCACCCGGTATAATGCTTTTAGAGAGCACCGATGAAGCAGAAAGAAACGCAGCCCCAGTTACCATCGAAAGCGGCACAAAAAAGCGTTGATCCTCCCCTACCAGCATCCGGGCCACATGCGGAGCGACCAGTCCAATAAAACCGATAACACCGACAAAGCTGATCGAAACAGACGTCATCAACGCGACAAGAAACAGTACCACCAGCCTTAATCGTTGCGGATCAACACCAAGGGCAGCGGCGCGCTGCTCACCAAGGCGCAGAGCCGTCAGTTGCCAAGATAGCCTCATCAACGAGCTGATACACACCACCGCAACGACCGCTGTAATCGATAGGCTAAGCCAGTTTGTCTTGGTCAGATTGCCGAACAGCCAAAACAGTATCTGCTGACTCACTTCAGGGGCAGACAGGTATTGCACCAGAGATAGCAGCGACTGAAACAGAAACAGCAAAGCAATGCCCGTCAGTACCAGCATGGCCGAGGTCATGCGGGGTAACGATGCAACGGCAAACAGTACTCCCGATGCCAGCATGGTCATAATGAAAGCCCCGAGGGGAACGGCAAAAAGCAGTGGGAGACCAAAAGTTCCCAGAGCAATCACCAGCGATGCACCAAATCCAGCTGCTGCAGCCAACCCCAGGGTATAGGGGCTAGCCATGGGATTATTCAATAGAGTCTGTATCTCAGCACCGCCCACGCCCAAGGCCGCCCCCACTACAAGTGCCATGAGGGCCATAGGCAGGCGCATTTCCATGACGATGATGCGAGTCATTTCATCCACGTCACCAATGTTTAATAAGGCACCCATTACCGCCTTTGGGGCTAGCATCGAAGGACCTGTGGCAATATCTAACACCAGAGTGAGGAACGCCACCAAGCCAATGCCGCCGATGATACGCCAGCGACGCCTTTCAAGACGTCGCTGGTGCTGTATCGTGGCTCTCAATGAAGCATCCACATTCGCCATACCCGGCATATTCAGTCCCCTACGCTAGGGGCCGTCACCATGAACGTGCCTTCCGGCACTACTGGTAAATAACGCTCGTGGAAGTCTAGGTAAGTCTGACGTGGCTCTAAGTCTTCAAAAAGATCGGGATAGGTCACCTGTGCAAAATACTCAATCATCGCGGCATCAGTGATTGAGCGAGAGGCACCTTGGTAAACACCGTGGAGGCGGCCATTTTGTACAGCTGGTAGTGACGACCACCCAGAGCGCTCAGCAAAGCCTGCAAGTCGGCGCTGAGACTCCTCGCGTGGAATATCAATGCCCATGACCATGGCTTCATCGTTTTTGCCCATTTCCGTCTCGCGACCAGCGATGATGATGACCTCAGGACGCGACGCTAGCACCTGCTCAGGGTTCATCGGCCCCCACCACTCAACGTAGGGTCGAGCAATATTGTCACCACCGGTGACATCTACCACAGCCCCCCACATGTTCTTCCCATAGGTGAAGCTGTACTCAGCAGGCCCTTTATTACCAAATTCGATATAGACCCGCGGAGGTTGGCGATCAGCTTCTGCAATGCGCTGAGTAACACGCTCAACCCTCGTGCGATATTCATCGGCAATGGCCTCAGCACGTGCCTCTTCACCAGCTATGACACCTAGCAAATGGGTACTTTCCAGATGCCGCTCTAGCGTCTGTGCATTGTAGTCGACGACCACAATCGGAATACCCGCATCTTCGATCCGGTCCACGTCAGGTCCCAGCGCCTTATACTGCCAGTCGGCCAACACAGCAACGTCAGGTTTAAGTGACAGTAGCTTCTCCACAGAAAATGTACCCGCTTCCACTTCTCCTACATCGGCAAGCTCACTCAAGCGCGGTACAGCACTGCTGAAACGCTCCCAACTCACAGGGTTCCAAACCGACCAGACATCCTTGGAGAACCCAACAACTTGATCAAAAGCATCGACGCCTCCAATAGCCATGTAATCTGGGTAGTAGAAGCCAAGAAAGACTCTCTCAGCAGGTAGATCCAGAGCAACTTCGCGCTCCAACACATCCGTGACCACGCGTGTTTCCGCAACCGCAGGGCTACACAATAAGCATATAAGCGCCACTGCCATCGCATTTTTTATTGCCCTGACACCGCTCTTTTCGGCCAACATCAAACCGCTCCTCATGTCACAAAGTGACCAATATGTAATCAAATGTAATAATAATTTTTATCAACATCAATGTAAACTCAAATACAAACAATTAACATTTGTATTTATCAACATGGCCTGCACTGCGAAGAGGTTTAAGCAGCAGAGTGAGTACAGCGGCAGGGATCAGATAACAACCAGATAACAACCAGATAACATAGTAAAACGCAAAACGGGCAGCCCGTAGGCTGCCCGTTTTGCGTTGTGTGGTTAGCTGAGCTAAACAGCTAGCTAAAAGGACTCAACTTAAGAAATTACTCATCGCCTGCCATCTGCATTTGACGCTGCAGATAGTTTTGAATACCCACCTGATCAATCAATTTTAGCTCGGTTTCGATATGGTCGATGTGGCTCTCTTCATCAGCGAGCAGATCGCGTAGCAGATCGCGGGTAACGTAGTCTTTAACGCTTTCGCAGTAAGTAATTGCTTCGATGTAGTCGTTGCGGCCATCATGCTCGATTTTTAGATCGCTCTCGAGCATCTCTTTGACGTTTTCGCCAATGTGAAGCTTGCCAAGGTCTTGTAAGTTGGGGATGCCTTCCAAGAACAGAATGCGCTCAATAATTTTATCAGCGTGCTGCATCTCTTCGATGGATTCGTCGTACTCCCACTTGGCGAGCGCTTTCAGGCCCCAATCTTTATACATTTTGGCATGTAAAAAGTACTGGTTGATAGCGACCAGTTCGTTGCCAAGTGCTTTATTGAGATGCTGAATGACCGTTGGATCACCTTTCATGACGTCACCTTTTTCACTGTAATGCTGATAGTTAATAAATACGATCAAGCAGTTACGTTAATGAAGGAGTATAGGCCATAGAAAGGCATACTCCCAATGTTATTGGGAGTATAGATTGGATAACAAAAAACTCAAGCAAATCATATATTTGCTAACGATAAACCTAATAATAGTGATTCGCGTCACACAGCGTAAGCGAGTCCCATATTAGACTCTTGGCGCGCCTCTAATACGGCGTCGCGGGTAATAGCTTTGGCATAGCACGCGCATTTACCGCACTGTGTTGCGCAACCAGTTGCTTCGCGCACTTCTCGCCAGCTACGTGCGCCATCACTCACTTGCTGGCGAATTTGATTGTCGGTAACTCCCTTGCACACACATACGTACATGGCGACACCTCATAAAAGTCATGAGGTGAATGTAAATGATTCGCATACATCTTATCAAGTAGAAATTCATGCTTTTTAGCAACAATTATTCTTTGTCTTTAAATTATTCAGCCAAGACAATATCTTAACTTTATATTAGGATCTATTGACATTTCACTATGAGCCACTTAGCTCCATGAGTTGCCGCATGAAACGTCAATAGCTCCTAGTAACTTTAACCTATCGTTTAGGCAGCACCACCGTGCGAGTATTTGAGGCAATATCAGGCCAGCTACGCCGCTCACCATCAAACAGCACCCACCAATACCCCAGGCCCAAAGCGGCAAATGACAGCCAAGCGATCAAGCAGCGAACCACACTTTGCAACGGTGTAATCGTATAGCCATCTACCGTTTGTACCCGTAAACGCCAAGTCTGCATTCCCAGTGTCATACCTGCACGTGTCCAAGAAAAGGTAAAAAATGCGATAGCAGATAGCACCAGAAGTGCTCTTAAACTCCAGATCTCTAAAGCGCCCACGCCGATTTCCTCGGCATTTTGACCGAGTACAAAACGAAAAAAAGCTACGTGAGCTACGGTGATCCCGATCCAGATAGCAGCGACTAGAAAGCCGTCATAAATCATTGCGCCCAAGCGGCGCGGCAGTGCAGCAGGCCAAGCGCTATCAAGCTGTGTCAAACGTCGTTGAACCATACAAATCTCTTCATTACCAAGGGTTAGCCGTTACGGCGCAGGAAATAAACGCCCACTACTGCGCAGGCAAGCGTAGGAACCAATACGGCCCATACCGGAGAAAAACCAAAAATCGTCGATGCAGGCGCCAACAAGTCCTGCACGTACTTGAAGAGCAGGCCTGTCACCACCCCGTAGAATACTCGTGTTCCTGCGGCAACTGTCCGCAGCGGGCCAAATACAAAGGAGGCCGCAATCAATACCAAAGACCCCATGGTGAGTGGCAGCAACACTTTTTGCCAAAAGTAGAGTAGTGGCTGATCAGCCTGAAGCCCCTGGCTTTTCAAAAAGTTAGCGTAAGCCCACAGCTCGCTGGGCGCTTGGCTTTGAATATCACGCAGCAGGCGCTCTAACTGCGTTGGGGTCAATGCTGTTTCCCATACTTGCTGCTCTTGGTAAGTCGCTTCTGTATGGTCTTCAAAAATATGCGTGGTCGTGACACTTTCTAGCTGCCACTCCCCCTCTTCCCAGTGGGCTCGGTTAGCATGCATAGCTTCAACAAGACGGCGCTCGTCGAAACGATAGCGGGTTAAATCCAACACCACGTTATCTGCACGAATAGCACCAAAGCGGTATACGCTATCACCTTCAAACTGCCAGCCGCTGCGGCTAGTCAGCATGGTCCCCTCACCTTGGCGCTGCTCTAAACGCCACGCTTCAGCAAACTGTTCAGTACGCGGAGTCACAAACTCGGCGATCAGTAACACTACGACCACAACCAGTAGTACCGGCTTCATTACCCCCCAGACAATACGCGCCAAGGAGCGCCCCGCCGCCCGCATTACCGTGAGTTCGTTACTGGACGCCATGCTCCCCAGACCAATCAGCGCACCAATTAGCACGGCTACCGGTGCGTATTGATAAAAGCGCCAGGGCAAACGCATTATCAAATAGAACAGCACTCCTAAAGCAGTGTATTCCCCTTGGGTGTCGCTCAGATCACCGATGTAGGCAATAGTGATATCCAAGCCAAGCAGTACAACTTGCACCACAATGATGGCGGCTAAAACATTACGGGCAATATATCGATCCAGCCGATCAACTTTCATCAGTACATTCAGCATTAGCGCATCCCCTTGCGTTGCGAGCGCCATAGCAGTAAGCATCCAAGCCCCAGAAATAGGGCATGCACTGGCCACACACCAATAAGAATTGGTAATGAGCCTTTACCAATCGCATCCACTGCCGCAAGTAGCAGGCTCAAATACGCGACATAAAGAAAGATTGCTGGCAATAGCTTCGCAAAGCGGCCTTGGCGAGGATTAATACGGGAAAGCGGCTGCGCCAACAGCGCTAAAATAAACACCATAAGAGGAAGGCCCGTTCGCCACTGAAACTGTGCCTGAGCGCGTGGATCGGGATCATTCCACAGCTCCAGGGTGGTCGCATACTCCAGTGAATCTAGCTCCTGACGGTCGCGGCTTAGCCCCAAACGCAGCGTGTAACGCTCAAATGTTAAACGTTCAGCCTCTTGTCGACCCGGCGTCACACCATAGCGTTCGCCATTTTCCAGCACTAAAAAGCGACTACCTGTTTCGATGCGTGTTTCTTGGTGCCCAGAACCAGCTCGAGTTACATAGCTATGGGTGCTTTCTGAATTGGGCTGCGCTTGCTCATGAATCAGCACCTCCTGCATTTGCCTACCATCACTGCTGAAATCCCTAATATAGGCCGTACGACCGCCACCAAAGTCCTGAAAGCGCCCCGGTGCTAATATTGAAACATCCAAGCGGCTGCGCTGCTCTTCCAGGGTGGCCTCGGTCTGCAATGCACCGGCTGGGGTTAACCACAGGCTGCAGACGCCGACTAAAATAGCGACGACTGAGGCAGGCAATAGCGTTACCCGCAAAAGCCGTGTGGGGCTCATGCCGCAAGCCACCATGACCGTAATTTCACTGTTCATATAGAGCTGACCATAGGCCAGTAGAATGCCCAGGAAAAACGACAATGGCAGTATCAGCTCCATAAACCCCGGCAAGTGAAGAACCATCAAGCTGCCCAGGATAGTAACGGGAATATCGCCCTCTGCTGCATCGGCAAAGTAGCGGATAAAACGACTCCCCATGATGACCAGCAGTAAAATACCGGCCACGGCAGACATCGTTAGTAACACTTCGCGAGTTAAGTACCGAAATAAAATCAACGCACTCTCCGGCTAAAGGTGCAGGTTGCCATGCAATGCGCCCATGGCTTGGGTACACTAATTGGATATCAAATAACGGGGCATTATCCCGAATCACTCGATGCTTGTCTTGTTGGAGACGTCATGGAATTTTCCGTTCAGACCACAAACCCAGCCACAGCCGAAACGGCTTGCCTCGTTCTCCCCGTATTTAAAGGTAGCGACTTATTGCCCGCAGTCGCCAAATTAGACGGTGCTAGCGAGCGGCTGATTAGCCAACTATTAGAGCGCGGCGACTTCGATGCAGCGCTTGGCAACGTTCAGCTCATCCCTTTTGCCCCAGGTCTTGGCGCTGAACGTTTGCTAATGGTAGGTCTAGGCGAGCGCGATAAATGTCAGGAAGCAGCCTTTATCAAAGCCCTAGACGCAGCGATGACGGCGTTAGCGAAATTGCCAGTGGATGAAGCCAGCGTCGCCTTTACTGATGTTCCCCTCGAAGGGCGTAACACGACCTGGAAAGCCCGTAAGACGTTCGAGTCAGCGGAGCGGGCGATTTATCGCTTTGACCAGTTTAAATCGGCACCGACCAAGGCCCCAAGCCTTGCCAAGCTTAACCTGATTATCAGCGACGCCGACGATGCCCCCTTGGCTAAGCAAGGTGCAGCGCTGGGCACAGCCATCGGCCAGGGAATCAATTATACCCGCACCCTGGGCAACCTGCCTGGCAATGTCTGCACACCCCGCTATCTCGCCGAGCAGGCCGAGCAACTGGGGCGCGACTCACACGGCGCGCTTGAGGTAGATATTCTAGATGAGGACGCGCTGGAAACGCTGGGAGCAGGCTCGCTGCTCTCTGTTGGGCGTGGTAGCAAGGAGCCATCACGACTCATCGTGATGAAATACCAGGGCGCAGAAAACCCAGAAGAAGCCCCCCATGTCCTGATCGGCAAAGGCATTACCTTTGATACGGGCGGTATTTCGCTAAAGCCTGGCGAAGGCATGGACGAAATGAAATTCGATATGTGCGGCGCAGCTAGCGTCTTCGGCACCGTGAAATCGGTGCTAGCAATTAAGCCCAAGCTAAACGTGGTATTTATTGTCGCCGCTGCTGAAAATATGCCTGATGGCGCTGCCACTAAACCCGGCGATATTATCAAAACCCTCAAGGGATTAACGGTGGAGGTGCTCAACACTGACGCCGAAGGCCGCTTGGTGCTGTGCGATGCACTCACCTATGCCGAGCGTTTTACCCCTGCAAGTGTAGTTGATATTGCCACCTTGACCGGTGCCGTTATTATTGGTCTCGGCCACCATGCCACCGGGCTACTCTCCAACGATGATGACCTGGCGCTGGACCTACTAGACGCGGGCGAAGCCGCCTGGGATCGCGCTTGGCACCTGCCACTATGGGATGAGTATCAGGAACAGCTGGACTCCAACTTCGCCGATCTGGCCAATATTGGCGGCCGCCCGGCAGGCACCATCACCGCCGCATGCTTCCTATCGCGTTTTGCCGACCACTTCCCTTGGGCGCACCTGGATATCGCAGGAACCGCTTGGCAGTCGGGCAAACAGAAAGGGGCTACTGGCCGTCCAGTGGGGCTGTTAACCCAGTATTTGCTTGATCGTGAGGCCGATGCACAAGTAGAAAATAGTGACGGCTAACACCACAATCAAGCGATCAACGGTTGCCTTTCGTTGACGTTAACGTTACATCTAAGGGCATTAGCATGCGCGCTGTTTTCAGGGCGCATGCTACACCTTACACAACACTAACATTTGCCCTTCGGGGCTAGGCTATAGCGGAGAGAATACGCCGTGCCCACAGCTTCAGATACCCAGTTTGAGTCTCATTTTGAAATACTGCCGTCCAACCAGCCGATGGCCGATGAGATCCGCGACAACATCCTAGAGAACCCAGGCTTCGGTAAGCACTTCACCGACCACATGGCGCATGTGCGCTGGACAGCAGATGCTGACTGGCACGGCCACCAAGTGCGCCCCTACGGCCCGCTGACTCTCGACCCTGCAGCTTCCGTTCTGCACTACGGCCAGGAGATTTTTGAGGGCATCAAGGCTTACCGCCATGCCGATGGTTCAATCTGGACATTCCGCCCAGAGAAGAATGCCGAGCGCTTTCGTCGCAGCGCCCGCCGCTTAGCACTGCCGGAGCTGTCGGATGAGGACTTCATCGGCTCGCTGAAGGCGCTGCTGGCACAAGACCACACCTGGGTGCCAACACCTGCCAACGATACCGACGAATGCAGCCTCTATTTGCGTCCGTTTATGATTGCCTCAGAAGCGTTCTTAGGCGTTCGCCCTGCCCACGAAGTCGATTACTATGTGATCGCCTCACCGGCAGCGGCCTACTTCAAAGGCGGCATCGAGCCGGTATCTATCTGGCTCTCTTCCCACTACAAACGCGCGGCCCCTGGCGGCACAGGCTTTGCCAAGTGTGGCGGTAACTACGCAGCT
The DNA here is from genome assembly GCF_003031405.1 of Halomonas sp. 'Soap Lake #6'. Taxonomy (NCBI): domain Bacteria; kingdom Pseudomonadati; phylum Pseudomonadota; class Gammaproteobacteria; order Oceanospirillales; family Halomonadaceae; genus Halomonas; species Halomonas sp. 'Soap Lake #6'. The sequence goes on from NZ_CP020469.1 coordinate 2,990,177, forward strand.
TCGCTAGCAGCCCAAAAAGAAGCCGCAGACAATGGCTGCAGCCAGGTAGCGTTCCTGGACGCTACTGAAAATAAGTGGATTGAAGAGCTAGGCGGTATGAACCTGTTCTTCGTTTATAAAGATGGTCGTTTAGTAACTCCCCGCCTTACCGATACCATTTTGGAAGGCGTTACCCGCAACTCTGTGCTCACCCTGGCCAAAGATGCAGGTTTAACACCAGAAGAGCGTCCCATCAGCATCGATGAATGGCGTGAAGGCGCTGCGTCTGGTGAAATTACTGAAGTGTTCGCTTGCGGCACGGCGGCGGTCATTACCCCGGTCGGCGAACTGGTCACCGAAAACGAGCGCATTCGTTTACAGGGCGATGGCAACAACGAAATTGCCAAGCGCATCCGCAAGACTCTGCTAGACCTCCAGTACGGCCGCAGCGAAGATAAGTACGGCTGGCTCACCCGGTTGGTATAAGCCTGCTGGTGTAACCCAGAGCCCCACCGCCACTAGCGGCGATGGGGCTTTTGGAAGCGTTGTAACTGCTGGAGCCACTAATGGCACGTATCGATTTTTATATCCTTCCAGATACCACCTTAGAAGCACGCTTGCAGTTTGCCTGCAAGCTAGCCGAAACCATTCACCGCAAAGGTTATCGGCTACACCTGCACTGCGAAGATAAAGCCCTGGCCGAGCAGGCTGACGAAGCGCTGTGGAATTTCCGCCCTGACGCTTACCTTCCCCATGCCCTGGAAGGTAGCGACGAGGCTGCCAGCGTGCCAATTACGCTGGGCTGGCAGCAACTGCCAGTGCCCACGGAAGAAACCGCACTACTGAACTTACACCCCGATATTCCCGACGGCGTAGAGCGCTACGTCCGCGTTGCCGAAATTATTAATCAGCACCAACAGGTATTGGTCGCCAAACGCGCCTGCTGGCAGCGTTATAAAGAGTTAGGCCATGAGGTCGTGCCGCATAAGTTAGGGTAATGACCGAGATAGTTGGTAACCAAGTATCAAATGGGGAAGTTGCAACCACTGGGTAGGCAACATTCGGCTGAACACCAAGCTGGCGAAAAAGCCAAGAGACCTGCTGGAATACATCATCGTTCACGAAATGGCCCACTTGATTAAACCAACCCATAATGAGCGCTTTGTTACTCCCTTGGCTCAACATTATCCGGGCTGACTCGAGGCGTGGGCTGAACTGAATGCTTGCCTTTGAAAGTGGAAGCTTGATGACATGCGCTACATTAAATCAACCACGGCACTATCGCTAACGGCGCTCTGCACCGCCGCCCTGTTGGCATTTTTCATCCTGAGTAAGGAAGATACCCAGGGAGTTGGCGGGCTTAGCGAGCAGGATCAGTATGCGCTGGAGGTCGGGCGTAAGGTGATCAGCATTCAAGCAGCACTGGAGCATCCAGAGCAGCTAGCCTCGGTCAAGGCAGTCAAAGCGTTAGGGTTGGATTCAAGGCACTATGCCATGGTCAGGGGCTGGCTTTTACAGGAGCTGCAGCCCGCTGAAAGCTGGAAGGAGACGTCCACTTATAACACCTCGCAAGATTATAAAGACATTACTGATCAGCGTATTACCGCCTTGCGTAGCATGATACGTGCGATTGATCTGGAGTAGTCCCTTTATGTTCACTCGCCATTCGCTCGTGACTATCGTCATCGCTCAGCTGTTTGGCACGTCGCTCTGGTTCAGCGTCAACGGCGTTGGGCTGGCGCTTCAACAAGCAGTGGGCTTGAGTGAAAGCGATCTAGGGCTGCTCACGATTGCGGTGCAAGCAGGCTTTATCACCGGCACGCTGTTAATTGCCACCACCGGTCTTGCCGACCGTGTACGTGCCAGCCACTTGTTTGCTATCTCTGCGCTAGCAGGCGCGCTGATTAATGCAGCTTTTATTGGTATGGCCGAGAACGTCAGCTTAGCGGCAGCGACGCGTTTTTTAGTAGGACTGTGCCTTGCCGGCATTTATCCGCTCGGTATGAAATTGGTGGTGAGCTGGACACCCAATAACGCAGGCGCTGCCCTTGGCTGGTTGGTCGGCATGCTGACGTTGGGCATTGCCTCGCCACACTTGCTGCGAGGGCTAACGCTACACCTCCCCTGGCAGTGGCCGCTGTTGCTGGCGTCCGCGCTTGCACTGCTCGCCGCACTCATGATTTTTAAACTTGGTGTTGGGCCGCACCTCCCTGCCAAAGCCAGGGGCGGCCGCCCCTGGGCAGGGCTTACTGCGTTCAGACAAAAGAGCTTCCGCGCAGCGGCACTGGGCTACTTTGGCCACTGCTGGGAGCTATACGCCCTGTGGGCGCTTGTGCCGTTTTTAGTCGCTAGAGAGCTGGAACGCCTTAGTGCCGCGCCAAGCCTACAGCCATGGTTAAGCTTTGCCGTTATTGCACTAGGCTTGCCCGGCTGCGTATGGGCCGGTCACTGGAGCCGCCGAGTGGGCAGCGCACGAGTGGCCTTTGTAGCGCTGGCTACTTCCGGCATGCTTTGCTTAGTCTATCCACTTTTAGGTAGCGCATCGCCCTGGCTACTGCTAGCCCTTCTGGGGGTTTGGGGTATCAGCGTGATTGCCGATTCCGCGCAGTTTTCTGCGCTGGCGTCAGTCGCCGCCCCGCCCGAGCGGCTAGGCGCGGCCCTTGCGATGATGAACGCTATCGGCTTTGGCCTAACGATTCCCTCCATCGCCTTGGTCACCACCCTATGGGCAAACCAAGGCCTCTGGGTGGTCTGGTGGCTGCTACCCGGCCCCGTGCTTGGATTAATCGCCATGCGCAACACAACCCACCCCTGACGCCTCCCCCCGAGTCGCGCTATACTTGTCGCCATTTTGCATCCTCGACCAATGAATTTGGCACCTCGCCGCGCGGGGCGTCTCTGCTGTGAGTAACTCCATGGAAAAGACCTACCAACCCGAACAGATCGAAACCCGCTGGTACGAACGCTGGGAAGCCGATAACCGCTTCGCCCCAACAGGCCGCGGCAAGCCATTTTCGATCATGATTCCGCCGCCCAACGTGACCGGCAGCCTACACATGGGCCATGCGTTCCAGGACACCATCATGGATACCCTGACGCGCTGGAAACGGATGCAGGGTAACAACACCCTGTGGCAGGTAGGCACCGACCATGCCGGTATCGCCACCCAAATGCTGGTGGAACGCAAGCTTGCCGCAGAAGAGGGCAAAACCCGCCACGACCTGGGTCGCGATGCGTTTATCGACAAGGTGTGGGAATGGAAAGAGGAGTCGGGTGGCCATATTACCCGTCAACTACGCCGCATGGGCGCCAGTGTTGATTGGTCTCGCGAACGCTTTACCATGGACGATGGCTTCTACAAAGCCGTTCAAGAAGTATTTGTTCGCCTGCACGAAGAAAAACTGATCTACCGCGGCAAGCGGCTGGTGAACTGGGACCCTACCCTGCACACCGCCATTTCCGACCTGGAAGTAGAAAACAAAGAGCAACAGGGTAGCTTCTGGCACTTCCGCTACCCGCTGGCAGATGGTGTCAAAACCGCCGATGGTAAAGACTACCTGGTCGTGGCGACGACTCGCCCCGAAACCCTGCTAGGCGACACCGGCGTCGCGGTTAACCCCGACGATGCCCGTTACGCCTCTCTGGTTGGCAAGTTTATTGAATTGCCACTTGTGGGCCGCCGTATACCTGTCGTTGCTGACGAGCACGCCGACATGGAAAAAGGTTCCGGCTGCGTGAAGATCACCCCGGCCCACGACTTCAACGACTATGAAGTTGGCAAGCGTCAGAACCATCTGTTGATCAATGTCTTCACCAAGGATGCCACCATCCTTGAGCGCGCCGAAATTTTCGACCTTAAAGGTCAGCCACACCCCGATGAAGACGCTACCCTACCCGCCAAGTACGCGGGGCTGGATCGCTTTGAAGCGCGCCAGCAGATTGTTGCCGATATGGATGCCCTGGGCCTGCTGGAGCAGGTAGAAGCGGTTAACAACACCCTTCCCTATGGCGATCGTTCTGGCGATGTAATCGAGCCGCTGCTCACTGACCAGTGGTTTGTGGCCGTGGAAGAACTGGCCAAGCCCGCTATTGCCGCCGTGGAAAATGGCGATATCCAGTTTGTGCCAAAAAACTATGAAAACATGTACTTCGCCTGGATGCGCGACCTTCAGGACTGGTGTATTTCCCGTCAGCTGTGGTGGGGCCACCGCATTCCCGCCTGGTACGACGCCGATGGTAATGTGTACGTAGCCCGCACAGAAGCGGAAGCCCGCGAGAAGCACGGGCTGGGCAATGATATTGCGCTTACCCAAGACGAAGACGTACTCGACACTTGGTTCAGCTCGGGGCTGTGGACCTTTGGCACCCTCGGCTGGCCAGAAAAAACGCCAGAACTAGAGACTTTCCACCCCTCCAGTGTGCTGGTCACCGGTTTTGACATCATCTTCTTCTGGGTTGCCCGGATGATCATGATGACTCTTAAGTTCACCGGCGAAGTACCGTTTAAGACCGTCTACGTACACGGCTTGGTACGCGACGGCCAAGGCCAGAAGATGTCCAAATCCAAGGGCAACGTACTGGACCCCATCGACCTGATCGATGGCATTAGCCTGGATGAGCTGCTAGAAAAACGCACCGGCAATATGATGCAGCCAAAGCAGGCCAAAGCGATTGCCAAAGCAACCAAGGAGGAATTTAAAGACGGCATTGAAGCCCACGGCACCGATGCCCTACGCTTCACTTTCCTCTCCCAGGCCACCACCGGGCGCGATATCAAGTTTGATATGAACCGTTTGGATGGCTACCGCAACTTCTGCAATAAGCTGTGGAATGCCTCCCGCTACGTGCTAATGAACGCCGAAGGCGAAGATTGCGGTACGGACGGTAGCGAAGTTGAGCTCTCCCTAGCTGACCGCTGGATTGTCTCCCAGCTACAGAAAACCGAAGCCCAAGTCACCAAAGCGATGGATGAGTATCGCTTCGATCACGCATCCCAAGCGCTGTATGAGTTTGTCTGGAACGAATACTGCGACTGGTATCTGGAGCTTTCCAAGCCTGTTTTATGGGACGAAAAAGCCAGTGCCGCAGCAAAAAGAGGAACACGCCGTACGCTGGTACGCGTATTGGAAACCATCCTGCGTCTTGCCCACCCTATGATGCCCTACATTTCGGAGGAAATTTGGCAGCGTGTGGCGCCATTGGCAGGTACCTACGTGGGTGATGGCGCATCCATCATGCATCAGGCATGGCCGGAAGCTGACGAAAGCAAAATCGACGAGCAGGCCACCCGGGATATCGAATGGCTGAAAGGCGTGATTATCGCAGTGCGTAACATCCGCGCCGAGATGAACATTGCCCCCGGCAAACCGCTGGACGTGCTACTGACCAAAGGCAAGCCAGAAGACGCCGAGCGACTGGAGAGCAACCGCCACTTCCTAGCCAAGCTGGCTAAACTGGAAAGCGCTACTTGGCTAGCCAACCCAGACGATGCACCGCTCTCAGCTACTCAGCTAGTGGGTGACATGGAAGTGCTGGTGCCAATGGCGGATCTGATCGACAAAGACGCCGAGCTAAAACGCCTAGCTAAAGAAATTGAAAAGCAGGACAAGCTAATCGGCGGCATCGAGAAGAAACTCGGCAACGATGGCTTTATCGCCAAAGCGCCAGTTGCCGTGGTAGAGAAAGAGCGTGGCAAACTCGCCGAATTCCAAGCCGCCAAAAAGCTGCTGGAAGAGCAACAAGCGAAGATAGCGGCATTATAGGGCTCACTCTTAGCTAAACTAAAGACGGCACCCAAGGGTGCCGTCTGCATTTTGCTCACACTAGCCCCGAGTCGAATCTATGCCAAACATGATGGCAAAAACACTACTGTCTCTAGCGTTAATCTACGCTCTGGTAGTAGCACTGATGTGGGCCTTTCAGGATCGTCTCCTGTATCTACCTAACGCCGGCCGCGAGCATATTGCCACCCCGGCCGACCGAGGTCTGGCATGGGAAGCAGTAACCCTGACCACCGAGGATGACGTAGCTCTGGATGCATGGTGGATACCCGCCCCAGAGCCCCGCGCCAGCCTGCTGTTTTTCCACGGCAATGCGGGCAATATTTCCCACCGGTTGGAGAGCATCGCCCAGTTCCACCGCCTGGGGCTATCGGTATTAATCATTGATTACCGTGGTTACGGGCGCAGTGAGGGCCGTCCTTCCGAAGCAGGCACAGCGCTGGATGCTCGCGCCGCCTGGCACTGGCTACGTGATGAAGCCAAGCAAGAGGCAGACGAGATCGTCTTATTCGGTCGTTCGCTGGGCGCGGCAGTAGCCGCGGAGCTCGTCGCGAGCCTCGAAGAGCAACAAACAGCTCCTGCAGCGGTAATCCTTGAGTCACCGTTTCGCTCGGTGCCAGAGCTAGCTCAGCAGCTCTACCCCTTCCTGCCAGCGCGCTGGCTGGCGCGTATTAACTACCCCGTAGAAACTTACGTGGCACGTATCTCGGTACCGCTACTGGTGATCCACAGCCGTGACGATGAGATCATTCCCTTCGCCGAAGGTGAAGCGGTGTACCGGGCAGCCCAAGAGCCAAAGCAGCTACTGGAGATTCATGGCGGCCACAACACCGGCTTCCGGGATAGTGAACCGGCTTATTCCGAGGGAATCGACGCCTTTTTGCGCGAGATAGTTGGAGTTGCTAGGCCCAACCGAGAGTAGAGCTTGCCGTACCGATCAAGTTAGCGTGAATGCATGTCGGCATTTGATAGCACAAATATTGGCCGCTTCTGCTCGGCACTATACGCCTCCTCAATCATGGCCGCTGCCAGCCGTTGCGTAGTAATGGGGCGCACCGCCTTAGGCAACAACCACGCCACCGGCGCAAGCAGCGATGCCGCGACTTTTTCCACCAAGCGGCCATCGTCAAGCCGTCCCAGTAGCAACGAAGGCCGCGCAAACAACACGCTCGCAAGCCCCAGTGCTTGGATATCCCGTTCCACCTCACCTTTCACACGGTTATAAAAACTAGCAGAGCGCACATTGGCACCAGCCGCGGTGACAACACCCAGTTGGCAAATGCCAGCAGATTTACATGCCCGAGCAAATGCCAGCACAAGACCATGATCAATAGCGCGAAAAGCCGCCTCACTACCTGCCTGCTTTTTCGTTGTGCCTAATGCCACAAAAGCCATTGAACCGGCAGGTATTAAGCCCGCGGCTTGCTCTTCCAGTTTTTCAAAATCGATCACACAAAGGCTGATTTTAGTAGTGACAGCATCCGTAAAAGCCTGCGATACATCTAACTCACGGCGCGACAGCACGACAACGGTAGCGACTTCTTCGCGTTGGGTTAATTGGGCCACTAACTGAGTACCCACAGCCCCTGTTGCACCTAATACAATTGCCGTGTCATGCATTCCAATTACCCTCGCGGTTTCAGGTAGTTCGCAGCTTCAGATTGCTCGCAATTTCAGATAGCATTCAGAATTCTGTATCAGCGCGCATAAACTCGTTAATTGCTCAACCTGCTCAATCTGCGCTTTAAGCTGCTGCTTTCTATGCTCACCTATCTTATTTCATCCTGTACTGCACGATAAAAGGGCACCGCAACCTGGGAAAACAACGCGATCCCCCAAACCAAGTTGCCCACAACAGACGGTACATAGGGGAAGATCGCTAATAACAGCAAGGTCGCCACGATTCCAAAAACTCTTACGCCAGCAGAATGATAGCGCCGAGTTGTATCACGCCCTTCTACCACATGCTGCAAGATCCAGAGAGAGCCCAAAAAGACCACCAAGCCAATGTTACCAATCATGCCATAGCCCAATGGGTAGGGTTCCATAAACCCAACATAAACCTCGCCTGCCAGTGCGACTCCAACCAGCACTGCGCTCCACATGATGGCAATATGGGTAAGCCAATACGTTACTATAAATGCTATTTTTTGGCTTTTGGGCTGAGCATTTCCCACACAATCGAAATAGATCCAAGCCAACGCAAACAGGGAAAGGCCACCCATAATAAAATTAACCAGAGTATCTGACCCTACCAAGCTGATACTCTTTTGGCTGAGCGTGACTACCAGTTTAAAGAAGCCTTCGCCTAGCAAAATCAGCATCAACAGGCCAAACCGCTCTGAGATGTGGTGCAGCCGGGGGCGGAAGCGCTCAAAGCGCAGCGTACCTATACGCGGCAATATATACTGTAACTGTATCAGTACAATTCCGGCACCAAAGACCCAGTAGGCAAGTGGTCGAGGTAACACAGCGGACAGAGCAAATAGCCCGGCAAGTATAAAGAAATTACGCCCTTGTTCGGCAGCCAGCGACGTTGTTTCTGCTCCCACACGCCTAGCTCGCCAGTACAAATAAGCAGTCAACGCCCGATTGAAAGCATAGCCGAGCGCGAAATAGACCCATCCACCCTCTAGCACTTCTGGAATAGCTGCCGCGATGACCATCATGGTCACTATCTGAAACGCCATAATTGTTCGGTGGGGAATGTCTGTCGAGATATATAAAGAATTGTAGACAGAACTGTCAGCCCAAGCAAAAAATACCGCCAAAAACATACCTGAAAAAACTAAAAAACCAGGAATATCAAGATGGTTAGACAGGAAATTACCCAGCATAAAGATGGTGACGACGTGCACCAAATCAAAAAACAGCTCTACCCAATGGACATGAGCGTTGGCATCCTCAGCATCCAGATGGTGGCGCGGTTTACGCCAGACAGGAAAATTTCTTAACGTCATTGATCCTTACTCCTGATTTGACGACCTCAGCACTTGGCTCTGTAATACCGGTACCGCCCAGTCTATAAATGCTTCGAGACGCCGCGTCATGTGCTCACGATGTGGATACAACAAAGTGATAGGCATGGGCTCGGGTACTGCCATCGGCAGGATACTAACCATCCTCCCGGACTCCAGATGATGGTGTACATCGTAACGGGGGACCTGAATAAGCCCCAGGCCAGCCAGTGCACCAGCAATGAGCGCTTCTGCCGTGTTCACGGTGACCCGGGCAGGCAGCAATACACTCTCCACCCGACCTTCTTGCTCATACTCCCAGCTCTCAACGCTGCCCGTCATGGACGAAACGAACGCAACAATGCGATGCGTGGATAGATCCGCGGTCGTCTTAGGAATGCCAAAGCGGGCTAGATAAGCAGGGCTCGCACAATTGCACAGCGGCAAACTGCCAAGCGGCCGGGCAATAAGATTGCTATCAGCCAGCGCCCCTACTCGGATCACGCAATCCACTCCCTCGCCTACCAAATCCACCGCTCGGTCAGTCACCCCCATCTGAATATCGATATCCGGGTATCGGTCGAGGAAATCTGGTAGTGCTGGTACTAACACCCGCCGGCCTAGTCGCCCAGGGACATTGATACGCAACTTACCACTGGGGCCCCCCACTTCAGTGGAAAAGGTACCTGCCAGTCGCTCGTAATCCTCCAACAGTAACAGTGCCTGCTTATACAGCAGATGGCCCTCTTGGGTGATATCAAGCGCCCGTGTCGTACGATTAATCAACCGAGCCCCCAACGCACTTTCTAAGTCTTTCACCGCTGTCGATACCGTAGAACGAGGAATACTAAGACTCTCCGCAGCACGGGTGAAGCTCATGCAATCAACTACGCGGGTAAAAATATGCAGCCTTTCGAGTCGATCCATTCCCCTCACCTTACTGTTCGTAATTCTCGACAAATGCTGTCAGTTTACGCCGGTTTATACCAATGCCAAGCCTGACGAGAATGGATCTGCAAGCCGATATCAAAGCTCGGCGTAAAAGCAATAAATAGCATTTGATCCCAAAATACCAAGAAGGTGATAAACATGGCGGCATACGATTTTAAAGACAAAGTAGTACTTATCGCTGGTGGCGCGAAAAATCTCGGCGGCCTCCTAAGCCGTGAAGTTGCTCAAGAAGGCGCCAAAGTCGTGGTGCATTACAACAGCGATGCCACCCGTGCCGAGGCAGAAGACACGGTTAATGCGGTGAAAAAATTGGGTAGCGACGCCTACATGACCCAAGCTGATTTAACCAAGCCAGCCAATGTGGAGGCACTTTTTCTAGAAGCCAAAAATACATTCGGAGGCATCGACGTAGCCGTCAACACGGCAGGTATGGTGCTGCGCAAGCCCATAGTGGAAACGAGCGAAGACGAATATGACACCATGTTCGATATCAATGCCAAGGCAGCTTATTTCTTCATTAAGGAAGCAGGCAAGCATCTAAACGACAACGGCAAAGTCATCACCGTTGTCACCTCCCTACTCGCTGCATTTACTGACGGCTACTCCACCTATGCTGGAGGCAAGTCACCCGTGGAGCATTTCACCCGTGCAGCAGCCAAAGAGTTTGCGGGGCGTGGCATTTCGGTAACCGCTGTTGGCCCAGGCCCCATGGACACCCCGTTCTTCTACGGGCAGGAAACTCCAGAAAGGGTGGGGTTCCATAAATCCCAATCACTTAACGGGGACCTTACCAAGATCGAAGACATTTCCCCCATTATCCGCTTCCTGGCAACAGACGGCTGGTGGATTACCGGACAAACGATTTTTGCCAACGGCGGCTATACGACGCGCTAATCGAGCAAATCGGCTGGCTCAGTGCCAGCCGATTCTGCATAATTAAAGCGCGCTCTTGCACTGGAGGTTCATATGCACACGCTGATGATTATCTGCGCTGGTTTGGTGCTCTTTGCTATTCTGGCATTTGCAGGCAGGCTCGCACCTGCTTTTCGCCCCCACTATTTCATTGTCTTTGCTGTCCTCTGGTTATTCGCTTCTTGTATCAATCTATGGGTCGGCGTAGTTCACGCGGGGTACTCCTTGATGTATGAGCTGCCGTTCTTTTTGATCGTCTTCTTAGTCCCCGTCACCATTGCCCACCTGATTAGGAAAAAGTATCTCTGATCACCATTAGACCTTTCTCAGGGGGCTGGAAGGTCTAATCCTAATTGGCATTGCTCAACATATAACGACACGGACAGCTCAATGCCCACACATGTAGAGGCACGCCTGCTGGCATTGGAAAGCACCCTGCAACAGGCGGGGATTGCTTACCAATCGCTCTCACCGATGGCAGATACCGGGCTGGCCCACGACCATGTGTGGATTCATCGCGATGGCGATGATTGGGTTGCGCGTCTACCCAAGCAGAGCCAGATGAACCTGGCACCTACGGATAATCTGGCTTATGAAGCCGCCTGCTATGAGCGGGCCAGCCAGGGGAGGCATGTACCGCACCTGCATGGAGTTCTTCCAGTCAGTGCCGCCCTGCCCCGTGGTGGACTGCTGGTGGATGCTGTTAAAGGCCGGCTGGCGCAACTACCGGAGGATCTACCACGCATCGCCGACACCCTGGCTAGCTTTCACCGCTTAGCGCTACCAGAGCATACCGAACCACTGCTAGCACCTGCCGACCCATGGCAGGCCATGCACGAGGAAGTCAGCCGCCAAGCCGAGTGGCTGGAACAAGCCGACTTGAATACAGAGATTATCGTACGTGTTCGCGACGAGCTGGATGCGCTGCCCTCTACACTGCCAGATGCCAAGCGCTGCCTGATCAGCTTTGATACCCACCCCGGCAATTTTTTGATTGCCCAGGATGGTCGTGCGATTTTGGTGGATCTGGAAAAGTGCCGCTACGGCCTACCAGGCATTGATTTAGCCCACACTTCGCTTTACACCTCGACCACCTGGGATGTTAACAGCCAAGCGGTGCTAACCATGGATGAGGTGACCGCCTTTTACCGCCGCTGGCAGGCACGTATGGGCGAAACACCTAGTGCGGAAACCCTGGTGGCCTGCCGCCGTGCTACCTGGCTGTGGTCGCTTACCTGGTGCGCTAAGTGGCGTGCCCAGTACCTGCACAGTCGGGATACCGAATATCGCGGCCAGGACTGGTCGGCAGAACTCACCGATGCTGCGGTGATTACCCACGTGCGCGACCGTGTTGAGCACTACCTCTCACTGCCAATCATTGATCACGTTCACAGCGAGCTCCAGTGCTTGCAAACCTCGCTATAACGCTTCGAACTGATAACGCTTCGAACTGGCTCAATTCAGTTTTTTCTGGATCATCAGCTTGTTTGAGGTGATTCGCTAATCTACGTGGGTGTACTTCATCTCCCGCTGCCAAAATATCTCAGT